>JBCBSD010000015.1:0-82578 GCA_039819365.1 Pseudomonadota bacterium
GTGACGACGATATCCAGGTCGACACCAGTTCCAGCGACGACGACAAGGAAGACGATAGCTAGGACGTCTTGAATGATGGCGGCACCGGCCCGCTACCCCTCCCGGCCTCCCACAAGATATACTTAATGGGAGGTCGGGAGGGGGAGCGGGCCGGTGCCGCCATCATTCAAGACGTCCTAGCTATCGTCTTCCTTGTCGTCGTCGCTGGAACTGGTGTCGACCTGGATATCGTCGTCACCGCCCAGATCGACTTCGTCATCCGGATTGATCTCCGCATCCTCGTCAACATCGGCAACGAGATCCTCATCATCGTCATCGTCGTCGCCCGAAAGATCGGCATCGTCCTTCTTTTTCTTGTCGTCCTTCTTGTCATCGTCAAAGATGACTGGCTGTTTGGACTTGAGCACCGGTTCGGGCTCCCACACGGCCCCGCATTCGCTGTTAATGCAGGTGACCGGATCGTCTTCGCCGAGATCGTAAAAACGGGTCCCGCATTTCGGGCAGGTCCGCTTCGTGCCCCATTCTGGCTTCACCATTGGATTGTATCTCTCATCTCTTCGGAAAATATTTGGGCGTGCATTGCCCAGGATCGGGCGCGCGCTTGCCACATGGGATTGCCACTGTCAAAAGCCAAGTCCCGTGAAAACAGGGTCTGGCCCCGTGCGACCGTGTCGCGCAGAAATGTCAGACCATGCATCTCCATCCAACGCAAGGACCAACATGTCAGACGTGCCGATTTCCCGCACTTTTTCCGCGCAGGGGCCGCTCACCGGCTATGCCCGCGTTCCCGGCGACAAGTCTATCAGCCATCGCGCGCTGATCCTGTCGGCGATGGCCGTCGGCGAGAGCCGGATCGAAGGTTTGCTGGAGAGCGAGGATGTGATCGCGACGGTCGCCGCGCTCTGGTCGATGGGATCGCAGATCGGCCAGGATTCGAACGGCAACTGGGTCGTCAACGGGGTCGGCGTCGGCGGGCTGCTGCAACCTGAAACCGCGCTCGATATGGGCAATTCGGGCACCAGCGCGCGGCTGCTGATAGGTCTCGTCGCAAGTCATGCGATTACCGCCACCTTTATCGGCGATCCGTCGCTCTCGAAACGGCCGATGGGCCGGGTTATCGAGCCGCTGTCGAAGATGGGCGCGGATTTCTCCGTAACACCGGGCGACCGGCTACCGCTGATGGTGCATGGCCGCGTGCCCGCCGTGCCGATCGAATACCGCCTGCCTGTCGCCTCGGCGCAGGTGAAATCGGCGATCATGCTGGCCGCCCTCAACACGCCCGGTGTCACCCGCGTGATCGAACCCAAACGCACGCGCGATCATAGCGAGCGGATGCTGCGCGGTTTCGGCGCGGAAGTCGGCATCGAAGAAGTCGATGGCGAACGCATCATCAGCGTCACCGGCGAGGCGGAACTTACACCCCAGCCGACGATGAGCGTTCCGGGCGATCCCTCCTCCGCCGCCTTTCCGATGGTCGCCGCGCTGCTCGTGCCGGGTTCGGACATCTGGATCCGCCATGTCGGCATCAACGAGACGCGGACAGGCCTGATAGAGGTGCTGCGCGAAATGGGCGGCGATATCGAGTATGCGAATGAACGCGATGTCGGGGGAGAACCCGTCGCCGACATCCATGTCCGGCACAGTGCGCTCAAGGGTATCGAAGTGCCGCCCGATATCGCGCCGCGCATGATCGACGAGTTTCCGATCCTGTTCGTTGCCGCCGCACTCGCCGAGGGCACAACCGTCTGCACGGGTCTCGGCGAACTCCGCCAGAAGGAGTCCGACAGGCTCGCAGTCATGACGCGCGGTCTCAAACAGCTCGGCGTGCCGGTCGAGGAAACAGAGGACGGGCTGACGATCACGGGATCGGGCGGCGAGAAACTGCGCGGCGACTATGCGACGCCGACCATCGCCGCCGAACTCGACCACCGGATCGCGATGAGCTTTGCGGTCGCCGGCCTCGCCTCGGCGCATGGCGTGAAGATCGACGACATCCGGCCGATCGCGACGAGCTTTCCGAGCTTTCCGCCGATGCTGGAGGATCTGGGAGCGACGGTCGCATGATCATCGCCGTCGATGGCCCCGCCGCGTCGGGCAAGGGTACGATCGCTCGCGCGCTGGCCGCGCATTACCGCCTGCCCTGGCTCGATACCGGCCTGCTCTATCGCGCCGTCGGCGTCAGCGTGCTGCGCGCTGGCGGCGATCCGGACGATCCGGTGGACGCGTTGGCCGGCTGCGACTTCCCGGACCTATTGCTCGACGATCCCGAACTGCGCAGCGAAACCGGGGGCAGCTACGCCTCGCGCGTATCGGTCCATCCGGTCGTCCGCGCGGCGCTTATCGAACGGCAGAAAGCGTTCGCGAACCAGCCGGGCGGCGCGGTGCTCGACGGGCGCGACATCGGCACGGTGATCGCGCCGGACGCGGACGCCAAGCTTTTCGTCGAGGCGAGCACCGAAGCCCGGGCCGACCGCCGCTACCGGGACGAATTGAAGGACAATCCAGACGCCGACCGCGCGGCGATCCTTGCCGATATCGAAGCGCGCGACCGCCGCGATTCCGAACGGGCCAGCGCGCCGCTCAAACGCGCCGACGATGCGGACTTGCTCGATACGACGAACCTCACTATATCGGCCGCCGTCCAGCGAGCGATTACGCTCGTAGAAGCTCGGACGGGAAAGCGGTAACGACCGCATCCATCCAGGATCGTGTCAGGCAGCGGCGCCAAGCGTCGCGGTCTCGGCACGTCTTTGTGCTTTATTAAGCGCCCGGGCTTTTACGGCAAAATCGATCGATGGATGCGGGATCGGCATGGGGCCGGTTGCGCAAGCTTTGTTCCAAGACCTCCGGAGACAACCGGACGGCCTGAAACGAATAAATGAAGGACTTTTTATCCATGGCAACTGCGCCAAATCCCACACGGGACGACTTTGAAAAACTGCTCAATGAAACCCTGGGCGATTCCGACGGCTTCGAAGGCCGCGTCGTCAAGGGCACCGTCACCGGTATCGAGAACGACCTCGCGGTCATCGATGTCGGGCTGAAATCCGAAGGCCGCGTGCCGCTGCGCGAATTCGCCAGCCCCGGCCAGAAGGCCGATCTCTCGGTCGGCGACGAAGTCGAAGTCTATGTCGACCGCGTCGAAAATTCCCAGGGCGAAGCGATGCTCAGCCGCGATCGCGCGCGCCGCGAAGCCGCATGGGATCGCCTGGAAAAAGAATATGACGAAGAAGCCCGTGTCGAAGGCACGATCTTCGGCCGCGTCAAAGGCGGCTTCACCGTCGATCTCGGCGGCGCGGTGGCCTTCCTGCCCGGCAGCCAGGTCGATATCCGCCCCGTGCGCGACGTCACCCCGCTGATGGACATCCCGCAGCCCTTCCAGATCCTGAAAATGGATCGCCGCCGCGGCAATATCGTTGTCTCGCGCCGCGCCGTTCTCGAAGAGACCCGCGCAGAACAGCGTTCTGACCTGATCCAGAGCCTGACCGAAGGCCAGGTGATCGAGGGCGTCGTCAAGAATATCACCGATTACGGCGCATTCGTCGATCTCGGCGGTATCGACGGCCTGCTCCATGTCACCGACATGAGCTACAAGCGGATCAACCATCCGTCCGAAATGGTCAATATCGGCGACAAGGTCACCGTACAGATCGTCCGCATCAACCGCGAGACGCAGCGCATCAGCCTCGGCATGAAGCAGCTCGAAACCGATCCGTGGGAAGGCGCATCGGCTAAATATCCGGTCGATACCCGTTTCACCGGCCGGGTCACGAACATCACCGAATATGGCGCGTTCGTCGAACTGGAATCGGGCATCGAAGGCCTGGTTCACGTTTCCGAGATGAGCTGGACGAAGAAGAATGTTCACCCGGGCAAGATCGTCTCCACTTCGGAGCAGGTCGAAGTCGTGGTGCTTGAAGTCGACGAAGAGAAGCGCCGGATCAGCCTCGGCCTCAAACAGGCCCAGGACAATCCGTGGGACAGCTTCGCAGACCGTTTCCCGGTCGGCGCCGAAGTCGAGGGCGAAGTCAAGAACGCCACAGAGTTCGGCCTGTTCGTCGGCCTCGACGGCGATGTCGACGGCATGGTCCATATGTCGGACATCAGCTGGGGCGTATCGGGCGAAGAAGCGCTCGATCTGCATCACAAGGGCGAGACGGTCAAAGCCGTCGTCCTCGATGTCGATCCCGAGAAGGAACGCATCAGCCTCGGCATGAAGCAGCTCGAACGGGGCGGCGCCTCCACCGACAGCGGCGATCTGCGCAAGGGCAAGGTTTCGACCGTTACGGTGCTCGACGTTCGCGATGGCGGGCTCGATGTACAGGTCGGCGACGATGGCCCGACCGGATTCGTCAAGCGCGCCGATCTCGGCCGCGACCGCGACGAGCAGCGGCCGGACCGTTTCCAGGTCGGCCAGAAGTTCGACGCCATGGTTGTCGGGTTCGATCGCTCGAAAAAGCCGAACTTCTCTATCAAGGCGCTGCAGGTTGCCGAAGAGAAGCAGGCCGTCAAACAATATGGTTCGACCGATTCCGGCGCGAGCCTTGGCGACATTCTCGGCGAAGCGCTCAAGCAGAAGGACGGCGACGAGAAATAATCTCGTCGCCTGACCTTCAGGCAGAAAAGCAGGCCCGCGACTCGGCGACCGGATTTGGACCGGAAAACCGAGCCGCGGGCCTTTTTTTTGCCTATCCGTGTCAAATTGCTACGGAATCATGGGATATTGACCCCGATCCGTCGTAAATCTGGTTCGCTCGCCTTGAAAAAGTTACGAAACCGGAACATTACCGAAAAGTGCTGACCGCAAGCGTGAACATACATGCACGGCAGCGCTGCAATGGCAAAAGCCATGCATATGTGTCGCAACAATTGGCCTTTGGGGGAATGCCACTATGATCCGATCCGAACTGATCCAGAAGATCGCGGCGGAAAATCCTGACCTTTCGAGCAAGGACATCGAGCGCCTTGTGAACTGCTTTTTCGATGCCATCACCACGCAGCTGGCCGATGGCGGCCGTGTCGAACTTCGCGGCTTCGGCGCGTTTTCCACCCGCGAGCGAAAGGCCCGTATCGGGCGCAATCCGCGCACCGGCGAGTCGGTCAGCGTGCCCGCAAAACGGGTGCCCTATTTCAAGCCGGGGAAGGAAATGCGCGAGCGCCTGAACTTCTGACCGCGTCGCATTTGCGCTTGTAACGCCGACCCAGTTCGGCCACCCCTGCCGCCATGCGGACGTGGCGAAACCGGTAGACGCTGCAGACTTAAAATCTGCTTCCCGCAAGGGAGTGCGGGTTCGAGTCCCGCCGTCCGCACCAACTTTGTGCAAAGCGATTTTGGCTGTCATATTTCGGCGATACCCTTTTTCGCAATAATCGGTTCATTAGCGTGGATTCTGTCATGACACTCTCTCGCCGCACTTTCCTCCGATACGGACAGGCCGCCGGCCTGTTCTATTCCGCGGCCGCGCTTGGCGGTTTGTCGGCGGTTGCCGCGTCCGCGCAGCGGCCGACCCGCCTGACTGCCGATCCCGCCGGGCTGCTCGACCTGCCGGAGGGCTTTGCCTATTCGGTCGTCTCGCGGACGGGCGATACGATGGCCGACGGCTTCTTCCGCCCCGGCCGGCCCGACGGCATGGCCTGTTTCGCCGATCCGGCCAATGCGGACCGCTGCATCCTGATGCGCAATCACGAGAACTGGCCCGATACCATGCATGGCAGCCCGTTCGGCGCGAATAACGAGCTGCTCGACCGCGTGCCCGATGGAAGGCTTTTCGGCCTCAAGCCGGACGGCAGTCCGTTTTTCGGCGGCGTCACGAAGGTCGTGTACGATATGCGTACAGGCCAGCTCGTCGAGGACTATCTCGTGCTGACCGGCACCGCCGCCAATTGCGCGGGCGGGCGCACGCCTTGGGGTTCCTGGCTGACTTGCGAGGAGTCGATGCGCAAGCCACCCGAGGAATCGCAGCGCTATCACGGCTTCGTGTTCGAAACCCCGTCCTCCGCCACCGGCCTGATCGAACCGGTGCCGCTGACCGCCATGGGCCGTTTCGTCCATGAGGCGGTCGCCGTCGATCCCGATACTGGCATCGTCTATCTGACCGAGGATAGCCGCACCGGCCTTTTCTACCGCTTCTTGCCCGACACGCCCGGTGAGCTGCATCGCGGCGGCCGGCTCCAGGCGCTGGCGATCCGCGAATGGCCGTCCGCGGTCACCAGCAATTGGCCGCGCGACTGGGGCGGCGCCGGAATTGGCACAATAGAGCAAGGCCGGTCGTTCGCGGTCGACTGGATCGATCTCGACAATGTGGAATCGCCGGACGCCGATCTGCCCGATCGCGGCTATGCGGCGGGCGCTGCGCGTTTCTATCGCGGCGAAGGCATGGACTATGGCCGTCGGCCCGATGGCAGCAGCGGGGACGTCTTTTTCACCTGCACCCAGGGCGGCGTGCAGCGCGCCGGCCAAGTCTGGCAGTACAGCCCGAGCAGCGCCGAGGGCCAGAGCGGCGAGACGGCGGATCCTGGCACCCTGACGCTCGTCTATGAATCGCCGGGCGCGGACGCGCTCGACATGTGCGACAATATTGCTGTCGCGCCCTGGGGCGACCTGATCCTGTGCGAAGACGGGCAGAATGAGAATTATCTGCGCGGCCTGACGCCGGCCGGGCAGATCTACGATTTCGCGCGCAACGCCCATGCCGACAAGAGCGAGTTTTGCGGCGCCTGTTTCTCGCCGGACGGACGCATCATGTTCGTCAATATTCAGGAGCCCGGAATCACGCTCGCCGTGACCGGGCCGTGGGACACGCTGCGGGCCTGAACCAGGGCTTGGTATCGGACGCGACCTTCGCCTAACGTAGCGGCGTGAATCCGATACGCGCGATACTTTGCCTCTGGGCGCTGCTGCTCGCCGGCTGCGGCGGACAGGTCGCCAGCCCGCCGCCGGACGATGTCCTCGTCCGGCTGGCCGACGACGAAATCAAATCGCTCGACCCGCACCGGGTATCCGATCTTGCCTCGCTGCGCGTCGCCGCCGACCAGTTCGAGGGGCTGACGCGCTATGCCGCCGATGGCGAAATCGAACCGGGCCTGGCGGAAGGCTGGTCGGTATCCGAGAACGGGCTCGAATGGGCGTTCGTGCTGCGCCCGGACCTCGCCTTTTCCGATGGCGAGCCGATAACCCCGCAGCTCTTCGCGGCGATATTCGATCGGCTCCGCAATCCTGAAACGGCTGCGCCGACCGCATCGCTGTTCGACGCGATTGCGGTGGTGGAGACATTCGCGCCGGATCGTGTGCGCATCGCCCTCGCCTATCCCTATCCGGCGCTGCTCGAATTGCTCGCCCATCCGGCCATGGCCGCCCTGCCGCTGCATCGGATTGCGGCCGCAGGCGATGGCTGGACAGCGGAGCGCCCGCTGGTGACATCCGGCCCCTATCGGCTAACCGACTGGACGCTGAACGATCGGGCGCTGCTCGAACGCAATCCGCGCTGGCACGGCGGCGCAGCTCCGATCGCGCAGGTCGAGTGGCGCCCTGTCGACGACAGCCTGACCGCGATGCGGATATTCCTGGCGGGCGGTGCCGATATCGCAGGCGAATTTCCATCCACGCGGCTCGAATGGCTGCAAGCCAATCGGCCCGACGCAACCCGGATCGCACCCTATCGCGGCGCCTATTATTTCGCCTTCAACACGCGGCAGCCGCCGTTCGACGATGCCCGCGTGCGGAGCGCGCTCAGCCTTGCAGTCGACCGGCGCTGGATCTCGGATGAACTGCTCGCCATCGGCACCGCGCCCGCCTGGGGCATCATCCCGCCGGGTCTGTCCGGGCTCGACCCGATCCAGCCCGAATGGGCGGACATGTCTTTGGAGGAGCGCCGCGCCGAAGGCCGCCAATTGCTCGCGGACGCGGGATACGGTCCCGACAATCCGCTCGGTTTCGACATCCGGTTCAACAGCACCGCCGAACATCGCCGCGTGTCGGTCGCGCTCGCCGCCATGTGGGAACCGCTGGGCGTAGAGGCGCGGCTCTTCAACAGCGAGGCGACGCTGCATTTTGCCGCCCTGCGCCGCGCCGACTTCACGCTCGCCCGCTCGGGCTGGATCGGAGATATCTCCGCGCCGGAAAACTTCCTCGCCGTGCACCGGTCCGACGCGGGCGCGATCAACTATTCCGGCTATGCGAGCCCGGCCTATGACGCAGCGCTCGATGCCGCGCTGGCCGAACCCGACCCGCAGCGGCGGGCGCAACTGATGCGCGCCGCGGAGGCCATTCTCGTAAACGATGCGCCGATCCTGCCCATCTATTTCTATGTAAGCCGCGCGCTGGTGAGCCCCCGGGTCTCCGGCTGGATCGACAATCCCGCCAATGTCCATCCAAGCCGCACGCTGCTACTCTCCGACACGCAATGATCCGCGCCGCGCTCCCGATTCTGGCCCTTCTCTTCGCCGCCTGCGCCGATGGCGAGGATGCGGGCCCCTTGCGCGTGGACATGATCGGCGAACCGACCGCCTTCGACCGGCCGCTGGCCGCCCTGCCCTCGCCCTCCGACGCACTTCTCCTCTCGACCACCGCGCAGGGTCTGGTCCGCTTCGACGAGGAGGGGCAGATCGAGCCCGCGCTCGCGCAACGCTGGATCGTGCTCGACGAGGGTGAAACCTACGTGTTCCGGTTAAACGCGTTGACCTGGGACGACGGCACGGCGGTCACGGCCCGGCAGATCGCCCAGCAGCTTCGCAATGCGCAACGCAATAGCCAATTTGCACCCTTGCTCGCCGATATCGAGGCGATCGAGGCAGTCACGCCGCAGGTTATCGAGATCAATCTCTCGCGCCCGCGCCTCGATTTCCTGCAACTGCTCGCGGCGCCGGAACTGGCGATGCGCGTCGAAGGCGAAGGATTGGGGCCGTTCGTCATTGCCGATGGCTATGCGGCGGATAGCGAAACCGTGCTGCTGGCACCGCGCCGCGAACCGCCCGAGGACGATGATGGCGAGATCGTCGCCCCGCCGCCGATCGCGCCCGATGAAACCGTCGAGCTGCGCTTCCGCGATCCGGCACAGGCCGTCGCGCGGTTCGACACGGGCGCTACCGATATCGTGCTCGGCGGGCGCTGGACGGATCTGATCTATGCCGATGCGATCGAGCCCAATTCGGCGCGGCTGCAACTCGATCCCGTGGACGGGCTGTTCGGGCTCGCCATCGTCGAGGAAACCGGCTTCCTCGCTACACCGCAGAACCGCGAAATCCTCTCGCTGGCGATCGATCGCGGGCAGCTCGCCGGCTATTTCGGGGCCAATCGCGCCGAGGCCCGGCTCGCGATCGTCTCGCCCGATGCGCAGGGCATGGCCGTACCCGTCGGCCCGCCGTGGGCGAACAGCACGATGCCTCTGCGCCGCGCCTTTGCCCGCGAGGCGATCGCCAATTGGCGCGCCGCGAATGGCGATATCGAGCCGCTGCGCGTGGCCCTGCCGGACGATACCGGGAGCCGGATACTGTTCGCCGTTTTGCGGACCAACTGGGCGACGGTCGGTGTGCCGGTCGAGCGCGTGGCATGGGACGAGGATGCGGATCTGCGCCTGATCGACAGGGTCGCCGCGACCGATAGCGCAACTTGGTTTCTCGAACAGTTTCGCTGCGTCCGCGGCTTGCCGTGCAGCAACACTTTTGCCGACCTACTGGATCAGATCGGCGACGCCCCCTCCAACCGGGTCCGTGCGATCCGCGTCAGCGAGGCCGCTACCGAGCTGCAGGGCATAACACCGTTCATCCCGCTGTTGCGCCCGGTGCGATGGTCGCTGGTCTCGCAGCGCATCAGCGGCTTCACGGCAAACCGGTTCGCCGGCCATCCGCTGGATCGACTGGCGCCACCTAGCTAAACGGCCCCTGGCTTCCTAGATAAGGTATGCAAGGAACTGCGCCTGTCAAAATGAACTGGCGTATTTACAAAGGGTTGTACATGGCTTTTAATTCGGATCATCTGGATCGCATCGCCGACAATATCCCCGAAATCGGGCGCGATCCGGCGTCCGTTCGGCAGCGGGTCGAGGCGATGGAATCGCTGCTGGAACGCGGCTTCACCATGCCCGTCATCAACCGCGAATTCGGCCTCGATTTCATTCTCGGCCTGATCCCGGTGATCGGCGACATCATCGCGGCCGTTATGGGGACATGGCTGGTCTGGGAAGCCCGCAATCTCGGCATGCCCAAATGGAAGATCGCCCGGATGTTCGGCAATATCGGCGTCGATCTGGCCGTCGGCGCGGTCCCTTTCATCGGCGACGCGGCCGACTTCGTATTCCGTTCCAATACGCGCAACCTGCGAATCATCCGCAAACATCTCGACAAACATCATCCCGAAACGATGGTGATCGAGGGCGAGGTGAAGCGGTAGAACTTAGCTACCCCTCCCTTTCAAGAGAGGGGTATAGGGGTGGGTAACGGAGAAGTCGGCTCGATACCGACTTCGGAGTTTCGCAAAAGAGCCAACAAAGGCGTCGAGCCTTTGCCGTCTCACCCCACCCTGTCATCCCTCCCCTGGAGGGGAGGGAGATTGTTTAGCTTCCCCGCCATATCCTGAGCCGCTCATTCTCCCGCGCCCCGCGCTGCCACCTTGGACAGCGCTGCGGACGGAAGTTGCGCGCCAGGCATATCCGCACTTCCGTCAGCCAGCCGCGCGCATTGCTCTGCACCCGGATCATGTCCGGTGAGACGCCGCGATTGGCGGCTGCGAAAGCCCGGGCGAACTGGCCGACAGTCAGCGAGCGGCGCGACAGCCCGTTCATATCGGGATAGCGGATCGCGCGGTACAGGATCGTGCCGGCGCGCAGATAGCGGCCGGGATCGCGCGTCATGCAGCTGCCATGCTTCGCCCATTCGCGCTGGATGAGGCTGACCGACGGCGTCGTGCACAGATGCTCGCGGACGAGCGCACGGGGCAGCGGCGTGACCGGTCGGCACCATTGCGGCCAGCGCGGCCCGTTCGTTTCGGGCCAGAGCCCGTGCAGGATGAAGCCGAACCGCCCGGCCCCGCCATTGGCGATACCGCCGCATTGCATCCGGTGCCGCCTGTCGTTCCGGCGCGTCCGGCAGAATTCGGGCGACCAGCTCAGCGCGAGAATATGGCGCGTAACGGGCGTTATCCGCCTCTCGCCGGGCGGAATGGACACGGCGCGTGGCGCGGCGATACGGTCCGGAACGCGGCACTCGCTCGCCTGGGCATGGAGGGTGGACGGCAGGAGCAGCAGGGCCAGCGCGGCGACCCAAAGCCGCATCAATCGATCTCGACGAAATCAAGGCCGATATCGGCAGCCGGCGCGGACTGGGTTAGGCGGCCGACCGAGATATAGTCGACGCCGGTTTTCGCGATCTCGTTAATGCTGTTTAGAGTCACTCCGCCAGACGCTTCGGTCGGTACGCGATCGCCGATCTGTTCCACTGCATTGCGCAGCATTTCCGGTGGCATGTTATCGAGCAGCAAATGGGTCGCTCCGGCCTCAAGGGCCGGTTCGACTTCGTCGGGCCGATCGACCTCGACGACGATATCTTCGATCCCGGCATCGACGGCCCGGCGTACGGCCTCGGCCACACCGCCGGCGACCGCGACATGATTGTCCTTGATCATCGCGGCATCCCATAGCCCCATGCGATGGTTTTGCGCGCCGCCCATCCGCGTCGCATATTTTTCGAGCGCGCGCAGGCCGGGGATCGTCTTGCGCGTATCGAGCAGGGTCGCGCCCGTACCCGCGATTTCGTCGACATAGGCGCGCGTCATCGTCGCGATGCCGGAGAGATGCTGGACCGTATTGAGCGCCGAGCGTTCCGCCGTCAGCATCGGCCGGGCGAGCCCAGTGAGCCGCATTAGGTCGGTCCCCGCCGGCACGTTATCGCCGTCCGCCACCCGCGTTTCGATTTCGACATCCGGATCGAGCGCCCGGAAAAAGGCCTCGGCGATCGGCAGACCCGCCACGACGATCGCATCGCGGCTGTCCATCGCGCCCTGAAACCGCGCGGTTTCCGGAATGACAGCCGCGGACGTGATGTCCCCGCCCTCGCCCAGATCCTCGGCAAGGGTCGCGGCGACGAATGCGTCGAGATCGAAACGGTCGAGCTGGAACGTCATGATCCCCGTTTCTCCATGGCTTCGGCGAAACTGTCAAACCGTTCGTTGAGCCGATCCATCGACGGGCCTTCGAGTGCGGTTTTCGCCTGTTCGACCAGCAACAACCCCTCGCCCAGCAGCATCTCCCTGCGGTGTTGCGACCGCGTCACAGGCGCAATCGAAGCCAGCGCATCGAGAAATTTCAGCGACGCCATCGGACTGCCCGCCACCGAAGGGCGCAGGGCCGAAAAACTGCGGTTGAGAAAATGCTCGAAATCATCGTCGAGCGGTCGGACGCGATTGCGGTCATACGCGTCTTGTTCCGGACCTCGATCGAGATTGCGGCGCGCCAGCTCCGCGACGCCGGCGCTCAGCCAATGCAGCGCGGTGACGGCCGTGAACGGATCGTTGATCCCGGGCGACAGCGCCCTGAGCGCGATCTCGACCAGCTCATCGATCAGATGTTCGAGATCCTGGGTCGCGGTCCGCATGCCGCCGGTAACGAAACAATCGCGAATACAATCGGCGAGTTCGTCATCGACGTCCGCGCCGTCGACTTCGACCAGCGGTACGCCGCGATGCACGAAATCTCCGGTGCGCCGCCGCAAGGCGATACGGCCGTCGGCCCGCTCGGCAATTTCGTCCAATCGCTCGAAATCGATGATTTCGAGATAGCCGTTATTTTCGGCGACGACCGGCACGCCATCGGCCGGCTTGCGCGGCTCCCGCTTGCCCTCTTCGTCGGGAAAGCGTTTCTTGATGTCGCGCACCAAGCGCTCGCCGATACCCTGCAGCACTGTATTGATGCGGATGCCCGCGGGAATGTGGTGCAGAAAATAAACGAGAACGCCCACGGCCCAGATCGCCATAGCCGTGGCGACGAGCAGTGAGAGCTGAGGCGTGAAACCGGGCAAGGCCGTGGTTGCACTATCGGCCGTGCCGACCGGACTCTCGTCTGCGCCGCGCACGACTCGCAACACCATCAGCGCATAGACGAACGTCGCGATAAACACGCCGAGCGAGAGCTGGTTCCCCCGATCCTCCATGAAATTGGTGAGCAAGCGCGGGCCGTAATTGCCCGAGGCGTACGCAACCGCGGCGATGGTGATCGAAAAAACGGTCGCGGCGGTGCCGATCATCGAGCCGGCAATCACCGTGAGCACGGTGCGCGCGCCTTCGGGCCGCGCAGGTTCGAGCCAAGCCAGCGTCGAAAGCCACTCCGCCGCGCCGTTACGATCCAGATATACGGTGATGAAAGACAGGACGAAGGCAATGATCGAGAACAGCGCCGGAAAAAACCAGTAGCTGGCATTGACGCTCAGCCAGATAGAGCGGAGACGCGCGATCATTTGGTAATCACCGGACGATTGGCGCCTTTCATCTCTACACCCCGTTCGGGCTGAGCCGGTCGAAGCCCTGCCCTTCTTTGGGGTAAATACAGCCCTTCGACACGCTCAGGGCAAATGGATTTGTGGATTTTACGGTTCCGCTTCAGCTTCGAGCGAGTTCCGGGTCCCCGACATCGCCCTGCCCGACCGTGTTGCCGGCCATCTCCAGCATCCTGTCGAGGCTCTTCTTCGCCTGTACGCGCAGTTCCTCGTCGAGCTCGATCTGCGGTTCGAGATCGCGGAGCGCGACGTAGAGCTTCTCCATCGTGTTAAGCGCCATGTAGGGGCAGATATTGCAGTTGCAGTTTCCGTCCGCGCCCGGCGCGCCGATGAACGTGACCTCGGGCAGCGCCTTTTCCATCTGGTGCATGATATGCGGTTCTGTCGCGACGATCACCGTGTCGCTCTCCGTCTCCTTCGCCTTGGCGAGGATGGAGCTGGTCGAACCGACATGATCGGCATGGTCGAGGATCGCCGCCGGGCATTCGGGATGGGCGAGCACGGGCGCGCCCGGATGCTGGGCCTTGAGTTTGAGCAGCTCGGTCTCCGAGAACGCCTCATGGACGATGCAGACGCCCGGCCATAACAGCATTTCGCGGCCCGTCTTGCGCGCCATATAGGCGCCGAGATGCTTGTCGGGCGCGAAGATGATCTTCTGGTCCTTCGGGATCTGGTTGAGGATTTTCTCCGCCGACGAAGACGTGACGATGATATCCGACAGCGCTTTCACGGCGGCCGAACAATTGATGTAGGTCAGCGCGATATGATCGGGATGCGCGTCGCGGAATTCCTTGAACTTGTCCGGCGGGCAACTGTCTTCGAGGCTGCAGCCGGCGTTGAGGTCCGGCAGCACGACGATCTTCTCGGGCGACAGGATTTTCGCGGTTTCCGCCATGAACTTCACGCCGCAAAAGGCGATCACGTCCGCATCGGTCTCCGCCGCCTTGCGCGAGAGATCGAGACTGTCGCCGACAAAATCGGCAATGTCCTGGATTTCCGGGTCCTGATAATAATGGGCAAGGATGACCGCGTTGCGCTCTTTGCGCAGTCGGTTGATCTCTTCCCTGATATCGACAGCCCCGACATCTCCTTTGGCGAGGCTGCCGCCGATTCCTTCGCGTGCGTCCATGATTCTGCTCCTTGATCCGAATATAGGAGTTCGATGGGCGATTGTCTCGCCATCGCCGCCCTAAAGGGCGCTTCCCGGACTTTCAGAGCCAGTGTTAGCCCAAAGTTGACACAGTGGACACACAGCGTTGCTTTAGAACGAAATATAATTTCCTACATCGGAAGGCGCGGAACGGGCATCTCCAGCCCGAAGCGTCCCATCCTTTTTCCAACATTGGTAGTGAAAATCCGGCGCTACTCGCCGCGCATTTCGCCCAATATGTCGCGCGAACGATCCATCTGGTTGGGATTGACCTCGTTGCGGAATTGCGCGCGGACGGTGGCGTCGATCCCGGCGGCGCGCAGCGGAAGCTGAAAATTATTTTGGACCGCGCGGCGGGCGGCATCCTGGGCCAGCCGCATGGTCGGCCCGGCGCGGGCCTGGCGCATCAGCGAACGCTGGCCCTCGGCGCGGTTGGCGGCGTCCAGCGCTTCCTCGGCATCGGTGACGGCGATCAGGATGCCGCCATCGTCATATTCGCGGATCGAATCGATATCGATATCGGGGTCCGAAATGGTGAGATCGGGCATGGTGACGGTCAGCGTGTTCGTCGCGGTATCCCAATCCACATCGTCGTCGCCGAGCGCGGCGAGATCGAGCTCGTAGCGGACATTGCCGGGCATGATCAGCGTCTTGCGCGCCGAAAGGCCGAAGCGCCGCTGGGTCGATGTGATCACCGCCACGAAGCGCGCCTCGAACGGAATCAGCACATTCTGTTCGCGCAGCCCTTCGAGGCTCGCACTGGCGATGGTTTCGGGATCGGGTCCGCCGCCGAATATGCGGCTCGTGATGCTGCCCACGCCGACGACGAAAATCGTGACCATGAGCGCGAAGGCGAGCAGGCAGCCCAGCGCGAACCATTTGCCCGACCCCTGCCGGATCATAATCACCGGCGGTTCGCGCGGCGGCGGCTCGTTAGGCCCGCCGGGTGGATCGATCTCTATGCGGCTGTCTTCGACCATATCTCGCCATCTTCCTCGACCATTCCGCGGTCGCGCAGGTCGATCAGATGCGCGAGAACCGAGCGCCCCGCCGCGCCGTGCAGCCGCGGATCGATGCCAGCGTACATTTTCTGCACCATGTCCGGGATCGCGGTCAGCCCGGCGTCGATCGCGCGCAGGATCTGGCCCTCGCGCTGCTTGCGATGGCCCATCAGGCCGCGCGCATAGCGCCGCGCCTTCTGGATCGGTTCGCCATGGGCCGGATAGTAGAGCGTTTCCTCACGCTCCACGAGCTTGGCCAGGCTTTCCATATAGGCCTTCATATCGCCATCGGGCGGCGCGATCACCGTCGTCGACCAGCCCATGATATGATCGCCGGTGAAGATCGCATCGGCCTCGTGCAGCGCATAACAGAGATGGTTGGACGTATGGCCGGGCGTGGCGACCGTTTCCAGCGTCCAGCCGTCGCCCGACAGGATATCGCCATCTTCGAGCACACGATCCGGCGCATAGCTTTTATCGAAGGCGGCATCGGCGCGCGGACCGCCATCTTCGATCGCGAGATAGGCGCAGCCGACAATCTCCGCGCCCGTCGCTTCCTTCAGCGGCGCGGCGCCGGGGCTGTGATCGCGATGGGTGTGGGTACAGACGATATGACGGATCGTTTCGCCCTCGGTGGCAGCCAAGACCGCCTCGATATGGCGCCTATCTTTCGGCCCGACATCGATGACGGCGACATCGCCGCGGCCCACGATATAGGTCTGCGTGCCGGTATAGGTGAAAGGCGACGGGTTGGGCGCGAGCACGCGGCGCACCTGCGGGTGCAGCTCCATGGTGAGGCCGGTCGGCATATCGTCGGGCAAATTCATGCGCCCCATGTGGCAAGTTGGCGCGCATCGCGAAAGGGCGTCGGACGAAAAAAGGCGCGGAAAAACATGTCCGCCTCTATTTCGGTGACAGTGCACTTAATTCGATTGTTCGGCACACAGTTGCGATGACTTGCCGAGAATTAAGTGCACTGTCACCGAAATACCGAGCCGCTGCGTTTAGCGGCTCAGACTGGCGATGCTTTCGTCGAGCGTGGCCAGCACGTCGGCCCGTACGGCGTCCGGTACATCGGCATCCGCCGCAACCTCGGCACGCGCTTCGCGCAAACCCTCGAGCGCATCGCTGCGCGCATCCTCGGCGAGCCGGTCCCGGCAGATCATGAGGCGCACCCGTTCGCGGCCCGTCGCGGGATCGGTGCTTTCCTCGCTATGCACGACCTCTCCGCTCGCATGGCACTGTTCGACCGTCTCGATGTCCGGGATCATCGCCAGCAATTCTTCGCGATCGGGAATCGTCGCGCGCAACTCGGCTTCGCTGGGTATCATCGCCCGGATTTCCGCCTCACTGGGCACCATCGCGCGGATTTCCGCTTCGCTGGGGATCATGGCGCGAATCTCGGCCGCGCTCGGCACCATCGCGTCGATCTCCTCGGCGGTGAGATAGTGTCCGTGGTTTCCATGCGAATGATCGCGGTCATTATGGGCCGCAGCGGAGCCGGCTGGGCCGGCCATAGCGATCGCAAGCCCGGCGCCGATCGCCAGCAGGCCTGCCGCGCGGTGGAATGGTATGGAAAAAGTCATGCAAAATCTCCTGAACGTTACGACAATGTTCGTAATATACGAGCGCAATTGTGTAAACGACAGGTGTCGTGGTTTGTCGACGGCCAGCGGTCGATTGTCGAAATCTCTTACAGTCCGCCCAATGGTTAACGGCCCGACAACCATCGAAACCGCCATTTTCCGTGATTTGCGCAAAACTGGCACGGCGGGTGCATAGTATAGGGCGTTCCATACCCACATACCCCCGATGAGGGACGGGTTAGCCAGCTATACTGGTCTCGCGCTAACCCGTCCCCTCATTCCCCAAATTCGGAAAAACCAACGCCGGCGTCTCAGCGCGCCCAGTTCTTGTGCAGGATATCCGCCGTTTTTTCGTCGGCCGGGAAAAAGGCCTCGATCGCCAGCTCGGAGAGGGTGATATCGACCGGCGTGCCGAAAATCGTGATCGTGCTGATAAACGACAGTTGCCCGGCCGTAGTGTCGAGGATCAGCGGTATCCAGATCCGTTCCGGATCGGCGGGCGGCGGATCGTAATCGCTCTCATGCGGATAGGCGGCGACCTCTTCGCGCAGGGCGGTCAGCCCTTCATCGGCTGTCGCCGCGATCTGCTGATCGAGCTGCTCGAGGACATGGGCGTGCCACTCGTCGATATTCACGACCTGCGGGGCGAGGCCGTCCGGGTGCAGCGCCAGCTTGATCGCATTGACCGGCGGTTCGAGCAGCGCGCTACCGATCTGCTCGGTGAAAAAGCTCGTCGCCTCGTTCATCGCGACGATATTCCAGTGCCGGTCGACGGCGATCGCCGGATAGGGCTCATGCCCCTTGAGGATATGTTCGACCGAATGGCGGGCGACGGCCATGGCCGGATCGTCGAGCGTCCGCTCGCCGTGCCGCGGCGCGAAACCGGCGGCCGTCAGCATGCCGTTGCGCGCGCGATAGGGAACCTCCAGCCGCTCGGCGAGCCGGTCGATCGTGCCGGTGCTGGGCTGCGACCGGCCGGTTTCGATAAAGCTCAGATGGCGCGGCGAGATATCGGCTTCGAGCGCCAATTGCATCTGGCTCAGCCGGCGCCTTTCCCGCCACTGCCGGATCTGCTGTCCCACCGCCCCATGCCCCAACACCTGTGTCGCCATCGGCTCGCTCCTTATCTGATCTGCCCGGAGACTAGGCCGGACGGCGGCGCAATTCCATTACCCGCAAGGTAATCGACTGGCCGCCCTGAAAGGCCGATCATCGGCGTCATCCCAACGACAGGAGGATATGATGACCGTCGATTTCGCAAAAAAGGTTTTTCTGGCCGATGCCCTTGTCTGCGCGCTGACCTTTGTCGGCTGCGTCTTCGCCACGCAGGCGATCGCTGCCGATACCGGGCTCGGAACGGGCATCGTTGCCGCAGCCGGCTGGATCTGCCTCGGCGCCGCCGCGATCTGGGCATGGCTCGGCACGCGGGCTCAGCCGCCCGTGCTCATCTGCTGGCTGGCAATCTTCCTCAATATCGACTGGATTATCGCCAGCATCGTGGTCTTCGAGCTGAATTATGCAAGCCTGACGGCCTATGGACGCACGATTATCCTTGCGCAGGCCGCAGGTGTTCTGGGTTTCGTCGTCCTGCAGATACTCGGCGTCAGAGCGATCGGCCGCCAGCGGCTTGCCGCGGCCTAACCCGGTTCTTGCGAAAGGGCGTTATTCGGCCGCGGCCGCTTTGACGCCCTTTTCCTGCATCAGCGACTGGAGTTCGCCGGCTTCGTACATTTCCATCATGATATCCGAACCGCCGACGAAATCGCCTTTGACGTAAAGTTGCGGAATGGTCGGCCAGTCCGAATATTCCTTGATGCCCTGGCGCACTTCCATGTCCTGCAGGACGTCGACGCTTTCGAAAGAAACGCCGCAATGTTCGAGGATCGCGACAGCGCGGCTTGAAAATCCGCATTGCGGGAAGAGCGGCGAACCCTTCATGAAAAGGACGACATCATTGCCTTTGACGGTTTCGTCGATACGGGCCTGAGCGGCGGAATGGGTTGCTTCGGACATTGAAATATACTCCTATTCGGGTGCGGTGGTCGTGAGCTGGAGCGCGTGAAGCTCTCCGCCCATACGGCCTTTCAGCGCCGCATAGACCGTCTGATGCTGCTTGACGCGCGGGACCCCCCGGAAACTTTCGGACACGACCTTGGCCGCATAATGATCGCCATCGCCGGCGAGATCGGTGATCTCGACCTCGGCATCGGGAATCGCCTCCCGGATCATGGTTTCGATATCGGCAGCGGCCATCGGCATGAAACGTCGCTCCTCGGCTAGTCCATCGCTTCGATAAGCTGGCGGCGCGCTTCGACCGTCATTTCTTCGAACTTGGTGCGGACAGCCGCTTCGTCGACTTCCTGACCGGCGGTCACGAGATCACCCAGCACCTTGCGAACGACATCCTCGTCGCCGGCTTCCTCGAAATCGGCCTGGACGACCGCCTTGGCATAGGCATCGGTTTCCTCGTCGGTCAGACCCATCAGCCCTGCGGCCCATTCGCCGACCAGCCGGTTGCGCCGGGCATTTATGCGAAACAGCATTTCCTGATCGTGCGCGAACTTGTTCTCGAACCCTTTTTCGCGGTCCTTGAAATTGGCCATGAACGTCTCTCCCCGACGATGAAAACTCCACGTTCGCAGATAGGGAGGGCAAGGCTGCGGTGCAATGTCTGAAACCTTCTCCCTCGATGGGAGAAGGATATGGAGCCTTGGCGAGGCACGAGCTTAGGCGGAGTTGGATGAGGGTGATCTATCCGCAAGCAGCGTCGCCAGTGGCGCGATCACCCTCATCCAACTTCAACTAGCCAGCAAGCTGACAAGTTTTCGTATCCTTCTCCCATCAAGGGAGAAGGACGGTACCCTAATCGGCGATCTTCACGACCAATTTACCAATCGCCTTGCGTGCGCCCATCTTGGCAATGGCTTCGCCGCCCTTTTCGAACGGGAAGACCTCGGTGACGCGCGGCGCGATCTTGCCCGCTTTCCACCAATCGAACAGCGTATCGATATTTGCCCGGTTGTGCTGCGGATCGCGGGCCGCAAACGCCCCCCAGAACACGCCGCGCACATCGCATGACTTCAGGAGCGTCAGGTTGAGCGGCAATTTGGGGATGCCGGCCGGGAAACCGATCACCAGATAGCGCCCTTCCCACGCGATGGAGCGCAGCGCAGGTTCGCAATAATCGCCGCCAACCGCATCGTAGATCACGTTCATGCCCTGCGGCCCGGCCAGCTCCTTGAACTGCGCCGACAGGGCTTTTTGCGCGTCGCGATCGAGCGGACCGCGATCATAGATGATCGTCTCGTCGGCGCCGATGTCGCGCACGGCTTGCGCCTTTTCCTCGCTCGAAACGGCGCCGATGACGCGCGCGCCCATCGCCTTGCCGATCTCCACGGCCGCCATGCCGACGCCGCCCGCCGCGCCCAGCACAAGCAGGTTTTCGCCCTCCTTCAGTTCGCCGCGATCCTGCAATGCGTGGATCGTCGTGCCATAGGTCAGGATCATCGCGGACCCGTCCTCGAAACTCACATCATCGGGCAGCTTGAATGCGCTGGTCGCCGGGGTGACGATATATTCGGAGAGCCCGCCATTGCCGCACATGGCCAGCACCCGGTCGCCAACGGCAAAGTCCGTCACGCCCTCGCCGACCGCGTCGATTACACCGGACACTTCGCCGCCCGGGGCAAAGGGCCGTTCGGGTTTGAACTGATACTGATCCATAATGATCAGCACATCGGGATAGTTGATCGCGCAGGCCTTGACCGCGACCCGGACATGGCCGGGCTTAACCTCCGGCGTGTCGATCTCGCCGATCCTGAGGGTTTCAGGTCCGCCGGTTTCGTAGGACAGCAAGGCTTTCATGCAGATATCTCCGGTTTGAGCCACGGCCTCTCGGCCGCGAGCGTGTGTTCGTAGGCGCTGATCGCGTCGCTGCTCTCCAGCGTCAAGCCGATCTCGTCGAGCCCGGCGAGCAGGCAGGATTTGCGGAACGGATCGATCGCGAACGGGAACCGGTCCTGAAACGGCGTGGTGACGGTCTGGTTTTCCAGATCGACGGTAACGGGGTCGCCTTCCGCCACCTCCATCAGCCGGTCGATCGCCTCTTGCGGCAGTTCGACCGCGAGAATGCCGTTCTTGAACGCATTGCTTGCGAAAATGTCCGAAAAGCTCGGCGCGATGACGACGCGCACGCCCATATCGTCCAGCGCCCAAGCGGCATGTTCGCGGCTCGATCCGCACCCGAAATTGTCGCCCGCGATCAGGATCGGCGCGCCCGCATAATCTGGATCGTCGAAGACATTGCCCTCCTCGGCGCGCACGACCTTGAAGGCCCCTTCGCCCAGCCCGTCCCGGCTGATCGTTTTCAAAAACTCCGCCGGGATGATGACGTCGGTATCGACATTCTTCCGCCCGAACGGATAGGCGCGGCCCTCGACCTGTTCGAACGGTTCCATCAGTGCGCCGATTCCGGGAAGGCCGGCAGGCGTTCGAGATCGCCCGGATCGTGCTGGATCACGATCATCGCATCGAGCGCCTGATCGATCTGCAGGAACCGTTCGAACGAGGCCAGCGTGTCCGCACGATCCGTATTGAAGCGCGGGATGCCGCGATTCTCGATCTGCTCGCGGAAGTGATAGAGATCGCCCGTCAGCAGGACATTGCCGGTTTCGGGCAGGCGGACCAGCAGCGAGCTGTGCCCAGGCGTATGGCCCGGCATGGCGAGAATGACGACGCTGCCATCTCCGAAAACATCGTGATCGCCCGAGAAGTCCGTGATCGCAGCGTCGCCTGCGAGCCAGGGCGCGAGAATCTGCGCCGATTGCGGGTTGAGCCCTTCGCGCAAGGCGGCAACGTCCCGCGCGTTCAGCAGCAGCGTCGAAGCCGCAAAATCCGGCGACTGGCCGACATGATCGAAATGGTGATGGCTGAGTCCGAGAAAATCGATATCCTCGACGGCGACATCGATCTCGGCGAGCTGGCTGGCGATGTTACGCTCCAACGAAACAGTGAAGATCCCCTGCGTCACCGGGCCGTCGATCAGCGCCGAGGGCAGCCCGGCATCCCAGAGCAGGTGACGATCACCGTTGCGGATCAGATAACAGCTGTTGGTGAAGCGACCCTCCCGCCCCTCATAGAGATAGCCGTCGGCAAAGGCATCGAGATCGCTGATCGCGATGGCGCCGCAATCGAGCCGCCACATTTCGATATCGGGCGTTGCTGTATCCTGCGCCTGCGCGGCGAAAGGCATGCCGATGGCCGCCAGGGCAATACCCAGATTCCTCAATGCCTTCATCCCATCATCTCCCTGATATCGGTAAGCCTGCCCATTACTGCCGCGGCCGCCGCCATGGCGGGCGATACGAGGTGCGTGCGCGCCCCCGGACCCTGCCGGCCGACAAAATTTCGATTGGATGTCGAGGCGCAGCGCTGGCCGGGCGGCACCTTGTCCGGGTTCATGCCGAGGCACATCGAACAGCCCGGTTCGCGCCATTCGAAGCCGGCTTCGATAAAGATGCGGTCCAGCCCCTCCTGTTCCGCCTGTGCCTTCACCAGGCCCGATCCCGGCACGATCAGCGCCTGTTTGATCCCGTCGGCTATCTTGCGGCCTTTCGCGACTTCGGCGGCGGCGCGCAGATCCTCGATCCGGCTGTTCGTGCAGCTGCCGATAAAGATATTGTCGACCTCCACATCCTCCATCCGCTGGCCCGGCGTCAGCCCCATATAGTCGAGCGACTTGGCGGCAGCCGCGCGCTTCGATTCATCGGCGAAACTTTCCGGATCCGGTACGCTGCCCGTAATCGGAACAACGTCCTCGGGGCTCGTGCCCCAGGTGACGTTGGGCGCGATATCGGCGGCATCGAGTTCGACGCGCGCATCATATTGCGCCCCATCGTCGGTCGGCAGCGTCCGCCACCAGGCCATCGCCGCCTCCCAGTCCGCACCGGCCGGCGCCATGGGCCGACCCTTCAGATACGCGAACGTTTTCTCGTCGGGCGCGATCAGCCCGGCGCGCGCACCGGCCTCGATCGACATGTTGGAAACGGTCAGTCTCCCCTCGATGCTCATGTCGCGGATCGTGGAGCCCGTATATTCGATGACATGGCCGGTACCGCCCGCCGCACCGATCCGGCCGATGATGGCGAGCACGACATCCTTGGGCGAGACGCCGAAACCGAGGCTACCCTCGACGGCGATCTCCATCGTCTTCGATTGTTTGAGCAGCAGGGTTTGCGTCGCCAGTACATGCTCGACCTCGCTCGTGCCGATGCCAAAGGCGAGCGCGCCGAGCGCGCCATGGGCCGCGGTATGGCTGTCCCCGCATACCAGCGTACAGCCCGGCAGCGTAAAGCCCTGTTCGGGGCCGACGACATGGACGATCCCCTGTTCGGGCGCGGCGTCGTCGATATAGCGGATGCCGAAAGCCGGCGCGTTGGCTTCGAGCGCTTCGAGCTGCTTGGCCGACATCGGATCGGCGATCGGAATGCGGTTGCCGGCCGCATCGCGCCGCGCCGTGGTCGGCAGGTTATGGTCGGGCACGGCCAGCGTCAGATCAGGCCGGCGCACCGTCCGTCCCGCCGCGCGCAATCCTTCGAACGCTTGCGGGCTCGTCACCTCGTGCACGAGATGCCGGTCGATAAAGACGATGCACGTCCCGTCCTCGCGCCGTTCGACGACATGCGCGTCCCAGATTTTCTCGTACAAGGTGCGGGGTTCGGTCATGCACGTATCCCTAACGTGATTTACCGACGCTGCAAAAGAAGGATTTCTTGGCCTCGCCATCGCGCACAGGGATTAGGCGATCGGATTCGGTCCGGCGCAAAGCTGATTCGGTTCGTCGCGAATATGCGCGCGCCGCCTGTTCTTCGCGAATTTTCACCGCGAGAGCGGACGCAAGGGGGCCAACAGTATCGAGTAGGATCGCATCATGAAGACCATCGCATCAGTCATCGCCCTTGCCGCAGTGCCGCTGGCCGCCATGCCCGCAGAGGCACAGAGCATCCCTTTCGTGCCGGATATCTATATGGGCCTCGAAGCCGGAACCGGCGAGCGCAGCGCCAGCCGCTTCGGCGAATCCGGATCGATAGTCGCGAGCGATGAAAGCAATGGCGTGGATTATGGCGCGTTCGTCGGTGTCGAGCTGCCCGCCTTTCCGCTCGGCTATATGGCGGTCGAGGCGACGATCGGCGATTCCACGGGCGAAACCACGGCGCTGGTCCGCGACGGCGCGACCGATCGCGAGGTGACGACCCAGGCCCGCTTCAACTGGAGCGCAACCGCCCGGCTCGGCCTCGCCCCGCTGCCCGGCCTCGCCGCCTATGGCATCGCCGGCTATGGCGGCGAACAGGTCGATGTGACCGTCACCGATGTCGCGACCGGCGCGCAGTTCGAAAGCGACGACTCGATGGACGGTATCATTTACGGTCTGGGCGCCCGCTATATGGTCGGTTCCGATGTCGGCGTGCGCGCCGAATATCGGCACCGCGAAACGAGCGGCGCCTACGACCCCGAACAGTTCATGATCGGCGCGTTCGTGAGCTTTTAGCGCGCGTCACCGTGGCGCAAATTCCCCTCCCCTTGATGGGGAGGGGTTAGGGGTGGGGTGATCTATCCACTTGCGCCATCGCTAACTGAGGGCCCACCCCCACCCAACCCTCCCCCATCGAGGGGGAGGGCTTTCTCATCTTGAATGGCACCACCCAGTTGCAACTCAAGCCGCGGCGCTTTCCTTCAATTCCTCGCGATGCTGGCGGCGGATCGCGGCCTTGTCCGATGACCGCGTATCGGTCAGCAGCACGTCGACCTCGCGCGTATCGGTAGTGATCGCATCGTCGGTGTAATCGAACCGAGCGGGATCGGTGATGATCCGCTTCATCATCCGCCGCAGCCGGAAATAAGTCTTGGCCACGGCGACGGTGATATAGAGATTTTTCGCGAAATACTTCGGATAGAAGATCAGCGGATTCTCGATCGGGAAGCCGGGCCGACGCTGCTTGCGCCGGTATACGCGCATGTAACCGGATTCGAATTTCGCGACGCCGGTGATGCGCACCGCCTCGCGATAGGCGGTCAACCGGTTCACGGTCATCTTCTTCTGGTTCGATCCGAGCGCCGCCATGCGCCGGATCACCGTCTCCATATGCTCCCAGCTGTAAAAGCTGCGATGCGCGTCGACATAGGCGCGCTCCCATTCCTCATCGCTCATCTTGGCGTGATGCGTGACGCGGTGATTGAGATCGTATTTGTTGAGATCGGGGTCCATCCACTCGCCCGCCTCGTACATCAGCTTGTGATCTTCGCTGCCAGGAAGCGGCGTCAAGTAATTGAGATAGATGGAATCGATCGGCAGCTCGCGCTTGAGTGTCGTGATATCCTGCTGGATGCTTTCGTAGGAATCATTCGGAAAACCGATGATATAGCCGCAGATGATATAGACGGGATGCTGCTTCCACATCAGGAACATCTCGCGATATTCCTCGACCCGGTTCTGACGCTTTTTCGCGGCTTCCAGATTGTCCGCATTGATGTTTTCGAGGCCGACGAAGATTTCGTTCACGCCCATCTTCACGCATTTCTCGATGAAGTTGGGGATGCGGTGCGCGAGCGTATCGACCTGGATGACGAGCTTGATCGGGAAGCCTTCTTCGCGCAGTTCGATCAGCCGGTCGGCGAACACCTCCCAATTCCTGTTGCGCGCGAAATTGTCGTCGGTGAGCACGAAGCGGGTGATGCCTTCGGCGGCATTGACGCGGATGATCTTTTCGAGGTCATCGGCAGTGCGGAAGCGGCTCTTGCGGCCCTGGACGTTGATGATCGTGCAGAAGGAGCATTCGAACGGGCAACCGCGCCCCAGATCGAAGCTCGAGAACCCGTTGGTGTTGCGTTCGACCTGCTCGCGCGGGAGAAACGGGATCGGGGCGCCAGCTATGTTGGGCGTGTCGTTGAGCCAGTCGTAGATCGGCTTGAGCTCGCCCGCGAGCGCATCCTGCAACACCTCGTCGATCCGCCCGTCCTCGGCCTCGCCGCCGAAAAAGCTGATGCCCATCTCCTGCGCTTCGACGAGTTCGGGCGGAAGCTCCTTGAGCATCGACATGCAGCCGGAAACGTGAAAGCCGCCGATACAGACGGGCAGGCCCGCATCGAGGAATTCCTTGGCCATCTCCATCGTGCGCGGGAACTGGTTGGACTGAACGCCGACCAGACCGATAAAGCCCTTGCCGCCGGCCCGCTTGATATCGCGCGCAATCCGCTGCGGATCGACCTTGGAATGAATCTCGTCGAGCGTATGGACATCGGCCTCCATATCGCCCAGCGCACCGCGCTCCAGCGCATCGTCGACGATCCCCGCCATGCAGGCGAGCGAGTTGGACGGCACGATCGAGCGCCACCATTGCAACGGATAGCCATCGTCATGATAACGCGTCGGCTTGATCAGATATATCTGGAATTTGTTCCCCATGGACGGGGCCAATAGCGCATATCCGGCGATACTGCGAATGGCTTTTTTCTATATGGCTCGCGCTGCCTTTGCATGTACACATGACCGTCTATCGGCCGCCTGGCCGTGTCGCGTTTGTCAGCTATGGCCGGATCGAAGGGTAAGAGATGACGGAAAGCGTCTGGCAGAATTGGTCCGGCAGCGTTCGTGCCGCTCCGAGCGAAATCGCCCAACCGTGCGACGAAGACGAGCTTGCCAACATTGTGAGAGATAATGACCGGGTGCGCGTCACCGGCGCCGGGCACAGCTTCATGCCGCTGTGCGAAACCGATGGCGCGCTGGTGCGGTTGGACGAGATGGAGGGTACGCTCGACATCGCAACCGACGGCGCCGCGGCCTGGGCGCCCGCCGGATGGAGCCTCGCCAAGCTGACCGCCGAGCTGTGGCGGCACGGCTATTCGCTGCCCAATCAGGGCGATGTGAATCCCCAATCTCTGGCCGGGGCGATCTCTACGGGCACGCATGGGACGGGCGCGGAACTGGGCAGTTTGGCCGTGATAGCCAGCGGATTTCGCCTGATGCTGGCCGATGGCAGCGTAGTCGAATGCGATGCCGAACAGGGCGGCCCGCTGTTCGAGGCGCAACGCGTATCGCTCGGCCTGCTCGGCATAGTGCTGTCGATCCGGATCGACCTCCTGCCCGCCTATCATCTGGTCGAAAACATCCACGCCGTGCCGCTCGCCGAAATCCAGGAGCAGTGGGAAGAGCTTGCCCAGCACCACCGCCATGTCGAATTCTGGGCCTTTCCCTATGCTGACGATGCGATCCTCAAAACGCTGGATATCTGCGATCCCTGCGACCCGCCCGCGAAACAAACCGACATGGATGAGAAAGCCTTTGCGCTCTACTGCAAGACGGTGCGGCGCATGCCCAAGCTGACCGCTTCTTTGCAGCACCAGATCATGAAGGGTGTCAAACCGGCCGAACGGCGCGGGCCGGCCTATCTGATCTTCCCGTCGGACCGCGATACGCGGTTCGAGGAGATGGAGCACCAGCTGCCGCGCGAGAACGGTTTCGCCGCGCTCAACGAAGTGATCGCCTGGATCCGCAAGAAGAAACTGCCGGTGAGCTTTCCGTTCGAATATCGGCTGGTCGCGGGCGACGATATCTGGATGAGCCCGTTCAACGCCGGCCCCTGCGCCTCCATCTCGATGCACCAATATGCGAAAATGCCGTGGCGCGACCTGTTCGCCGAGGCCGAACCGATTTTCCGCGCCCATGGCGGTCGCCCGCATTGGGCCAAGCGGCACACGCTGCGGTTCGAGGATCTGGGCGCGCTCTATCCACAGACGGACGATTTCCGAGCGGTCTGCCGCAAGACGGACCCGGCGGGCAAGTTCGCGAACCGCCATCTGGCGGACCTGTTCAGGCTGGGAGAATGACGGCTATGGCACGGCCTTCCGAGAATGACGCACTGATCGGCCAGCAAGGCGGGCGCAAATCGCTGAACACGCCGGCGCTGGTGCTCGACAAGGCCGCGATGGAGCGGAATATCGCACGCATGACGGGCTTCGCCCGCGCTCACGGGCTAGCCCTCCGCCCGCATGCCAAGACACACAAAAGCATCGATATCGCGACGTTACAGGTCGAGGCAGGTGCCCGGGGTATATGCTGCGCCAAGCTCGGCGAAGCCGAAGCGCTGGCCGCGGCGGGCGCCATACCCAGCATCCTCATTACATCGCCGGTGGTTTCGGCGCCCGCCATCGCCCGGTTGGCCAGGCTGCATGGCGAAACAGAACAGCTAATGGTCGTCGTCGATCATCCCGACAATGTCGCCGCTCTGGCGGTAGTCTTTCCCGAGGACGAACCGCTCGATGTGCTGATCGATATCGATCCCGGCATTCACCGGACCGGCGTCGCCTCGCCGGACGCAGCCGTCGAGCTGGCACGCGCCATAGCCGGTCATGCTTCGCTGTGGCTTCGCGGCCTGCAATTCTATTGCGGGCTCCAGCAGCATATCCAATCCTATGGGGAACGGCGGGCCACGATCGTCGAGCGCACCGACTATCTGCGCGGGATCGTGGAGCGGCTGACCGATGCCGGCTTCCCGCCCGAAATCATCAGCGGCGGCGGGACGGGCACGCACGAGATCGACGCCGAGCTGGGCCTTCTTAACGAGCTGCAGGTTGGCTCCTATGTCTTCATGGACAATGAATATGGCGAGTGCCAACTATTTGACGAGGCTGAGAACTTCGAACCAGCCCTGTTTGTCGATACCCGGATCGTGAGCTGCAACACGCCGGGCATGGCGACCGTCGATGCCGGGTTCAAAACGCTATCGACCGATGGCGGCGCACCGGTCGTGATGGACGGCGCGCCCGAGGGCACCGGCTTCATCTTCATGGGCGATGAGCATGGCGGGCTGCTAGCGGCGGATCATGCCTTCGAGCATGGCGCCATGGTGACGCTGCAGGTGCCGCATTGCGATCCGACGGTGAACCTCCACGACGTCTATCATGTCGTGGACGGCGATACGCTGATCGACATCTGGCCGGTCACGGCGCGCGGCCGCAGCCGCTAGAGCGCCTATCCTAGCCCGGCAGATCGACGAGCGGGCCGCCGATCTCGATCGCTTTCTTGTAGGCAGCGCGGTTCATCAGCCGCTCGAGATAGCCCTTGGCGTTCGGCCGCTCGTCGAGCAGGCCGACGAGATTGGATAGTTCGAGCAGATATTCGAGATTGATATCCGCGCCGGTCAGCGTGTCGCCGACCAGAAACTCCCGGCCGTCCAGATGCGCATCGATATAGTCGAGCAGCTTGGTCACTTCGCCACCAACAAAGCCGCCCAAGACCTCGCCAAGTCCGCCAAAACGCGGACCCAGCAGGGTCAGCAGGATCGGCATGGCGAGCGTGCCCTCGGCGAATTGCAGCCATTCGAGATAAGGCGCGCGCTCGGCATTCGATGCCGGGGCCAGCTGCCCTTCCCCGCGCGTCTCGATGATATATTCGATGATCGCGCCGGACTCGACCATCACATGGCCGTCGATTTCCACGGTCGGCGCCTTGCCGAGCGGATGGACGGCGAACAGGTCTTCCTGCGAGCGGTTCGTCTCCGGATGCCGGTGATGCTCCTCCATCTCATATTGCAGGCCGAGCTCCTCGAGCAGCCAGATGATCCGCGTCGAGCGCGAAAAGCGGAGATGGTGGAGTTTGATCATATCGGGGTTCCTGAGTTTCGTTCGATGTTCTGATTCGCGCACCTTGTTGCCGCTCCGGCCCTCGGGATCAATGGCCGACCACGCCGAGGCTCTGGAACGGCTTCTCGGTATCGCTGTATTTTTCAATCAGCGTCGCGCTGGCCTGATTGAGGCCGATCACCCGCACCGCCTTGCCTTCGCCCTGCAACCGCCCGACCACCTTGTCGAGCACGCCGGTCGCCGAAATGTCCCAGAAATGCGCGTCCGTCAGGTCGATATCGACATCGGTGATATCGTCCTCGCCATATTCCATCGCTTCCGTCACGCGGTCGACCGAGGCGAAGAATATCTGGCCTTTCACGACATAGTGCCGGGTCGTCCCGTCGACGCTGGTCGTGATCGTAACGAGATTGCGGACCATTCCGGCGAAGAAGATACCGCTCAGCAGCACGCCGACCAGCACGCCCTGCGCCAGATCGTGCGTCCAGACCACGGTCACGACCGTCGCAAGCATGACCGCCGTCGATACCTTCGGATGATGGCGGATTTCGAGGAAGGACTGCCAGCGGAAGGTGCTGATCGAAACGAAGATCATCACCGCGACGAGCGCGGGCATCGGAATCTGCGCGACCCATGGGCCAAGAACCACGATCAGGATGAGCAGCATGACGCCTGCAAGGAAGGTCGAAAGCCGCCGACGGCCGCCCGACTTGATGTTGATGACCGACTGGCCGATCATCGCGCAGCCGCCCATGCCGCCAATAAAACCGGTGAAAAAGTTGGCCGCGCCCTGACCGAAACATTCCTGCCGCTTGTCGCTGCGCGTTTCGGTCATGTCGTCGACGATCGAGGCGGTGAGCAGCGATTCGAGCAGGCCTACGGCCGCCATCCCCGCCGCATAGGGCGCAATGATCTGCAGCGTCTCCAGCGTCAGCGGCACCATCGGCAGATGGAACATCGGCAGGCTGTCCGGCAGCGTGCCCATGTCACCGACCGTCGAGACGGTGAACCCGCCGAAGATGCTGACCAACGCCAGCAGGACGATCGCGACGAGCGGTGCGGGCACCGCCTTGGTCACCAACGGCAGCAGATAGATGATCGCCAAGCCCGCCCCGACCATGGCGTAGGTTTCGATGGTGAAATTATCGCCGATCAGCTGCGGTATCTGCGCCATGAAGATGAGGATCGCGAGCGCGTTGACGAAACCGGTGATCACCGAGCGCGCGACGAAGCGCATGAGCAGATCGAGCCGGAACAGCCCGGCAAGCCCCTGGAAGATGCCCATCAGGATGGTCGCGGCGAACAGATATTCAACGCCATGATCGCGCACCAGCGGAATGACGAGCACCGCCACCGCCGCAGTCGCCGCGGAGATCATCCCCGGTCGCCCGCCCAGCATCGCGGTGATGACCGCGATCGAAAAGCTCGCATAGAGCCCGACACGCGGATCGACGCCCGCGATTATCGAGAAGCCGATCGCCTCGGGGATAAGGGCGAGCGCGACGACGAGGCCGGCGAGAAACTCGGTGCGAGGCTGGGACAACCAGTCGCGCTTGAAATTGCGGTGCATGGGCATGCGGAAATAGCTTTCGGGCAATGCCGCAAGGCCGCGGGGCGCACACACGCTCCGCAGCTATCGCGGGTCACGAAAAGGAGATTAGAGGCCCGTTAGGACGTCTATGTTGCACTGCAATATAAAGGGGCTGTGCGCAAAGCGAAACCCCTCAAACGCATTCAGGCTAACTTATTGCACGCGCTCCACATAATGCGCCGTCGTCTTCTCGCCGACTTCCTCGAGCGTGACCCCCGGCGCCAGCTCGATCAGCGCGAACGGGCTGTCATGGTCCGGACGGTGGAACACACCGAGATTGGTGATGATCATGTCGACGACATTGGTGCCGGTCAGCGGCAGCGTGCATTCGGGAATGAATTTCGGATCGCCGGCCTTGGAATTGTGATCCATGACGACGATGATCTTCTTGACGCCCGCGACGAGGTCCATCGCGCCGCCCATGCCCTTGATCATCTTGCCCGGGATCATCCAGTTGGCGATATCGCCATTTTCCGCGACTTCCATCGCGCCGAGCACCGTCAGATCGATATGCCCACCGCGGATCATGGCGAAACTGTCCGACGAGCCGAAATAGCTCGATGAGGGCAGCGCGCTGATCGTCTGCTTGCCCGCATTGATCAGGTCCGCATCGATATCCTCGGGATAGGGAAAGGGCCCGATGCCGAGCATGCCGTTTTCCGACTGCAGCGTGACCTCGACGCCATCGGGGATATGGTTGGCGACGAGCGTCGGGATGCCGATGCCGAGATTGACATAATAGCCGTCCTCAAGCTCCTGCGCCGCCCGCGCGGCCATCTGATTGCGATCCCAGGGCATTATGCGCTCTCCCTCTCGCGGACAGTCTCGAACTCGATCTTCTTGTCATAGGGCGAGCCGTCGATCAGGCGCTTCACGTAAATCCCCGGCAAATGGATGCAATCGGGGTCGAGTGCACCGACTTCGACGATCTCCTCGACCTCGGCGACGCAGATCTTGCCCGCCGTCGCCATGGGCTGGTTGAAGTTGCGCGCGGTCTTGCGGAAGACGAGATTGCCGCTCTTGTCGGCCTTCCAGCCCTTGATAATGCACAGGTCCGCGAAGATGCCGCGCTCGAGAATATAGGTCTCGCCGTCGAAATCCTTATGCTCCTTGCCCTCGGCGACGACCGTGCCGACGCCGGTTTTGGTGTAGAAGCCGGGAATGCCCGCGCCGCCCGCCCGGCAGCGTTCGGCCAGCGTGCCCTGCGGACAGAATTCGACCTCCAGCTCCTTCGCCAGAAACTGCCGTTCGAATTCCTTATTCTCACCGACGTAACTGCTTATCATCTTCTTGACCTGTTTGGTGCGCAACAGCTTGCCCAGCCCCTCCCCGTCGATCCCCGCATTGTTCGAGGCGATGGTCAGGTCCTTCGTCCCGGCATCGCGGATCGCGTCGATCAGCCGCTCGGGAATGCCGCACAGGCCGAACCCGCCCGCACAAATATGCATGCCGTCGAACAACAGGCCATCGAGCGCGGCGGCGGCATCGGGATAGATTTTTCGCATGACAGGCTCCGATGTGGAATTTCGCCCATTAGGCAGGCGGCGTGAGTCGGGTCAATTGCCGTAACCGTCATCCAGGCCGCGCTTTGTGCAACCGCGATGTCTCGCCTTGGGGCATTTGACCTCGATCAACGCGTCCATGCAGCGGATTGCTAGGATCATGCTATACACCGCGTTCCGCCTAGGAGAATCACCATGCGATCCATCTTGCTTCCCGTGACCGACGAAGACGGCTTTGAGTCGCGCCTGCAGGCGGCGCTCGATCTCGGGCGCGCGGCCAACGGCCATATCACCTTCGTCCACGGCATTCCGGTCAGCGATTATGTCGCGCTCGATCCGTTCGGCGGTTCCTATTATGTCGCCGAACAACGCGAAGCCGCGCTCGCCGAAGCGGAGAACAAGAAAGCGAAGATCGACGAGGAGATGCGCAACGAGGACGTCCCCTGGGACTTCATCTCGGCCGAAGGCGCGCCGGAGGACGTGCTGGTCGCCCAGTCGCGCCTGGCGGATGTCGCCGTGCTCAGCGAGCCGGCGGGCGATAGCGACGACGATCTCGCTTCGAGCGTCACCTATCTGGTGATGGAAGCCGAATGTCCGATCCTCGCCGTGCCGCAGACGAGCAAGGCGCTCGATTGTGCGGGCAAAGCGGTGGTCGCATGGAACGGCTCGGCGCCGGCGGCCAATGCCATGCGGGCCGCGATCCCGATGCTGCGGGTTGCGAGCAAGGTGGAAGTCGTGACGATCGGCGAAGACCCCAAGGATTTCCCGGCCGCGACCGCTTGCGCCTATCTGTCGCGCAACGGCATCAAGGCCGAACTGGTCCTGCGCGACCGCCGCGACAAGATCGCCGATGCCATGCACGACCTGCTGCTCGACCGCAAAGCCGACTATATGGTGATGGGCGCCTATGGGCATAGCCGGATCCGTCAGGCACTATTCGGCGGCGTCTCGCGCCACTTCATCAAGCGCTCGCCCGTGCCCGTGCTGATGATGCACTGAGGCGGCCTATCACGGCCGGGGAGAAATATCGGGAGAGAAGTGTCCGTCGATCGACAGCGCAATACCGGTCAGGGTTCCGGACCAGCCTTCATCGTCCGGCCCCCGCCAGTAACCGCTATCGCGACCGCTAACGAACCTGAACACCACACTGCGTTTGCCCTCATCCATCCGGACGTCGATTATCGCGCTGCGCCTTAGATGCCGTTCGCCCGCGTGCAAGGTTCGAGTTTCGCGCTCCAATACGCTAAGCGATTCGACGCTCGGCCACATACCGCCGAACGCTCTCCGGCGATCCTCCATCTGAAGGCGCGCCGGGTCTGGCCGAACGTCCAGATCGGTGAGCGAGAGCCGGTCACCGTCGTGCAGACGGGACAATCGTAGACCGCGGATCAGAAACCCTGAGATACTGACGGTTCTTTGGGCGCCACGCCCGTCGAGCAGCGTCACGGCGCCCGGGCCGATCACCTGCGCGCTATTCTGCGCCAGATCGACGAGCAAGGCGGTATCCTCGTCGATGCCGATGCCGATCCGCGCGGGGCCGGGCTGCGTCATGATCGCCCGCACCAGCCGGCCGATCCGCCCCCGCTCGGCAAAATGCTGATCGAGGATGAAGGGCGAAAACAGGCGCAGCCCCTGGACCATTGCGAGATCGTCACTGCCTTCGGAGACCGTATCCCGGACGCCGCCGAACAGCGAACCGAACGCATTGCCGCGCGCGATCATCGGGCTGCTCATGGCCGCCGCCCCGGCGCTCGTTCCGCCGACAATCGCGCCATCGCGAAGGCGTGCACGGATCGCGGCCAGCATCGGACTGTCTGCACGGCTCGGCTCAATGAGCGCGTGATTCAGCCGCAGCTGATCGCCGCCGGTAAACCATATCGCCCCGGCATTTTCGATCTTGGCGATCTCTCCGGGATCGGCGGCATTGGCGGCCCAGTCGCTCTCGTCCACATCGGGCGTGTCGGGATCGTCGACGACCGCCAGGCTGACGATCGCGATGTCCTCCGGCTCGACGCCGTAAAACATGAGTTCGCCCGCAAAGGTCGAGGCGGTGGCCGAAGCTTCGGACGTTGCAGCGGCAACGATTGCAATGCCAGGGCTGTCTTCGGGCCGATTGTCGAGCAGCGCGCGATAGACCTCCTCATTGTCGAAGGAGAGGCCGCCGCCGACGATCAGGAGATGGCCCTCATCCGCCCGGGCCGGGCCGCCGAGCGTAAACGCGGCGACGACTGCCCAGGCAGCGACCGCCAGCCACGCTCTCACAGCACGCCCTCATCCAGTTCCAGCGCGGCGCTCAGATCGGCCAGCGCCTGACCCTCGCCCGTCACCTTGATCGCCGTCATGCCGAGCGCGGCCGCGGGCTTACAGTTGATCCCGAGATCGTCGAGATAGACGCACGTTTCCGGCTGGACCGACAGCGCCTCGCACATCATCTCGTAGATGCGCGGATCGGGCTTGCGCACGCCGGCCTTGGAGCTTTCGATAATGTGATCGAAGCGCGTCATGATGTCGGCAATCGCGGCCGCTTTCCTCTCGCTACCCGCCATCCCCGTGCCCTTGCCCGACGGCACATTGTTCGTGATGCAGCCGAGCGCATAATCGCGCGTTTTCAGCGTATCGAGCGCGGCGACCATGCGCGGCCGGATATCGCCGGACAGGCAGGCGAGCACATCCTCGCCCCGGAGATCGACGCCGACCGCACGCGCTTCGGCGGCGAACAGTTCATCGAACTGGGCCGCATCGATTTCCGACCGCTCGAATTTCGCCCAGGCATTGCCGTCCGGGTCGGCGGCGTTGATCCGGCGCACACTGTTCACCGGAATGCCGCGCGCTTCCTCCATCCGGTTGAACGCGTCGAACGGCGACGAGGTGATCACGCCGCCGAAATCCCAGATTACCGTCGTCTTCGTCATCGTCCGCCTCGCCGAAAAACCTGCGCGGTCCTTAGAGGCGATGAATCGCGGCGGTCAAACGATTAGGGCGGCGATGCGGCGAAATGCGGTGCCCGGCCTATTGCCGGATACGGCGCGGCTGGAGGCCGGCAGCTGCGATCCCCGCTTCGGCGCAACGGACATCGTCTTCGGGCGGCTCGCCGGACACGCCGATCGCGCCCAGCCGGTATTGGCCCGTCGCATCGTAGATCGGTACCCCGCCGCCGACGGTGACGACGCCGGGCGCATCGGCAAATCCGGGCGTGTTCCGGGCGCCTTCTTCCATGCCGGCCGTGGAGAAGCCCCAGGTCGCGGCTGCATAGGCTTTCTGCTCGGCAAAGGCGACCGTGCCCGGCCCGTTTCCGTCCATGCGCAGCGCGGCCATGATATGCCCGCCCGCATCGACGACCACGATACCCTGGCTCTGCCCGTTGGCCTCGGCATGGGCGACGCAGCCGTTCAGCACCGCCTGCGCGGTCTCCGCATCGAAGACCGCGGCGCTCTGCGCCTGCGCGGGCAGTGCGGCTGCCAAGGCGAGCAAGGCACTGCCCATAACTCCCTGCAATTTCATCATTCTCTCCCCGGACCGGCCTGCCTGTCGTCAGGCGTTATGTTCCAGCCTCAAGCCCGGACGCGGCCAGTCCATCTTGACCAGCCGGCCCGTCCCCGACAGCGTCAGCCAGGCCGTCCGCATGTCCGGCCCGCCAAAACAGACATTGGTCGTAAAGATATCGTCGGTCTCGACGAATTCGACCAACGACCCATCGGGAGCGACGACCGAAATCCCGCACTCGCCGATCGTCGCGATGCAGATATTGCCATCGCCGTCAACGGCCAGGCTGTCGAAGAACTTATAGCCGGCCGGGCGATAGACAGGGATGCCGGGCCCGCCCGGCCCCGCATCGGGCGCGACCGTGCCGGGTCCGGTGACGTTGAACTTCATCAATCGGCAGGTGTAGGTCTCGGCCGCGTAGAGCGTCTTGCCGTCGGGCGAGAGACCGACGCCGTTGGGATTGTTCGACGGGAAGATCACCTCTTCGAGATGGCTGCCATCGGCTTTCGCATAGAAGATGCCGACGATGTCGTGGCAGCGTTTCGCATAATCGACCTTGCCGTGATCGGTGAACCAGAAGCCGCCATGCGCATCGAAGACGATATCGTTGGGGCCGCGCAGCACGCAGTCGAAATCGCCGGACTTGTAAAGCGTTTCGATTGCGCCCGTTTCCAGATCGACGCGCTCGATCCGCCCGCCCGAATAGTCGCTGGCGATGCCGTGCGGCGCGAGCATGCCGTCGCTCTCGAGATATTCGAAGCCGCCATTGTTGCAGACATAGAGCTTGCCGTCCGGGCCGATAGCGGCACCGTTCGGTCCCCCGCCGGGTTCGGCCACGGTCTCCTTGGTACCGTCCGGTAGCACCCGCGTGATCCGCCCTTCCGCGATTTCGACCAGTACGATGCTACCATCGTCCATCGCCACGGGGCCTTCGGGAAAGCGCAGTCCGTCCGTCACCAGTTCCATGTCATATCCTCCCAGCATTGCGGCGGTTCTTTTTTGTTTTCGGCCGTACCATACGAGCCAACTATCGTTGCCCGCGCGGGTCAAGTGTCTTAGGTGCGGAGTCTGAGAAAAACCTCCCGGGAACCCGAACAATGAGCACCGACTATCCGCAGGATTTGCGCTTCCAGATCGACGGCGAATGGATCGAACCCGGAGACCGCCAGACGCAGGATGTCGTCAATCCGGCGACCGGCGAGACGCTGGCCGCGCTGCCGCTGGCGACGGCCGACGATCTCGATCGCGCGCTGGCTGCCGCCGAACTCGGCTTTCGCGAATGGAAGGCGAAGGACGTCAATGAACGTGGCGCAGTCCTGCGTAAGGTTGCCGATCTATTGCGCGAGCGTGCGGAGGCTATCGCCCCGCTGCTGACCATGGAGCAGGGCAAGCCGGTGAAGGAAGCGACAGGCGAAGTGCTCGGCGCGGCCGGGCTGTTCGACTATTTCGCGGAAGAAGCGAAGCGCGCGCATGGCCGCGTGCTCGTCCGCCCGACCGGCCAGCGCTCCATCGTCATCAAGCAGCCGGTCGGCCCGGTCGCGGCGTTCAGCCCGTGGAATTTTCCGTTGTTCCTGATGGCGCGCAAGCTCGCCCCGGCGCTGGCGGCAGGCTGTTCGATCATCTGCAAACCGCCGGAGGAAACCCCGGCCTGCGCAATCGAACTGATGCGCTGCGTGCTCGACGCGGGAGTCCCCGGTTCTGTCGCGCAGATGGTGTTCGGCGTGCCCGACGAGGTCAGCACGCACCTCATCGCCTCGCCGATCATCCGCAAAATCAGCTTCACCGGATCGGTGCCGGTCGGCAAGCATCTGATGAAGCTCGCGGCGGACGGGGTGAAGCGCACGACGATGGAGCTGGGCGGCCATGCGCCCGTGCTGGTGTTCAACGATTGCGATCTTAAGCGCACGCTCGACATCATCGTGCCCCAGAAATTCCGCAATGCCGGGCAGGTTTGCGTCAGCCCGACGCGGTTTTACGTCCAGGACGGCATCTACGATCGCTTCGTGGACGAGTTCACGAAGCGGACGGAGCAACTGACGGTCGGCAATGGTCTTGAGGACGCGACCCAGATGGGACCGCTCGCCAATGAACGCCGCCCCGAAGCGGTCGGCGCGCTGATCGCGGATGCCGCCGACAAGGGCGGACGGATCACGACCGGCGGCGATGTGCTCGGGGAGAGCGGTTTCTTCTTCCGCCCGACGGTTATCGCCGATGTTCCGCTCGACGCGCAGATCATGGCAAACGAACCCTTCGGCCCGGTTGCGATGATACGGCCGTTCGCAACGCTCGACGAGGCCATCGAACAGGCGAACCGCCTCCCCTACGGCCTCGCCGCCTTCGCCTTCACCGAGAATGGCCGTCAGGCGATGATCCTCGGCGATGCCATTGAAAGCGGCATGGTCGGCATCAACACGGTCGGCATCAGCGCGGTCGACGCGCCTTTCGGCGGCGTCAAGGAATCGGGCTTCGGCAGCGAGGACGGGCCGGAAGGACTGGAAGCCTATATGGTCACCAAGGCGGTGCATCAGGCTTAGCGGACAGATATATCCCGTCACCCCAGCGAAGGCTGGGGTCCATTCCGGACACACAGTCGCAAGACGGACATCTGGAATGGATTCCAGCCTTCGCTGGAATGACAAAAGAAGGAGTGGATTTTCCCCATGACCACACGAACCGGCGGGCAAATTCTTGTCGACAATCTCGTGGCGCAAGGCTGCGACCGGATCTTCTGCGTGCCCGGCGAAAGCTATCTCGCGGTGCTAGACGCGCTGCACGATACGAGCGAGATCGATCTTGTCGTCTGCCGGCAGGAGGGCGGCGTATCGTTCATGGCGGCGGCCGACGGCGCGATGACCGGCCATCCGGGCATCGCCTTCGTCACGCGCGGCCCCGGCGCGACCAACGGATCGATCGGCGTGCATGTCGCGATGCAGGACTCCGTGCCGATGATCTATTTCATCGGCGATGTCGGGCGCGGCGACAAGGATCGCGAGGCCTTTCAGGAGATCGATTTTCCGGCGATGTTCGGGCCGCTCTGCAAATGGGCCGCGAAGATCGACGATGCCGCGCGCATCCCCGAATATATCGCGCGCGCCTATTCGGTCGCGATGAACGGGCGGCCTGGCCCGGTCGTGCTGGCGCTGCCCGAGGACATGCTGCGTGATTCCGCAGAGGCCGTGGACCGCCCCAAAGTGATTCGCCCGGCCCAGCATCCCGATCCCGAGGCCATGGAAGTGATGATGGGGCTTCTCAGGGAGGCCGCCGCTCCGGTCGCTATCATCGGCGGCGCCGATTGGTGTGCCGGGTCCTCCCATTATTTCCGCGAGTTCGCCGAGGATATCGGGCTGCCCGTTGCCTGCGGCTTTCGGCGGCAGGACGCAATCCCGAACGAAAGCCCGGTCTGGGCCGGCAATCTCGGCTATGGCCCGAACCCGAAACTGCTCGATCGTATCCGCAACGCGGACCTGCTGCTCGTCGTCGGCGCGCGGCTCGGCGAAGCGACGACCGACGGCTATACGCTGATCGGGCCCGACCATCCGGACCAGACGCTGATTCACGTCCATCCCGACCCCGAAGAGCTGGGCCGCGTCTATCGCACCGACCTCGCCATCTGCGCCGATATGCGCGAATTTTCCGAAGAAGCCTCGCTCTGGGAGCATGCCATTATCGATTTCGACTGCGGCAAGGAGGCCCATGCCGAATGGGAGGCGTGGAACACGGTCGAAGCGAATGACGATCTGAAGCTGGATGTTGCTCAATGCGTGCAGGCTGCGCGCGATACGCTGCCCGCCGACAGCATCATATGCAACGGCGCGGGCAATTTTTCCGGCTGGTGGCATCGCTACTGGCGCTATGGCGGCCCGGTCTGCCAACTCGCCCCGACTGCCGGGGCCATGGGCTATGGCGTACCCGCGGCGGTAGCGGCCGCGCTGCGCAATCCGGACCGGCAGGTGCTGGCGATTGCCGGCGATGGCGATTTCCTGATGAACGGCCAGGAGCTGGCGACGGCCGTGCAGCATGGCGCGGACATGATCGTGATCCTGATCGACAACGGCAGTTACGGCACGATCCGCATGCACCAGGAGCGCGAGTATCCCGAACGGCTGTCGGGCACCGCGCTCAGCAATCCGGATTTCGCGGCGCTCGCCAAAGCTTACGGCGGTTGGGCCGAAACGATCGAAACGACCGCCGAATTCGCGCCCGCGCTGGAACGCGCCGCGGCTGAGAAAGGCGTGCGCCTGCTGCACCTCAGGATCGATGTCGAGGACCAGCTGGCCGCGGGCACCTCGGTCGCCAAGGTCCGGGCAGCAGCGAAAGGCTGAATCGGAAAGGGCCACCACCGAGAAACTCGATGATGACCCAATGCGACCCGGTTTAGCTACAGGGGCAGTAGTAACCAGGCGTCTCCGACTAGTGTCGTAAACCCGAAAACAGTTTTCGCGTAAAGCGCTTGGCGCGCCGTTTTCGACGAACGGTTCGCTAGCTTAGATCAATTCGCGTTTTTCCGCTGCCATGACAGGGTGCACCCCGCCCGAAACGAAAATGGGCCGCTTCGAACTTCGAAGCGACCCATCATTTTCTATTGTCGTCTCAGCCTCAGACTTTGTCGCCGACGGCGCCCTTTACCTCGCCCTTGGCCTTCTGCGCCTTGCCCTTTACCTGCTGGGCCTCGCCTTCAGCTTCCAGCTTCTCATTGTCGGTAAGTTCGCCGACGGCTTCCTTGGCGATACCGGCCGCCTTGTTGGCCGAGCCTTTAGCCTTGTCTTTCAGTTCGCCCATGATCGTTCTCCTATCAATGGCCGATCCGAATTTGGACCGACTTCACAACAGTTTAACGCAGAAGCCGGGCGGATCGTTCCCCGGCTTGTCGCAAAAAACGATGCCGCCCGACTAGCGGAACGTCATTCCGCCATCGACCATATATTGGGAGCCGGTGACATAGGATGCGTCGTCGGAGAGCAGGAATAGCGCCACCGACGCTACTTCGTCGGACGTGCCCAAACGGCCGAGCGGCACCTGCTGCTTGATCATTTCCAGAAACTCTTCCTTCTGATCGTCCGCCAGGCCCATACCGTCCATGAAATTGGTATCGATCGGCCCGGGCGCAATCGAGTTCACGCGAATATTGCGGCCCGCGAGATCGGCCGCCCAGGATCGCGTCAGTGCCGTTACCGCGCCCTTCGTCGCTGCATAGACGGCACCCTGCGCCTGGCCGAGATAGGGTGATACCGACGCGGTCACGACAACCGATCCGCCGTCCGCCAGATGCGGCAAGAGGCTCGCCATCTGCAGCACCGGGCCGCGTACATTTACGTCGTTCTGTTTATCGAAACTTTCAGCATCCACCTGATCGTTCGGCTCGAAAATCCCGAACCCGGCATTGAGCCATAGACCGTCAATGCCGCCCATCTCGGCCTCCAGGGTTTCCGCGAGTTGCTTCGCTGCATCTGGATCGCCGGCGTCGTTGCGCAGGATCAGCGCATCGTCGGGCAGAGCTTCGCGCGTCTCATCGAGATGGTTCTCGCTCTGGCCGGTCACGGCAACGCGCCCGCCTTCCTCGACGATCCGTTTGGCGGCGGCGAGGCCCATGCCGCTGGTGCCGCCGGTGATCAGAATGCGCTTGTCGGAAAATCGTGCCATGGAAAGCTCCTGAAAGTTAGAGAAAGACGGTCCCCTCTTCCTCAATCAACCAGAGAGCGGCGAAATCGTTCCCGGTGCGGACGGCTAAATCAATCCTGCCAGCGGGCTCGATGGATCGGCATATTTGCGCGTCGCCATGCGCCCGCTGCGATAGGCTTCGCGGCCGGCCTCCACGGCCAGCTTCATCGCGCGCGCCATGCGCACAGGCTCTTTCGCTTCGGCGATGGCCGTGTTCATCAACACGCCGTCGCAGCCCAGCTCCATCGCAACAGCCGCATCCGACGCCGTGCCGACCCCGGCATCGACGAGGACCGGTACATTGGCGCCCTCGACGATCAGCCGGATCGTCACCCGGTTCTGGATGCCGAGCCCGGAACCGATCGGCGCGCCGAGCGGCATGACGGCGACCGCGCCCGCTTCTTCCAACTGTTTCGCGGCGATCGGATCGTCGACGCAATAGACCATCGGCTTGAAGCCTTCCTTGGCCAACGTCTCCGTCGCGCGCAGCGTTTCGCGCATATCGGGATAGAGCGTCTTCGCCTCGCCCAGCACTTCGAGCTTGACGAGGTCCCAGCCCCCTGCCTCGCGCGCCAGCCGCAACGTGCGGATTGCCTCCTCGGCGGTGAAACAGCCGGCGGTGTTGGGGAGGTAGGTGTAGCGCTTCGGGTCGATAAAATCGGTCAGCATCGGCGCCTCGGGATCGGAGACGTTCACCCGGCGCACGGCCACGGTAATGATCTCCGCGCCCGATGCCTCCAGCGCGGCGGCGTTCTCCTCGAAATCCTTATACTTGCCCGTGCCGACGATCAGGCGAGAGGAGAAGCTCTGCCCGGCGACGCTCCAGCTGTCGTCCCCGCCATCGCCTCCGCCCACGAAGTGCACGATCTCCAGCTCGTCGCCATCCTCGACCAGTACATCGCCGAGCGTCGAACGCGGGACGACTTCGAGATTGCGCTCGACCGCGACTTTCGCCGGATCAAGGCCCAATTCTTCGCTCGCGAGCGCGGCCAGCGTCAGGCCCTTGTGCACGCGTCGATGTTCGCCATTCACGCGTATCGAAATCGTGCCGTCGCTGGTCATGCGTGTATCCTGCCTTTGCGTTACGAGACGAGCCGCATATAGGTGTGCGCCCCGCACCGCCGCAACCGGAAGGCAGCGCCAATGGCCGATAAACCCGTCATCTACGTCCTGAACGGTCCCAATCTGAACCTGCTGGGGATGCGGGAGCCGGAAATCTATGGCTCGGACACGCTCGACGATATCGCCGGACAGCTCGAAGACAGGGCGCAGGCAGCCGGCGTCGATATCGAGGTGCGCCAGTCCAATCATGAGGGACATCTGACCGACTGGATTCATGAGGCTCAGGCCGAAGAGGCCAAGGCTATCCTGCTGAATGCAGCGGGTTTCACGCATACATCAGTCGCGCTCCACGATGCGATAAAGGCAGTGTCGGTTCCCGTTATCGAGGTCCATCTCTCCAATCCGCATGCGCGCGAGCCGTTTCGGCGGAAAAGCCTGGTCGGCGAGGCCGCGCACGGAACTATTTCTGGGTTCGGGACACTTTCCTATCTGCTGGCGCTGGACGCAGCCCTGCAGCTTTGAGTAAAGCAGAGGGCTTCTACGCCGGCCTTGACCGGCAACAGGGATAAAGGGTTTGCCATGACCACCGATAAAGCCGGCGACAAAGGGGCCGGTAAGGGCACCATGCATGTCGACACCGATCTTGTGCGCCAGCTTGCCGAGCTTCTGGACGACGTCAATCTGACCGAAATCGAAGTCGAAGACGGCGAACGGAGCATCAGGGTTGCGCGCAAGGCGGCCACTGTCGCTATGGCCGCTCCCGCTCCGGCCGCTACAGCTGCGCCCGCTCCCGCCACGGCAGCGCCAAGTCCTTCCGCTCCGGCCGAAGCAGCGCCGGCCGCCGATGCCCATGCCGACGCGCTGAAATCGCCGATGGTCGGCACCGCCTATATGTCGCCCGAGCCCGGCGCGGATCCGTTCGTTAAGGTCGGCGATTCGGTGTCGAAGGGCGACACGCTGTTGATCATTGAGGCGATGAAGGTGATGAACCCGATCGCAGCCGACAAATCCGGCACGGTGAGCGCAATGCTCGTCGAAGATGCCGAGCCGGTAGAATTCAACCAGCCGCTCATTGTCATCGAGTAGGCGGGCGACCATGATCAAGAAGGTCCTGATTGCCAATCGCGGCGAGATCGCACTGCGCATCCATCGCGCCTGCCATGAAATGGATATCAAGACCGTGGCCGTGCATTCGACGGCCGATGCCGAGGCCAAACATGTAAAGCTGGCCGACGAGGCGGTATGCATCGGCCCGCCCCCGGCGACGGACAGCTATCTCAATATTCCGAACATCATTTCCGCGGCCGAAATCAGCGGCGCCGACGCGATCCATCCGGGCTATGGCTTCCTCTCCGAAAACGAGAAATTCGCGAAGATCGTCGAGGAGCATGACGTTATCTGGATCGGGCCGAAGCCCGAGCATATCCGCGTCATGGGCGACAAGGTCGAGGCGAAGAAAACCGCCGGCAAGCTGGGCCTGCCGCTGGTGCCCGGTTCGGACGGCGCGGTCCGCGAAATCGGCGAAGCGAAGAAGATTGCCGAGGAGGTTGGCTATCCGCTGATCGTGAAGGCGGCGTCGGGCGGCGGCGGACGCGGCATGAAGGTTGTGCCCGAGGCGAGCAAGCTTGAATCGCTGATGAAACAGGCCGGCTCCGAAGCGAAGTCCGCCTTTGGCGACGATACGGTCTATCTGGAAAAATATCTCGGCAATCCGCGCCATATCGAGTTCCAGATCTTTGGCGACGGCAAGGGCAATGCGATCCATCTGGGCGAACGCGATTGCTCGCTCCAGCGGCGGCATCAGAAGGTGCTGGAAGAAGCGCCAGGCCCGACGATCACCGACGAAGAACGCACGCGGATGGGCGATATCTGCGCGAAGGCGATGGCCGATATGGGCTATCGCGGCGCGGGCACGATCGAATTTCTCTACGAGGATGGCGGCTTCTATTTCATCGAAATGAATACCCGGCTTCAGGTCGAGCATCCGGTCACCGAGATGATCACCGGCATCGATCTCGTCCGCGAACAGATTCTCGTCGCGGCCGGCCAACCGCTATCGGTCACCCAGGACGAGGTGATCTTTACCGGCCATGCCATCGAATGCCGGATCAATGCCGAGCATCCCGAAACCTTCGCCCCGTCCCCGGGCAAGGTGATCAACTATCACGCGGCCGGTGGCATGCATGTCCGCGTCGATAGCGGACTCTATTCTGGCTATTCGATCCCGCCTTATTACGATTCCATGGTCGCGAAGCTGATCGTTTACGGCAAGAGCCGTAACAAGTGCATCCGCCGCCTGCGCCGCGCGCTCGAGGAAATGGTGATCGAGGGCGTCGACACGACCCTGCCGCTGCATCAAGCCCTGCTCGAAGACCCAGACGTGCTGGAAGGCAATTACACGATCAAATGGCTGGAAGAGTGGCTGGAGCGGAACGCCGCCTCCGCCGAGCCGCAATAGATGCCCGGCGAAACCGATCTCGACGCGCTGCTGCGCGACCTGAACCCCATGCTGGCGGAAGAAGAGCATGGCTTTGCTACCATCCCGATGGGAGAGGGATGGCCGCAGGGCCTTGTCCCCGTGGCGACCTTTGCCGAGGCCGAAGGCGCTAGCGTTGTCGCGCTCTCCTCGATCATGGAGGGCATCGGGCTCAAGCATGAAGGGGGCTGGGCAAAAATCACGATCGGCGCTAACAGCGCGCTCGACGCCGTCGGCTTGACGGCGAGAATCGCAAGCGCGCTTGCCGAACAGGGGATCAGTGCCAATATAGTGGCGGCATATCATCACGATCATGTATTCGTGCCCTGGGCGCGGCGTGACGAGGCGATGGCGGTTCTGGAAAACTTGTCGAAGGCACAGGAGTAAATCGTTCGATGCAGGCCATTATCTACCATAATCCGCGCTGCGGCACGTCCCGCAAGACGCTCGAGATACTGGAAAAGGCGCCGGCCATTGCGGTTCGCGTAGTCGAGTATCTCAAGGACACGCCGAGCAAGAAGAAGCTGAAAGAGCTCTACACGAAAGCCGGCATCACACCGCGCGAGGGGCTGCGCGCCAAGGAGCCGCTTGCCAAGGAACTCGGCCTCAACGATCCCGATGTGACGGACGATCAGATTCTCGACGCGATGGTGAAGAACCCGATTCTCATCAATCGGCCGATCGTGGAAACCAAGAACGGCGTCCGCCTCTGCCGGCCGCAGGACTTGGTCAAGGAAATCATCTAATCCGCATCACGGGGGGCAAAGCGCGGCCATGAAGAAGTTTCTGAAATGGACTGTGCTGACCCTGCTCGTCGCGATTGTCGGCGCGATCGCATGGTTCTGGACACCCGATCGCGACGCCGAGGAACTCCGCGCGCAATATGCCAATGACGCCTCGCAATTCATCGAGCTCGACAACGGCCTGACCGTCCATGTCCGCGACGAAGGGCCGCGCGATGCGCCCGTTATCCTGCTCGTTCATGGGTCCAGCGCATCGCTACACACCTGGGAGCCCTGGGTCGAGCGTCTGTCCGACGACTATCGCGTCGTAACCTACGACCAGCCGGGCCATGGGCTGACTGGGCCGCATCCCGAAGGCGATTATTCGACCGAGAGCTTCGTCGATACGCTGGCCGGCGTCGCGGACAATCTGGGCCTGACCCGGTTCGTCGTGGGCGGCAATTCGATGGGCGGCTGGACGTCGTGGAACTATGCGCTCGCGCATCCGGACCGGATCGACGGATTGCTGTTGATTGATTCTTCCGGCGCGCCCCGCGCCGAACCGGAGAGCGTTCCGATCGGTTTCCGTCTTGTCCGGATGCCCGGTATCTCGCTCCTCGCGGAAAAGATCACGCCGCGTTCGATCATCGAAAGCTCGCTCCGCCAGAGCGTCAGCAACCAGGACATGATCGATGAAGCGATGGTCGACCGCTATTATGACCTGATCCTCTATCCGGGCAATCGCACGGCGACATTCGAGCGCGGTGATTTCGACCGAACCGAAGCGAACCCGGAAACCATGGCGACACTCACCATGCCGACGCTATTGATGTGGGGTGCCGAAGACGAGCTCGTGCCGCTGTCCGCCGGCGAATGGTTCGACGAGCATATCCCCGACAGTGCGCTGATCGCCTATCCGGGCATCGGCCATATTCCGATGGAAGAAGCCCCGGATCGCAGCGCCGCCGATGTACGCGCCTGGCTTGAGACGATCTATGCGGATGACAATGTTAACCCGCTTGAATAGAAAGACTAAGACGCGTCCCAAAATGGGATGCTTTTAACCATTCCGATTTGGCTGCAAGACGGGAGACCGCTAGACAATCGCCATGTGCACGATCGCGATCTACAGCCTCAAGGGCGGCGTTGGGAAAACGACGCTGGCGGTCAATCTGGCTTGGTGCGCGGCGATGCTGTCCGCGCGCCGCACATTGCTCTGGGACCTCGATCAGCAGGCCGCGGCGACCTTCCTGCTGCAGGACGGTAAGAAACCGAAACGGCGCGCCGAAGGCGTTTACGATCAGGAGGTCAAGCCGCGCAAGCTGATCCGCTCGACGGCGGTCGAACGGCTCGACCTGCTGGCGGCGGACGCCTCGCTGCGCGAACTCGACCGGATGTTTTTCACCTTCGGCAAGAAGAAGCGGCTGGCGAAGATCATCGACACCGTCTCGAAGGATTATGACCGGATCATCCTCGATTGCCCGCCCGGCCTGTCGGAAACCAGCGACCAGATTTTGCGCGCCGCCGATCTCGTTATCGTGCCGGTGATCCCTTCCCCGCTGTCGCAGCGCGCATTCGATACCGTCGTCGACCATATCAATCGCAATCATAAAGGCCGGACCGCCATCCTGCCGGTCCACACGATGGTCGACCGGCGGCGGAACTTGCACAAGGACGCGCTCGAAAAAGAGAAACGCTGGCCGGCGATCCCCTATGCCAGCGCCGTAGAGCAGATGGCGCGCCACCGCGCACCGGTCGGCGCCTTCGCGCCGCAATCGCCGGCCGGACAGGCGTTCGCCAAATTGTGGCGCGGCGTCGAACGCAAGATCGCCAAACTCTAACACGCACGGGCACAGGGCCGATGACGCGCGCAGCGCGGCCGGTTATCATGATGGCGTGAATCTGCTCGATCCGAATATGCTGCTGCGCGCTTATGCGGTGGGCGTCTTTCCCATGGCCGACAGCCGGCATGCGGACGAGGTCTTCTGGGTCGAACCGAAAATGCGCGCGATACTGCCGCTCGATGGGTTTCGCGTATCGCGCTCGCTCGCCAAGACGATCCGTTCCGATCGCTTCCGCGTGACCCGCGATACGGCGTTCGACCAGGTCGTCGCCTGTTGCGCCGAGGCCCAGCCCGACCGCCCGGACACCTGGATCAACCCGCAAATCCAGAAAGCCTATGGCGCGTTGCACCGCCGCGGGCATGCGCATTCGATCGAATGCTGGCACGGCGCGGATATCGTCGGCGGGCTTTACGGCGTGCGTCTGGGCCGCGCCTTTTTCGGCGAGAGCATGTTTTCGCGCGTGTCCAATGCATCGAAAATCGCGCTAGCGCATCTCGTGGCACGGATGCGCCATGGCGGGTTCACGCTGCTCGATTGCCAGTTCATCACCGATCATCTCGCATCGCTCGGCGCGATCGAGATATCGAAAGCCGACTACGCCTCGTTGCTCGATTCGGCGCTGTCGTCGCTCGGCGCTTCGGTGACATCGGCGACGGGCGCAGACCTTTCGGCATTGGAAGGCACCGTTTCGGGCGATGCGGGGCCGGACGGCGCGCTATCCGGATATGTCATCTCGCAGGCTCTCGGCCAGACATCGTAGAGCCGATGCTCGACGACGTTGAGCGCGGGCCGTTCCTTGTACAACCAGCCTGAAAATACCCGCTCCCATCGCTCGTCACCGCCGCGCAGATTGGTCTCGCGAACGAACAGTTGCACGAAGGCGCCGGTCAGGCGCTGGGGCTCCCATGGCGCGGTGCGTTCGCACGCCCGGAGCCGGATCAATACGTCGCCGACCCGAGTCGATTCGCCCGGCTGCAAACGGACTTCGCGCGATGTGCCGTTGCGCTTGTTGAGCAGCCCGAGGACGGCGACCCGCTCTTCCATCGGCGTGACGCCGGCAAGATCCACCGGCAGGTCGCCGACCTCTTCGATATCGTCGACATTGGTCGTTTCGTTGTCAGCTTCGCCGGTCCGCGTCTGATCGAGCGTGAGCTCAGGCACCGGGGCGTCCTCTCCGGTTTCGCCGCCAGAACCGCATGCCGCGAGAGCGAGCAACGCACCGACGGCTGCCACGCGGATCATGGCAGCGGGTCCTCGGCCCCGATATCGTCGGTCCCGAAATCCTCGCTCCCGAAATCCTCGCTCATCGTATCGCCCATGGTATCGCTCATCGTATCGCCCATGCCGTCCGAGCCACCCGAATCGTTGATCATCGATCCGATCAGGCCCGTCATGTCGATCGCGCCCTGCGTGTCCAGAATGACATCGTCGGCGGCGAGCGGATCGGGCGACGCGCCGGGCAGGAGAGCGATATAGCTGCCGCCCAACAGACTCTCGCTGGTAATCGCCGCGCTGCTGTCATTGGGGATGTTCGCCGACGGATCGATAGCCATGCGCACTTCGGCCTGAAAATCGTCGGGGTTGAGCGCGACATCGGTAACCTCGCCGACCGACAGACCTGCGACGCGCACATCGGTGCCGACATTGATACCGCCGACATCGGGAAACAGCGCCGTCACTTCGATTGCATCGCTGCCCGCCCCGCTGGCCGTCCGTCCGACAAAGGCGAACACGAGCCATGCCGCCGCGATGACCACGGCAAGGCCGACAAGCGCTTCGAGCAGGTGATTGCGCACGCTGCTCAACTTGGGCTCCATGCTTCGTAATCGCCACTGGCGCTTGCGCGCTTCCGGCCCTTTTCCAGAGCGCCCGCCGGGCGATAGGCGGCGCCGGTGCCGGTCAGATTGGGCGTATAGGGCGTTTCCCATTCGCGCGCCGGCGGCAGGCTCTGATCGGGTATGTCCTCGACCGTATGGTGCAGCCAGCCGTGCCATTCGGCCGGTACGTTGCTCGCATCGTTGCCGCCCGTATAGATGACCCAGCGTCGCCCCGGGCCCTTCTTGCTTTCATAGTAGCGGTTGCCGGCTTCGTCTTCGGCGACGAAACGCCCCTTGCGCGCCGAATAGAGCGCGGTGCCAATGGTGGCGCCTTCCCACCAGGTGAAGATCTTTTTCAAAAATCGCATAGCGGTTCGGCGTTTAGCGCCTCTTGACGGGCGCGCCAACTCTTCTTGCGTCCGTTCGCCGCTTATTCCGGTAAAGCAGGCCCATCCGGCCAAGCCACTTGATCGCCCGCATCGATACCGAGCTCCGCTGCCCGACCACCGGCGATTTCGAGGACCGCGATGACGGGTTCGGTCGAATAATAGGAATCCAGCGTATAGGGCTCGGTTTCGCGCGCAATATTGGTGATCACTCCATCCGCGCGGATGAAGATCATGTCGAGCGGGATCATCGTGTTGCGCATCCAGAAGCTCGCCAGACGCGGAAAATCGAACGGAAAGATCATGCCGCCATTTTCGGGTAGCGATTCGCGGAACATCAGGCCGCGCCGCTGCTCGTCCGGAGTGACCGCCGTTTCGACATCGAACAGATGATCGCCGGTGGCCGACCGCACCGTAACCGGAACCGTTTCGACCGCCTCTTGCTCGGCCGCCTCTTCGGCGACATCGGTGGCAGGTGGATTTGGCGGCAACTGGGATTCAGCGCGGCATCCCAGCATAGCCAAAGCGAGCGGCGCGCCCAGCAGGGCGCATTGAAAAAATCGGGCCATGTCAGGCTATTCGCAATGCGCGAGCGCGACCGCAAGGGGCCCCTTGCCCCCGTCTGCAATCCGTGCCTGCAACCGGTCTCCGGTATCGATCTCTCCGAGCCCTGAACTGCGGACGATCTCCATATGGACGAATACGTCCCGATCCTCGTCTTCCCGAATCAGAAAACCATAGCCTTTCAAACGGTTGAACCATTTCACGGTGACGGGTTCGAAATCCCCGGCAGACGCCTCCAGCGCTTCGTCCACCGCGCTGCTCTTGCTCTCCGAATGTTCGGCATAATCGTCGCATTCGTCGAGATCGATCGAGAGAATTTCGGTCGCCTGCCGTCCGCGATCGCCCTGGGTGAACACGCATTCGATACGAGCGCCTTCCGGCAATGTCCGTCGGCCATGATCGCGCAGAATCGAAAAATGGACGAGGATATCGCCATCGCCATCGTCGGGCACGAGAAAGCCATAGCCACGCGTGCCGTCGAACCATTTGATATGCCCTGAGGCGCGCGGCCGGGTGTTCGTCGATGCGTCCGCATAAGCCGCATCATGCGCCACGTCCTCCGACGTAGCATCGTACACCGCTACGTTCCGATCGGATGCCATGCATCGTCCCCTGTCGAAACCCCTGACTAACACAGTTTTCGGCCCTGTTGAAAGGGTCTTAAGGATAGCGTGAAAGCGCTCTAAATATCGCCATCTCTTTCCGGTACATCCCCGGGCGCCGCGTCGATGAATTTGCGAGCCAGTTCGTAGGGATGGCCGGCGCGCAGCATGGCCGCCAACGCCTTGCGTTTGCGGTCCGGATCGAGTGCCTGCCCAGCGAACGGCCCGAATCGCCGTTTTCGCACAAAGGCCAGCGCTGCATCCCAAGACTGCATCGCAGCCTGTTCGCGCGCATCCTGCCCGTCCGCCTCCTCGATCCCGGCGACGTAGAGCGCCTGTTCGACGCGCCTTCCGCCATATCCGCGTCGCAGCAGGGAGGCGGCCTTGGAACTCGCGAATGCCGCGTCGTCGACATAGCCCAATTCGGCAAATTTTTCAGCCAGTTCCTCGATCGGCGGGTCACGATCCTCCGCCCATCCGCGTTCACGCAATTTGCGCCCCAGATAGCTCCGCAGCTTGGCTCGGGTCGTCGCATAGCGACCGACATAGAAGAGCGCGAGCTGCTCAAGACTCTCGCGATCCAGCGGCGGACGGGGTTTTTTGCGGGTTCGGCCGGTCATGCGCCATCTTTGTGCCATAGTGGAGCCGGATTTTGAACGCGGCTGATCGGCTAAGTCGATCATCGATGTAATTGCGATGGCGATCGGCCTGACGAGAACCGCAAAAAAAGCGGCCTTTCCGATCGCCTCACGGGCAGCATGCGAAGGAAATCATGACAGATTCTCTCGAACCGACACCGATCGATGACGAGTTGCCGCGCAGATTTGCCGATTTCGGCACGATGGGCGAAGCGCTGGACTATGCCGCGCAGGGCAAGCGCGGCTTCAATTTTCACGATGCACGCGGCAATCTGATCCGGACCTATCCCTATTCCGAATTGCGCGAAGACGCCGTTGCAGCCGCCAAACGCCTGATGGCGTTCGGCATCGAACCGGGCGACCGAGTCGCGCTGATCGCCGATACCGAGCCCGACTTTTGCGCGCTGTTCTTTGGCGCGATCTATGCGGGCGCGCTGCCCGTGCCGCTACCCCTGCCGACCTCTTTCGGCGGCAAGGACGGTTATATCGATCAGCTCGCCGTGCAGTTGCGCAGTTCCGAACCCAGCCTGCTCCTGTACCCGGCCGAGATTGCTGAAATTTCCAAGGCAGCCGCCGATGCCTGCTCGGTGCCGGGAATAGACTGGGAAAGCTTCGCCGAACGCGAAGCGCCGGACGCGAAATTCCCACAGGCGAGCCCAGACGATGTCGCCTATCTTCAATATTCCAGCGGCTCGACCCGCTTTCCCCATGGCGTGATCATCAGCCACAAGGCGCTGCTCCACAATCTCGGCTCGCACGCCAACGGCATGCTGATCGGCGAGAAGGACCGCTGCATTTCCTGGCTCCCCTTCTATCACGATATGGGCTTGGTCGGCTGCATGCTCTCCATGGTCGCGAACCAGGTCTCGACCGATTATCTGAAAACCGCGGATTTCGCGCGCCGCCCGCTCGCCTGGCTCGATCTGATCAGCCGCAATCCGGGCACCTCGTGCAGCTATTCGCCGACCTTCGGCTACGACATCTGCGCGCGCCGGATCGGCAGCCAGTCGAACGTGAAAGAGCGTTTCGACCTGTCGCGCTGGCGGCTGGCGGGCAACGGCGCGGACATGATCCGCCCCGACGTCATGCAGCATTTCACCGACGCATTTGCCGATGCGGGCTTCGATCCGAAATGCTTCGTGCCCAGCTACGGCCTGGCCGAGGCGACCCTTGCGGTGACGCTGATGCCGGCCGGCGAAGGGATAATCGTCGATCTCGTCGAAGAGAGCGAACTCTCCGGGGTCCCCAAGGCGGACAATGACGAGCCCGAACGCTATCGCGCGATCGTCAATTGCGGCAAGGCCGTACGCGATACGACCATCGAAATCCGCGACGAGGACGGATCCGTTCTGGGCGACAAGGCCATCGGCCAGGTGTGGGTCCAGGGTCCGGCGATCATGGACGGCTATTTCCGGGATCAGGAGGCGACCGACGCCTGCATGAAGGACGGTTGGCTCGATACGGGCGATATGGGCTATCTGTCGGACGGCTATCTCTATGTCGTTGGCCGCGCCAAGGACATGATCATCATCAACGGCAAGAATCACTGGCCGCAGGACATCGAATGGGCGGTCGAACAGCTACCGGGATTCAAGTCCGGCGACATCGCGGCTTTCGCGATTACAGTCGCGGGCGGCGAAGAGACGCCGGCCGTTCTTGTGCAGTGCCGCACGTCCGATCTTAACGAACGCGCAAGACTTCACGGGATGATCCGCGACAAGGTGCGTGCGATCACCGGCATGAACTGCGTGATTGAACTGGTTCCACCCCGGACACTCCCGCGCACCAGCTCGGGCAAGCTGAGCCGGGCGAAAGCGCGCAACCTCTATCTTTCGGGCGAAATCCAGCCTTACGACATCGCCGCCTGAAACCGTACCCCTGATATTGCGGTAAAACCGCGGTTAACCGTTCCGCTCCGGCATTCGGAAAGGGTTTTCCCTGTATCCGATAGCCAAAGGGACGGTGATGGTAATGCACGACACCAACCAGCTTGGCTGGCTGGAAATCCTGGGCCTACAGGAACCGCAGGACGGTGAGTGGAAGCTCGTGCGCGCAGCCCAGCTGCGCGAGCTCAGCAAGAATTCCCTGCTTCCCATGGCGGCGGTGGTGCTTGCCACAATCTCCTCCGCGACCCTGTTCTGGGACTCGGTGCCTTCGGAGATCATGGCCGTCTGGCTCATAATCCTCGGCATCGGCCTGGTATCGGTCGCTACGGCCCGGGCCGCGAATCTCCGGCGAACCGGCGGTGCGCGCCGCGTCGATATCATGCGGGCGGCCGGGAATTGCGCGATACTCGGACTGTTCTGGTCCATTCCGCCACTCTTTTTCGCGCAGTTCGGCAATCTGGAGCAGATCGTTACGATCGCCGCCTTCAGCCTCGCGATCATGGGCGCGACGGCCCTCATGCTCAGTGTAGTGCCGCTGGCCGGCATCATGCTGAACGGCCTTGTCGGGATCAGCCTCAGTGTCATGCTGTACAAGTTCGGCCTGAACCTGCTCGCCGGACTGACCTTTTCCTACATGCTGTGCCTGACATTCACGCTGCTCATCAACGGGCGGGCGGCCATCGCCCGGTTGCGCAACGATATCGCGCTCGCCGAACAGCGCGACGTGGTGAGACTCATGCTGCGCCAAGAGAATGCGGCCGAAAGCGACTGGCTGTGGCAGGTAGACGCCCGAAAATGCATCGTCGATCCTTCGCCGCGCTTTACCGCCGCGACCGGCTTAACCGCCACCGAACTGGAAGGCATGCCGCTCATGCGCCTGGTCGCGGGACGGGACTGGGATGGCGGCGAGCTCAGCGAAGAAGCTGTCGACCTGCTGGAAAAAATGCGCGCCGGGCATACGTTCAGCGATCATCTTGTGCCGTTGCAGATCGGCGATACCGAACGCTGGTGGAAGATTTCCGGCACACCGCGGCTCAGCGATAACCGGCATGTTATCGGCTATCGCGGCGTTATCGCCGACGTCACCGATCGGGAGGCCATTGAGCGGAAAATCCATCATATGGCGCATTTCGACGCGCTGACCGGGCTTCCCAACCGTGCCCATACCAACGAACTGCTGAGGGACCGGGTCGCCAAGGCGGCAGCCGACAATCGCTATTGCGCGTTCCTGATGATCGATCTCGATCGCTTCAAGGCGGTCAACGATACTTCCGGCCATCCAGTCGGCGACAAATTGCTCGAGCAAGTCGCGAAACGCCTCAGCGGCCTGATGCGGCCGGGCGATTGCGCCGGCAGACTCGGCGGCGACGAATTTGCCATGATCGTCGCCGATTTCCGGTCTTCCGAGGACCTCGACAGCAGGGCGCGCGAAATCATCATCGCGCTATCCGCTCCGTACGAGGTGGACGACCAAATCCTGCATATCGGCGCGAGTGCCGGATCGGCGGTGTACCCGAAAGACGGCCGCTCGGCCGGTGCATTGCTCCGCAACGCCGATCTCGCGCTCTATCGCGCAAAGGGCAGCGGCCGGGGTACGCATGCGCCGTTCGAACCCGCACTGCTTCAAGAGGCCGAAGAGCGCCGCGCCATCGAAAGCGCCCTGCGGGATGCGCTGAAGAATAACGAGCTGCATCTGGCCTATCAGCCAGTCGTAACCCTGGCGACTGGCGAAGTCGCCGGATTCGAGGCTCTGCTGCGCTGGACGCACCCGGAACTGGGCGATATTTCGCCCGACAAGTTCATTCCGATCGCCGAGGAAACCCGGCTTATCGACCCGATCGGCGAATGGGTGTTTCGCAAGGCCTGCACTGACGCCATGGCCTGGCCCGAACAGTATCGGCTCGCGATCAACTTATCGGCGGGCCAGTTACGCAATCCGCGGCTTGGCGCGGCGATCGTATCCGCGCTTTCCCATTCCGGCCTTGCGCCCAACCGGCTCGAACTGGAAACTACTGAGGCGATCCTGGGCAACGACAATGAACAGGCGATCAAGACGTTCGAGCAGTTGCGCGCGCTCGGTGTGACGATGGCGCTCGACGATTTCGGCTCCGGCTATTCAACGCTCGGCTTCATCGGCAATGCGAGCTTCAACTCGATCAAGATCGATAGCCGGTTTATCCGCGATGCAGAGAACGGCCAGAAATCGAGCATCGCGATCATCCGCGCGGTTATCGCGATGGCCGACAGTCTGGGTATCGCGACGATCGCCGAAGGCATCGAGAATGACAGCCAATATGCGATCGCGGAACGGCTGGGCGTGGCGCAGGCGCAAGGCTATCATCTCGACCGTCCCATGCGCGCCGGCGAGGTCGAGGCGCGGGTCGGCGGCGAGGACGGTCGGGCCGTCGCCTGAACGCGCTTCCCGGGGCGGCCTGACAGTCACAATGCCCTTGCATCCCCCTTCCCGCCCCGTTAAACGCGCCTCTCTTGGACTCGGAGGAGCGTAGCTCAGCTGGTAGAGCATCGGTCTCCAAAACCGAGGGTCGTGGGTTCGAGCCCCTCCGCTCCTGCCATCCGGTCTTCGACTAGTCCGGCAGGCACGCCTTGAAAGGCAGGCCTGCGGGTCCGAGATAGAGTGTAACACTCACACCAATGTCGGCCGAGAGGGCCGATGGCGGCGTGTGTGCTTTTTTGGTTTCGAATGTTCGATTGTGAACGGAGTGAACAGGACGGTGGCAAAGACTAGCCCAGGCGAGTTCGTTCGGCAGGTACGCGCCGAGACGTCGAAGGTCGTCTGGCCGACGCGCCAGGAAACGATCCAGACCGGTATCATGGTGATGATCATGACCTTCATCCTCGCCATGTTCTTCCTGGGCGTGGACTCTTTTTTCAACATGATCGTCCGCTTTCTTATCGGCCTGGTCAGCTAACGGTTTCAGCCAGAAGATTAGAGCTAAGGTATTCCATCCATGTCGCGCTGGTACATCATTCACGCCTATTCGGGCTTCGAGAACAAGGTCCGGGACGCCATCATGGCCGAGGCCACGCGCATGGGCCTCGAGCAGTTGGTCGAGGAAGTCGAGGTGCCGACAGAGGAGGTGACCGAGGTCAAGCGCGGCAAGAAGGTACAGACCGAGCGCAAGTTCTTCCCCGGCTATGTCCTCGCCAAGCTCAACATGACCGACGATGTCTATCACCTCGTCAAGAATACGCCGAAGGTAACGGGTTTCCTGGGATCGAGCGGCAAGCCGCAGCCGATCAGCGAAGCCGAAGCCGCGCGCATCCTCAACACGAAAGAGGAGGCCGCCGCGGCGCCGAAGCAGAAGATCAATGTCGATTACGAGATCGGCGACCAGATCAAGGTGCTCGACGGCCCGTTCGCCAGCTTCAACGGCGTGGTCGAGGAACTCGATTTCGACCGGGCGCGCGTGAAAGTATCGGTTTCGATCTTCGGCCGGGCAACGCCGGTCGAACTGGAATTCGAACAGGTGGAGTTAGTTAAGTAGATTGATTTGTCACCCTGAACTTGATTCAGGGTCCATTGGCTCAACGCCAATAGATGAAACGAAGAGCGAGTGGATGCTGAATCAAGTTCAGCATGACAAGTAAAGGAATTTCCGGATGGTCCGGAAAATGCGGGAGGCAGGGCCACTGCCGCTGGTACCGCTAAGCCCAGAGAAAAGGTGAGACTGAAACAATGGCAAAGAAAATCGACGGCTATATCAGCCTGCAGGTTCCTGCGGGTACGGCCAACCCCTCCCCGCCGCTCGGGCCCGCATTGGGCCAGCGCGGCGTCAACATCATGGACTTCTGCAAGGCGTTCAACGCCGCGACGCAGGACATGGAAAAAGGCGCGCCGATCCCGACCAAGATCACGGTCTATGCGGATCGCAGCTTTACCTTCGTCACCAAGACGCCGCCCGCCAGCTACATGCTGAAAAAGGCCGCCAAGATCAAAAAGGGTTCCGGCGAAGTCGGCACCGAGATCATCGGCCAGATCAAGCGTTCGCAGCTCGCCGAGATCGCCGAAGCGAAGATGGTGGACCTGAACGCGAACGACATCGAAGCGGCAACGAAGATCATCGAAGGCTCTGCCACATCGATGGGCCTCGAAGTGGTGGAGGGCTAAATCATGACAAAGATCAGCAAGAAGCGTCAGGCACAGATGGAAGCCGTCGATCGCGAGAAGCTCTACGCGTCGGACGAAGCGCTGAAGATCGTCAAGGGCAATGCGACGTCGAAGTTCGATGAAACCATCGAAATCGCGATGAACCTCGCCGTCGATCCGCGCCATGCCGACCAGATGGTCCGCGGCGTGGTCTCGCTCCCCTCTGGTACCGGCAAAGACGTGCGCGTCGCCGTGTTCGCCAAGGATGCGAAGGCCGACGAAGCCAAGGAAGCTGGCGCCGACGTAGTGGGCGCCGAAGACCTGATGGAAGCCATGCAGGGCGGCGATCTCAACTATGATCGCGTCATCGCGACGCCGGACATGATGGGTGTCGTCGGTCGTCTCGGCAAGGTGCTGGGCCCGAAAGGCCTGATGCCGAACCCGAAGCTCGGTACGGTAACCCCGGATGTCGCGAAGGCAGTCGAGGACGCCAAGGGCGGCCAGGTCGAATTCCGTGCCGAAAAGGCCGGTATCGTCCATTCGACGATCGGCAAGGCCAGCTTCTCCGAAGCCGACCTGAAGAAGAACTACGACGCTTTTGTCGGCGCCATCGTGAAGGCTCGTCCTTCGGGCGCCAAGGGCAAATATATCAAAAAGATCGCCGTCAGCTCGACCATGGGTCCCGGCGTGAAGGTCGATCCGGCAGAAGCCGGCGCCTGACCTGATTTGAAAGTCGCTTAAATTGAAGGGCCGGGTACAAAACCCCGGCCCTTTTCTTATATGGCGCGAAGACGCAGGAGAGTCTTCATGGAAAATTTCGGCGACGATCTGACGACAATGCAGCGCGTGCCGCTCGCCGACGACCATGTCGCCGCGCTCCGCGAAATCGGTATCGAACACAGCTATGAGGCGGGCGATATGGTCGCTAAAGTCGGCGACCGGATGGACGTGTTCGTCTATGTGCTGGACGGGGAGATCGAGGTCGTCGATCCCTATTCGGGCGAACGGATGATCGAATCGAGCCTCGGCCCGACCCAGTTCATGGGCGATATCTCCTTTCTCAACGCGGGCAGCATCGTTCTCGGCATGCGCGCGGCCCAACCGACACGCACGCTGGAGGTGCCGCGTGCTGATATGCTCGCGCTGATGTCGAAGCGCCCTGGGCTTTCGGATCATGTGATCCGCGTTTTCGCCGCGCGCCGCCGTACCACGTTCGAAGAAAGTCGCAGCGCGATCAAAGTGATCGGGGCGGACAGGGACGCGGCGATCCAGAAATGCGAGAGTTTTCTCAGTCGTAACCGCATACCGTTCCAGTCCTACGATCTGGATGCGGGCGACCCGGAAAGCGCACGCCTGTGCGATCTGACCGGCCATGCGCCGTCCGTGATTTTCGACAGCGAAACGGTGGTTGACGATCCCACGCCACGCAAATTGGCGCAGTTGCTCGGCCTCGATCTGGATATTTGCGAGCAACAGACATTCGACCTGGTCATCGTCGGCGGCGGGCCGGCGGGCGTGGCTGCGGCCGTTTATGCGGGTTCGGAAGGGCTGTGCGCATTGCTGGTGGAGGACACGGCCATTGGCGGCCAGGCCGGCACATCGAGCCGTATCGAAAATTATATGGGTTTCCCCACGGGCATTTCAGGCGCGGACCTCGTCTATCGCGGCGAGATCCAGGCGTTGAAATTCGGTACACGCTTCGCGATGCCCCGGCGCGTGGAGCGCGTTTCGCGCGACGGTGACGGGCTTTTTTGCGTGACGCTCGACGATGATGACGAGATATGCGCCAAGGCCATCCTCGTCGCCACCGGCGTCCAATATCGCAAATTGCCCATCGACGGGCTGGAGCGGCTGGAGGGGACGGGTGTCTTCTACGCCGCAACGGACATGGAGGCGCGTTTCTGTACCAATACCGATGCGGTGATTATCGGCGGCGGAAATTCTGCGGGTCAGGCGGCGATGTATTTGTCCGACCATGCCAAACACGTCCATCTGCTCGTCCGCGGCGATAGCCTGGCTGCGTCCATGTCGAGCTATCTGTCCGATCGGCTCGACGCCAATCCGAAAATCACTATCCATTATGGTACCCAGGTCGAGCGGTTGGATGGCGACACGCAGCTCGAAGCGGTCGTCGTCGATGGCCCCGATGGGGAAAAGACGATCATGTCGCGCGCGCTCTTCATCATGATCGGCGCGGCACCCAATACCGACTGGCTGAGCGGACTGGCCGAACTCGATGAGAAAGGCTTTGTATTGACCGGCAAGGATGTCGAAAGGAGCTCGCCGTTCCAGACCAGTGCCGACGGCATCTTTGCAGTAGGCGATGTACGATCGGGCTCGGTGAAACGCGTCGCCTCCGCCGTCGGCGAAGGCTCGGTCGTCATTTCGGCGATCTGGAATCATATCAACACCGATACGGCTTGATTTATCGCGCGCGCGCCGGTATCTGCGCCATCTTCCGGGTGAAGACGCCTTCGCGGCTTTATCCGGTTTCCGTCCGAGACAGTTGGTGCAGGCAATTGGGCCCGCTTAATTTCCAGCCAAGACGGGGAAAGTTTTTGACGGGCGCTTGTGTGCGATTACGAGCCCCGATCTGCTGCGGCACCAGCCGTTTCAGGTAACCGACCCCTCGGACATTGCGAACGGACTGACGGGCATGGGCCCGATGGTTCATCATGGTCGGCGGATGCTCCGTCGGCCGAACAAGGAGTGCGATATATGGATCGAGCTCAAAAGACCGAGGCGGTTACCGAACTGAACCGCACCTTCACCGAGGCGGGCGTGGTCGTCGTGACCCGTAACCTCGGCCTCAGCGTTGCTGAATCCAGCGACCTGCGGGCGAAGATGCGCGAAGCCGGTGCCAGCTTCAAAGTATCGAAAAACAGGCTTGCCAAGATTGCGATCAAGGACACGCCGTACGACCCGCTCAGCGATCTGCTGAACGGACCGACGGCACTGGCCTGGTCGGACGATCCGGTTGCGGCACCCAAAGTGGTGGCCGAATTCGCGAAAGCGAATGACCGGCTCGAGATCGTCGGCGGGGCGATGGGCGAAACCGTCCTCGATCTCGACGGCGTGAAAGCCCTGGCCGCCCTGCCCTCGCTCGACGAACTGCGTGGCACGATCGTGGGACTGCTCAATGCACCCGCAACCAAGGTCGCCCAGCTCGCCAATGCACCGGCAAGCAAGCTTGCTCGCGTTTTCGGCGCCTATGGCGCGTCGGAAGCCGCCTGATTTTCGAATAGCTCAACACTGAACTGACGGGGCCGATGCGCCCCAATTGGAGACTTACAATGGCAGATCTTGATAAACTCGTGGACAGCCTTTCCGAGCTGACCGTTCTGGAAGCCGCTGAACTGGCGACCAAACTCGAAGACAAATGGGGCGTTTCGGCTGCAGCGGCTGTTGCAGTTGCCGGCCCTGCTGGCGGCGACGCCGGTGGCGAAGCAGTTGAAGAGAAGGACGAATTCGACGTCATTCTCACCGGCGACGGCGGCAAGAAGATCCAGGTGATTAAGGAAGTCCGTTCGATCACCGGCCTTGGCCTCGGCGAAGCCAAGGCGCTCGTCGAAGGCGCGCCGAAAGCCGTCAAGGAAGGCGTCAACAAGGCGGAAGCCGAAGAAATCAAAGGCAAGATCGAAGAGGCCGGCGGCACGGTCGAACTCAAGTAGCTTTCACGGGGCGAAAGCTATCCCGGACTTGATCCGGGATCTCGATCAGCTTGGCAGATCGTTTCTGCCGCAGATCATAAGGGGCGGTTCCTATTGGGACCGCCCCTTTTTTGTCTGGCCTGCATATTATGTCTGGCTAGTGCTGTGGAATAGCTGCGGGGCGTCGCAGCATGAGCATGCCAAGCATGGCGAACCGGATAATCTGGCCCAGGCCAAATAGCGCGGCAAGATCGCCCAAGCCGGGTACGAGCGTGGCGATGCCCGCCAGCGCGACCACAATACCCGGCCAATTGAGCCAGCGCGGCAACAAACCCGATTGCAGCCCGACAATGCTGATCAGCAGCATCCACAGTCCGCCGACAATCTCAATACCGCCACCAAGCGCGGATTGGACAATACTGACAGCGGACCAGACGATTGCTGCGGCATCGGCATCGTTGGTTGCGATGGAAGCGACGGTCTGTAACCCGACCAAACCGATCATGCCGCTAGCCAAAACCAGCCCCGCCCAGATCAGCCCAAACGCGGTTGCAATTTGCATCGCTAAATCAGTGCCGGGGTCCTGATGCAGATAGCGGTGCAGCGTCACCACCAATATGGTCAGCGCAACGCCGAAGGCGAGATAGAGCGCCACCATCGCCAGCGACATAACCGCCTGATTGTCGAGTGCGAAAGCGAGATTGCCGCCAAGCCCCTCATATCCGCCGCGGTCCAGAACGGCAAAAAATATGGCGAAGCCGAACAGATAGGCGGCGGCGTTGAATAGTGCGGCAAGGCCGCCGAGACGGTCTGGCGTCATTACTGGTCTCCTTCGTAACGCATGAGATCGCCCGGCTGGCAGCCGAGCTCGCGGCAGATCGCTTCCAGGGTCGAAAAGCGGATCGCCTTGGCCTTGCCGGTCTTGAGGATGGAGAGGTTGGCCAGCGTCAGGCCAACCCGTTCGGACAGTTCGGTCAACGTCATGCGCCGATCGTGCAGCAGATCGTCGAGCCTGATGGTGATCGCCATCAGACCGTTCCTTCCAGGTCTTCGCGCATCGCAGCCCCGCGATCGAACACCCGCGCCAGCACGATCAGCAGCAGGCCGAGCAATATGCCCGAAAGCGAGATGCCGGACTCGATGCCCAGATTCACGTCCGCGCTGGGCTTCCATTCGCCGAGCAGGGCGACAAGCGCCGTCGCCATCATCGTGGCCACAAAGCCGAAAAGCTGGATGGCGAGTACCGCCAGCCCCATGCCGCGCAACCGAACGCCGTTGATCGGTATGAACGGATCACCCTGCCGAACCGACTCCACGATCCGCCGCAGCCGGTTGAATGAGAAATAGGTGAGCCCTGCGACGACGAGGCACATAACGAGCAGCGCCGCCATCATAAAGATCGCCGACATATCCGGCTGCTCCACAAGCAAATCGCCTACCGTCTCGAGGATCGGACCAGAGAAGATGAAGAGGCAGGGGATCATGATAACCAGCGCGGCGCTGGCGAGTATCAGCCCCCATTGCGCAATTATGATGAGGGCGCGGGCGATCCTGAGCACCGCGTCATTCTCACGATGAGCATTTTCCGACTCATACATTGTGTTTTCTCCTTCACATATTGATATTCAATAAGGATTTATCGATAAACGTCAAGAATTTTATTGTTTTTCAATAAAAATAGACTGTCTGGGCGGTGTCCGGGCGAGTGATCGGCCCTTTTCGTCGCGCGACCGAGCGCATATGCAGCCGTGATGAGCATTGGGCTCGATGTGAGGGGGCAGCATGCGCATTCGGTTTCCGAGGCTTTTCTACGCGCTGACCAAATATTATATCGGCGTGGCGCTCGTGCTGCTGATCGCCTTCGCGCTCAATCCCGAGATCCGCAACTATCTGCCTATCGGCGGCGTCGAGGAGTTGATTGCGCAAACTGTCGAGGGGCCGTTCGACGGGATCGAGATCGGCGCGACGGGCACGGGCGCGCTGGGGAGTTTCGTCTGGCTGATCATCGCGGTGGGGGCAGCACTGCTCGCCGCCCTGCCCGTGAGCTGGACCTATATGGCGATCCGGACACGCGACGAATATAATCAGTCGCTGATCCAGACGATCATCCTTCTGCCGATGATCGTGACCGGCATCGTGATCGTCGTCCACAATTCGCTCGCCCTCGCCTTCTCGCTCGCCGGCATCGCCGCGGGTGTGCAGTTCCGGAACGCCCTCAAGAGCCCTGGCGATGCGCTCTTCATTCTCCTGTCGATCGGCACGGGCCTGGCGGCCGGAATCGGCGCGGTCGAGCTCGCCTTCGTGATGACGATCGGCTTCAACTACGGCTTCCTCGTGCTGTACATGTACGATTACGGCGCGCGGGACGGCACGCAGCGCTATATGCGCCGCCGTGGGGAATACGCTCCCGCGAAAAAGGGCAAGAAGAAAAAGAAGGCGGCCGCGCATGATGCCAATACAGGCGAAAACGATACCGCAGCGGCCAAATCCACCGATACATCCTCAGAATCGTGAAATATCTGCTGATCCTCATTGCCCTGCTGGCGGCCTGCGCGCCGGGGAACGATGAAGCGCGCTACCTGCCGATGCCGGAAGCGCTCGCCGAAATTTCCGGCCTTGCCATAGCTTCGCCGAACAGCGTCTTCGCGCATGACGACGAAAGCGCCGTGATCCACGAGGTATCGCTGGAGGATGGGCAGGTCCTGCGCTCCTTCGCGCTCGGCAACCCGGTGATCGAGGACGATATCGAAGGGATTGCCGCCGATGGCGACCGCATATGGATCATCAACAGCGAGGGCGTGATTCGCACCTTGCGTGCGGGCCGCGATCAGACGCGGGTCGTCCACCGCCAATATGACACCGGCGTCGGCGAACATTGCGAGGTCGAAGGCCTGTCGCTTTCGCCCCGACGCGGCAATCTTCTGATCATATGCAAAAACATGTATGAAGGAGATCGGCGCGGAACGCTGGTCATCTATCAATGGGACGCCGAAACGCATGAGCCGGTGGGCGCGCCCTGGCGGCAGATTCCCCTTGCCCAGGCGCTGCGTGCTGAGCGGACTGACTTTGCGCCGTCGGGCATCGAATGGCTGCCCGACTATGAGCAGATTCTCGTTATCTCGGCACGCGGGCGCTCGATGCTGGTGCTCGATAGAGACGGCGGGATCATCGCACGGCATCGGCTTAATATCATTAACCACCCGCAATCCGAAGGCGTTACCGTCGTGGGGTCGGACCGGCTCGTAATTGCGGACGAGGGCCAACAGGGCGAACCGGGCCAGCTTGCCGTCTATCCTTTCCCGCTAGGTTAGGCAGTCGTCGATCAGATTGTCTTCGACATCCTCGGGCGTCGCAATGTCCTCGAAAAAATCGGCGAGATAGGAGGCCGCACGGTCGCGCCTGCGCTCGGTCAGCTGGGGGATCGACGCCAATACGGCTTCGAGCCGCGGGCGCGCTGCAAGAAATTCGGCGGCCGCCGCGCGCGTCTCATCGTTATGGAAGCAGAAACCGCGAAACACACGCGTCCGGACGCTGGACACGCGTATCTGCGCCGGTGGCGCCGAATAGGGCGCGTCTACCAGGCCGGTCTGATCGAAGTCATAGGGTAACGAGACGAGGTTGCTCGTGGCTGTCTCGGTCATCCCGATGGGGCGTGTATTGTGGCAGCAATCGTCACCCGGCGGCCCGGACTGCACCGCCCAGTCGAGATTGCCGACCATATATTGGAACAGCGCGACGCGCGCCGTATCCGCGCGGCTCAGCTGCGACGGCGGGAAACTCGGCGTTTCGACTTCCATCATCCCGTTGCGCTCTGCCGCATCGTCGACATCCTCGATGAAGAAGCCGACGCGCGAAATGTTCGGCGTCTCCGCATCGCCGCGATAATAGTCGATCTGCGCCAGCCGGACCCGGAAGCTACGGTCCGTCATCGCGTTGTAGAGTCGGTAGGCAGCATATTCGAGCAGCACATGCTGCTGATGCGCGCTGCGCCGCTGGCAATGGGTGACGAGCTTGATCCGGCGCTGCCCCTGGAACAGGCCGGACTCCGGCCGGGACGGCAGCTCGACGCGCAGCGGCGGAAAGGTGCAGATATCGTTCCGACGACGCGACACGCCGCGCGGTGACAGTCGGATCTGATGGGTTTCCGGCGCGGAGCCGTGCAGCGTCAGCGTGGCCGGCACGCCGTCGTCGGAGCGCGCGACACGCCGCAGATCGCCGCGGATCGACAGCTGGATGATCTCGTCCGATGCGAAGAGCGGCGTGGGTTCAGCCGGCTGCGCGAAAGTCGGCTGCGCGTTCATGGCGACACCGAAAACCGCCACAGACCAGAGAAATGTCAGAATACGCATCATGGGTTCTCCCCCTCCCCGACGACATGCGCGGTAACGGTATCACCACTGATTTCCAGATACGTCCGCGGTCCGCCATAATAGACCGAAATCCCGGTATCGATCACGATCAGCCGCCCGTCCAGCAGCATCCTGATCCCGCCCAATGACGGGGTATGGCCGACGACAATGCGCCGCACATCGTGAGCGGCCAGCACCATATCGATTTCGGGTTCCACATCCTCCGGCGGGATGAGCGCAACCTCGCCGCGCTCTTGGCGCAGAAAATAACCCCGATACCATAGGGGGCCGTCCGGATCGTTGAGTATGGAGTCATTGGAATCGTCGCGCTCGGCAATGGCCTCCGCGACACGCGCATTGATCTCGGCAACCGAAAGCCCGGCATAGCCTTCGCTGATCCCGGCATGGACGAACAGCGTATCGCCGATCTTCGCAACCGCCGGATTGCCCGCCAGCCATTGCCCGATCTCGCCCTCCCGCCCCCAGGCCATGATCAGCTCGGCGCCGCCCAGCGGCGTCTCGCGCAGCCAAAGCCGCCGGATCTGGTCTTCCGACAGCGCCGGCTGCTGCCGCCGATACGCCCGCTCGATCCGGCTCTGATTGCTGCGATAGTAGCGGCGCCGAACCCGGTCAGAGTCTTCGGTGCGGAAGGCGGCGAAATCGTCTTCGTGGACATAGCGTATATCGCCAAGCACGTTCATCGCCTCATGATTGCCGATCAACGCGATAACGCGCCCGCCTGAGGCGGTGGCTTCGTCCCGCAGCTGCATCAGATCACGAATGATAGGTAGTGAATTGGGGCCACGGTTCGGCACGTCGCCGACCTGGAGTAAGGTCGCGTCGCCACCGATCCAGGCGCCATCCGCGTTCACCAGTCCGGCCGCCTCGACGATCGCGCGGAACGCTTCATGATCGCCATGCACGTCGCCGATCGCGACGATCCGCGGCGCGGCTTCGGCTTCGCGCGTTTCCTCGAGCCAGGCGGGCGCGATCGGTTCGGCAATCGCCGGAGCGACGGCAAACGCCATCACGAGCGCGACCAGCGCGAAAAGCCCGCTCTCCAAATACCGCACCATCTGGCTATCCCCTTCTCAGGTACCGAGACGAGCGCAAGCGCCGCCCGCTTGTCAAGGCAAAAGCCTTGCCGCGCGAAAAGATGGAGAACTGACGGACGGTCTGAACTGACGCGGCCTTTTCCATCCGCTAGGGGGAAAGAATGCGTTTCCGGCTCGCCATTCTGATCTTCACGCTGTTCGCAGTGGCAGGCTGCGACAGCGTCGTTCGCGATGCGATCTATCATCCGCCGACAGCACCGTTGACGCTCGCCGGCCTGCCGGTAGACAGCGAAATCGTTCGCGCGGAAACGACCGATGGCCTGACCCTGTCGGGCGTCGCCACGCCGGGGAGCGGCGACCAACCCCTGTTGCTGCTGTTCCACGGCAATGCGGCCAGCGCCAGCGGCATGCTGCGCTGGTTTGCGCCCTTGGCAGAAAGCGGCTTCCCTATCATCGCGGCCGAATATCGCGGCTATAGCGGAAATCCCGGCACGCCGACCCAACGGGGCCTGGCCGCCGACGCGGATGCCTTCCTTGCCCTGGCGCGCGAAAGAGCCGGCGAGCGGCCCGTTATCGTTATCGGCCACAGCCTTGGCGGCGGCGTGGCGTTCGATCTGTCGACGCGCGTCCGGCTGGATGCGCTGGTGACGATCGGCGCCTTTACGTCGACACGGGACATGGCGCCGGCCTGGGGCCGTGGACTCGTGCCCGATCCCTATGACAGTCTGGCCGCAATTGCCGGCGCCGACGAACCTGTGTTCCTCATCCATGGGCGACGGGACGAGGTCGTGCCGTTCGATCACATGCAAAGGCTCGCGCGCGCGGCGGAGCGCGCGGACCTGACGGGGGCATGGATCGCGCTCGACGACGCCAACCATGTGCCGGCTGGCGAGGACATCGCCGGGATCGTCCGCCATATCGCCGATCGGCTCGAAAACCCGGGAGGCGAGACAGATCCGATACAGGGCAGTCTAACCTGGCAGGCTTTCGGGGACCCGGCGTTCTGATGGCCGGAATCCGTCCGGTCGAACATCCTGTGTAATTGACTCTCCAACACCCTATTCCTATATCCCCTTCATCACCGCTGCCGTTCGAGCAATGATGCGAATTTGCGCGCCGCATCACAGGAATGGATCGGCTTCGGTTTCATAGACGCTCAAAGCTGCAGATTCCCCGGTTCCGAGGACAGGGAGTCTTGCGGCTTTTTGTCGTATTCGCGCTGCGAAATTGAAGCGAAACCGAGGCAAAATACTCCATGGCGACCAAGGCGAAAGCGGCAGACCAGAGCCGCACCAAGCGTATCCGCAAGATTTTCGGCGACATTCACGAAGTCATCCAGATGCCGAACCTCATCGAGGTTCAGCGCGACAGCTACGAGCAGTTCCTCCGGTCCAACCCGGAGATCGATTATGTTTCGGGCCTGGAAAAGACGCTCCGGTCGGTTTTCCCGATCCGCGATTTCGCCGGCACCGCCGAACTCGATTTCGTCGATTACGAACTCGAACCGCCGAAATACGATACCGAGGAATGCCGCCAGCGGGGCATCACCTATGCCGCGCCGATGCGCGTCACGCTGCGCCTGATCGTCTTCGAGGTCGATCCCGATACCGAAACCCGCTCCGTTCTCGATATCAAGGAGCAGGACGTATACATGGGCGACATGCCGCTCATGACCGAGAACGGCACGTTCCTCATCAACGGCACCGAGCGCGTCATCGTTTCGCAGATGCATCGTTCGCCGGGTGTGCTGTTCGACCATGACCGCGGCAAAACGCATGCCTCGGGCAAATTCCTGTTCGCCGCGCGCGTTATCCCCTATCGCGGTTCCTGGCTCGACTTCGAATTCGACGCCAAGGACATCGTCAACGTCCGCATCGACCGGAAGCGGAAGTTACCGGTCACGGCCCTTCTTCATGCGCTGGGTCTGACCAGCGAAGAAATCCTCGCGCAATTCTACGACACTGTTTCCTACAAGCGTGCCAAGGATGGCTGGGAAATCCCGTTCGTTGCCGATGCATGGCGCGGCATGAAGCCGACGTTCGACATTGTCGACGGCAAATCGGGCGAAGTCGTGTTCGCCGCGGGCCAGAAGGTCACGCCGCGCGCCGCCAACAAGGCGGAGAAGGACGGCCTCAAAAACCTCCTCATTCCGACCGAAGAGATTTTCGGCCGCTATAGCGCGTACGACCTGATCAACGAGAAAACCGGCGAGATCTATATCGAAGCCGGCGACGAGGTGTCCGAAGAGAATCTCGAAAAGCTGGACAGCGCCAAGATCAAGGAACTGGTGCTGCTCGACATCGATCATGTCTCGACCGGCCCGTGGATCCGCAACACGTTGAAAGCCGACAAGGCCGAGGATACGGACCAGGCGCTGGCCGATATCTATCGCGTCATGCGCCCGGGCGAACCGCCCACGCGCGAAACCGCCGATGCGCTGTTCGAAGGCCTGTTCTTCGACGGCGAGCGTTATGACCTGTCGGGCGTCGGCCGCTGGAAGCTCAACATGCGCCTCGATCTCGACGCGCCGGAAGATCTTACCACCCTGCGCAAGGAAGATATCCTCGCCGTCGTCAAGGAACTGGTCGACCTCAAGGACGGCAAGGGTGAAGTCGACGATGTCGACAATCTCGCCAATCGCCGTGTCCGCTCGGTCGGCGAGCTGCTCGAAAACCAGTATCGCGTCGGCCTGCTGCGCATGGAGCGCGCGGTCAAGGAACGGATGAGCTCGGTCGACGTCTCGACCGTCATGCCGAACGACCTGATCAACGCGAAACCGGCTGTAGCCGCAGTGCGCGAATTTTTCGGCTCGTCGCAGCTTTCGCAGTTCATGGACCAGACCAACCCGCTGTCCGAAGTCACCCACAAACGCCGCGTATCGGCGCTTGGGCCGGGCGGGCTTACGCGCGAACGCGCTGGGTTCGAAGTCCGCGACGTTCACCCGACCCATTATGGCCGGATCTGTCCGATCGAAACGCCCGAAGGCCCGAATATCGGCCTGATCAACTCGCTCGCTTCGTTCAGCCGCGTAAACAAATATGGGTTTATCGAAACGCCGTATCGCACCGTTGTCGACGGCAAGGTGACCGACGAGGTCGTCTATCTCTCCGCCATGGAAGAGCAGAAGCATACCGTCGCGCAGGCCAATGCCGAACTTAACGACGATGGATCGTTCGTCGAGGAAATCGTGTCCTCGCGCCAGGCCGGCGAGTTTCTTATGGCGCAGCGCGACTCGATCACGCTGATGGATGTCTCGCCGAAACAGCTTGTTTCGGTCGCCGCCTCGCTGATCCCGTTCCTCGAAAACGATGACGCCAACCGCGCGCTCATGGGTTCGAACATGCAGCGTCAGGCCGTGCCGCTCGTGAAAGCCGAAGCGCCGCTCGTCGGTACCGGCATGGAAGCGACCGTGGCCCGGGATTCCGGCGCCGCCGTCGTCGCCCGCCGTGGCGGTATCGTCGATCAGGTCGATGCGACCCGTATCGTGATCCGCGCATCGGGCGCGGTCGATGCCAATGAGAGCGGCGTCGACATCTACACGCTGATGAAGTTCCAGCGCTCGAACCAGAACACCTGCATCAACCAGCGTCCGCTGGTGAAAGTAGGCGAGACGGTCGAGGCCGGCGATGTGCTCGCCGACGGTCCGTCGACCGAATATGGCGAACTGGCGCTCGGCAAGAACACGCTCGTCGCGTTCATGCCGTGGAACGGATACAATTACGAGGATTCGATCCTCATCTCCGAGCGTATCGTGAAGGACGACGAATTCACCTCGATCCATATCGAGGAATTCGAAGTCATGGCCCGCGACACCAAGCTCGGCCCGGAAGACATCACCCGCGACATTCCCAATGTCGGCGAGGAAGCGCTGCGCAACCTCGACGAAGCGGGCATCGTTTACATCGGCGCCGAAGTGCATCCGGGCGATATCCTTGCGGGCAAGATCACGCCCAAGGGCGAATCCCCGATGACGCCGGAAGAGAAGCTCCTCCGTGCGATCTTCGGCGAAAAGGCGTCCGATGTACGCGATACGTCCCTGCGCCTGCCGCCGGGCGTCGCCGGTACGGTCGTCGAGGTCCGGGTGTTCAACCGCCACGGCATCGACAAGGACGAGCGTGCGCTGGCGATCGAACGCGAGGAAATCGAACGCCTCCGCAAGGACGCCGACGACGAACGCGCCATTCTGAACCGCGCCACCTATGGCCGGCTCAAGGAGATGCTGACGAGCCAGACGGCAACCGCCGCACCCAAGGGCGTCACCAAGGGCTCGAAGCTGACGGCCGCCATTCTCGACGATGTGGAGAAGCATGACTGGTGGCAGTTCGCGGTCAAGAACGACAAGCGTCAGGGCGAACTCGAAGTCGTCAAGCAGCAGTATGACGAAGCGGCCGAGAAGATCGAAGCCAAGTTCGAGGACCGTCGCGAGAAGCTGGAGCGGGGCGACGAGCTGCCGCCGGGCGTGCTTAAGATGGTCAAGGTCTTCGTCGCGGTGAAGCGCAAGTTGCAGCCGGGCGACAAGATGGCGGGCCGCCACGGCAACAAGGGTGTGATTTCGCGCATCCTGCCGCAGGAAGACATGCCGTTCCTCGAAGACGGAACGCCGGTCGATATCGTGCTCAACCCGCTGGGCGTGCCCAGCCGCATGAATGTCGGGCAGATCTTCGAAACCCATCTCGGCATGGCCGCGCGCGGTCTCGGTCGTCAGATCAGGAGCGCGCTCGAAGACTGGCGGCATGCCAATCCGGACGCGAAGGCCGGCAAGCCGCCGGCGGCCGTCCGCGATGCCATGAAGACCGCCTATGGCGATCCCTATCATGAAAGCATCAAGGCGCTCGACGACGACACGGTCGTCGAGATGGCGGGCCGGCTGACCAACGGCGTCCCGATGGGCACTCCGGTGTTCGACGGCGCGCGCGAAGGCGATGTGTCGGATATGCTGGATCTCGCCGGGCTCGACCAGAGCGGCCAGGTGGATCTGTATGACGGCCGCACGGGCGAGCGCTTCGACCGCAAGGTGACGGTGGGCTATATCTACATGCTCAAGCTGCACCACCTGGTGGACGACAAGATCCACGCCCGCTCGATCGGGCCGTACAGCCTCGTTACCCAGCAGCCGCTGGGCGGCAAGGCGCAGTTCGGCGGTCAGCGCTTCGGCGAGATGGAGGTCTGGGCGCTCCAGGCCTATGGTGCAGCCTATACCCTGCAGGAAATGCTTACGGTGAAGTCCGACGATGTCGTCGGCCGCACCAAGGTCTACGAGGCGATCGTCAAGGGCGACGACACGTTCGAGGCCGGCATTCCGGAGAGCTTCAACGTGCTCGTCAAGGAAATGCGCTCGCTGGGCCTCAGCGTCGACCTCAAATCGCTGTCGGAAGACGGCGAGGACGAAGACGGTCTTTCCGAAGCCGCCGAATAAACATGATTATCAGTCCCCTGCCCTCCGATGATCGGATCGGGCGGGCGGGGGCAGACAAGGATCAGACATGAACGAACTGACCAATTTCCAGAACCCGGTGGCCAAGCCGGAGACTTTTGACCAGATCCAGATCGGCCTCGCCTCGCCGGAAAAGATCCGCAGCTGGTCGTTCGGCGAGATCAAGAAGCCGGAAACCATCAACTATCGCACGTTCAAACCCGAACGCGACGGCCTGTTCTGCGCGCGCATTTTCGGTCCGATCAAGGATTATGAGTGCCTGTGCGGCAAGTATAAGCGCATGAAATATAAGGGCATCGTCTGCGAGAAATGCGGTGTCGAAGTCACCGTGTCGAAGGTTCGCCGCGAGCGGATGGGCCATATCGATCTCGCCGCCCCGGTTGCGCATATCTGGTTCCTGAAGTCCCTGCCCTCGCGCATCGGGCTTTTGCTCGATATGCAGCTCAAGCAGCTCGAGCGCATTCTCTATTTCGAGCAATATGTCGTCATCGAGCCGGGCCTCACGGCGCTGGAGAAATTCCAGCTGCTGACCGAGGACGAGCTTCTCGAAGCGCAGGACGAATATGGCGAGGACGCCTTCTCCGCCGGCATCGGGGCGGAAGCCGTCAAGCATATGCTGATCGATCTCGACCTTGAGCAGGAGAAGGAAGACCTGCTCGAGGATCTGGCGACGACCAAGTCGACGCTCAAGCCGAAAAAGATCATCAAGCGGTTGAAAGTCGTCGAGAGCTTCATCGAGAGCGGCAATCGCCCCGAATGGATGATCCTCGACATCGTTCCGGTCATTCCGCCCGAATTGCGCCCGCTGGTGCCGCTCGACGGCGGCCGCTTCGCGACGTCGGACCTCAACGATCTCTACCGCCGCGTTATCAACCGCAACAACCGGTTGAAACGTTTGATGGAACTGCGCGCGCCGGACATCATCGTCCGCAACGAAAAGCGTATGTTGCAGGAATCGGTCGATGCGCTGTTCGACAACGGCCGCCGCGGCCGGACGATCACGGGCGCCAACAAGCGCCCGCTGAAGTCGCTGTCCGACATGCTCAAGGGCAAGCAGGGCCGCTTCCGCCAGAACCTGCTCGGCAAGCGCGTCGACTATTCGGGCCGCTCGGTCATCGTGACCGGGCCGGAATTGAAGCTGCACCAGTGCGGCCTGCCGAAGAAGATGGCGCTCGAACTGTTCAAGCCGTTCATCTACGCCCGGCTCGATGCCAAGGGCCTCTCGATGACGCTCAAACAGGCCAAGAAATGGGTCGAAAAAGAGCGCAAGGAAGTCTGGGACATCCTCGACGAGGTGATCCGCGAACATCCGGTGATGCTGAACCGCGCGCCGACGCTCCACCGCCTCGGCATCCAGGCGTTCGAGCCAGTGCTGATCGAAGGTAAAGCTATCCAGCTTCATCCGCTGGTCTGCGCCGCGTTCAACGCCGATTTCGACGGCGACCAGATGGCCGTGCACGTCCCGCTGAGCCTCGAGGCGCAGCTGGAAGCGCGCGTGCTGATGATGTCTACGAACAACATCCTTTCGCCCGCCAACGGCAAGCCGATCATCGTCCCGTCGCAGGATATGGTGCTCGGCATCTACTATCTGTCGATGGACCGCGAAGGCGAACCCGGCGAAGGATCGATCCTCGCCGACATCACCGAAGTGCATCAGGCGCTCGAAGTTGGCGCGGTCACGCTCCACTCGAAGATCACAAGCCGCGTCCCGCAGACGGACGAGGACGGCAAGACCTATATGCAGCGCGTCGAAACCACGCCGGGCCGCATGTTGATCGGCGAGAAACTGCCGCAATCACACAAGGTGCCGTTCGAAACGATCAACCGCCTCCTCACCAAGAAGGAGATCGGCGACGTTATCGACATCGTCTATCGCCACACCGGCCAGAAGGACACGGTTCTGTTCGCCGACGGCATCATGGCGCTGGGCTTCCGCCACGCGTTCAAGGCCGGCATCTCGTTCGGCAAGGACGATATGATCATTCCGGACGCCAAGGACCCGCTGGTCGAGGAAACCCGTGCGCTCGTAGCCGATTATGAGCAGCAGTATCAGGACGGCCTGATCACCCAGCAGGAAAAATACAATAAGGTGATCGACGCCTGGAGCCGCTGTTCGGACCAGGTCGCCAACGCGATGATGGACGAGATCCGCGCCACGCCTAAGGATGACGACGGCCGCGAGAAAGAGATCAACTCAATCTACATGATGTCGCACTCCGGCGCCCGCGGCAGCCCCGCCCAGATGAAGCAGCTTGCCGGTATGCGCGGCCTGATGGCCAAGCCGTCGGGCGAAATCATCGAGACGCCGATCCTGTCGAACTTCAAGGAAGGCCTGACGGTTCTCGAATATTTCAACTCGACCCACGGCGCCCGCAAGGGCCTCGCGGATACGGCGCTCAAGACGGCGAACTCGGGTTACCTGACCCGCCGTCTTGTCGACGTGTCGCAGGACTGCACGATCGTCGAGGAAGACTGCAAGACGAAGAACAGCCTGGAGATGAAAGCCATCGTCCAGGGCGGTTCGACCATTGCGACGCTGTCCGAGCGTATCCTCGGCCGCACGGCCGCCGAAGACATTGTCGACGGCAAGACCGACGAGGTGATCGTGAAAGCCGGCGTGATGATGGATGAACCGATGGCGCTCGCCGTCGAAGAATCCGGCGTCCAGTCGGTGCAGATCCGTTCGCCGCTGACCTGCGAATCCAAGGTCGGCGTTTGCGGCAAATGCTATGGTCGTGACCTCGCCCGCGGTACCCCGGTGAATATCGGCGAAGCGGTCGGCGTTATCGCCGCCCAGTCGATCGGCGAGCCGGGCACCCAGCTGACGATGCGGACCTTCCATATCGGCGGCGCTGCCCAGCTCAACGAACAGTCGAACCTTGAATCGCCGGCGGACGGCAAGCTCGAATATCGCGAGCTCAATGCCATCGTCGACAGCAAGAAGCGCACGCTCGCGCTGTCGCGTTCCGGCGAACTCGCCATCATCGACGAGGAAGGCCGCGAGGTGGGCGTATTCCGCGTTCCTTACGGCGCGCGTCTGCTCCAGAAGGATGGCGAAAAGGTCTCCAAAGGCGATCGCATCGCCGAATGGGATCCGAGCTATGCCCCGGTCATCACCGAAAAGGGCGGCACGGCGAAGTTCCAGGACATTGTCGACGGGCGCACGGTCAAGGAAGAGACCGACGAAGCAACGGGCATCACCCAGCGCGTCGTCACCGAAGACCAGGCGAAGACCAAGAAGGACGATCTCAAGCCGCGTATCACGCTGCTTGACGCCGATAGCGGTGAGGCAGGCGTCTATCGCCTGATCCCCGGCGCGGTTATTTCGGTCGAGGACGGACAGACGCTGCAGGAAGGCGATATCGTCGCCCGCCTGCCGCGCGAAGCCGCCAAGACGCGCGATATCACCGGCGGTCTGCCGCGGGTGGCCGAGCTGTTCGAGGCCCGCGTGCCGAAGGACAATGCGGTTATCGCCAAGATCGACGGCCGCATCGAATTCGTCCGCGACTATAAGGCCAAACGCAAGATCGCGATCGTTCCGGAAGAAGGCGATCCGGTCGAATATCTGATCCCGAAGACCAAGATCATCGACGTGCAGGAAGGCGACTTCGTGAAGAAGGGCGACGATCTCGTCGCCGGTTCGCCCGATCCGCACGACATTCTCGAGGTCATGGGGATCGAGGCGCTGGCCGAATATCTCGTTTCGGAGATCCAGGAGGTCTATCGTCTGCAAGGCGTGAAGATCAACGACAAGCATATCGAGACGATCGTCCGTCAGATGCTTCAAAAGGTCGAGATCATCGATGGCGGCGACACCACGCTGCTGGTCGGCGAGCAGATCGACGAAGAGGAGATGGACGAGATCAACGACCGGCTCGGCAGGGGCAAGAAGAAAGCCCAGGGCAAGCCGGTGTTGCTCGGTATCACCAAGGCGTCGCTCCAGACCCGCAGCTTCATCTCTGCCGCGTCCTTCCAGGAAACGACGCGCGTCCTCACCGAGGCCGCCGTTCAGGGCAAGATCGATACGCTGCAGGGCCTGAAAGAGAATGTCATCGTCGGCCGGTTGATCCCGGCAGGCACGGGTGCGGGCATGAACCGCGTCCGCGTGACGGCCTCTTCGCGCGATGCGGCTTTGCGTGCCCAGCAGAAGAAGATGGAAGAAGCGATGCTCGCGGCCCAGGAAGCGGAGGCGGAACCCGCCGCCGAAGAAGCGGCCGAGGAAGCCACCGAAAGCTAAGGGCATTCGGTTCGCGAACAGGAAAAGCCCCGTCGACGCAAATCGGCGGGGCTTTTTCACGGCCAAAACAGGCGCTTATCCGCCGCCATTGGCCTTTCCCACGCAACCCACTATCCCGGACATCATGGACGTAACCGATCTTCGCATCGCCTTGTTCAGCGGCAATTATAACTATGTCCGCGACGGGGCGAACCAGGCGCTCAACCGTCTCGTCGGTTACCTGTTGCGGCAAGGCGCGGCGGTCCGCGTCTATTCGCCGACGGTGGACGAGCCGGATTTCGAGGCCACGGGCGATCTCGTCCATGTCCCCGCCCTCGCCCTGCCCGGCCGCGCCGAATATCGGGCGCCGCTGCGCCTGCCGGGCAATGTCCGTCGCGATATCGCGGACTTCGCACCCAACCTGTTTCACATTGCCAGTCCCGAGATACTCGGCCATCGCGCATTGACGCTGGCCCGGCGCTGGAACATCCCCGCCGTGGCATCCGTGCATACGCGTTTCGAAACCTATCCGCGCTATTATGGCATGGCCTTTTTCGAGCCGTTGGTCGTAGCCATACTCCGGCGTTTCTATCGACGCTGCGACGCGATTTTCGCGCCGTCTGAATCCATGGCGCAAATCCTGCGCGAACAGCGGATGAGTTACGATGTCGGCATCTGGTCGCGCGGTATCGATCGGGAGATTTTCCATCCCCGGCATCGCGACCTTGCCTGGCGGCGGGAAAAGGGCATCGAGGACAACGACGTCGTTATCGGGTTTGTCGGCCGGCTCGTGATGGAAAAGGGGCTGGACGTCTATTCCGATGCGATCGATCAGCTCGAAAGACGCCAGGTCCGGCACCGCGTGCTCGTGATCGGCGAAGGACCAGCTCGGGATTGGTTCGAGAAGCGGTTGCCGAACGGCGTGTTCGTCGGGTTCCAGCGCGGCTCGGATCTCGGCCGCGCAGTCGCCTCGCTCGACATGCTGTTCAACCCAAGCATCACCGAAACGTTCGGCAATGTAACGCTGGAAGCGATGGCGGCGGGACTACCCGTGGTCGCGGCCCGCGCCACGGGAAGCCAGAGCCTGGTCGATGACGGCGTAACCGGCCGGCTCGTGCGCCCCGGCGCAATCGAAGCCTTTGCCGATGCGCTCCAATATTATTGCGAGAATGACGAAGCGCGCCAAGCAGCGGGTGCCGCCGGATGCGCGGTCAGCGAACGTTATGGCTGGGATCAGGTCAACCAGACGTTGGTCGACGGATATCTGCGCGTCGTGCGCCAGCGTGCGGGCGGGGTAACGGGGCCGCCACGCAGCCCCGCTCCCTGAACGATTACCGGCTCTAGAGCCGTTCGATCCGCTGCGCGGCCTCGTCGAGAATGTCGGTCACTTCGCGGATAAGCGCCTCGTCGATGCCTTTCGCCGAGAGCCGATGGCCGAGCACGGCAAACAGATTGCCCATAGCCCGCTTCACCGCAGCGCTGTCGCCCTTCGCATGGCGCTTGCCGTGGCGCGACAGGCGATCCATCAGCGCTTCGACCTCTTCGGCCTTGTCTTCGAGCTCCGCCTTGCCGTCCTTGGTGATCTTGAACGTCTTGCGGCTGTCGTCGCTGTCGACCGGTTTGATCAGGCCGCCATCTTCGAGGAAACTGAGCGTCGGATAGATGATGCCCGGGCTCGGCGTGTAATCGCCCGCCGTCATCTCCTCGATGGCGCGGATCAGGTCGTAACCGTGGCGCGGTTCGTCCTCGATCAGCTTCAGCAGCACGAGCCGAAGCTCGCCGCCGTCGAACATTCGCCGACGGCGCTTGCGCCCGCCGCGCGAGTCCCAATCTCCCGAACCCTGGCCCCAATTGGCGAATTGCATGGCGAGCAACGCTTCCGGCCAGCTTCTCGGCCGCCGCGAACCGCAATTATTCCAGCTACGATAGGTCATTTTCGAGTCTCCTAAACCTTTGTTCCGATCTATCTAAGATATATCTCAGATATATTTGTCAAGAGGTCCGTCCTGCGAATCATGGCATTTGATGTCAGCTGCGCTAGGCTGTCCGGATGGCCGACCTGTTCACGGACGATACGGATTCCGCGGCGGACGCGCGCAGCAACGCGCCGCTTGCCGACCTGTTGCGGCCCGCGACACTGGCCGACGTCGTCGGGCAGGATCATCTGACCGGGCCGGACGGCCCGATCGGACGCATGGTGGCGGCCGGCAAGCTCGCCTCGATCGTCTTCTGGGGACCGCCCGGCACCGGCAAGACAACCATCGCGCGTCTGCTTGCGGACGCAGTGGGGCTGCGCTTCATCTCCATATCCGCCGTTTTCTCCGGCGTCGCCGATCTCAAGAAAGCCTTTGCAGAAGCGCGGCAAATGGCGGGCGCGGGCAAACCGACCCTGCTGTTCGTGGACGAAATCCACCGCTTCAATCGCGCGCAGCAGGACAGTTTCCTACCCTATGTCGAGGACGGAACGGTGACTCTGGTCGGCGCGACGACGGAAAACCCATCGTTCGAACTGAATTCAGCGCTGCTGAGCCGCGCGCAGGTGCTGATCCTGAACCGGCTGGATGCCGACGCACTCGAGACCCTGTTAGACCGTGCTGAAGCGCATGAGGGCCGCGCCCTCCCCCTTACAGATGCCGCACGCGACGCGCTGATCGCTTCGGCCGACGGCGATGGGCGTTTCCTGCTCAACCAGGCCGAGACGCTATTTTCCGTAGAACTCTTAGAGCCGCTCGATCCCGCCGGACTGGCGGACATGCTCCACCGCCGCGTGCCGGTCTATGACAAGGACCGCGAGGGCCATTACAATCTGATCTCCGCGCTCCACAAGGCGATGCGCGGATCCGATCCGCAGGCTTCGCTCTATTATCTCGCCCGGATGCTGGTTGCGGGCGAAGAGCCGCTTTACGTGCTGCGCCGCATTACGCGCTTTGCATCGGAGGATATCGGCCTCGCCGATCCGCAGGCGCTCGTTCAGTGCCTGGCCGCCAAGGATGCCTATGCTTTTCTCGGCAGCCCGGAAGGCGAACTCGCGATCGCCCAGGCCTGTCTCTATTGCGCGACCGCCCCGAAATCGAACGCGGCCTACAATGCGCAAAAGGCCGCCTGGAAATCGGCCAAGGAAACCGGCTCGCTGATGCCGCCGAAAAACATCCTCAACGCGCCGACCCGGCTGATGAAGGATGTCGGTTACGGCAAAGGCTATGCCTATGATCACGAGGCTGACAACGCCTTTTCGGGCGATAATTACTGGCCGGAAGAGATGGACGCGCAGACTTTCTACAGACCATCGCCGCGCGGTTTCGAAGCGAAAGTGGCCCAGCGCCTTGAATTCTGGGAAAAGTTACGCGCCGAACGCGAACAATAGATTAGGCAAAGCCGGAAAAGCCGAGTATCTTGTCGCCAACGCATACTGATTATGTACAACAGGGGAAGTCCAATGGAATTCGATTTCAATCGCGACATCGACTGGCCGATGGTTTGGGAATGGGCGCTCAAGATCGGCGCCGCGTTGCTGATCCTTCTGATCACGCATTTCATCGCCAAGGGCGTCAAATGGGCGATCGCGCGCATGGTCGACAAGGTGCCGGCGCTGCAAAAACACAGCACCGCCGCGCCGGGCGAAACCGTCGGCAGCCAGATCGGCACGCTCGCCTATTGGATCGTCTGGCTGGTCGGCCTCGTCGTCGCCTTGCAACCGCTGGAACTCTCCGGCGTGCTCGATCCGGTGCGCGCACTGACCACGGAAATCTTCAACTATGTCCCGCACATCATCGGTGCCGGCCTGATCATGTTCTTCGGCGTGATCGTCGCGACCATCGTGCGGCGTATAGTCGAAACGGCGCTGATGGCGATCAATGCCGATGGCTGGTTCGCGCGCGCCGGCGTTACCGAGATCACGGGCAGCGACGAGGCCCCGGCGAAAGGCGAAGGGCGCACGACGCTCAGCTCCGCCATCGGCCTGATCGTTTTCGTTCTGATCATCATCCCGGTCGCCACGGCGGCGCTGCAGACGCTCGAGCTCAATTCGATCTCCGATCCGCTGGTCTCGATCCTCAACGACGTGGCGCACTTCCTGCCCCGGGCCATTGCGGCGGCACTGATCCTCGGCATCGCCTATTTCATTGGCCGCTGGGTGAAGGGCTGGCTGGAACAGCTGCTCGAAGCGCTTGGCGTCGACAATGCCGCGTCGGGCTCGGGCCTGGTTCCGGCCAGCGTGAAACTCAGCCGCGTCATCGGCACGATCGCACTGACCGCGATCGTGCTGGTGTCGTCCGTGGCCGCTATCGAAGTCCTCGAAATCCAGTCGGTCCAGGCCATGGTGACGGAAGTCGTCGCGCTCGGCAGCCGGGTGATCTTCGGGCTCGTGATCATAGCCGTGGGTATCCTGCTCGCGCGCCTGCTCACGAACCTGATGGCGAGCTCGACCGGGGAAACGGCTGGCATGCTGCCGACCATCCTCAAATGGCTGATCATCGCGCTGTTCGTCGCCATGGGCCTCGAGTTTATGGACATCGCCGATCAGATCGTCGTGATCGCCTTTGCTGCGATCCTCGGCTCGGCGGCGGTCGCTGCGGCGATCGCCTTCGGCCTTGGCGGCCGGCCAACCGCGCACAAGCTGCTCGAGCGCTGGACCGGCGGCGGTTCGACCAAGAGCAACCCGGGAGACAAGACGCCTCCGGGTATCTGATCTTGCCGGCACCGCGCCTGAGCGAAGCGAGGGTCTGACAAATTCTATGCGAGACTTTGCCAGCTTCGCCTGTTTCGACTGGTCGGGACAGGCGGTGGCAAGACCCAGGGGCATAGCCCTGGCGGTTGCAAGGGCGGGAGCGCAAGCTCCCGCCCTTGTCGCGTCCGACACCGGCTGGTCGCGAGAGGATGTTCTGGACTGGCTGAACGAGCAGGCCGCGGCGCAATCCGACATGCTGATCGGGTTCGACTTTTCCGCCGCCCTCCCCTTCGCCGATCGCGGCGCCTATTTCCCCGGATCGCACGTCGACCTTCCGAACGCGAAAGCCCTGTGGCGATGGATCGACGAGACGTGCGTGAATGAGCCGCATCTGGCCGCATCCACATTGCCCACCCGCGCGCCCTTGGCCGATCATGTCCGCCAACAGGCCGGGCGCGAGACGATCACCGGCGATGCGTTCGAAGCCCCGCTGGGCCGCCTCCGGCTGACGGAAATGCGATGCCGCGCACAAAAGCAGGGCAATGCCGTTTCCTGTTTCAATCTCGTCGGTGCAGCCCAAGTCGGAAAATCGAGCTTCACCGGTATGCGCGTCTTACATCGGCTCAACGGTGCAATCCCCATCTGGCCGTTCGACGCAGTTCCCGATCGCGGCCCTATGCTCGTCGAAATCTATACCGGGATCGCGGCCCGCGCAGCCGGCCTCACCGGCCCCACCAAAGTCCGCGGGCCCGCAGACCTCGATACAGCGCTCGCGGCACTGGAAAGCGCACCCCATGCCACCCTTCCCGCCTATGACGATCACAGCACGGACGCGATCCTCGGCGCCGCCTGGCTGCGCCGCGCCGCAAACGATTCCGCGCTCTGGCAACCGCCGGGATTGTCCGACGCACTGGCGCAACAAGAGGGCTGGACCTTCGGCGTGCGATGACGCATGGGAGCGCCGTAAGCATGGCGCGCCGGATTAGCTCAGCTGGTAGAGCAACCGCCTTGTAA
>JBCBSD010000016.1:0-80891 GCA_039819365.1 Pseudomonadota bacterium
CCCCTCCCGACCTCCCAATCAGGGTACACTTGTGGGAGGTCGGGAGGGGGTGCGGGCCGGTGCGGCGAACTTCCGCAAGGAAGTTTCTGACAAACAAATCCCGGTGCGGCGATTTCCTGCCAAGGAAATTCTGACAGGAAAACCCCGCCTATGACGATCCGGATCGCTATGTGGTCGGGGCCGCGCAATATTTCGACCGCGATGATGCGCAGTTTCGGCAGCCGGGCCGACTGTTTCGTCACAGACGAGCCCTATTATGGCGCCTATTTGAAAGAGACCGGCTTCGATCATCCGATGGCCGACGAGATCATCGCGGGCATGGATTGCGATTGGCGGTCGATCACGCAAACGCTGAACGGCGATGCGCCCGATGGCAGCCCGATCTGGTATCAGAAGCATATGCCGTCCGAGATGGTAGGGCCGGTCGATATCGCGAGCCTCGACGCCCATCGTCACGCCTTTCTGATCCGCGATCCCAAGCGGATGATCGCGAGCTATGCGAAGAAGATGGAGATCGTGTCGTTCGAGGATATGGGGCTTGAGCGCCTGCACCTCTATTTCCGGATGGAGGCCGATCGCCTGGGCAAAGCGCCGCCGGTCGTCGAGGGCGCGGACATTCTAGATGCGCCGGGTCCGATGCTGGAGGCGCTGTGCAAAGCGCTCGATATTCCCTGGGATCCGGCGATGCTGGAATGGGAGCCGGGGCGGCGCGACACGGACGGCATCTGGGCGCCGCATTGGTATAATCGTGTCGAGACAAGCACGGGTTTCGAGGGCGAAGATCGCGGCGAGGTCGAACTGCCCGACGCATATCGCACGCTCTACGAACGCTGCCGGCCGCACTACGAAGCGCTCAGAGCGTATAAGCTGACGCTCTGAACGGCGCGCTCAATCGGTTTCGCAGGCCGGTTTGCTTTCCCAGATCGCATTGCCTTCGAGGGATATCTCGCCGACCTGGCCATTGGCCAGCGCATCGATCCATCCTTCGATGAGCGGTTGGATCAGGCGGAAATTCGGCCGGTGGCGGACGCCGTCGATGATTGCGAGCGAGGCGAGCGAACAGGTCGCGCGATAGAGCCGCTGCGAATTTGCCGGTTCGACATAATTGTCTTCCGCGCCATGAATAAACAGCAGGGGTTCCTCGACACCGGCAAGAGCGACGATGCTCTCCCAGCCATCGGGGATGAGCAGTTCGCTATAGAAGGGTGCGGCCTCGGCGAGATCGCTGAACGTGCCGAGCGTGATAACACCGGCCAGTTCTTCCCGGGCGGCGAGGTGAATGGCGACCGCCCCGCCCAGCGAATGGCCGAATGCATGGACCCGGCCATCATCGCCAGCGTGCGTGCGGGCGAACCGGTAAAAGGCCCTGGCGTCGGTTATCAGGCCGCGCTCGTCCGGCGATCCCCCATTTTCGCTGAAGCCGCGATAGGAGGCGACGAGAACGCCGCTATCGCCCTCGGCGAGCCGCTGGACATAGCCAGCCATCCGCCCCGCATTATCGCGGCGGCCGTGCAGCACGAGCACGATATCCGTGGCGCCATTGTCCGGCGCCCAGTAGAGGCCAGCGAGATCGATGCCGTCGGCGGTCCGTACCGAAATGCGCTCGGGCGCAGGACCGGTCCATTCCGGCGTGCTGATCGGGCCGACCGGTGGCGCATAAAGCTGTTCGCGCGCAAATTGCGCGCAGCCGACCTGTGCGCCCAGTATGCCCAGACCGAGCACCATCATTAGCAGCAAGTTGAGACGTTTCATCGGGACCGGCTAGCGATGGCGAGCTTAACCCGCACTGTCCGAATTGCGCGCGGCGGCCTCGGGATCGATCCAGTTGGCGTCGGGCAGTCCGTACAGCTGGTCGAAAATGTCCATAGGTATGCCGAAAGGCCGCCCGGTGCCCGAATTCCAGAGCAGGGCCACGCCGCTGCGCAGGGCCGGATCGATCATGATCATAGCGCGATAGCCGCGTACCGCGCCGCGATGCGTCAGCACCGTATGCCCGGCATAGTCATAGACCCGCCAGCCCAGCGCGTAACGCGTGTTCGAAATCCGCTCGGCATAGCGGCGGTTGCGCCGGTCCTCCCGTTCGGTGCGCACGACCGGACGGTGAACGGTTGCGAGTACGGACGGCGGAATCACATTCGGCGCGCCGTTGACCTGCGCCCGCATCCACAGCGCGAGATCGCGGATCGACCCGTTGACGCCGCCCGCCGCGGGGATGCGGTAATAGGGTTCGACGACCGGGACTTGTTCGCCGGTGGCGCGATGGCTGAGCGCCCAGCTCGGGCTGTTGAACAGGCCTTGCCGCGAAATGCTCGCGGTGCGCATGCCGAGCGGCTGGAACAGGCGGCGCTGCACGGCCGCCTCATAGCTGCGCCCGGTGACGCCTTCGACGATTTCGCTCGCCGCATCGAAACCGATATTCTGATAGCGGAAGCAGGTGCCCGGCGGACATGCGACCCGGTGGCCGGCCAGAGCGGCGCGCAGCGTATACGGGTCCTCGTCCGCTTCGAGCCGATTGTCGAGCGCATTGCGTTCGATGCCCAGCCGATGGGAAAGCAGGTCTGCGATTGTCACCTGCATCTGGCTCGAGCCCGGCAGCCTTAGCGACGGCGCGAAGCGCGATACCGGCGCATCAAGCCGCAGCGCGCCATCCCGTTCCAGCAGTACGACCATGGTCGCCGCGACGCCCTTGGACAGCGAGGCCCAGCGGAACACGGTGTCGACGGTCACCGGATCGCCGCTCTGATGCACGGTCTCACCATAGCCCCGGGCAAAGGTGATCTCGCCATTTTCCATGACCGCGACGGCGAGACCGACCATCGTTTCGTCTTCCGTGAGCCCGGCAATCCGGCGATCGATCTCGTTATAGTCGATCAGGCCGGACCGAGGGTCGATCGCCATGATCTCGCCGGCCGGCTCGACCGTGTCGGGGGCCGACGCTTCGAGCGTGATCGAGAGGCCCTCTCTCACGGCCTGGGACGGGAAGGGGCCGCTGAGCACGGGCGCCATTGCGAGCACGCCGAGGGTAACGAACAGCAAGGTGAGGGGGAGGGCAAGCCGCTGCATGGTGGTGCCGCACCCTTTGCCGCCAAGCGGTCTGGCGGTCCAGATCAAAGATGCAGCGGCACGCGAAAAAAGGGAGCTCCCGCCGCCCGGCCGGAGCTCCCTTTTTGCGAAATGACAGGGCGCACGGGTGCCCTACATATCCATCGCTTCGGCAACTTCGACGCTGCCATGATCCATGATCGGACAGCCTTTGGCCATCTCGACCGCGGCGTCCATCGTGTCGGCCTGGACGATCGAATAGCCGGAGAGCGGATTGGCGCCGCCATCTTCAGCAACGCCGCCCGCCGATACGGTTTTCGACGGGCCGACCGGATTGCCGCCGTCGACGACGGCATCGCCCATCGTTTCGAACCAGCTATTCCATTTGGCCATGACTTCGGCCCCTTCCTCCGGGCTCTCCGGGGCTTTGCCGCCATGATAGGCGAACACATATTTAGGCATTTTCGGTCTCCTTTTCGCGCGGGTGATGGTTTGGGGTGAATGGTCTTCGCTTATCCGAGCAGCCGTTCGAGTTTCACGAAGGACGAGGTCCAGCCGCCTTCATGATTGGTCGCGCTGTCCTCGTCGGCCAATCCCGAATGGATCATCATAAATCGCGAGCCGCCATTGCCGTCCGGCGTCACTTCGAACCGGACCCGGCTATCATGGCCGCGTTCGTCATTCTCGTCATGCCAGGCCCAGGTAAATTCGACCGCATGAGGCGCATCGATCGACACGACCTCGCCGGATACTTTGTAATTGGCGCCTTCGGCATTGGTCATCGTCGAATTCCAGGGGCCGGGCCGGGAGAGATCGAGATCATGTTCGGAAATCGAGAGGCCTTCCGGGCCCCACCATTGCAGCAGATACTCGGTTTTCGTGAGGTGATCGAACACCGTTTCGGGCGCGGCCCGGAAGGTGCGTTCTATGCGCAGGTCGCTCATTTTCTGTCGGACTCCTTATCCAGCATCGCGGCCAGACGATCGAAGCTCGCCTGCCAGAATTCCTTGTGGCTCATCGTCCAGGCGCTGATCGCCTGCACGGCTTCGGGGCGCACCGCATAGATGCGTTGCTGCTTATCGATCCGCTGGACGACGATGCCGGCCTTGCGCAGTATCTTCAGGTGGCGTGAGATCGCCGGCGCGGAAATCGATGTGCCGTTTTGCAGCGCGCCGGCGTTCAACTCGCCTTCGCGCAACAGCCGCTCGACGATGGCGAAACGCGTCGGTTCGCCCAGCGCGGCAAATGTGGTCGCAAGATCGGACATAACAGCCTCATTGATTCGCGTTTCAGTTAATTAACATATCAGTTAATCAATGCGAGTCAATCGGGCTATCCGGTGAGCGCGGCGGCTATACGGGCTTGCAGTTCGGGGAGAAGCGTTTCGGCGAACCAGGGGTTCTTCGCCAGCCAGATATTGTTGCGCGGGCTGGGATGGGGGAGCGGCATGGTCGACGGGCCGAAATCGCGCCAGTGCCGCACCGTCTCGGTCAGCGTCTTGTGCGGGGTCTCGAGATGCCAGCGCATCGCATATTGGCCGATCACGAGGGTCAGGCGGAGATCGGAAAACTCCGCCAGAAACCGGTCCCTCCACGTCTCCGCGCAGATCGGCGGCGGCGGCAAATCGCCGGACTTGCCGGTGCCGGGATAACAGAAGGCCATGGGCAGGATCGCGATCTTTCGCGGATCGTAAAAGGTCGCGCGGTCCACACCCATCCACTCGCGCAGCCGCTCGCCGCTCGCATCGTCGAAGGGCACACCGCTCTCCTGCACCTTCCGGCCCGGCGCCTGTCCGGCGATCAGGATGCGCGCAGAGCCATGCGCTTGCAGCACGGGGCGGACGGGATCGGGAATGGTGCCCGCGCACAGGCGGCAATCGCGCGCGGAGGAAAGCAGGGCGTCAAGCGTCATTGTTTCACCGTATCCGATCGAAGATGATGTGCCCATGCGGAGACAAAAATGCGGCCTTCCTGTTGGGGAGCAGGAAGGCCGCGAAGGGGACTGCCTAAGGGGAGAGCAGTCAGAAGCTGAACCGGATGCCGATTCGGGACGGCGAACGGTCGGTATGGAAGGCATCGACTTCGGAAAAGCCGGTATTGCCGAAATCATGATCGTCGCTGGCCAGGCCGGCGAGGTTTGTCATCGGGCGGGCGCGCACGATATCGATGCCGCTTCCGACCATGATGTCGGCCAGGCGATCCTCGTCGATGCTGAAACCGCCGAGCATCGCCAGTCTCGGACTGGGAACCGTGTGGTTCGCGCCGGCGATGGCTGACGTATCTGCCGGAGTGCGGGCTGCCGGAGCGTCCACCATCACTGTATGGACCGGACGTCCGGAGAGCCCGAATTCTGCGCGGCTTTCGGCATCGGCCATTGCCTCGACGAGCGAGACGCTACGCATGGCGCCGACAATCTGTACGGCGGAGCCTTCGCCGTGCGCGGTTTGGGCCAACGCCGGGCCGGTTGCGGTGAGGGTTGCGCCGATGGCGGCTGAAACGGCTGCCGCGGCGAAAAGGACTTGCTTGATCATCGTCTGTCTCCTGTTTCCGGCCTGCCGAAGCATCGGCGCGGTCACACAGGAGTTCGCAACGGTCGGCCCCGACGTTACCGCCGAGGCCGGGAAGCTTTTCGCTTACAGTGATCGAGTTTTCCTATCGACGCGGCACATGCCTTAGAAACGCATGCCGATTTCGATCCCGTAAAGGGCGGGCTCGCCTGCAATAAAGGTCGGCGTGCCGAAGGCGCCGCCCGTGTTGCCGGCATCGATCAGATACTCCTCGTCGAACAGGTTACGGGCGAAGCCGACAATCTCGTAGCGGCCATCGTCGAAGCTTACTCCGCCGCGCAGATTGACGAGCACATAGCCGTCTTCGCTGGTGAGCTGCGAGTTAGGCACTTCGAAGAATACCTCACTTTGATAGGTCACCGTCGGTGTCAGGAAGAATTCCGTGCCCTCGGCGATATCGACATTGAACTGCGCGCCGCCCGAGGCCGAATGTTCGGGCTGCAGCCGGAAGCGGCTGCCGACGAACTGGGTCGCGCCGCCTGCGGCAGGAGCGTCGATCTCGGCATCGATATAGGCGTAATTGGCGAACAGCCGGACCTCGGGAATGACTTGATAGGCCGCTTCGATCTCGACGCCGAAATTGCTCGCTTCGCCGGCATTGACCGGGACGATCTGGCCCGTACCCTCCTCGAAAAAACTTGTCTGGAAGTTCGAATAATCCTGGTAGAAGACGCCGATCGAACCGAAAAAGCCGTCGATATCGGCCTTGATCCCGCCTTCATAATTCCAGACCCGCTCGGCGGCGACCAGGGTAACATCGGGCACGGTCCCGGTCGGTGTGGCGAGCGCGCTGAGGTCGATGACCGGGGCGCGGCGGCCGCGGGAGACGGTGGCGTAGATATTGATCTGGTCGGTGATGCGATAGAGCGCATTGAACCGGGGCAGCCAGGCATCGAACTCGTCTTCGGCGGCGAAGGTTCCGCCGCCGGTGTCCGCTGCGCCGAGCAGCGAAACGCCGGGCGCCCCCAGCCCGGCGAAGATCACGCTGCCGGGCTGGGTCGCGCTGTAGCTCGAGCGGCGCTCCTCATAGACATAGCGCAGGCCCGCCGTGAGCTCGAAATCGCCGAGGACCAGCGTGCCATCGGCAAAGACCGAATAGCTGCTGTTCGTGCCGCCATTCTGGAACACGCTCTGATAGGGAAGTACCGTCGCCGCGCCGCCGGTCAGGATAGCGGTTGCATTGGCGGCGTTCAGCGTCCCGTCGGCTGCAACGCAGGGATCGGCGCCGCCGAGAGCCGCGGAGAGATTCGCCTGGATCGGCGCGAAGGCGGCGAATGGCGCGCAGGCGATGTACGTGCCTTCGTCGGTCGAGAAGGGAACGCGCTGCGTGCCTTCCTCGTGGAAGATGTTGAAGCCGGCGAAACCGCGGAACATGTCGCCATCGAGGGTGATGCGGGTTTCGTGGCTCATCTGTTCGCCCTCTGCATCCTCGGCGAATTCGAGATAGAAAAGCGCCGAACCGTCCGCGTCGAAGGTCTCGAGGCTGTCGAAGCGGCGATAGCCGGTGATCGAAGTCAGCGAGAGCGTGTCCGTGATCGGCGTATTGAAGGTGAGGCTGGCGTCGAACACCTCGCGTTCGAGCCCGAGCTCGCGGATGCCGAGCACGGTTTCGCTGAACGGCGAACCGCCAAGTTCGGCAAAGCTGAACGGGCTGGTATCGCCGCCGGTCGGCGGGATCGAGCCCGATTTGAACGCGGTGCCGCTGTTGCGCTGCTGCTCATAGGTGAGGATCAGGTCGATCGTGCTGTCGTCGGTCGGGAAAATGCGCAGCGATCCGCGGATGCCGAACTGCTCGATGCCATTGAGATCGTCCTGGTCGATGCCGACGATCTGCTCGCTGGCGGTGCCCGGTTCGCCGGCGATGTTACGGATATAGCCGTCGCGCTCCTTGTAGACGAAGGCGAGGCGGCCCGCGATATCGTCGGTCCCGGCATTGATCATGCCGTTCAGCTCGATCGCATCGAAATTGCCATAGGAGGCGGAAAAGGCCCCGCTCAGATCCGGCGTCGGCCGGGCGGTGACGACCGAGAGCGCGCCGATCGTTGCCGCGGTGCCGAACAATGTCGCCTGCGGGCCCTTCACGACCTCGATCCGCTCGATGTCGAACAGGTCGAAATAGGAGCCGCGCGAGCGCGACACGTCGATGCCGTTATAATAAATGGTCACGCGCGGGGCGATCTGCGCGCTGCCGGAATCCGAGGTGATGCCGCGGATGACGAAACCCGGATTGTTGGCGCTCTGTTCCTGGATGTTGAGGCCTGGAACGAAAGCGGAAAGCTCGTCGAACTCGTCGATGCCGATATTTTCAAGGGTTTCGCCCGAATAGGCGGTCACGGTCAGCGGCACGTCGGTAATCGCCTCTTCGCGTTTCTGGGCGGTCACGATGATCGGCGCATTGGCGACCATCGTGTCGGCGGCGGCATTGCCCTGCGCCAGCGCGTTCGTGCTACAGGTACCGGCAAGCAGAGCAGCAAAGGCGAAACGGGAGATTCTGGTCATGGATATGGCTTTCTCTTCTCGGGGATCGAGCGGGGACAACCGCCGGGAACGCGAAGATGCCTAGCCGTGAATTGATGCCGTTATGTTGCAGTGCAATGTCGGTTTGAGGACAGTCGGCGAAGCGTGTCGCTGCACGTACGAGATTCTTGAGTTGCCAGCCATTGACCCTCCGCCGGGCCGCCGCTATATCGCCGCCCGTACCAAGGATCGGTGGTGGGGGTTCAACCCAGACGCGATTCGCATAGGTGCGAGAGCTTGAACATTGCCATTGGCGTGTATGGGGCCTTGCGGAGCCGTTCGCGGTTACCGGAAGGCCTTTGTGCGTTTCCGGCTTCCGGTAAAAAACCGGTTCGGAAAATGCGCGGCGTGCTTGTGACAAAGTAACTGAACAAAGGTGAAGGGCTTCATGCCAACGATCAATCAGCTGGTCCGCAAGGGCCGCAAACCCGAACGGGTCAAATCGAAAGTGCCCGCGCTCGAGGCCAACCCCCAGAAGCGGGGCGTTTGCACGCGCGTCTATACCACGACCCCGAAAAAGCCGAACTCGGCTCTGCGTAAGGTTGCGAAGGTTCGCCTGACCAACCAGCGTGAAGTCATCAGCTATATTCCGGGCGAAGGGCATAATCTGCAGGAGCACTCGGTGGTGCTGATCCGCGGCGGTCGTGTGCGCGACCTTCCCGGCGTCCGCTATCACGTGCTGCGCGGCGTTCTCGACACGCAGGGCGTGAAGGACCGCAGGCAGAGCCGTTCGAAATATGGCGCCAAGCGCCCCAAATAGATTGATCTAGAGGTCTACCGATATGTCACGTCGTCGCCGTCCCGAAAAACGGGAAATCCTGCCAGACCCCAAATTCGGGGATGTGGTCCTGTCCAAATTCATGAACAACCTGATGTATGACGGCAAAAAGTCCGTCGCCGAAGGTATCGTCTATGGCGCGCTCGACCAGGTCGAAGCCAAGTCCAAGGCCGATCCGATGCAGGTGTTCCACGATGCGCTGAACAACATCAAGCCGGGCGTCGAGGTCCGCAGCCGCCGTGTCGGCGGCGCGACCTATCAGGTTCCGGTCGAGGTTCGTCCCGAACGCGCCCAGGCGCTGGCCATTCGCTGGCTGATCGGCGCGGCCCGCGGGCGTGGCGAAAATACCATGGCTGCGCGCCTGTCGGGTGAGTTGATGGACGCGTCGAACAATCGCGGCAACGCCGTGAAGAAGCGCGAAGACACGCACAAGATGGCCGAAGCCAACCGCGCCTTCTCGCACTACCGCTGGTAGCACTGACATTATAATGAGCGGCCCGACGGCCGTTACTGGAGCAAATTGAAATGGCCCGCGATACCTCGATCGACATGTATCGGAATATCGGCATCATGGCGCACATTGATGCCGGCAAGACGACGACGACCGAACGCATCCTCTACTACACCGGCAAGTCCTACAAGATCGGCGAAGTCCATGACGGCGCCGCGACGATGGACTGGATGGAGCAGGAGCAGGAGCGCGGGATCACCATTACCTCCGCTGCGACGACGACCTTCTGGAAAGATCATCGCATCAACATCATCGATACCCCTGGTCACGTCGACTTCACGATCGAAGTCGAGCGTGCGCTGCGCGTCCTCGACGGCGCGGTCGCGGTGTTCGACGGTGTCGCCGGTGTCGAACCGCAGTCTGAAACGGTGTGGCGTCAGGCCGATCGCTACAAAGTGCCGCGGATGTGCTTCATCAACAAGCTCGACCGTACGGGCGCGAATTTCGACATGTGCGTCGAAATGATTGTCGACCGGCTCGGTGCGACGCCGCTGGTGCTGACGCTTCCGATCGGCCTCGAAGCCGATCTGAAGGGCGTCGTCGACCTGGTGAACAACAATGCGATCATCTGGAAGGACGAGTCGCTGGGCGCGGAATTCGTCATCGAAGACATCCCGGCCGATATGGCCGATGCCGCTGCCGCGGCGCGCGAAACCATGATGGAACTCGCCGTCGAGCAGGACGACGACATCATGGAAGCCTATCTGGAAGGCAATGAGCCGGATGCCGATACGCTGCGCAAGCTGATCCGCAAGGGCACTCTGGAGCAGAAGTTCGTTCCGGTTCTCTGTGGCTCGGCCTTCAAGAACAAGGGCGTGCAGCCCCTGCTCGACGCCGTTGTCGATTATCTGCCGGCGCCGACCGACGTTGCCGCCATCAAGGGCATCAAGCCGGGTCAGCGCGAAGACGAGGAAGAGATCGAGGAATCGCGCGCATCCAGCGACGAGGCGCCCTTCTCCGCGCTCGCCTTCAAGATCATGACCGACCCGTTCGTCGGCACGCTGACCTTCTGCCGCGTCTATTCGGGGCAGCTCGACCGGTCCGACCAGGTAATGAACTCGGTCAAGGATTCGAAAGAGAAGATCGGCCGCATGCTGCTCATGCATGCGAACGACCGCGAAGACATCGAAACGGCCTATGCGGGCGATATCGTCGCCATCGCCGGCCTCAAGAATGTCACGACGGGCGACACGCTGTGCGCATCGAACGCGCCGATCATTCTGGAGCGGATGGAATTCCCCGATCCGGTTATCGAGGTTGCCGTCGAGCCGAAAACCAAGGCCGACCAGGAAAAGATGGGCATCGCGCTCAACCGCCTGGCCGCCGAGGATCCGAGCTTCCGTGTGACATCCGACGAAGAGTCCGGCCAGACGATCATCAAGGGGATGGGCGAGCTCCATCTCGAGATTCTCGTCGATCGCATGAAGCGCGAATTCAAGGTCGACGCCAATGTCGGCGCGCCGCAGGTTGCCTATCGCGAGAGCCTCGCGAAGCCCGTCGAGCTGACCTACACCCATAAGAAGCAGTCGGGTGGTTCGGGTCAGTTCGCCGAGGTCAAGATTGCGGTCACGCCAGGGGAGCGCGGCTCGGGCATCGAATTTTCGGATTCGGTCAAGGGCGGTAACGTTCCGAAGGAATATATCCCCTCGGTCGAAAAAGGCATGCGCGAAACCGCTGAAACCGGTTCGCTCATCGGCTTCCCGATCATCGACTTCAATATCGAGCTGCTCGACGGCAAGTATCATGATGTCGACTCCTCGGCTCTGGCCTTCGAGATTTGCGGCCGGGCTGCGATGCGCGAAGTGGCGCAGAAATCGGGCATCAAACTGCTCGAGCCGGTGATGAAGGTTGAGGTCGTGACCCCGGAGGACTATCTGGGCGACGTGATCGGCGACTTGAACAGCCGCCGCGGCCAGGTGCAGGGGACGGACAGCCGGGGCAACGCCCAGACCGTCGATGCCATCGTGCCTCTTGCGAATATGTTCGGTTACGTTAATGAGCTGCGCTCGTTCTCACAGGGCCGTGCCCAGTATACGATGCAGTTCTCTCATTACGAGGAAGTGCCGCAGCAGGTCGCCGACGAAGTGAAGGCGAAACTGGCCTGAGCGTGAAGAGTTGAAATTTTTAAGAGACGTACAAAGACGAGGAACACATAATGTCGAAGGAAAAATTTGAGCGGACCAAACCGCACTGCAACATCGGCACGATCGGCCATGTCGACCATGGTAAGACGACGCTGACGGCTGCGATTACCAAGGTGCTGAATGCGGCAGTTGATTTTGCCGACATCGACAAGGCTCCCGAAGAGCGCGAGCGCGGCATCACGATTTCGACGGCGCACGTCGAATATGAAACCGATGCGCGCCACTATGCGCATGTCGATTGCCCGGGCCACGCCGACTATGTGAAGAACATGATCACCGGCGCCGCCCAGATGGATGGCGCGATCCTCGTCGTGAACGCCGCTGACGGCCCCATGCCGCAGACGCGCGAGCACATCCTGCTCGCCAAGCAGGTCGGCGTGCCGGCGATGGTCGTCTACATGAACAAGGTCGACCAGGTTGACGATGAAGAGCTGCTCGAACTCGTCGAGCTGGAAATCCGCGAATTGCTCTCGGGTTACGAATTCCCGGGCGACGATATTCCGATCATCAAGGGCTCGGCGCTGGCCGCTCTCGAGGGTCGCGATCCGGAAATCGGCGAAAATTCGATCGTCGAGCTGATGAAAGCCGTTGACGAATATATTCCGCAGCCGGATCGTCCGCTGGACAAGCCGTTCCTGATGCCGATCGAAGACGTGTTCTCGATTTCGGGTCGCGGTACGGTTGTGACCGGCCGTGTCGAAACCGGCATCGTCAATACGGGCGACGAAGTCGAAATCGTCGGCATCAAGGACACGTCGAAGACGACCGTCACGGGCGTCGAGATGTTCCGCAAGCTGCTCGACGAAGGCCGTGCCGGCGACAATATCGGTGCGCTGCTTCGCGGTGTCGAGCGTGACGGTGTCGAGCGTGGCCAGGTTCTGGCCAAGCCGGGTTCGATCACCCCGCACACGGAATTTTCGGCCGAAGTATATGTGCTGTCGAAAGACGAAGGCGGCCGTCATACGCCGTTCTTCGCCAACTATCGGCCGCAGTTCTACTTCCGCACGACGGACGTTACCGGCGAGATCACGCTGCCCGAGGGCACCGAGATGGTCATGCCCGGCGACAATGTTAAACTTGGTGTCAAACTGATCGCTCCGATCGCCATGGACCAGGGTCTGCGCTTCGCTATTCGCGAAGGTGGCCGTACGGTCGGCGCAGGGGTTGTCGGCGACATCACTGCATAGTATAGAATGCGCATAGCCCGCCCGATTCCCTTGGGAGTCGGGCGGCTTGCTTTTGTTTTTAACAGGTTTACGAGCCCGGTTCCGGCCGGGCTTTGGCTCTTTCTAATCGGTAGTTGGACATGGAAACGCAGAATATTCGTATTCGTCTGAAAGCATTCGATCATCGGGTGCTCGATCAGGCAACCGGCGACATCGCCGATACGGCCCGCCGCACCGGCGCGCTTATTCGCGGCCCCATTCCGATGCCGACTAGAATCGAGAAATTTACGGTGAACCGTGGCCCGCATGTCGACAAGAAGTCGCGCGAGCAGTTTGAGGTTCGGACGTATAAAAGGCTGCTCGATATCGTGCAGCCGACGCCGCAGACGGTCGATGCGCTGATGAAGCTCGATCTGGCCGCCGGTGTCGATGTTGAAATCAAACTTGCCTAAGCAAGTTTGATGGAAGCCCCGGACTTGATCCGGGGTCTCCGGCAGTACGCACTGCCAGACTGATTAAGGTCCCCGCTTTCGCGAGGACTGCGATTTAGGAGCCTTAGGGCTTGTAAATCTTGGGATACCGCGCAGCGATGCTGTGGTCTGCGTCCCCCGTCAGCTTCGCGGCTTCGGCTGTGAGGCATTCAGCCCGGACGGGGCGATGCATGGAAATTTGGGTTGATCATGCCCGCGGCATTTTCGCGGCGGGCCTCTGTTGAGGAGACGTACAGTGATGCGCAGTGGCGTTATCGCGAAGAAAATGGGAATGACGCGCCTGTTCCAGGCGGACGGTCGGCACGTGCCGGTTACCGTCCTTCAGCTGGACAATTGTCAGGTCGTGTCGGTCCGGGAAGAAGAGCGCGACGGGTATACCGCCGTGCAGCTTGGTGCTGGCGCGTCCAAGGCCAAGAATGTTTCGAAGCCGGTCCGTGGCCATTTCGCGAAAAATGAAGTCGAACCGAAGGCGCGGGTCGTTGAATTCCGCGTCGACGAAGATGCGCTTCTGCCGGTCGGCGCGACGCTGACGGCCGACCATTTCGTTGCCGGTCAGATCGTCGACGTAACGGGCCAGACGCAGGGTAAAGGCTTTGCCGGCGCCATGAAGCGTCACGGCTTTGGCGGTCTGCGCGCGACGCACGGCGTTTCGATCTCCCACCGTTCGCACGGGTCTACGGGTCAGCGTCAGGATCCGGGCAAGGTGTTCAAGAACAAGAAGATGGCCGGCCATATGGGCGACCGTCAGCGCACCCAGCAGAATCTCGAAGTCGTCCGCACCGATGCGGCGCGCGGCCTGATTTTCATCAAGGGCTCGGTGCCGGGCCACAAGGGCGCATGGCTCATCATCAACGACGCCGTGAAGGTGCCGCTGCACGCAGATGCGCCGATCCCGGGCGCGCTCCGCCGTAACGCCGACGAAACGGCGACCGATGACGCCCCGGCCGGCATGATCGAGGAAGGTGCCGTGCAGGAAGTCGATACGGGTCCGACGGATGCCGAGATCGAAGCCGCGGCCGCTGAAACTGAGACGCCGGCCGAAGAGCCCAAGGGCGACGATGCCGGCAGCAGCGAAGAGAAGGAGGGCTAAGCCATGAAGCTCAAGGTCAAGACCCTCGACGGTAAGAATGTAGCCGGGGCAAAAGGCGATCTCGATCTCAAGGACGAGATTTTCGGTGTCGATCCGCGGGCGGACATCCTGCACCGGGTCGTCAACTGGCAGCTCGAAAAGCGCCGGCCGACGGCTCGCGCCGCGCAGGAGCGTTCGGACGTCAATCGTACCGGCAAGAAATATGGCAAGCAGAAGGGCGGCGGCACCGCCCGTCACGGCTCGCGCCGCGCCCCGATCTTTGTCGGCGGCGGCAAGGCCCACGGGCCGCGCAAGCGCGATTTCAATCCGTCGCTGAACAAGAAGGTTCGCGCGCTTGGCCTGAAAATGGCGTTGTCGTCGAAAGCCAAGAGCGACACGCTGATCGTTGTCGAGAATATCGATCTCAAGGACGCGAAGACCAAGGCACTTCGCGGCCATTTCGACAAGCTCGGCTTCGGCAAGTCCGCGCTGGTTATCGATGGCGAGGCCGTGAACGACAATTTCCGCAAGGCTTCGGCCAATATCGTGGGCGTCGATGTGATGCCGGCGATCGGCGCGAATGTGTACGACATCCTCAACCATGAAACGCTGGTTCTGACCCGCGCCGCGGTCGAACAGCTGGAGGCGCGCTTCAATGGCTAAGCAGAAAGCAGCGGTCGCACTTGAACATTATGACGTGATCAAGGGCCCGCACATTACCGAAAAATCGACCCTGCTCATGGAACACAACGCGGTTGTCTTCCAGGTCAGCAAGGACGCGACGAAACCGGCGATCAAGGCAGCGGTGGAAGCCCTGTTCAACGTCAAGGTTACGAACGTCAACACGCTGATCCAGAAGGGTAAATCGAAGCGCTGGAAGGGCCTTCCCTATCGGCGCAACGATCTCAAAAAGGCGGTCGTCACCCTTGCGGACGGCGACTCCATTGACGTGACGACGGGGATCTAAGCGATGGCACTCAAATCAGCCAAACCGACGAGCCCTGGCCGGCGCCATCTCGTCATCGTCGACAAGTCGGGCCTCCATAAGGGCGGACCGGTCAAGTCGCTTGTCGAAGGCAAGCGCAAGACCGGCGGCCGCAACAATATGGGCCATGTCACCTCGCGCGGCATCGGCGGCGGTCACAAGCAGAAGTACCGCAAGGTCGATTTCAAGCGGCGTAAATGGGACATGGAAGCGACAGTCGAGCGGATCGAATATGATCCCAATCGCTCGGCCTTCATCGCGCTCATCAAATATACCGATGACGAGCTCGCCTATATCATCGCGCCGCAGCGCCTCGATGTCGGCGACACCGTTATCGCGGGCGAAAAGACCGATACCAAGCCGGGCAACGCGATGCTGCTCGGCCAGATGCCGGTCGGCACGATCTGCCACAATATCGAGATGCGCCCGGGCAAGGGCGGGCAGATCGCCCGCGCCGCGGGCACTTATGTCCAAGTCGTCGGCCGTGATCGCGGCATGGTGATGGTGCGGCTCAAGTCCGGCGAACAGCGCTACATTCCGGCCAATTGCATGGGCACGGTCGGCGCGGTGTCTAACCCGGACAATGCGAACACCTATTTCGCCAAGGCCGGCCGCAATCGCTGGCGCGGCAAGAAGCCGCTCACCCGCGGCGTCGCCAAGAACCCGGTCGATCACCCGCATGGTGGTGGTGAAGGCAAGACGTCGGGCGGTCGCCATCCGGTTTCGCCCACGGGCAAGCCGACCAAGGGTGCCCGCACACGCAATCCCAAGGCTGCCTCGAACAAGATGATCATCCGTTCGCGGCACAAGAAGAAGAAGAGGTAGTCATGGCCCGGTCCGTATGGAAAGGTCCTTTCGTAGACCTTCATCTCCTGAAGAAAGCCGAAACGGCGCAGGAAGAAAATTCGAACAAGCCGATCAAGACCTGGTCGCGCCGTTCGACGATTCTGCCGCAGTTCGTCGGCCTGACCTTCAACGTATATAACGGCCGCAAGTTCGTGCCGGTGTCGGTTAACGAGGACATGGTCGGGCACAAGCTCGGCGAGTTCGCCCCGACCCGCTACTTCCCCGGCCATATGGCCGACAGGAAGGGGCGCTAGTCATGGGCAAGCAGGCTAATCCCCGTCGCGTCGAAGAGAATGAGGCGTTCGCGGTCGGCAATTCGATCCGCGGGTCCGCGCAGAAGCTCAATCTCGTCGCCGGCCTGATCCGCGGCAAGAAGGCGGAAGAGGCATTGAATGTGCTCTCTTTCTCCAAGCGGGCCATGGCGGTGGACGTGAAGAAGGTTCTGCAGTCGGCGATCGCCAATGCGGAGAATAACCACAATCTCGACATCGACGCGCTGGTCGTCAGCGAAGCGAGTGTCGGCAAACGCATGACGATGAAGCGCTGGCGTGCCCGCGCCCGTGGCCGCTCGGCCCGGATCGTCAAGCCGTTCAGCCGCATCCGCATTGTCGTTCGTGAAGAGGAAGACGCGTAATGGGTCATAAATCCAACCCGATAGGCATGCGCCTCCAGATCAACCGGACCTGGGACAGCCGCTGGTACGCCGAAGGCCATGAATATGGCCGGCTGCTGATGGAAGATCTCAAGATTCGCAAATTCATCATGGAAACCGTGCCTCAGGCCGCGATTTCCAAGGTGGTGATCGAGCGTCCGGCGAAGCTGTGCCGCATTTCGGTCTATGCCGCCCGTCCCGGTGTCATCATCGGCAAGAAGGGCGCGGACATCGAAAAACTGCGCAAGAAGCTCGGCGAGATGACGGACAGCGACGTGTCGCTGAACATCGTCGAGATCCGCAAGCCCGAAGTCGATGCGCGTCTGGTCGCCCAGTCGGTCGCCGACCAGCTCGAGCGCCGGATCGCGTTCCGCCGCGCCATGAAGCGCGCCGTTCAGTCGGCGCTGCGCCTCGGTGCGGAAGGCATCAAGATCACCTGCGGCGGCCGTCTCGGCGGCGCGGAAATCGCGCGTACCGAATGGTATCGCGAAGGCCGGGTGCCACTGCACACGCTGCGCGCCAATGTCGATTATGCCGAGGTTGCGGCCCACACCGCTTACGGCGTGTGCGGCGTGAAATGCTGGATCTTCAAGGGCGAAATCATGGCCCATGATCCGACGGCGCAGGACCGGCTGATGGTCGAAGCACAGACTTCGGGCGTCCGCCCGGCGCAGCGCTAAAGAGTTTTTGAGGAAGGTACGGCACGATGCTGCAACCCAAACGCACCAAGTTCCGCAAGGCTTTCAAGGGCCGGATCAAGGGCCATGCGCCCGGCGGCACGGATCTGAACTTCGGCGCCTATGGCCTGAAAGCCCTGGAACCCGAACGGATCACCGCGCGCCAGATCGAAGCGGCCCGCCGAGCGATCACGCGTCACATCCGCCGTCAGGGCCGGTTGTGGATCCGCGTGTTCCCGGACGTCCCGGTGTCGAAGAAGCCGGCCGAAGTCCGCCAGGGCAAGGGTAAGGGTTCGCCTGAATATTGGGCCGCCCGCGTCAAGCCCGGCCGGATTCTGTTTGAACTGGACGGCGTTCCCAGTCCGCTCGCGCGCACGGCGTTCGAGCGTGCGGCCGAGAAGCTGCCGATCAAGACCAAGGTGGTCGCCCGCCTTGGCGAGTCGATTTACTAGGAGGCACGAGCGATGGCACGGCCAATCGAAGACCTTCGGGTCAAGAATGACGACGAGCTGGCGGCGGATCTTGCCGACCTGAAGCGCGAGCAGTTCAACCTGCGCTTCCAGTCGGCGACCAACCAGCTCGAAAACCCGGCTCGGGTCACCGAAGTCCGGCGGACGATCGCCCGTATCAAAACGCTGCAGGGCGAACGCGCTCGCGCGGCCGCTGAAACGGCTTAAGGAGTTTATTGCAATGCCCAAGCGCGTGCTGACCGGGATGGTGGTGTCGGACAAGACCGACAAGACGGTGGTCGTAAAAGTCGAACGGAAGGTGAAGCACCCTCTGTACGGCAAGATCATCCGGCGTTCGAAGAAATACCACGCCCATGACGAGAAGAACGAATTCGGCATCGGTGAGACGGTGCGGATCGAGGAAACGAAGCCGATTTCGAAGCTGAAGACCTGGAAGGTTCTCGACCGGGTCGAAGCCGGCGCGGCGCCGAAGCATGTCGAGAAGATAGACATTGCCGAAACCGATGCCGTCGATCTCGAAGCGGCGCGCGAACCCGAGGCGGATGCCAAGGAAGAGGCGTAAATTTTTAGAAGGTTTTCCCGCTTTCGCGCGGGGAATGAGGAAGAAGGAACGGATCGATGATCCAGATGCAGTCAGTTCTCGACGTCGCCGATAACAGCGGCGCCAAGCGCGTCCAGTGCATCAAGGTGCTGGGCGGCTCGAAGCGCCGCACCGCGACCGTGGGCGACATTATCGTCGTCTCGATCAAGGAAGCGGCGCCGCGCGGCAAGGTCAAGAAGGGCGATGTGCATCGCGCCGTGATCGTGCGCACGCGCAAGGATGTGAAGCGTCCCGACGGTTCGACGATCCGCTTCGACAGCAACGCCGCGGTTCTCGTGAACGCCAACAAGGAGCCGATCGGTACGCGTATCTTCGGCCCCGTCGTGCGCGAGCTGCGCGCCGCGCGCCACATGAAAATCGTCAGCCTGGCACCGGAGGTTCTCTAGTCATGGCAGCCAAGATCAAAAAGGGCGACAAGGTCGTCATCCTGGCCGGCAAGAACAAGGGCCAGCACGGCAAGGTGACCAAGGTCATGCCGAAGTCGGACAAGGTGCTTGTCGACGGCATCAACATCGCCGTGCGGCACAAAAAGCCGACCCAGCAGAACCCGCAAGGCGGCATCGAGCGGAGCGAAGCCCCGCTGCACATCTCGAACGTCGCGCTCGAGGACCCGAAGACCGGCAAGCCGACACGGGTGCGGATCGAGACGGACAAGGACGGAAACAAGGTTCGCGTAGCGACGCGTTCCGGGGAGACTATCGATGGCTGATTATACGCCACGTATGCGCACCGAATATAAAGACCGTATCGTCAAGGCGATGACGGACAAGTTCGGTTACAAAAATCACATGCAGGTCCCGCGCCTGGAGAAGATCGTCATCAATATGGGTGTCGGCAAGGCGGTGGACGACAAGAAGCGCGTCCAGAAGGCCGTCGAAGAGATGGAGAAGATCGCCGGCCAGAAGCCCGTGATCACGCTCGCGAAAAAGTCGATCGCCGGCTTCAAGCTGCGCGAAGGCATGCCGATCGGCTGCAAGGTCACGCTGCGCGGCGACCGTATGTTCGAATTTGTTGACCGGCTGACCACGATCGCAATGCCTCGGATTCGCGACTTTCGCGGCCTGAACCCGAAGAGTTTCGACGGGCGCGGCAATTTCGCGATGGGTCTCAAGGAACAGATGGTGTTCCCAGAGATCAAATATGACGATGTCGACGAAGTGCGCGGCATGGACGTGATCGTCACGACGACGGCGCAAACGGACGAGGAAGCGCGCGAACTGCTGCGGCTGTTCAACTTCCCGTTCCCGCCGGAAGCGTCCGACGACGATGGTGAAACCGATAACGAAGAGCAGAAGGAAGCGGCATAAGCCCGGTCCTTCTCGCAACAAGGAGCGAGAACTTAAGTCATGGCGAAACTGAGTTCCATCAACCGGAATGAAAAGCGCAAGCGTATGGCCAAGAAATATGCGGCCAAATACGCCAAGCTGAAGGCACAGGCGAACGACAAGTCGCTCGACGATAGCGAGCGTCTGATCGCGCGCCTCAAAATGGCGGAAATTCCGCGCAACGCGAACCCGACCCGCATCCGTAACCGGTGCGAGCTGTCCGGGCGTCCGCGCGGCTATTACCGCAAGTTCAAACTCTCGCGCATCGCACTCCGAGATCTGGCCAACAAAGGCCTGATCCCCGGCGTGACGAAGTCGAGCTGGTAGGGGTAGCGCACATGTCTATGACCGATCCCCTGGGCGATATGCTCACCCGCATCCGCAACGGCCAGCAGGCGAAGAAGGACTCCGTGATGAGCCCGGCTTCGAAGCTGCGCGCCCGCGTTCTCGAAGTGCTGCAGCGCGAAGGTTTCATTCGCGGCTATAGCGAGGAAGAGCTCGGCAAGCACAAGGGCCTGCGTATCGAACTCAAATATTTCGAAGGCCAGCCGGCCATCCAGCACCTGTCGCGCGTTTCGACCCCGGGTCGCCGTGTCTATAGCGGGTCGAAAGACCTGCCGCGGGTGCGCAACGGCCTTGGCATCACCATCGTCTCGACACCGCGCGGCGTGCTTTCCGATGCGGAAGCGCGCGAGCAGAATGTCGGCGGCGAAGTGCTGGCGGAGGTATTCTAAGATGAGCCGGATCGGAAAAAAGCCGGTTGCGCTTCCCGATGGCGTCACCGCTGAAATGCAGGGCAGCGAGCTCAGCGTCAAAGGGCCCAAGGGCACTTTGTCGATGACCGTGTCCGACGATGTCGATTGCAAGGTCGAAGATGGCGCGATCCAGATCGTTCCCGCCAACGACACGCGCAAGGCGCGCTCCTATTGGGGCATGCAGCGCACGCTGGCGGCCAATCTCGTGGAAGGCGTCACCGAAGGCTATTCGAAGACGCTGGAAATAACCGGTGTCGGCTACCGCGCGCAGGTGCAGGGCAAGACGCTGAAACTGCAGCTCGGTTTCAGCCACGACGTCGATTACGCGATTCCCGAGGGCATCGATATCAAGACGCCCGATCAGACCACGGTCGAGATCAGCGGCATCGACAAGCAGCAGGTCGGCCAGGTGGCCGCCGAGATCCGCAAATGGCGGAAACCCGAGCCATATAAGGGCAAGGGCATCAAATATCGCGGCGAATATGTGTTCCGCAAAGAAGGCAAGAAGAAGTAGCCATGAAGAAACGCATGACACCCTTCGAAAAACGCCGCCAGCGCGTCCGCGTTGCGCTGCGCCGCAAGGCCGGCGATCGGCCGCGCCTCTCGATCCACCGGTCGGGCCGGCATATCTATGCGCAGGTCATCGACGACAAGGCGGGCGCGACGCTCGCTTCCGCCTCGACGCTCGACGCCGATAACAAGGGCAAGAGCGGCGCGAATGTCGAAGCCGCTGCCGATGTCGGCAAGCGGGTTGCCGAGCGCGCGGTCAAGGCCGGCGTCAAACGCGTCGTGTTCGATCGCGGCGCCTTTCTCTTTCACGGGCGCGTCAAAGCACTCGCCGATGCCGCCCGCGACGGCGGACTGGAGTTTTAATAATGGCTGACGACAAGAAAACGGACGCCGCGCCGGAAGAAACACCCAAGGAAACTGCGGCCGAGGAAACCGAAGCCAAGAAGCCGGCGGCGAAGAAGGCCGCTCCGAAAAAGGCCGCTCCGAAAAAGGCTGCGCCCAAGAAGGCCGCCGCCAAAAAGGACGAGCCGGCCAAGGCTGAGGAAAAGCCGGCCGAGGAAGCACCTGCTGCCGACGCCAAGGCTGAAGAGACGCCTGCTGCCGACGCCGCACCTGCTGAAGAGGCTAAAGCCGAAGATAAGCCGGCCGAAGAGGCTGCTCCGGAAGGTGATGTACCTGCCCCTCTGGTCGAGGAAAAGCAGCTTTCGGAAGAGAATAACGTCCAGGCTGTCACCCAGCCGGCGGAAAATACGACGGCGACCAGCCGTCCTCCGCGCGGCGGACGCGGCGGCGGCAATCGCGGCGGCAACAACCGTGGCGGTGGCGGTGGCCGAGGCCGTGGCCGGGGTCGCGACAATCGCCGTAACGACGATGGCGAGGATCTGGTCGAGAAGCTCGTCCATATCAATCGCGTCTCGAAGACGGTGAAGGGCGGTAAGCGTTTCGGCTTCGCCGCGCTGATGATCGTCGGCGACGGCAAGGGCCGGGTCGGTTTCGGCCATGGCAAGGCGCGCGAAGTGCCCGAGGCCATTCAGAAGGCGACTGCGGCTGCAAAAAAGGACATGATGCGGGTGCCGCTGCGCGATGGCCGCACGCTTCATCATGATGGCCAGGGCCGGTTTGGCGCGGGCAATGTTACCGTGCGTTCGGCGCCTCCGGGCACCGGCATCATCGCCGGCGGTCCGATGCGTGCCGTGTTCGAAAGCCTGGGCGTTGCGGACGTCGTGACCAAATCGGTCGGCACGTCCAACCCCTACAACATGATCCGGGCGACCTTCGAGGCGCTCAAGGATCAGTCGAGCCCGAAATCGGTTGCGGCGCGGCGCGGTCTCAAGATCGCCGAACTGGTGCGCCGTCGCGGCGATATCGGTGCCGAAGAAGCCAAGGCGGAAGCCGAGGCGGTGACGGAGTAATATCATGGCCGCAGCGAAGAAAAACACGATCACGGTGACCCAGACGGGTTCGCCGATCCGCCGCGAGAAAGGCCAGCGCGCAACGCTGGTCGGCCTCGGGCTGGGCAAGATGAGCAAGACCGTCGAACTGGAAGACACGCCCGCGATCCGCGGCATGATCCACAAGGTCCGGCACATGGTCGAGATACAGGACAGCTAAATCCGGCGTCTCTCGGGACACCGGCAGCGCGAACCAAGCGAAAGCGAGTGCAGACAGATGAAACTCAACGAACTCAAAGACAATAAAGGCGCCCGCAAGGAGCGCACCCGCGTCGGCCGTGGTATCGGCTCGGGCAAGGGCAAGACCGGCGGTCGCGGCATGAAGGGCCAGAAGAGCCGTTCGGGCGTCTCGATCAACGGTTTCGAGGGCGGCCAAATGCCGCTTCACATGCGCATCCCGAAGCGCGGCTTCAACAATCCGTTCGGCAAGGACCATGCGATCGTCAATATCGGCGCGGTTCAGAAAGCCATCGACGAGAAGAAGCTCGATGCGAAGAAGGTCGTCGATCAGGCGGCGCTCGAAGCGATCGGGCTGACGCGCGGCGGCAAGGACGGCGTGCGCCTGCTGGGCAAGGGCGAAATCTCCGCGAAGGTGAAGTTTGCGGTTGCCGGTGCCTCGAAAAGCGCCGTCGAAGCGGTCGAAAAGGCCGGCGGCACGGTGGAAATCGCCGCCGCGCCCAAGGCCGAGAAAGCCGAAACCGAGTAGCGTTACCCGGGGCGGGGCTTGCCGTTGGCGGGCCGCGCCCCGATATAGCGGTCTTTGCGGACCCGGGGATGGAATAGTCGATGGCAAGCAACGCCAATGTTGGAGCAGGACTCAATCTGGGCAAGTTCGCCCAGGCGACCGAGCTGCGCCAGCGGATATGGTTCACCCTCGGCGCGCTGATCATCTTCCGCCTGCTGAGTTTCGTGCCGCTGCCGGGTATCGATCCCGTCGCGCTGCAGCAGGTCGTCGACCTCACCCAGGATAACACCGGCGGCGGGGGCATCCTCAACGTCTTTAACACATTTTCGGGCGGTTCGCTCGAGCGGATGAGCATCATCGCATTGGGCGTCATGCCCTATATCACGGCGTCGATCGTCGTGCAGATGGCCGCCGCGCTCTCCCCGACGCTCAACGCGATCAAGAAAGAGGGCGAAAGCGGCCGCAAGAAGCTGAACCAGTACACCCGCTACGGCACGGTCGGCCTGACCGCGGTGCAGGGCTGGTTCCTCGCGGTCGGTCTCGAAAGCCTCGCCACGGCGCAGGGCCAGCAGGTGATCGTCAGCGACAGTATCATGCTGTTCCGCATCGGCGCAGTCGTCAGCCTCGTTGGCGGCACCATGTTCCTGATGTGGCTCGGCGAGCAGATCACCTCGCGGGGCGTCGGCAACGGCGTGTCGCTGATCATCATGGCCGGCATCGTCGCGATGATGCCGACCGAGCTGATCCAGCTCTTCGCCTCGGGCCAGACCGGCGCAATCCCGACCGGCTATGTCGTTGGCTTCCTGCTCCTCTTCGTCGGCCTGATCTTCGGCATCTGCTTCATGGAGCGCGCCCAGCGCCGTGTCCTGATCCAGTATCCGAAGCGCGCGCAGCAGCGCGGCGGCATGACGCAGGAAAAATCGCACCTGCCGCTCAAGATCAACACGGCCGGCGTTATCCCGCCGATATTCGCGTCGTCGCTGCTGCTGATGCCGCTGACGATCGCGCAGTTCATGTCGGGCGGCGTGACCGATACGGCCTCGACGAGCAACGAGCTCCTGCTGACGATCACCAACGCGCTGGGCCGCGGCGGATCGCTGTATCTCCTGCTCTATGCGGGCCTGATCATCTTCTTCTGCTTCTTCTACACCGCGGTCGTCTTCAACCCCGAGGAAACGGCGGACAATCTGAAGCGCTATGGCGGCTTCGTACCGGGCATCCGTCCGGGCGAGCGGACGGCCGAATATCTCGATTATGTGCTGACGCGCATCACGGTGGTCGGCGCCATATATCTGACGCTGATCTGTCTGATACCGGAGATATTATCGACCCAGGCGGGCATCCAGGCATTCGTGCTCGGAGGGACCAGCTTGCTCATCGTCGTCAACGTGACAATCGATACCGTCAGTCAGATCCAGAGCCATCTGCTCGCGCACCAATATGGCGACCTGATCAAGAAGGCGAAACTGAAGGGCGGGGGACAGCGCCGGTGAACATCATTCTGTTGGGCCCGCCGGGCGCGGGTAAAGGCACCCAGGCGTCGAAGCTCGAAGACGAGCGCGGCATGGTCCAACTGTCGACCGGCGATATGCTCCGCGCGGCCGTTGCCGCCGAAACCCCGGTCGGCCTTCAGGCCAAGGACGTCATGGAACGCGGCGATCTCGTGTCCGACGAAATCGTGACCGGCATATTGTCGGATCGCCTCGACGAAGACGATGTGCAGCAGGGCTTCATTCTCGACGGCTATCCGCGCACCGAAGCCCAGGCTCATTCGCTCGACGCGCTGCTCGCCGAGAAGGACATGGTGCTCAACTATGTCATCGAGCTGGAAGTGGACGAGGCCGCGCTGGTCGAGCGGATCACCGGCCGTTTCACCTGCGCCAATTGCGGCGAAGGTTTCCACGACACGTTCAAGCGCCCCAAGGTCGACGGCATCTGCGATGTCTGCGGCTCGCCCAACTTCAAGCGCCGGCCCGACGACAATGCCGAAACCGTGCGTACCCGGATGCAGGAATATCGCACCAAGACCGCCCCGATCATTCCGCATTACGAGCCTCAGGGTCTCGTGCGCCGGGTCGACGGCATGGCCGACATCGAAACGGTCAGCGACGCGATCGGCGCCATACTCGACGGCGAATAAATCTCCATCGTCATTCCCGCGTAAGCGGGAATCGCGCTTTTCTTGCTTCCGTCGATCAGCTTTGCCATTGGTCGAAGGCATCGAGATTCCCGCTTTCGCGGGAATGACGAATATTTATAGATAGCCGAATGAAGAAAAGCCTGCTTCTCGCCGCATTTTGCTTTGCTACCCCGGCCGCCGCCGAAGTCACCATCTCCGATCAAGGCTTCGCCACCAGCAATAGCGCCACGGTTTCCGCGACGCCCGAAGAGGTCTGGGCCGCGCTCATCGAACCGTCGCGATACTGGAACGGCGATCACAGCTGGTCTGGCGATGCCGCGAATTTCTCGCTGGAGCCCGTTGCGGGCGGCTGTTTTTGCGAAACCTGGGGCGAGGGCAATTCGGTTGAGCATATGCGCGTCGTCATGGTCCAGCCCGGCTCGATCCTGCGGCTGGCCGGTGCGCTCGGGCCGCTGCAGAGCGAAGGTCTGGCCGGTGCGCTGACCTGGCAGCTCGAACCGGTGGACGGCGGCACGCGGATCACCCAGACGATGAGCGTCGGCGGCCATATGCAGTTCGATCGCGAGAGCTTCCCGCCGATCGTCGACAGCGTGGTCCGCCAGCAGCTTGAAGGCCTTGCCGCTCTTTTCCCGGATAGCCAAGACTAACTGTTTCCCGCGCGCCAATCTGATAGAAGCGAAAACGTCACGGTCTCGACTCGAAAAAGGGCCGGGCGGCGGGCGCTTTGGCTAGTCAGGAGAGAAGGCAATGGCGGTTAGCGATCATGTGGATCTTGAGCAGTTCATGGCGGGCGTCGAAAAGCGCAATCCGGGGCAGACGGAATTCATCCAGGCCGTACGCGAAGTGGCGCAGGACATTTTCGAGTTCATCGAGGACAAGGAAGAATATCACGAGGCGCAGATCCTGCGCCGCATCGCCGAGCCCGATCGCGTTGTCAGTTTCCGCGTCTGCTGGGAAGACGATAATCACAATATCCGCGTTCAGCGCGGCTGGCGGGTCCAGAACAATAACGCGATCGGCCCCTATAAAGGCGGCATCCGTTTCCATCCGACGGTCACCGAGAGCGTCCTCAAATTCCTCGCCTTCGAGCAGACCTTCAAGAATTCGCTGACCGGCCTCCCCATGGGCGGCGGCAAGGGTGGGGCCAACTTCAATCCGCGCGGCAAATCGGACAGCGAGGTCATGCGTTTCTGCCAGAGCTTCATGACGGAGCTCTATCGCCATATCGGCCCGGAGACCGATGTGCCGGCCGGCGATATCGGGGTCGGCGCGCGGGAGATCGGCTATATGTTCGGCCAGTATAAACGGATCACCAACCGCTGGGAGGGCGTGCTCACGGGCAAGGCGCTCGAATATGGCGGATCGCAGATGCGGCCCGAGGCGACCGGCTATGGCGCGGTCATCTTCCTGGACAATATGCTCAAACATGCCGGCAAGGAGATCGAAGGCAAGACGGCCGTCATCTCGGGCTCGGGCAATGTCGCGACGCACGCGGCCGAAAAGATCACCCAGCTCGGCGGCACGGTGCTGACGCTGTCGGACTCGGGCGGATTCGTCCACGATCCCGACGGCATCGATCAGGACAAGATTGACTGGGTGAAAGAACTGAAAAACGTGCGCCGCGGCCGGATCAGCGAATATGCGGACCATTTCACCAACGCCACCTTCCATGAAGGCGCGCGGCCCTGGGACGTGCCGTGCGATCTCGCATTGCCCTGCGCGACGCAGAACGAGCTCAATGGCGATGAGGCGAAAACGCTGGTCGAAAATGGCTGCATGGCGGTCGCCGAGGGCGCGAACATGCCAACGACGCTCGACGGGGTCGAGGTCTTCCATCAGGCGCATATCATGTATGCGCCCGGCAAGGCCGCCAATGCCGGCGGGGTTGCGGTGTCGGGGCTTGAGATGAGCCAGAATTCCGAGCGCGTCGCCTGGAACACCGAACGGCTCGGCGACCTGCTCCATGACATCATGACCGACATTCACGACAAATGCGCCGAATATGGCGGCGGCGAGGGCGAGAATTACGTCAACTATGTCAAAGGCGCGAATATCGCCGGCTTCAAGAAAGTCGCCGACGCGATGCTCGCCTTCGGCGTCGTCTGAGCCGATCCATGCCCGCCGGCTATTCGGGAACACCGCTCGCGAAAAAGCTCGGTTTCGTGGACGGGATGGCCGTCTGGCAATCGGGCCTGCCGGATACTGTTCGCGCGGCGATCGAGGCGCAGGCCGATATTGCCTGGACATCGGGCGCGATGGACGCGCCGGTCGCCGCGCATATGTTCACGACAGAGCGGGCGGAGATGGAGCTGCTGCTCGGGGAATTGCGGAAGTGCATGGCGCAGGACGGGTTCGTCTGGATGTCTTGGCCGAAAAAGGCGTCCAAGGTTCCGACCGACATTACCGAGGATGTGGTTCGCGAAGGCGCGCTGCCGATGGGGCTGATCGATATCAAGGTCTGCGCTGTCGACAAGATCTGGTCCGGGCTGAAGCTGGTTATCCGCAAGGAGCTGCGCCGCTGATCGCGTGGCGGATCATGAATGTAACCGTAACGATACCCCAACCGAACATATTGCCGTACAGACACACTCTGCCAGGGAGGCAGCAATGTTCGAAGCAATCAGCGAATGGTTTTTGAGTCTGGGTACGGAATATGGGGTGAATCCCTATATTTTCGGCGGCATCTATGTCGGCGCGGTGCCCTTTTTCCTGGCGACGATGGCCTGGATGGTCCGGCGCAAGCGGCGCGGCGAATCGATCACCTTCCAGCTGATCATTGCCGGTTTCCTCGCTATGTCCGCCTATATCTACCTGATCTTCGCCGGCCAGAATCTGGCCTGGTGGGTCTATGCGATCATTGCTTTGCTTGTCCTCTACAGCATCTGGTCGCTGATCAAGAAGGCGCGCGAGCCCGCGCCGGAACCTGAGGTCGAATAGCCGGCGCCCCACGCGAAAAGAATTGCGCAGGATGCGCGATTGGCCCTATTCCTCGCCGATGGAAGCGAAGAAAAAGCGTGTCGCCAAACGGCTGAATGAGCCGGTCGAGATCGGCTGGTGCGAACTTGTCGACCTCCCCGAACTGAGCCTGTTCGACATGCACGCGAAAATAGATACAGGCGCGAACACGTCCTCGCTGCATGCGACGCGTATTCGCGTTTTCGAACACGATGGCGCGCAATGGGTCCGTTTCCGCTCGCCGCGTTCGGTGGGCCACGCCCCGCAGGATTGTGAAGCGCTGCTGCTCGAGAAGCGCCAGATCACGAGCTCGAACGGCACCAAGCAAGACCGCTATGTCATTCAGACCGAGGCGCGCCTCGGTCCACTCACCTGGCGTGCACAAATAACGCTTGCGAATCGCGCGACAATGGCGTTTCCCATTTTGATCGGGCGGCGCGCTCTAAGACGCGGCTTTCTCGTGAATAGCAGAAAAAGATGGATGCTCGGTACCCCGCCGAAATAGGAGCGCAGGCCATGAAGATCGCGATGCTCGCCCGGAATCCGAACCTCTATTCGCACAGGCGGCTGGTCGAAGCCGCCGAAGAGCGCGGGCACGAAATCGATATTCTGAATACGACGCGCTGTACCGTGAATATCGCCAGCCACCGACCCACGATAAGCTATAATGGCGAGACTTTGAGAGGTTACGAAGCGGTCATTCCGCGTATTGGCGCCTCCATCACCAATTACGGGCTGGCTGTGCTGCGCCAGTTTGAGATGCAGGGCGTGTGGCCGCTCAATGAGAGCATTGCGATCGGCCGCTCGCGTGACAAGCTGCGCTCGATGCAAATTTTATCGAAGTACGGACTCGGCCTGCCGCTCACCGCCTATGCCAATGATCCCAAGCAGGCCGAGGAAATCATCAAGGCGGTCAACGGCCCGCCAGTCGTCATCAAGCTGCTGGAAGGCACGCAGGGGATCGGCGTCGTCCTCGCCGAAACCATGTCGAGCGCGAAATCGGTGATAGAGGCGTTCCGTGGCGCCAATGTAAACATCCTCGTGCAGGAATTCATCAAGGAAGCGGGCGGCACGGATATCCGGGCGCTGGTGGTCGGCGGCAAGGTCGTGGCGGCGATGAAGCGCACCGGTGCGGCAGACGATTTCCGCTCGAACCTGCATCGCGGCGGCAGTGCGGAGGTCATCAAGATTACGCCGGAGGAACGGTCTACCGCCGTGCGCGCGGCCAAGCGGATGGGCCTGAATGTCTGCGGTGTCGATATGCTGCGATCCAATCACGGCCCGGTGATTATGGAAGTGAACAGTTCGCCCGGTCTTGAGGGGATCGAAAACGCTACCGGCAAAGATGTTGCGGGGATGGTGATCGAATTTATCGAAAAGAATCAGAAAGCCGGAAGCACGAAAACGCGCGGCAAGGGGTAAAGCCGTTCGTCAGGCTCAATCTGTCGGTCGAGCGGGCCGGTTCCGCGGTTTCGCGCTAGCGAAATTCTGACAGAGTATGTCCCCTAAAGCACCTCGTCCTCGTCGAGCATGACGTCGGAGAGGATCGTATCGGTAATCTCGTCCACGCGAGCTGCGACCGTATCGAATCGCCTGACCTCCGCGATATGGACGAGCGCGTCTCCCTGATTGACGATCGGGAGCGTCGCATGGCCGATGATAATACCGTCGATCGGGCTGCGAACGATCTCCTCCTCGTCCCCCGTCGGATCGCCGACCTTGGCGAGAGCCTGTCCCTCGGCGACGATCGCCCCGGCGTGCGCGGTCAGGGCGCAAACGCCACCGCGCGGGGCCCGCACCCAAGTGCTCCGCGTCGAGCGGGCTGGAGTTGGCATCGGTTTTTCGAGCCGTTTCGACCGGATCATTCCCATCGCACACATGACGCGCATGATGCCGTTGACGCCGGTTCGGATGGAGAAGTCGTCGAAGCGCAGGCCTTCGCCCGCTTCGTATAGCAGCATCTCCACCCCGGCATCGAGCGCCACCTTGCGCAGCGATTTGTCGCGCAGCGGGGAGGTGATGATCGCCGGTGCGCCGAACGCGAAGGCCATTTCCTCCGCTTTTGGGCAATCCGGGCTAATCCGGATTTGCGGGAGGTTCGTCCGATGGACGGCGGCCGAATGCAGGTCGATGCCGAAATCGGCCCGTTCGATGATCTCCGTCCGAAACAGATAGGCGAGCTGGGAAGCCAGGGATCCGCTCGGCGAACCAGGAAAGGAGCGGTTGAGATCGCGCCGATCCGGCAGATAGCGGCTGTTCCCGACAAAACCGTAGACATTGACGATCGGGACGCAGAGCAAGGTGCCCGACAGGGTTTTGGGTGAAATTTTCTTCAGCAACCGCCGGGCGATCTCGACACCCGTAATCTCATTGCCATGGATCGCGGCGCTGACGAACAGCACCGGCCCGGGCCTGGTGCCGTGGACGATCCGCACCGGAAGGCTGACCTCGTTGCCGGACGAGACTTTGCTGATCGGCAGATCGAAGGCGGCCCTGCTGCCCGCCGGGACGCTGTCGCCGGCGAAATCGAACGGGGCGGCGCGGCTGGCCGGTTGGCGCGGTTGGTTTTTGTTCATGGATCACCCTTGCTGCGCAAGGCTCTAGCGGGGAACGCGAAAACCCGCCAGCATGCTTGACACAACCGGGCGAAATTCCTATTTCGCTCTCACTCCGAAGACACCGGTCTACCCGGCGGCGCGATTCGTGCGTCCGTCGGGTTCGTTCGTTTTCGGTTCATGAAGCTTTGAGATGGGCGGCACGCCATGCCGCCTGTGGAGCAGGAGAAAACACACGTGGCACGTATCGCTGGGGTCAATATTCCGACCCATAAGCGCGTCGAAATCGCGCTCACCTATATCCATGGCATTGGCCCGACCACGGCCAAGAAGCTGACGGAACAGCTCGGCATTCCCGCCGAGCGCCGCGTCCAGGACCTGACCGACGCCGAAGTCGTGCAGATCCGCGAGGCGATTGACAATGATCATACCGTCGAGGGCGATCTTCGCCGCGAAACGGCGATGAACGTCAAGCGGCTGATGGACCTCGCCTGCTATCGCGGGCTGCGCCATCGCAAGGGCCTGCCGGTCCGCGGCCAGCGCACGCACACCAATGCGCGCACCCGCAAGGGCAAGGCCAAGCCGATCGCCGGCAAGAAGAAGTAGCGAGCGTTTCCGGGCGCGGAACCGCTGCCCGAACCGCTTTTCCAGGATATCTAGGTAGGAATTGAAATCATGGCACGCGAACCGCAACGGGTAAGGCGCCGTCAACGCAAGAACATCACATCGGGCGTGGCCCATGTGAACGCGACGTTCAACAACACGCTGATCACGATCACCGATGCGCAGGGCAATGCCATCAGCTGGTCATCGGCCGGCATGATGGGCTTCAAGGGCAGCCGCAAGTCGACGCCCTATGCCGCCCAGGTGGCCGCCGAAGACGCCGGCAAGAAGGCGCAGGAACATGGCGTCCGCACGCTGGAAGTCGAAGTGAAAGGTCCGGGATCGGGCCGTGAATCGGCTCTGCGCGCGCTGCAGGCCGTAGGTTTCACGATCACCTCGATCCGCGACGTGACATCGATTCCGCATAACGGCGTACGTCCGGCCAAGCGCCGCCGCGTCTGAATGCACAACGGGAGGCGGCGGGCTCCGCTCTTCCGAACAAGACTTGTTTTACAGGCAGAGGCCAGCCCCGCCTCCGCCACACCGCCAAGGGGAATACCGTGTCCGTTAACATGAAAAACTGGCAAGAACTCAAGAAGCCCAATGGTCTGGAAAAGAAGCCGGGCGGCGATGCGTCGCGCAAGGTGACCTTCGTTGCCGAACCGCTCGAGCGCGGTTTCGGTCTCACGCTCGGCAACGCGCTGCGCCGCACGCTGCTGTCGTCGCTGCAGGGCGCCGCGATCACCTCGATCAAGATCGAGAATGTGTTGCACGAATTTTCCTCGCTCGCCGGCGTGCGCGAGGACGTGACCGACATCGTCCTCAATATCAAGCAGGTCGCGATCGCGATGGAATCGGAAGGCACCAAGCGCCTCCAGCTCTCCGCCACCGGCCCCGCCGATGTGACCGCCGGCGATATTTCGACCTCGGGCGATATCGAAATCCGCAATCCCGATCAGCTGATCTGCCATCTCGACGAAGGCGCGACGCTCAACATGGAGCTGACCGCCAGCACGGGTAAGGGCTATGTCCCGGCCGCGCAGAACCGCCCGGCCGATGCGCCGATCGGTCTGATCCCGGTCGACAGCCTGTATTCGCCAGTGAGCCAGGTGGCCTACAAGGTCGAAAATACCCGCGTCGGGCAGGAGCTCGATTACGACAAGCTGACGCTGACGATCGAAACCGACGGTACGGTGACGCCGGAAGACGCGCTCGCCTATGCCGCCCGCATCCTGCAGGACCAGCTCCAGCTATTCGTGCATTTCGACGAAGAACTGCCGGCCCCGACCCAGACGATCGGCGAACCGGCCGCACCGGGCATGCTCGGCGGCGTTGCCGCGGAAGGCGATACCAACCAGCTCAACCGCTATCTTCTCAAGAAGGTCGACGAGCTGGAATTGTCGGTACGTTCGGCCAACTGCCTCAAGAACGACAACATCATCTATATCGGCGATCTGGTCCAGAAGACCGAAGCCGAGATGCTGCGCACGCCGAATTTCGGGCGAAAGTCGCTCAACGAGATCAAGGAAGTCCTCGCCACCATGGGGCTGCGCCTCGGCATGGACATCCCCGGCTGGCCGCCTGAAAATATCGAGGAAATGGCCAAGAAGCTCGAGCAGGAATTGCTGGGCTAGAGAACAGGCTTACATACCCTCGTCATCCTCGCGAAAGCGGGGATCCCGCTTCTTTTCGGCGGGGCAGGGTAGGTGAGCGGGATTCCCGCTTTCCCGGGAATGACGTGAACAGTTTTGGGCAATCCACACGTCATTGCCTGGCTCGGAGTACCTGACACGGCTCCGATACGAACGAAGGAACGAAGATCATGCGTCACAAAAAAGCGCACCGTAAACTCAACCGCACGTCGAGCCATCGCAAGGCGATGCTCCGCAACATGGCGGCCGGCCTTATCAAGCATGAGCAGGTCATGACGACCCTGCCCAAGGCGAAGGAATTGCGGCCTTATGTCGAGAAGCTGATCACGCTGGCGAAGAAGGGCGGCCTGTCCAATCGCCGCCTTGCCCAGTCGCGCCTGATGGACGAGACGCAGCTCAAGAAACTCTTCGACGTGCTGGCCGAGCGCTATGCCGACCGCGACGGCGGTTACACGCGTATCATCAAGGCCGGCTATCGTCAGTCCGACGCATCGCCGATGGCGGTGATCGAACTGGTCGACCGCGACGAAGACGCCAAGGGCCAGGATTCCGGACCCGTAGAGATGGACGAAGATTTCGCGGACGAGATGGTCGGCTAAATATACCATCTCCGTCCCCTTCAGGAGTGTCGGGTCGGTCATGCTCCCAGCATGGCCTAAACAGCGTGGGGCGCTGTTTACCCGACACTGGATGACAGGGTGGGGTGAGGCGACGAAGGCTCGATGCCTTCGTCGGCTCTTGCTTCAAATTCGGAAACCGGCACCGAGCCGCTTTTCTCATATCCCACCCCTACGCCCCTCCCTTGAAAGGGAGGGGAATTGGGCTTCAAATAGCTATTTTCCAGGGGGATCGCGGCTGCTAGGCTTGCGGTCCCCTTTGCATTTCGAGGTGTCCGATGGCCGCTGTCCGTCTGCTTCTCCCGCTTGTCTGTCTCGCCGCGCCGACCCTCGCCGCAGCCCAAGGATCCGCGCCTATGGAAACGCCGCTCGACTATCCGGAAACCATGCGCGGCGATGTCGTCGAAGAGCAGTTCGGGGTGGCCGTTGCCGATCCCTATCGCTGGCTCGAAAACGATGTGCGCAACGACCAGGATGTGCGCGACTGGGTAACGGCGCAGAATGCGGTGACCGACGCCTATCTCGAAACGCTGCCGGGGCGCGACGCGATCGCGGCGCGGCTCACCGAGCTGTGGAATTACGAGCGGATCGGCATCCCGACCAAGCGGGAGAACCGCTATTTCTACACGCGCAACGACGGGCTGCAGAACCAGTCGGTCCTCTATATGCGCGAGGGGCTGGACGGCGAGCCGCGGCTGCTGATCGATCCCAATGAATGGTCGGACGACGATGCGACGGCGATGGCGCAATGGGTGCCGTCGCCGGACGGCCGCTATATCGCCTACGGCATACAGGATGGCGGCACCGACTGGCGCACGATCCGCATACTCGATGTCGAAAGCGGCGAAACTCTGGCCGATACCGTCGAATGGGCGAAGTTCACCAATATCAGCTGGGCCGAGGGCGGAGCCGGCTTTTTCTATTCGCGCTTCCCCGCGCCCGATGCCGAAGGCGAGTTCCAGTCGCTGAATATGAACCAGGCCGTCTATTACCACGCGCTCGGCACGACCCAGACCGAAGACCGGCTGGTTTACGCAACGCCGGATCGCCCGAACCTCAATCATTTCGCCGAGGTGACGGACGACAAAAGCTGGTTGCTGATCTACTCGTCGGAAGGCACCGATAGCCGCTACGAAGTCACGCTGGGCGATCTGTCGGACGACAGCGTGCCGACACGCACGATCGTTACCGGCTTCGAGCATAATTGGAGCCTCGCCGGGTCGAACGGCGATCAGCTCTATTTCGTGACCAACAGCGACGCGCCGCGCGAACGGATCGTCCGCATGGACGTGTCCGGCGACACCCCGACGATCACCGAGATCGTCGCCGAGGACGAAGCGACGCTGGAAGGGGCATCCCTCGTCGGTGACCGGCTGATCGCCAATTATCTGGTCGATGCGCGTAACGAAGCGCGGGTTTTCGATCGCGAGGGCAATCGCGTCGCGACGGTCGAACTGCCCGGCATCGGCAGCACGGACGGCTTCGGCGGCGAGCTCGGCGATCCGGAGACCTTCTTCTCATTCACGAGCTTTGCCACGCCGACGGCGATCTACCGCTATGACAGCGCGACCGGCGAGGTATCGCCCTTTGCGGTGCCCGATGTGCCGTTCAACTCCGAAGACTATACCGTCGCCCAGCGCTTCTACACGTCGCGCGACGGCACCCGCGTGCCGATGTTCATCGTCCACCGCGCCGATATCGACCATTCCGAACCGCGCCCGACTTTGCTCTACGGCTATGGCGGGTTCAACATCTCGATCACCCCGGCATTCAGTCCCGGTCGCCTGCAATGGATGGAAATGGGCGGCATATTCGCGCTCGCCAATCTGCGCGGTGGCGGCGAATATGGTGCGGAGTGGCACGATGCCGGCAGGTTGCAGAACAAGCAGAATGTGTTCGACGACATGATTGCGGCGGGCGAATATCTGGTTGCCGAGGGTATCACCACGGCCGACCAGCTCGCCGTGCAGGGCCGCTCCAATGGCGGGCTGCTCGTCGGCGCGGTCGTTAACCAGCGGCCGGACCTGTTTGCCGTGGGTCTCCCCGCCGTCGGGGTGATGGACATGCTGCGCTTCGACCGGTTCACCGCCGGGCGCTATTGGGTCGACGATTATGGCTATCCGGATCGCGAGCCCGATTTCCGCACGCTGCTCGGCTATTCGCCCTATCATAACATTCCCGAGAGCGGCGATTTCCCGGCGATCATGGTCACGACCGCCGATACCGACGATCGCGTCGTGCCCGGCCATAGCTTCAAATATACCGCAGCACTCCAGCATGCCGATCTTGGCGAACGGCCCCATCTGATTCGCATCGAAACCCGCGCCGGCCATGGCTCGGGACGCCCGACGAGCCAGCTTATCGCCGAATATGCCGACCTCTGGGCCTTCACCGCCCGATGGACCGGATTGGACGTGCCGGAGGCCGAATAGCCTAGATTTCCCGGATTTCCGGCGTTCATGTTAATTGCCATTTAGATTAACGAGCGCCTACAAACGGGTTCAGACCGTACTCAGCGCGGCTCCTCTACACCCTACGCAGTTCTTCAGAGAACTGTGTGGAGTAAAGGAACCGCGAAATGACTATGATCGGAAAAACCCTGATGGGCGCCACCGCCGCGACCGCACTCGCCGTCGCCGCTCCCGCCCAGGCTCGTGACAATGACGGGATCGATGCCGGCGACGTGATTGCCGGCGTGCTCGTGCTCGGCGGTATCGCCGCGATCGCGGCCGCCGCCAGCGACGATGACGACGATCGCTATGAACGCCGCCATGGCCGCTACGACAATTACGACCGCCGCGATAACCGCCGACATTATGGACAGCGGCTGCGGCCGCGCCAGGCCGTGCGCCAGTGCCGCCGGGCGGCGCGCCATGAGGCATCGCGGTACGGCCGCGCGCGCGTCACCGAGATTACCGAGGTCGATCGCCGGCGCGACGGCTATCGGGTCCGCGGCCGCTTGCTGGTCGAGGAAGGCCGCTATGGCCGGCGCGGCCATTACAGAACAGCCGATTACGACCGGGGCCGGTTCTCCTGCCGGATCCGTTACGGTCAGATCGATCGGCTGAGAGTGCGCGGCCTCAACTAGAGACCGTTCGCATGAGAGGGCGCGGAGCAGGCATGGGCTCCGCGCCCTTTTTCGTTCAGGCCGCGCTGAGCCGGCCTTCCTCCCGCTTCTGGCATGCCGCCGCCCGGCACTGACGGCTGGACGCAATCCCGCCGCGCCATTATCGCTGCCCTATGACGGACCAGCCCACAGATTCGCCCGTGCATCCGGCCCATTCGGAAACCATCCTTATCGTCGATTTCGGCAGCCAGGTGACGCAGCTCATCGCGCGCCGCGTGCGCGAGGCCGGGGTCTATAGCGAGATTGCCCCGTTCAACAGCGCCGCCGAGGCGTTTGAGCGCTTGCAGCCCAAGGGCGTGATCCTCTCCGGATCGCCGGCCGGGGTGCCGGAGGACGACAGTCCGCGCGCGCCGGATATGGTCTTCGAGAGCGGCCTGCCGATCCTCGGCATCTGTTACGGGCAGCAGGTGATGACCCACCAACTCGGCGGCGCGGTCGAAGCGGGCGAGAGCGGCGAATTCGGGCGGGCGTTTATCGAGATTTCGGACGAATGCGTGCTGTTCGACGGCTTGTGGAAGGTCGGCGAGACGCACCAGGTCTGGATGAGCCATGGCGACAAGGTCACCCGCTTTGCGGAAGGCTTCCGCATCGTCGCGACCACGGAAGGCGCGCCCTTCGCGCTGATCGCGGACGATGAGCGGCGCTATTATGGCACGCAGTTCCACCCCGAAGTGGTCCATACGCCGGACGGGGCCAAGCTGATCGCCAATTTCGTCCGCCATGTCTGCGGCTGCCGGGGCGATTGGACGATGGCCGAATATCGCGACACGAAGATCGCCGAAATCCGCGAACAGGTGGGTGACGGAAAGGTGATCTGCGGGCTATCGGGCGGCGTCGACAGTGCCGTCGCGGCGGTGCTGATCCATGAAGCGATCGGCGAACAGCTGACCTGCGTCTTCGTCGATCACGGCCTGATGCGGATGAGCGAGGCCGAGCAGGTGGTGAGCCTTTTCAAGGGCAGCTACAATATCCCGCTCGTCCATGTGAACGCCGAGACGCTGTTCCTCAATGGCCTCAAAGGCGAGAGCGATCCGGAGAAGAAGCGCAAATTCATCGGCAAGACCTTTATCGACGTGTTCGAGGACGAGGCGAAGAAGATCGGCGGCGCGGATTTCCTCGCCCAGGGCACGCTCTATCCCGATGTGATCGAGAGCGTGTCCTTCACCGGCGGCCCAAGCGTCACGATCAAATCGCACCATAATGTCGGCGGCCTGCCCGAGCGCATGAACATGCAGCTCGTCGAACCCCTGCGCGAGCTATTCAAGGACGAAGTCCGCGAACTCGGCCGCGAACTTGGCCTGCCCGACGCCTTTGTCGGTCGCCACCCGTTCCCCGGCCCGGGCCTCGCCATCCGCATTCCCGGCGAGGTGACGAAAGAACGCTGCGATATCCTGCGCAAGGCCGATGCCATCTATCTCGAGGAAATCCGCAACGCCGGACTCTACGATGCGATCTGGCAGGCCTTCGCGGTCTTGCTCCCGGTGAAAACGGTCGGCGTAATGGGCGACGGGCGGACTTATGACAATGTCTGCGGCCTGCGGGCCGTCACCAGCACCGACGGCATGACCGCGGACGTCTACCCTTTCGACGCGAGCTTTTTAACGCGCGTCGCGACGCGGATCGTCAACGAGGTGAGGGGGGTGAACCGGGTGGTGTATGATTATACGAGCAAGCCGCCGGGGACGATCGAGTGGGAGTGAATGCCGTTGGATGAAGCGAAGCTAGAGGCACTTTTCGTCGCGAATGACGAATTTGGTGAGCTTGAAAATGCGCTTGAAGTTTTTTGTCCGTTCGAAGCGGTCGGGATGGTGCATCAAGAAATTAGACACGGGCATTTCCTGAGCTACATATTCGATCCCCAGCGTCCCCATGGATTCGGGAGTGACTGCCTTCGCGCTTTGATGTCGGCGGTCGCTAAGTCGGCAGAAAGCACCAAGGCGGGGCTCAAACAGCTCGACGTTCATTTGATGGACTTCGATGGCGCCATCGTTCGCCGGGAGTGGCGGAATATCGACATCCTCATTGAGATTCCTGATCAAAAATTAGTGATCGCCATTGAGCTGAAAATTGATGCAACCGAGCATTCCGGACAATTGGAACGATATAAAGATTTGGTTCAACGAGAATGGCCAAGTCATAGGAACCTGTTGCTGTTTCTTACGAAGCGGGGCGATGATCCAAGCGACAACGATGCTTGGATTTCTGTCCCGTTGGAATTTCTCGCGAGCGAACTTGCTTTGCTCGTTGGGCGTCGTCCAGGTAGCGATGCTTCACGCACCATGTTGGATGCATATCTCGCAATGTTGGGGAGGCATCACTTGACCGACGAACGATTGGACGAGCTTGCAAAAAGCCTATGGGCCAAACATCGCGAGGCACTGGAATTTTTGTCGGACCGTAGGCCGGACGAAATGACAGATCTGTTTCAGCTCGTGTTCGAAAATCGCAAATCGATTGCAAAACGATTCTCTGAGGTGAGCGGGTTTCGTGTTGTACCGGATCACTCGACCAGCGCCTTTGTCCGGTTTGCGGTCGAAGATTGGGATGAGATTCCGGGAATGCTGTCGGGGGAAGGATGGACAGATTCCAAACGGCTATTGCTGATAGAATTAAGCAGGCGTGACAAAGCCGTCACAATTCGTTTCCAAATGGGGCCGGGAGATAGCGAGACCCGGCAACGGATTTTCGGCGCGCTCGAAAATGACGGTCGCGATCTTGGAGGAAATTGGGCCCTTTCCCCGAAGTGGCGACAACTTGCCAATAAGCAACTTATCAAATTGAAGGACGACGGCTCCGCCGATATCGATCAAGCTTATGACAATCTTGTATCGCAGGCTGAAGCATTTCTCTCGCGCCATCTATCTGAATATGACGAAAGCTTTAGGGCCTTGCAGCCCTGAATGAACGGATTGCTGCTGGTCAGCTCATTCCCCAAACAAATCCGAATGCGTGCCCGTCCGCGCCAGCATCACCTCCGTCTCGTTCGTCCGATACAGCAGCAGCCAATCCGGCTCGATATGCAGGTCGCGCCAGCCGGCCCATTCGCCCTTGAGCGGATGATCGCGCAGGCGTGGGTCGAGCGGCTGGCCTTCGAGCAGCATTGCGATGACGGCCCTGAGCTTGGCCATCTTCTTGCCGCGCTTCGCCATTCGCTTGACGTCCTTCTTGAACGCCGTCGAACGGACGGGTGTCAGCATGGCACAGATGCCCCGCCCTCACCCTGAGCCTGTCGAAGGGTTGGTGCACGACCCTTCGACAGGCTCAGGGTGAGGGCCGGTGGTGCTTGGGGCCATATCCTAAATGCCGAGTTCGTCGAACAGTTCGTCAGCGCTGCCGAGGGATGTGCCGTTCCCGCTATCGAGCTCCGCCATCGCCGTCCGACTCTCGGTATTGGGCACCGCTACATCGAAAGGCAGACGTTGTTCCTCCGCGATACGGCGGAGCATCAGGCGGATCGCGTCGGACATGGACAGGCCCATCGCGGCGAGCGCGGCGGTGGCCGCCTGCTTGGTTTCGCCATCGATCCGAGCGCGGACGCTTTCTTCGGCAGGCATGATATTTCTCCGTTTGTAGGGCCATTGTAGCTACATTTTGCCAAATTACAAGATTGGGCCAATGAAAAATATGTTATTTGCTCGCATCGGTTCGCGATCCATATTGGCGCCATGCAACTCCCCCTCGGCCCCGATCCGCGCACCGACACGCTCCAGCGCACCCATGATCTCCTGATCGCCCATTTCGGTCGCGTCGTCCGGCCGCCAGAGAAGCGCCGCGATCCGGTCTGGGTGCTTGTCCAGGGCGTGATCGGGGCGCGGACGAAGACGGTGCATTCGAACCGGTCGGCGGACCAGATGCTGGCGCATTTCGGCTCCTGGGAGGCGGTCGCGGCGGCGTTGGAGGGGGAGCTGTTGCCGTTTCTGGAGACCGCGACTTTTCCCGAGCTGATGGCGGAGCGGCTCAAGGCGTGCCTCACGGAGATTGTCGAGCGGCGCGGGGCGGTCACGCTCGATCATCTGCACAATCTACCCACCGAAGAGGCGATGGACTGGCTCGAAAGCCTGCCCGGTGTGGCTCGGAAAGTGAGCGCCGGGGTGATGAACGCCAGCACCTTCAACCGCGCGGCGCTCGTCATCGACACCAATCATCGCCGCGTGGTCCAGCGCATGGGGCTGGTGCCCGCCAAGGCCGATACGGCACGGGCCTATGACACGCTGATGCCGGTCCTCCCGGCGGACTGGTCGGCCGAGGATGTCGACGAGCATCACCTGCTCGTAAAGCGCGTCGGCCAGCGATTCTGCCGGCCGCAGGAACGCCATTGCAGCGCCTGCCCCGCGCGGCCCGAATGCCGGACCGCGGCAAGCGATAGCGAATAACCGGAAGTGTCTGTTTTCGAATGCAAGTTTCCGAAACTGCAACCGTTCTGCAACATTGGGTGTGCAAACCCGCAACAGCAGTCTGTCCGGTGAACGGACGGAGACGATCAGGAGTATCCGATGCTGAAGAAATGGGTTGCGGCGCTGGGCCTGGGATTGCTCTGTATGCCGTCTGCCGCGCTCGCGACCGATGACGATTTCGAGTTCTGGCTGAACCCCTCGGTCGGCTTCGATCTCGACGAAAATACCGGTATGGAGTTCGAAACGGCGCAGCGCTTTCGCGACGCGGGCAATGGCCGTCCCGACACCTATTTCTTCCGGCTCTGGGTGAACCAGGCGCTGAGCGATTCCGTGACGCTGGCGGGCGCTGTCGAGCGCCGAATCAACGATGGCGGGTCGGACGAAACGCGCGTGATCCAGCAGCTATCGACACGCCACGGCATCGTGCGCACGCGTCTGCGCCTCGAAGAGCGGTTCGTCGACAATGCCGATCGCATGGGCCTGCGCCTGCGCCCCCGGCTCGGCATTGCCGTGCCGATCGACGAAGCGGGCCGCTGGAGCTTCAAGAGCGATGCCGAACTGTTCATCACGCTGCGCAGCAACAATGCCGGGGGCGATACCGGGCTGACCGGCATGCGCACGCAAATCGGCTTCGGACACGATATCAGCGATCGCGTGTCGCTGAGCGCCGCCTATCTGCGCGACCAGGATTTCGAGGATGGCGGGCCTGACGAAGTCGGCCATGCGCCGATTGTCGGCATCGAATATTCCTTCTGATCGGGCGACACCCGTCACGCTTCACATGTTGGAGAAATGGGCATAGCGTGGAGGCTATCGCCCCCGAACCGCGAGCGAGGGTAGACAGCCCATGACAGCAAAGCCGGACGCGTGTGAACCGACATCTGTGCGTCAACTGTGTCAACTTGTTCAGCTTATGCCGCTTGAGGATGAATGGGGTGGTCGGAATACCCCCGGCCTGTGTCAACCGGACCGTAATTGGCATCTGCCTTGTCCCCGCTTGTCCTGAGCTTGTCGAAGGACGCTTCTCCGCCGATAGTCGTCCTTCGACAGGCTCAGGACTGGCGGGATAACATGACCGGACTTCTCCCATACAAAGACGTCGAAACGGTCTTTCGGCGGCTGTCGGACGCCATGCCCGGCCGGTCGCAGCGCGCCAAGGGGCCGAAGGGCCAGCCCGATGCGTTTCGCTCCTGCATCTCCTGCATGCTCTCGGCCCAGTCGCTCGACAGCAAATCGCGCCGCCCGCAATGCGAACGCTGTCGGGTGAGCGATCTGTGCCACTATTATACGGGGCAGGGCGATGGCTGATCGCGAACCGACGCTCTCCATCGCTGGCACAGCGGATCGCGATGCCGTGATCGGCCTGTGGTGCGATTGTGCGCTGACGCGCCCGTGGAACGATCCCGTGGTCGATTTCGATGCGGCGGTGGCGACCGCCACATCGGATATCCTGCTGCTGCGCGAGGACGGCACACTTATCGCCACGGTCATGGTCGGCTTCGACGGCCATCGCGGCTGGGTCTATTATCTCGCCGTGCATCCCGATTATCGCCGTGAGGGACTCGGCAGGCGGCTGATGGATGCGGCCGAGGCTTGGCTGCGCGAACGCGGCGCCCCGAAAATCCAGCTGATGGTGCGCAGCGACAATGCGGACGTCATCGCCTTTTACGAGGCGATGGGGCTCGAACGGCAGGACGTGGTGACGCTGGGCCGGCGATTGGACGATGACGGGGCTTGAGACCCTCGGCTTGCCCGCGTAATCAGCCGCCATGAAGGTCAAATATCGCGTCGTGCATCAAACCAAATCGATCTGGGAGGCGCTGCTCCGCGGCCGCTCCTGGACCGACTGGTATCTGGCCCAGCACAAGGGGTTCTGGGGCTGGAAGACGCTCGGGACTTTTCCGACGATCGAAGAGGCCGAACAAGCCCTGGCCGATCATGCTGGCGGCGAGCTGCTGAATTGCGGGTCCCGCATCGTCTCCGAATTCGCCGAGAAGGAATAGGCCAGCCGTGACTCCGACTGCGAAGATTCTGCTCCTCGGTTCGGGCGAGCTCGGCAAGGAGTTCGTGATCTCGTGCCAGCGGCTCGGCTGTCATGTCGTCGCCTGCGATTCCTACGATAACGCGCCCGCCATGCAGGTGGCCGATGCGCGCGAGGTTTTCTCGATGCTCGATGGCGAGGCGCTGGGCGCGGTGATCGAGAAACATGCGCCGGATTTCATCGTGCCCGAGATCGAAGCAATCCGCACCGAAGTGCTGGCCGACTATGAGGCCAAGGGTTTCAAGGTAGTGCCGTCAGCCAAGGCGGCCCAGATGACCATGAACCGCGATGCCATCCGTGATATGGCGGCCGAGGAACTGGGCCTCAAAACGTCCCGCTATCGCTATGCGGAGAGCCGCGAGGAGTTGCGCGCGGCGGTCGAGAAGGTCGGGCTGCCGCTCGTCGTCAAGCCGGTCATGTCGTCGTCCGGCAAGGGGCAAAGCACGGTCAAGGTCGCCGGGGCGATCGACGGCGCCTGGAACTTCGCCGCCGACGGGATGCGCGGTGATCGCAAGCGCGTGATCGCCGAGGCGTTCGTCGATTTCGATTATGAGATCACGTTGTTGACCGTCCGGTCGAAAGACGGCGTGCATTTCTGCCCGCCGATCGGGCATCGCCAGGAGCATGGCGATTATCGCGAGAGCTGGCAGCCCGCGGCGATGTCGGATGCAGCGCTTGCCGAAGCGCAGGCGATGGCAGCGAAAGTGGTGGATGCGCTCGGCGGGAACGGGATTTTCGGCGTCGAATTCTTCGTGAAAGGCGACGAGGTTATCTTCTCGGAACTCTCTCCGCGGCCGCACGATACGGGCATGGTGACGCTGGTCTCGCAAGACCTGAACGAGTTCGATCTGCATGCCCGGGCGATACTCGGTTTGCCGATTCCGTCCGTCGAAGTGAAGGGCGCGTCGGCCAGCGCCGTCATCCTCGCGGACCGGACCGCCAAGCATTTCGCCTTTGCGGGTGTGGACGAGGCGCTGGGCAAGGCGGACGTCGGCTGCCATATCGACGTCCGATTGTTCGGCAAGCCGGTCACCCGACCCGGGCGGCGCATGGGCGTCGCACTGGCGCGGGTGGATGGCGGGTCTGTCGACGAGGCGCGCGAGGCGGCTGTGGAAGCCGCGTCCTGCGTGAATATCGAATATGGAGACGAATAAGATGGATCCCGTTCTATATGGCATCCCGAATTGCGACAGCATCAAAAAGGCGCGCAAATGGCTGGAACGCCGCGGGGTCAATTATGCGTTTCATGACTATAAAAAGGCGGGCATCACCGAAGACAAGCTGCGCGCATGGTCGGGCGAGGTCGGCTGGGAGCTGCTGCTCAACAAGCGCGGCACGACCTTTCGCGAACTGCCCGACGAGATGAAGGCCGATGTCGACGAGGATATCGCCGTCGCGCTGATGCTCTCGCACCCCTCGATGATCAAACGGCCGGTGCTGGAAAGCGAAGGCCCGCTGATCGTCGGCTTCAAGGGTGGCGAATATGAAACGGCGCTCGGGCTGGAGCCGGAATAAGAGCACCGCGCATATCGTTCGGCTATACGGTCAGCCTTCGGAATCCGCACTCCAGATTTGGTCTTCGCGATAGGTGTTGATGGTCTCTTCCATCTGCTCGAAATCGCCACTGTTCGGTTCGGCGGGTTCGTTGAGCGCTTCGCCCAGTTCGGGTGACAGGCAAATTTCCGCATAGACCGGAAGGTGATCGGATCCGACCGGCCGTTCGATCCGCATATCGATCAGGGCGAAATCCTCGGTGAAAAAAACATGGTCGAGCGGCCAGCGAAAAGCGGGCCAGGAGGCGGGGAAGGTCGCGTAGAAACCGCGCCCGATGCGCGGATCGACATAGCCGCCGATACGGCGCGCGACCCGCGATGTGTGCGACCAGCCAACATCGTTGAAATCGCCGATGACGATTGCCGGAAGCTCGCTGCTGCGCACGAGACGTGCCGCGATGATGAGTTCGGCATCGCGCGCTTCGGTATCGTCGCCCGGCAGCGGCGGACGCGGATGCAGTGCGGCGAGGCGGAAGCGCTTCCCGCCCGGTGTTCGCATGATGGCATGGGCAGACGGCGTGCCCGGATCGGTGAGGTTGACGATATGGCCGCTCTCAATCGCGAGATTCGTCGCCAGTATCTTGCCATACTCGTTGGAAAGCGGGGCCTCGAACCGGTGCGCATAGCGCTCCAGCGCGGGCTGCATCGCCGATAGCCAGCGATCGTCGGTCTCCATCAGCAGCAGGATGTCCGGCTCTATCTCCTCGATCAGCGCCAGCGTCCGGTCGTAATCGCGATTGCGCATATAGACGTTGATGCTGAGCATGGTGACGCAATGGCGGTCCCGCTCATCGCCCTCCAGTCGCGCCTGCTCGGCCTGTTTCGACGCGAGCGGCGTGTACGGAAAGATATTCCAGAGCTGGAAAGCCAGCGCGAGGCCAAGCAACGGAAGCAGCGCTAGTCGCCCGGGGGCCGGGATAAACAGCATGGCGACAAATATCGCCGCGCCAGTGGTGAAAATAGCGAAGCGCGGAAAATCCCACACCCGGATCCACCAGCGACTGGATTCGATGGCGCTCAGCAGCGTCACGACAATGACGGCGCCGGCCAGGATGGCCACCAGCCAGAACAATAATGATCGCCAGTCCATTCGCTTCATTTCCTTTTCGCCGAACCCTTAACGCACGAAAGGCCTTCCGGTTCAAATGCGCTATGCTGGCCATTCGCGCGGCGCGGCGCTAAATGCCAGTGCCATGTCCACGACCTACACCCTCGATACGAAAACCGACCGCGCGCATCCGACGCCCAAGCCGATGAAACGGTTGACGGTTCCCGCGATCCGGGGCCGCAAGACGGACGGCAAGAGCGGCGAGCCGCTGGTCATGCTCACCGCCTATACGGTTCGTACCGCGCAACTGCTCGATCCGCATTGCGATATGTTACTCGTCGGCGATTCTCTCGGGCAGGTGGTGTACGGCCTGGATTCGACGATCCCGGTCAGCCTCGACATGATGATCGCGCACGGCGCGGCGGTTGTCCGCGGCAGCTATCACAGCCTCGTCATCGTCGACATGCCGTTCGGGTCCTACGAGGAAAGCCCCGATCATGCGATCCGTTCGGCGACGCGCGTGATGAAGGAAACGGGCGCCGCCGCGATCAAGATGGAGGGCGGAGAGGCGATGGCCGAAACCGTCGCATTCCTGTCCGCGCGCGGTATTCCGGTCATGGGCCATGTCGGGCTGACCCCGCAGGCGGTGAACATATTGGGCGGGCACAAAGTGCAGGGCCGCGACGAGGCGACGGCAGCCAAGGTGATCGCCGACGCAAGGGCCATCGACGAGGCCGGGGCCTTTTCCATCGTCATCGAAGGCGTGATCGAACAGATCGCTATCGAGGCGACACAGGCGGTCGCCTGTCCCACGATCGGGATCGGCGCATCGGCGCAATGCGACGGCCAGGTACTCGTGACCGAGGACATGCTGGGCCTGTTCGACCGGGTGCCCCGTTTCGTGAAGAAATATCACGATATGGCGTCGCAGGTCACCCAGGCCGTCGAAAGCTATGCCGCCGAGGTCCGCAGCCGCAGCTTTCCCGAGGACGCCCAGACCTACCAACCGAAGAAATAGGGCCATCCCAAAAATCGAAAAACCGCGCCCAAGCGTGGTTCACAATTACTTTCCCTTGGCCAAGCGCGCCGCTAAGGTCCGCCGCCATAACGATCTGGAGACGAAAGTTGGCGATTGCGCCGCAAGATAACACCGCATTCATGCGCGAAGTGGACGAGGAAGTCCGCAAGGAACAGGCGGTCTTTTTCTGGGAACGCTGGGGCAAATGGATCGCCATTCTCGTGGTCCTCGGCCTCGCGGCCTTTGGCGGCTGGCTCTACTGGTCCAACCAGCAGACCGCCGCAGCGCAGGCCGAGACCGAACAGCTTGCGCAGCTCCTCGAAGACCTGAACGAGGGGACGCCGGACGACGTCGATGCGACGCTTGCCACGCTGGCGGAATCGCGCCGCCCGGTCATCCGCGCCGAGGCGATGCTAACCCAGGCCGCGCTGGCGCTCCAGAACGGGCAAAGCGCCGCGGCGGTCGAGCGGTTCGGCGCGATCGTCGCCGATGACGGGTTGCCGCAGCAGTTCCGCGATCTGGCGCTGATCCGCCAGACGGCCATCGAGTTCGAAGGCATGGAGCCGCAAGCGATTATCGACCGGATGGCGGGCCTCGCCCAACCCGGCAATCCCTGGTTCGGCAGCGCCGGCGAGCTAACGGCGGTGGCGATGATGCGTCAGGGCAATAATGACCAGGCCGGTGCGATGTTCGCGCAAATCGCGAATGACGAAACCGTCCCGGAAACGCTTCGGACACGTGCGGTTCAGATGGCCGGTGTATTGGGCGTGGATGCGGTGCCGGACGAACCGGTGGAAATCGAAGAAGAACAAGCTGTGCCGGGCCGATTGGCGGCGCCGGATGCAGCGGAGGAACCGACCCCATGATGCGTATTGTAATTCCCATTTGTGTGGCGCTCGCGCTGAGCGGCTGCGGCCTTTTCCGCGGCGATGGCGATGCGACGCCGACGATCGGCAATCGTACGCCGATCCTGGTCTCGGAAAACGATGTGCAGGCCGATCCGCAGATCGCGACCGTACCGGTCGTCCTGCCCGCGCCAACGGTCAATGCCGGCTGGGTCCAGCCGGGCGGCAGCGCCAGCAAGTCGCTCGGCCATCTGGCCCTGAGCAGCACGCCCACGCGCGCCTGGTCGGTCTCGATCGGCGATGGCGGCGGATCGCGCGCGCGATTGGCGGCGGCGCCTGTCGTCAGCAATGGGCGCGTCTACACGATCGACACCGAAGCCACGGTCCGTGCGTTCGACGCGCAGACCGGGGGCGAAGTCTGGTCGATGCGGTTCGGCACGGAAATCGACGGCGAATCCGCGCTGTTCGGCGGCGGCGTCAGCGTTTCGGGCGATCGCCTCTATGTTACCAACGGCGTCGGCTATGCCGGCGCGCTCAATGTCGCGGACGGCAGCCAGATCTGGAAAGTGCGCCCCGGCGGCCCGCTGCGCGGTGCCCCGACGATCGCGAACAACAATGTCTATGTCCTGACCCAGGACAACCAGGTATTCGCGCTCGATCCGGCCAATGGCGAGACGCGCTGGAGCGTCTCGGGCACGCTCGAAGTGTCCGGCGTATTCGGCGTTGCCGCCCCCGCATCGGCGCAGGGCACGATGGTCGCGGGGTTCTCGTCCGGCGAGTTGATCGCCTATCGCTACGAAAACGGCCAGATCGTCTGGCAGGATGGGCTCAATCGAACGAGCATCTCGACATCGGTTTCGACCCTGTCGGACATCGATGCGAGCCCGGTGATTGACAGCGGTTTCGTCTATGCCGTCGGCCAGGGCGGGCGCATGGTTGCGCTCCGGCTGATTACCGGCGAACGCCTTTGGGAGCTCAATGCTGGCGGCCTCTCGACGCCCTGGATTGCCGGCGACTGGATGTTCGCCGTGACCGACGATGCGCGGGTTGTCGCCATTGCGCGTGCCAATGGCCGCATCCGCTGGATCAGTCAGTTGCAGCGCTATCGCGACGAGGAAGACCGCAAGGGGCCGATTTTCTGGCGCGGACCGGTGCTCGCCGGCGGCCAGCTTATCCTCGCATCGAGCCGCGGGCATCTCGCCTTTATCGATCCGGCGACCGGCGCGGTGAACCGGATCGAGGAGCTGGACGAAGGCGTCGATCTGCCGCCGGTCGTCGCCAATAACACGCTGTATCTGCTCGACAATGATGGCGAGCTGAGCGCCTGGCGCTGACGGCACGGAAAGGCCCATAAGCCATGGAGCGGCTGCCCGTCATCGCGATTATCGGCCGCCCCAATGTCGGCAAATCCACATTGTTCAACCGGCTCGTCGGTAAGAAGCTGGCGCTGGTCGACGATCGGCCCGGCGTCACGCGCGATCGGCGCGAGGGCGATGCGCATCTGTTCGGCCTCGATTTCCGGGTGATCGATACGGCCGGCTATGAGGACGAAGACCCCAAGAGCCTGCCGGGGCGGATGCGCCAGCAGACCGAGCGCGCGATCGAGGACGCCGATGCCGCCCTGTTCCTGTTCGATGCGCGTGCGGGTCTGACGCCGCTCGACGAAGAGATCGCGCGCTGGCTGCGCGGCACCGAAACGCCCGTGATCCTTGTCGGCAACAAGGCGGAGGGCAATGCGGGCGAGGCGGGGCTTTACGAAAGCTACAGCCTCGGACTGGGCGATCCGGTCGGGCTGAGCGCGGAGCATGGCGAGGGCCTGGCCGAGCTGTTTTCCGTGCTGCAGCCGCATGTCGAGCGGGACATGGCTGGCGAAGATGAAGCTGATGCGGACGAGAATGGCCCGCTGAAGCTGGCCATCGTCGGCCGCCCCAATGCGGGGAAATCGACGCTGATCAACAAGATGCTGGACGAGGATCGCCTCATCACTGGGCCGGAAGCCGGTATCACGCGCGATTCCATTGTCGTCCCCTGGGAATGGCAGGGGCGGCCGGTCGAACTGATCGACACCGCCGGTATGCGCAAACGCGCCAAGGTGAATGACAAGCTTGAAAAACTCTCGGTCGCCGACGGCCTCCGGGCCGTCGATTTCGCCGAGGTCGTCGTCCTGCTGCTCGATGCGACCAAGGGTCTCGAGTTACAGGATCTGAAGATCGCCGATCATGTGATCCAGGAAGGGCGCGCAATCGTCGTCGCGATCAACAAATGGGACGTGGCGGCGGACAAAAAGGCGCTGTTCGAAGGCATCGAAACCGCGCTCGGCGAAGGGCTGGCGCAGGTTCGCGGCGTGCCGCTCGTCTCGATCTCCGCAGAGACGGGCAAGGGCATCGATCATCTGATGGAAACGGCGTTTGCGACGCGCGAATCCTGGTCGCGGCGCGTATCCACAGGCGAGCTCAACCGCTGGTTCCGCGACGCTCTTGAGCGTAACCCGCCGCCTGCGCCCAAGGGCCGGCGGATCAAGCTGCGTTATATCACCCAGACGCGGACGCGCCCGCCCAGCTTCGTGTTGTTCGGCACCCGGGTCGATCAGTTGCCGATGAGCTATCAACGCTATCTGCTGAACGGTATTCGCAACGAGCTCGGCTTCGGCGCGGTACCGGTGCGGCTCACCATGCGGGCGCCGAAAAACCCCTATCGGGCCGGCGGCGATGCCTGACGCTGCGGCTATCGGCAGCTCTGCCGTCGATATCGATGCGCGCGGGCTGAAATGCCCCTGGCCGGCGCTTCGCCTGGCGCGGACGATGCGCGATAGCGAGGCGGCGATAATCGTTGCTGACGATCCGATCGCCCCGTCCGAACTCGCGGCACTGGCCGATGAACGCGGCTGGAGGATCGACGCACTCGAGACAGAAATCGGCCCGGGCTGGCGCGTTTCGCGATAGTAAAGCCGTTTGGCATGTCGGTTCGCCGCATGATCGCTTCCACTCCGCCTTTTCGAACATCGCGGTAAACCTGTTGTTTACGCTCGCCCGCTATGGCCGGACCGGGGTATGTGATAAGGACGCAAATGGTGTCGTTCGAGAAAATGAATCTGGTCGACTGGACCGAGTTCGACGCGGTTCGCGAGGAACTGGGCGCGAACTTCGCGCGCATATTGCGTTATTTCAGCGAAGATGGTGTCAAATCGGTTGAAGCGATCGAACGGGCTATGCGCGAGCGCGTCAGCGCGGCGCTCGTCGTGCCGGCGCACACTCTGAAGACCGAGGCGCTGCAGTTCGGTGCTCATCCGCTGAGCGAAATCGCGGAAAAGATCGAGATGACCGCGCGCCACCTCGTCGAAATCCAACAGACCCCGGAAGAGCTTGTGCCTGACGCCGCCCAGCTGCGCCCGATATTCGACGCGACTATGGCGAGCCTGGAAGAGGCGACCAATCCGCTCGTGCAACGCCGTCACGACACCGACGAGCCGGCGGTCGCGAACCAGAAGTTCGGCCGGCTCTAGTCGCGCAAATCAGCCTTCTGGGGCCGGTTCCGACTGAATCTGGCAGTAATTCTCGATTCCCATCCGCTCAATCATGTCAAACTGCTCTTCGAGCGTGTCGACATGGTCTTCCTCGCTTTGGAGGATCGATGCGAACAGATCGCGGCTGACATAGTCGCGTACCTTTTCGCAATGTTCGATCGCATCGCGCAGCAGCGGGATGGCGTCATGCTCCAGTTCGAGGTCGGCCTTGAGGATTTCCTCGACGCTCTCGCCAACGCGCAAACGGCCGAGCAACTGCAAATTGGGCAGCCCGTCCAAGAACAGGATGCGTTCCGTCAACTGGTCCGCATGCTTCATCTCGTCGATCGATTCTTCATATTCGAATTTGGCGAGCTTCGAGATGCCCCAATTATCGAGCATCCGGTAATGCAGGAAATATTGGTTGATCGCCGTCAGTTCGTTCTTCAGCGCCTCGTTGAGGAACTCGATGACTTTTTCGTCACCTTTCATACCGGATCTCCTTGTCTGTCCGACGCTATATAGCGATGGCGCGGACAAAGGAGAAGCCCAAAAACCGCAGTTTTCCAGTGCTTTCAGATGGTTTTGCTAGGCAGTTGCAGTTTCGGACCGGAGGATCTCCCGTGCGAACGACACGCATTGTCCGCAGCGCGCCTTACACCCCATTTGCGCATAAGCGGAACAGGGGGTGGATGCCCCCTTTTTCGCGGCGTCCCGCAGGTCTTTCTCGCGAATCGCGTTGCAGATGCAAACAACCATATGGACGTGCTACGTCTATTGAGATTAATTCGCAATAGTAAAAATGGCCGTCCGGCTATTTTCGTATCGGCTGCAATTCCCGCCGTGCAAGCGTGCGCCACAGCCATTCGAGCGGGCCGTAGCGGAACCGGTCCAGCCAGGGCTTGGACCAGAGCAGCATCAGCGCCCAGACGCCGAGCACGACAATATAGAGCGCCGCCCGGCTCAACTCACCGTACAGGCCGAGACCATAGCCGTAGAAGATCGTCGTGCAGACGATGCTCGTACCGAGATAATTGGTGAAGGCGGCGCGACCGGTGGCCGCGACCCGGTCGATAAGAGCGCTGCCAACAGACGACTTGACCCAGAAGAGAATGAGCGCGGCATGGGCGAGGATGACGGCCGGGTTGATCAGTACCTGTCCGGCAAAATCGAGCAGGAACAGAGTGACCGGCTCGAAGCCGCTGGCGATGATGGCGAAGGCCAGTGCGGTCAGCAGCGGCAAGCCGATCAGATAGCCGATGCGGACGCAGCGCGCATAGGCGCTACGCTCCCATTGGCCGGTCAGGAAACCGCTTTTGAGACCCGCCATGCCGAGCAGCATGAGGCCGAGCGTGTCGAGCGCAGCGGTCAGGTTGGCCTGTATCGGTTCCCAGAACCCCGGCCCCAGCCGATGGGCGAGGATGCCGGCATAGTCGCCGCGGTACCGGGCGAGGTCTTCGGCGAGCGCGTCGGGTCGCATGGGGCCGAACTGCGCTTCGAATTCCGTCCATTGCCGCACGATTTCGGCATCCGCATCGGGCGCTATCGCGGCCTCGCGCAGCATCCAGAGCGATCCTGCGATAAGCCCGAGAAAGATCGCCTGTACGACGATCAGGATCAGGGCCAGTATGACCAGTCTGTGCGTTTCCATATTGCGGAAGAAAAAGGCGATTCCACCGATCACCGCATAGAGCATCAATATATCGCCATACCAGATCGCATAGGCGTGCAATGCACCGAACAGCAACAGCCAGGACATGCGCGAATAATGGGTAAACGCGGCGCTTTCGCCTTTCGCTTCGGCGCCCTGGATCACAAGCAGCATCGACGCGCCGAACAGCACCGAGAAGAGCCCGCGCATCTTGCCGTCGGCAAAAACGAAATTGGTCGCCCAGACCGCTACATCCACCGGTCCGTCGCCGCCATAGGCGATCGGCGTGAAATAGGCGGCGGTCGGCATGGCGAAACCGACGATGTTCATGAGCAATATGCCCATGACGGCGAAACCGCGCACGACATCGAGGCTGACGAACCGGCTGTCCATTGGACCTGCGCTGCCCATATCTTCCCTCGCTTGCGAGACTTACGTGTATTAGTTGAATATTACAGCCAGGAGCTGATCTCGTCGAGGGGTTTCTTGTTCAGCGCATGGGTGGGAACGGTGGCGTCAGCCGCCGGCTTGCCCGCCACAACGATCATCATCGGTTTCTCGTTGGCCGGGCGGTCGCATACCTGGTTGAGGAATTTCATCGGATTGGGCGTATGGGTCAGCGTGGCGAGACCCGCATCGTGGAGCGCCGCAATCAGGAAGCCGCTGGCGATCCCCACCGACTCCGTGACGTAATAATTCTGCTTGTCGTCGCCCGGATTGGGTCCGCCGCGCCGCTGCCCGAAAATCACGATCAGCCAGGGCGCGGTTTCGAGGTAAGGCTTGATCTCGTCGGTGCCGAGCGGGGCGAGCGCGTCCAGCCATTCGTCGCTGGCCTTGGTTTCGTAGAATGTCTTTTCCTCGGCTTCCGCGGCTTCGCGGATGGCCTTCTTCTTGTCCGGTGACGCAACGACGGCGAAATGCCAGGGCTGGTGGTTCGCGCCATTGGGGGCGGAGCCGGCCGTCAGGATCGCCTGTTCGATCACTTTGCGCGGCACGGGCGCATCGCTGAACTGGCGGCAGGTTCGCCGCGTCTTGATCGCCTCGTAAAAGGCCTTGGCCCGTGCGATCCGCTCGGAGTCGGAATAGTCGGGCAGGTCGGCATAGGGGACAGTGTCATGATCGGTCATGGCCCGCGCCTTAGCCGTTCGTTTCGGACGCGCATAGGGCAGCGCCAGCTATTGACAGCAATGTCAGCACAGAGCATTTTCGAACCATGGCTGCGGCTCCAGATACTATCGAAATGCCGATCGCGGTGCATCCCGATCGGCCCAAGCTGCGCAAGCGGCCGCTCAAAGCGGTGCATCATTTCCGCGAACTGCTGAAGGACAAGGAAGATACCGAGCAGGTCTTCTGGATTTTCGAGGCGCTGCCGCGTCAGTCTTTTCGCGATGATGCCCTGCGCTTCGGGACGAGCGAGCGGGGCCGCGCCATCTATGCGCGCGAACCGTATCTGCCTGCCGTTCTCGACGATCACGACCGGCTTCGCGCGATGCCGGAAGGGAGCGTCGGCCATGCCTATTGCGATTTCATGGAAGCCGAAGGGCTGACGGCGGAGGGCCTCGTTGCCGAGGGCAAGAAGATGGGCAAGCCGCGCTATGACGATCTCATACAATGGTATGGGAACCGGAACCGGGACACGCACGATCTGCTCCACGTCCTCACCGGCTATGGGCGCGACGGTCTGGGCGAACAGTGCGTGCTCGCCTTTACCTATGGGCAGGATCCCTCGCTCGCCCATCTCTTCATCGCCTATGCGGGTGGTATGAACATGAAGAAGGTGACCGGGACCAAAGCGCCGATCTTCCGCGCGATCAACGAAGCAAAGCGGCACGGAAAGGCCGGGCCACGCATCTGGGAGATGCCGATCACCGACCTCCTCGCCGAACCGCTCGAGGCGGCGCGCGAGCGGCTCAATATCGGCGCGCCGCATTACTATCACGAGGCGCATCGCATCCTGCGCGAAGAGGGCCGCGATCCATACGATATCCTCGGCAAGAAAGCGGCGCAGGAACCAGCGGAAGCGGCGCAACCCGCCTAGCGCACGTCAAAAGTCCTGCATGATGCAATCCCCGCCATCGGTGGCGAGGTGCAGCAGGCAGCCGACGGCCACGGCGCGCATTTTCCAATTCGGCATCGCCAGCAGCGCCAGATAGGCAAGCCCCGCCCAGGCCGTATGCAGCGGATGGAAGCCGATGCTGCAGCGATTGGGGTCGTAGATCGGATCGGCGAGCAGATGATCCACGTCTATCGCTATCGTTGCCGCCATGATCAGCCCGGCCCGCCACCAATTTTCGCGCCACAACAGCCAGCTGAGGATGAACGGCAGAATCGCATGGCCGCCGATATGAAGCAGCGGCTGGAGGATATCGATCACGGGTTTGCGATTGAGCGAGGCGCTGCCTAGCGGCCCATCAGGTCGGGAAAGAAGCGCTCATTGGCTTCGCGGAGATCGGCGAGAGAGATGGTCGTGCCGTTCACGCGGACGGCGTTCCCGCCGACGACGCCGATTTTCGTGAACGGTACCGTATCCCGATCGAGCGGCGCGTCCGCAGGGTAGGTCACCAGATAGCGAGCCTGCGTTTCGTTGAACGCGAATTCCGTGTTCATCGCATCGAGCTGGACACCGAGATCGCCGGCCAGTGCCATTTCCGCGACCGCGACGAGCAGGCCGCCATCGGAAATATCATGCACGGCCGTCACCGCGCCATCATGGATCAGCCGGCGGACGATATCGCCATTGAGTTTCTCGTCCTTGAGGTCGACGCGCGGCGGCGGACCGTCTTCGCGGCCATGGATTTCGCGCAGCCATAGCGATTGCCCGATGTCCGGATAATTGGCGCCGATCACGGCCAGGCATTCGCCCTCCGCCTTGAACGCGATCGTTGCCATCTTCTCGATATCGTCAAGCAGGCCGACGCCGCCGATGGCGGGGGTCGGCAGCACCGGCGTCGCCTTGCCGTCGGCACCGGTGGTTTCGTTATAGAGCGAGACGTTACCGCTCACGATCGGCATATCGAGCGCCGCACAGGCTTCGGCCATGCCCTCGATACAGCCCACGAACTGCCCCATGATTTCGGGCTTTTCCGGATTGCCGAAATTCATGCAGTCGGTCGTCGCCAGCGGTTTGGCGCCGACGGCGGTCAGGTTGCGATAGCATTCGGCGATGGCCTGTTTGCCGCCCTCGACAGGGTCGGCCTTGCAATAACGCGGCGTGCAATCGGTGCTGATCGCCAGCGCTTTATTCGTGCCATGGACGCGGACCACCGCCGCATCGCCGCCCGGGCGTTGGACCGTGTCGGCCATCACCATATGGTCATACTGCTCCCAGACCCAGCGGCGCGAGGCGAGGTCCGGACAGGCCATGAGCTTCAGCAGATCCGCGCCAATATCGTTGCTTTCCGGAATATCGGTGAGCGGTTCGGGCTTGGGCGTCGGGACGTGCGGGCGATCGTAATTGGGCGCATCGGCGGCGAGGGGGCCAAGCGGAATGTCGCAGACGGTTTCGCCCTCGAAGGTGAGCACCATATGGCGGGTGTCCGTCACTTCGCCAATCACCGCGAAATCAAGCTCCCACTTTTCGAAGATGGCGCGCGCCATATCCTCGCGGCCCGGCTTCAAGACCATGAGCATGCGTTCCTGGCTTTCGGACAGCATCATCTCGTAGGGCGTCATGCCCTCTTCGCGGCACGGCACCTTGTCCATGTCGAGAATGATGCCGACTTCGCCATTGGTCGCCATTTCGACGGACGAACTGGTCAGCCCAGCCGCCCCCATATCCTGGATCGCGACGATCGCGTCCGAGGCCATGAGTTCGAGGCACGCTTCGATCAGCAGCTTCTCGGTAAAGGGGTCGCCGACCTGAACGGTCGGCCGCTTTTCCTCGCTATCCTCGCCGAATTCGGCGCTTGCCATAGTCGCGCCATGGATGCCGTCGCGCCCGGTCTTGGAGCCGACATAGACGATCGGATTGCCGACGCCGGACGCAGCCGAATAGAAGATCTTGTCGGCATCGGCGATGCCCACGGTCATCGCGTTGACAAGGATGTTGGTGTCATAGGCCGAGTGGAAATTCACTTCGCCGCCGACTGTCGGCACGCCGACGCAATTGCCATAACCGCCAATGCCCGCGACGACGCCGGACACGAGATGCCGTGTCTTGGGGTGATCGGGCCGCCCGAAGCGCAGCGCATTCATATTGGCCACCGGCCGCGCGCCCATCGTGAAGACGTCGCGCAATATGCCGCCCACGCCCGTCGCCGCGCCCTGATAGGGCTCGATATAGGAGGGGTGGTTATGGCTCTCCATCTTGAAGATCGCCGCCTGCGGTTTGCCCGCTGGTCCTGGGCCGATATCGATGACGCCGGCATTCTCGCCGGGTCCGCAAATCACTTGCGGGCCTTCGGTCGGCAGTTTTTTCAGGTGACGGCGCGAGGATTTGTACGAACAATGCTCAGACCACATGACCGAGAATATGCCGAGCTCGACAAGGTTCGGCTCGCGGTCGAGCGCGGCGAGGATGCGGGCATATTCCTCTTCGTTGAGGCCGTGCTCCGCGACGATTTCGGATGTGATCGCATTGGCAGTATCGGACATGCGAAGCGCCTTAGCGGCGGCGGCGCGTTATCGCTAGAGTGTTGCGGTACCCGGCTGGGTATGATCGCGCCTAAGGTGGCCGGCTCTTCTGTTTCGATCAATTGATCGTCAGCGTCGACGGCGAACGTTCCAGCGCATCGCTTGACGTCTGGAGCGCGATCAGCTGGCTGATCAGGCGGATGACCTGAATAGACCGGTCGCCGCCGGGTTCGTATGATGCCGATCTGGGAAAAGGCAAGACACGCAATAAAAAAGGGCCGGTAGCGATTGCGCCACCGGCCCCTGCAATTGGTGGGAGCGACTGGTTCTTAGCTGTCGCAGGTCTGCAAGCTGCCACCGGGACGGGCAAACTGAATGCTCGAGGCATCGCTGTTGCCGACCAGCGTATAGCCTTCGCCGGAATAGCGCGGCGGGCCATCGGTGGCTTCGACCGCTTCCTCACCTTCCGCTGCTTCTTCGCCTTCAGCCGGTTCGGCCATGGCTTCGTTCGGCAGGATCGTCTGGATCGCGTCCTGTTCCATGGCGACGCCGACTTGGCTGTCATTGGTGTAGAAGCTGACATAGACGACGCTATTGTCGTCGCAGCGGAAGCTGGCTTCGCGCACGCGCATCGGCGGCAGCTCTGCCGGATCGAGCTCTTCGATCTCTTCGCTGTTCGGATCGGACATTTCGCCGACGACTTCGGGTTCCTGTTCGCTGCAGGCAGCGAGGGCGATAAGGGCCGCGAGCGGGGCGACCGCGAGGGGGGTTAGGGCTTTTTTCATGATGTCGCGGCTTTTCGCTATTGCAGCATCGTTCGTCAACAGTGTTTTTACTACAGAATGATGACGGTCCGGTACGTTTCGACGAACGTCATGGCCTGGCGGGCGTTGCCGCATGATTTTCGGCGGCCCGCTCAGCCTGCTGCGCGAGCCATGGCGCCGATCACGGACCAGCGCGCGCGCTTCTCTTCGAACGGCATCGCAGCATAGGCCGGGCTAGAGGAGGGCAGGTCGATCAGGCGATAGGCCGCGCCCGCATCCCCAAGCTGTTTGCGCCCCGTCGCCGCCGATTTCCGGCCATTGAACGCGATGGCAGCGAGCGCCGGCAGCGACGCCGCCAATGCCTGCAGGTCGTTCTCGCGCGCATCGCGTATGGCGCTGTCGAGGCTGCCCGCGCGATGCGCGTCGGCGATCACGTCCCAGAGGCCAATGCCATGATCGAGCAACGTTACCAGCCGGTCGGGATAGCGCAGCGCGCGCAGCTCGACGCCCAGTGCCGCGCCGACCAGCTCCCAGAAGCGGTTTTGCGGATGTGCGTAATATTGCGCCTGGCGCAGTGATTCCTCTCCCGGCAGGCTGCCGAGGATCAGAATCCGGACCCGATCGTCGACGACGGGAGCGAAGGATGACTTGCGTGTCATGCGGTACCGATAGGCGCCGCGCCCCAGCCACGCCAAGCCCCTGCTTTGCGCCGTCCAAGCCAAGATTGCTTGCCCGCCGGAACGCCGCTGGGGTAGACCGCTGCCATGACCATTATATCCCATCCGCTCGCGCTGATCGGCAATACGCCGCTCGTCCGTCTCGCAGGGCCGTCAGAAGACAGCGGCTGCGAAATTCTCGGCAAGTGCGAATTCGCCAATCCCGGCGGTTCGGTGAAAGACCGGCCAGCGCTCTATATCGTCGAAGAGGCGGAGGAGCAGGGACTGCTATCGCCCGGCGGCACCATCGTCGAGGGCACGGCCGGCAATACCGGTATCGGCCTGGCGCTCGTCGCCAATGCCAAGGGCTATAAGTCGATCATCGTGATGCCCGATACGCAGAGCAAGGAGAAGATGGATACGCTGCGCGCGCTCGGCGCCGAACTCGTTCTCGTGCCCGCCGCGCCCTATTCGAGCCCCTGCCATTTCGTCCATCAGTCCCGCCGCATCGCGGAAGAAACGGACAATGCGCTCTGGGCCAATCAGTTCGACAATATCGCGAACCGCCGCGCGCATATCAAAACGACGGCGAAGGAGATCTGGGAACAGACTGACGGCAAGGTTGACGGTTTCACCTGCGCGGTCGGGACCGGCGGGACGCTCGCCGGCGTCGGGATGGGGCTGAAGGAGTGTCGCGAGGATGTACAGATCGCACTCAGCGATCCCCATGGCGCGGCGCTTTACGAATATTATGCCCATGGCGAGTTGAAGTCCGAAGGTTCGTCGGTCGCCGAAGGCATCGGCCAGGGGCGGGTCACGGCCAATCTCGAAGGGGCGCCGGTCGATACGCAATATCGTATTTCGGATGCCGAAGGTCTCGACTGGGTGCACCGGCTACTGTCGGAAGAGGGGCTGTGTCTCGGCCTGTCTTCCGGTATCAATGTCGCGGGCGCGATGGCGCTGGCGAAGGAGATGGGGCCGGGGAAGACGATCGTGACGATCCTCTGCGACAGCGGTTTGCGCTATCTTTCGACCCTGTATAATGCCGAGTGGCTAGCCGAGAAGGGGCTCACTGTTCCGCCATGGCTGGCGCGGGAGAATGTTAGGGATGCCGGACCCTGCTGACAGCATAAGCTATGCGCGCCAGGAGCGCCTGAACCGCGTTCGTATCGGTGCGACCGGCCTTGCGACCATCATTCTGACGGTTCTGCTCGCGGCGAGCTTCTCCGGTACGGCAAGCAACGAGCCGGAACTGACGCCGGAGGCGCTGGCGGAGCAGGCGGCGCAGGATGAAACCGCGCCGGCCATCGAGGAGGAACAGCCGCAAGAGCCGCTCGCGGAACTCGGTGTGGCGCCGGGGACGGGGCCGGTCGAGGAACCCGACGTCGAGCCGGTCAACGAATTTCCCGAAGACGAGACTCCCGAGAGCTGAGACGCCCGAATCGCGCCGTTCGAAAGTGCCGGATTCGCCGACTCGAGAGGGTGATGCGCGATCCCGCGGGTAATCCGCTCATTTCGTACGCTTAAGTGCGCTCGCAGCGACACTGCCCATCGCGTAAAAACAAAGGAAGAACATCGTTGCTTTTGCGCCGCTTTCGCAGAATGTATGAGCTCGAAGTGGCATAAAATCCCTTAAAATACCCATTGATTGGTATTGAAACCCCAAGTTAACCTTGATACGCAAATTGCCCTGTAAGGGGCAGGGCGCTCCCGAACACATTAAGTTCGACGTTGAATTTTCGTGATTCAGCGATGGGGGACGCTTTGCGCCGAGGGAGAGGATCGGCGTGGAATTTTCAATTCCTTTTGGCGGGCAGGCGTTGAATGCTGTCGACGGCAAGGGCCGCGTGTCCCTGCCGGCCGATCTGCGCGCCACCGTCGAACGCCGCGCCGCACAGGCCAAGGCCGCGAACATGCCGGTCGACGACAAGCTACTCTATATCGCCGAAGACGAAGAGCTGCCCTGCCTCACGGGCTTCGACGAGACCGAGTATTTTGCGTTGGCCGGCGAGTTGCGCGAGCAACGCGCCCGCGAAACGACCCAAGGCGGGCGCAAGAGCCTGATCCGGCGCGACGGCGGTGGCACCGAAACTTTCGCGCCGCTCCAGCGCGTCGTGTTCGACAAGGCCGGACGCATGGTGCTGTCCGGACTGCTCCGCGAGATCGGCGGGATCGAGGATTTCGCCTTCTTCACCGGTAACGGCCCCTATTTCGACATCTGGTCGCCGGGCCGCGCCTATTCCCATTTCATGGCGATGGGCGACAAACGACTGCTGCGTGTGCTCGAACATCTGTGCCGCGAGAAAGGCGTTTCGCTATGAGCGCCGCCGTCGTTCCCAAACTCGATCCCCGCCATGAGCCGGTGCTGCTCGACGAGGTCATCGCCGCGCTCGATATCGCGGCCGACGAAATCCATGTCGACGCGACGTTCGGCGCGGGCGGCTATTCGCGCGCGATGCTGGCGAACGGCGCCGAGGTTTATGCGTTCGATCGCGATCCCGATGCCATTGCCGAAGGCGAAGCGCTGGCCGAGGCCAGCGATGGCAAGTTGCATCTCGTGCCGCGCCGCTTTTCCGAAATGCGCGAGGCGCTGGCGGAACAGGGCGTGGATACGGTGGACGGCGTCGCGATGGATATCGGCGTATCCTCGATGCAGCTCGACCGCGCCGAGCGCGGCTTTTCCTTTCAGGCGGACGGGCCGCTCGACATGCGGATGGAGCAGGACGGCGAAAGCGCCGCCGATTTCGTCAACAGCGCAGACGAGGAGCTGATCGCCGATACGCTCTATGCTTATGCCGAAGAGCATCGCTCGCGCCGCATCGCGCGGGCGATCGTAGCGGCGCGGCCGATCGAGACCACAGGCGAACTCGCCGCTATTGTCCGAAAGGCCGTCGGCCATCGCCCCGGCGCGCCGAAAGACCCGGCGACGAAGACTTTTCAGGCGATCCGCATCCATCTCAACCGCGAGCTCGATGAGCTGCGCGACGGGCTCCACGCCGCCGAAGCCATACTCGCGCCGGGCGGGCGGCTGGCCGTCGTTACTTTTCACAGCCTGGACGACCGGATCGTGAAACAGTTTTTGCGCGAGCGCAGCGGGCGCAATCCCGGCGGCTCGCGCCATCTGCCCGATGTTGCCGACACCGGCCCGGAGCCCAGTTTCGATAAACCCGCCAAGGCGCAGCGCGCCGGCAAGGCGGAACGCGATCGCAATCCCCGGTCGCGCTCGGCCACCTTGCGCAGCGCGCGGCGCAGTGCCGCGCCGCCCTGGCCCATGGAGAGGAGGGTCACCGCATGACCATCACCCGCAAATTCCGCTCGGTCGCCTGGGCGGCCGCCGTCGCCTCGGCCGCGCTCAGCTGCTACCTCATCTCCCACCGTGTGGCCGCCGAACGCAACGCGCTCGATGCCGTCGAGCGCGATATCCAGCTGGCGCGCGAGGATATCCTCTCGCTCAATACCGAGTTTCAGACGCGCAGCCGGATGAGCCAGATCGAGGTGTGGAACCGCCGCGATTTCACGCTGACCGCGCCCGCGCCCGGCCAGTTTCTGGTCAGCGAGCTGGCGTTGGCAAGCCTGATCGAGCAACCGGCCGCCGAGGCGCCGATCCAGCAGGCGTCGGCGACCGACGAATCGGACCAGGATAACCTGATCGACGAAGATGTCTTCGAGGCGCCCGACGCCGATATGCTCGACGGACCGCAGATCCAGCAGGTCGCCTACATGGTTCCCGAAGGTCCGGACGGCCGGCCGACAGCCTTTCTCGACGATGAGCTGCGCGGCGCGATTGCCGGCGAAGCGGCACGCGAAGATGCGGGCGAAGATAGCGGGGAGGAAAACTCGGATCGATGAACCGGCCCGTCGCCAAACCGGCTGAGGTGCGCAAGGTTAGCCTGCGGCGGCAAATGCAGCCCATCGTCCAGCAGCGGCTGATGATCGCCATGCTGCTGCTATTGTTCGGCGTCGTGGCCGTGTCGGCGCGGATCGGCTGGCTGACCTTCGCCAGCGGCGGCGAAGCCTATGCGGCGAGCGGCAATCCCAACCTGCCGCCGCGCGCCGATATCGTCGATCGCAACGGCGTGACACTGGCGCGCACCATCGATGCTTGGTCGATCGCCATCCACCCGGACCGGATTATCAGCGATCCCGAAGAGCTCGCGCCCCGGCTTCACGCACTGATGCCCGAGCGGACGACGCAGGAATATGTAGAGATCCTCACCTCGGGCCGGACCTTCTCCTATCTCCGCCGCCGCGCGCTGCCCGAGCTCGTGGCGCAAGTGAATGCGCTGGGCGAACCGGCGATGGAATATTTGCGTGAACCCGAACGCCTCTATCCGCAGACGAATCTCGCCGCCCATGTGCTCGGCTGGGTCAATCTCGATGGCGAGGGCGTCACGGGAATGGAGGCCGTGCTCGAACAGCGGCTTATGGACCCGGCGCGCCGCAACGAGCCGGTCGCGCTCTCTATCGACAGCCGGGTGCAGGCCGCGGTCCAGAGCGAACTTGCCGCCGCGATGCGCCGGTTCAACGCTATCGGCGCGGCCGGCATCGTGCTCGACGCGCATACCGGGGAACTGCTGGCGCTGACCTCGCTGCCCAATTTCAACCCCAACGCCGCGAACCGGTCGAGCGACCGCGCCCGCTTCAACCAGGCAACCATGGGCTTTTACGAACTCGGCTCGACCTTCAAGCCGATCACCATGGCCGCCGCGATCGAGGAAGGTGTCGTCACCGATATCTCGCGGCGCTACGATGCCGAGGAACCGCTGCAGGTCGGACGCCATACGATCAGCGACTTGCATCCGCAGCGCCGCTATCTGAACGTGCCGGAAACGCTGGTTCACAGTTCGAACATCGTGACCGCGCGGATCGCCGACGAACTGGGCGCCGAGCGGATGCAGGCCGTATTCCGCGACCTGCATTTCGACGATCCGGTCGATTTCGAACTGCCCGTGCGCGGCCGCCCGATCTGGCCCGATTACTGGGCGCGCACGACGATCATGACGGCCGGCTATGGCCATGGCATCGCGATCACGCCGCTCCATCTCGCCAACAGCTATGCGACGCTCGTCAATGGCGGCGTCTATCGCCCGCTGACCCTGATGCGCCTGTCGCCCGAAGACGTGCCCGCGGGCGAGCGGGTCTTCAGCGAAGCGACCAGCGACCAGATGCGCGGGTTGCTGCGCCTGATCGTGCAGGAAGGCACGGGCCGCAATGCCGATGCCGAAGGCTATCGCGTCGGCGGCAAGACGGGCACGGCGGAAAAGGCCGGCGGCGGCGGCTATCGCGAAAATGCCCTCATCACAACATTCGCCGCCGCCTTCCCGATGGACGATCCGCGCTATGTCATCCTGATCATGCTCGACGAGCCACGCGGCGATGCGGGCACGGGCGGCGCGTCGTCGGCCGGCTGGACCGCGGCGCCGGTCGTCCGCCAGGTCGTATCGCGTATCGGGCCGTTGCTCGGCGTGATCCCGAGTGAAACGCGGGATATCGACACCGCGCATCTGCGCGCAATGCTCTGGCGTCCGCCGTCGGAGCGGTCATGAAGCTCGCCGCGCTCCTCGGATCGGATACGGAAGAAAGTCCCATGGTCACCGGTTTTGCGATCGACCATCGCAAGGTCGCGCCGGGCACGGTTTTCGGCGCGTTTCGCGGCGCGCAGTTCAATGGGGAGGACTTCATCCCCGACGCCGTGGAGGCCGGCGCTATCGCCATCGTGTCCCGGCCCGAAGCCAAGGTCGAGGGCGCGGCGCGCGTCACCGATGAAGAGCCGCGCCGCGCCTTTGCGCAGCTCGCCGCGAAATTCTTCGCGCCCTTTCCCGATATCAGCGTCGCGGTGACCGGCACCAACGGCAAGACGTCCACGGTCGAACTGACGCGCCAGCTCTGGCGCATGGCCGGCCATCATGCGGCGTCCATCGGCACGCTCGGTGTGACAACGGCGGACGATCAAACCAAGACCGGCCTGACCACGCCCGATATCGTCACCTTCCTCTCCAATGCCGCGGGGCTCAAGCGCGAGGGCGTGACCCATCTCGCCTTCGAAGCGTCAAGCCACGGCCTTTCGCAATATCGCACCGAAGGACTGCCGGTCGGTGCCGCCGCCTTCACCAATCTTTCGCGCGACCATCTCGATTATCATGGCACGATGGAGGCCTATCTCACGGCCAAGCTGCGGCTCTTCACCGAGGTCGTGGACAAGGACGGCACGGCCATCGTCTGGGCCGACGATCCGGCGAGCGAGAAGGTCGTGGCGGCGATCGAAGGCCGGGGCGTGCGCGGCATATCCGTCGGCAAGAAGGGCGAAGCGATCAAGCTGGTCGGCCGGACGCCGACCCAACTCGGCCAGATGCTCGACGTCGAAGCCGAGGGTAAGAGCTTCTCGATCAATCTCCCGCTGATAGGCGCCTATCAGGCGAACAACGCGCTCGTCGCCGCGGGCCTTGTCTGGGCGACGGGCGGCGATCTCGCGGCGACGCTCGCCAATCTCTCCCGCGTCCAGCCCGTGCGCGGCCGGCTGGAGCGCGCGGTGATCACCAAGGCAGGCGCGCCCGTCTATGTCGATTACGCACACACACCCGATGCGCTGGAAGCGGCGATCGATGCGCTGCGCTGGCACGCCAAGGGGCGGTTGATCACGGTGTTCGGCGCGGGCGGCGATCGCGATGCAGGCAAGCGCCCGCTGATGGGCGCGGTCGCGGCCAAGCTCTCCGACCATGTGATCGTCACCGACGATAATCCGCGTTCCGAAGATCCGGCTGCGATCCGCGCCGCCGTCCTCAAGGGCGCGCCCGGCGCGCTGGATATCGGCGGCCGGCGCGAGGCCATCGCCGCGGCCGTCGCCGAAGCGGGCGCCGACGATATCGTCTTGCTGGCTGGCAAGGGCCATGAGCAGGGCCAGGAGATTGGCGACCGGATACTGCCGTTCGACGATGTCACCGTGGCGCGGGAGTGCGCGGCATGAGCGCGATTTGGACCTCGGACGAAATCGCCGCAGCGGTGGGTGGCGATGCGCATGGCGATTTTGAAGCGCACGGCGTTGCCTTCGACAGCCGGGAGGTCGGTTCCGGCGATCTCTTCATCGCGCTGAAGGGCGAGACGACGGACGGACATCGCTTTCTTGACGGCGCGTTTGGCAATGGCGCGGCGGGCGCCGTTGTTAGCGAAGACTGCGCGCATCCCCATATCCGCGTGCCCGACACGATGGAGGCGCTGAACGCGCTGGGTGCCGCGTCGCGCGCGCGGACCGAGGCGAAGATCGTTGGCGTCACTGGATCGGTCGGCAAGACCGGTGTGAAGGAAGCGCTTTTTGCGGCGCTGGACCGGTCGGCGCAGGGCGAGGTTCATCGCTCGGTCAAAAGCTATAACAATCATACCGGCGTACCGCTCAGTCTCGCGCGGATGCCTGCCGATACCCGCTACGGCGTCTTTGAAATGGGCATGAACCATGCGGGCGAACTCTCGGCGCTGACCCGGATCGTGCGCCCGCATGTCGCGATGATCACGGCGATCGCGCCGGCGCATATCGAGTTTTTCGATAGCATCGAAGGCATCGCCGACGCCAAGGGCGAGATTTTCCAGGGGCTGGAGCCGGGCGGTGTCGCGCTCGTGCCGTTCGACAGTCCGCACCGCGACCGGCTGGTCGGCTGGGCCGAGCCCCATGCGGAGACGATCTGGACGTTCGGCACGGGCGAAGGCGCCGATATCCGGGCGGTGGAAGCCGTACGCGCGACGACCGGTACGATCGTCAGCGCCGTGCTACCTGATGGCGAACTCACTTATACCGTCGGCCTGCCCGGCGATCATTGGGTGTCGAACTCGCTCGCCGTGATCGGTGCCGTCGAGGCGGTCGGCGGCGATCTCGCCCAGGCCGGGCTGGCGCTCAGCGAACTGGCGGGCCTTCCCGGACGCGGCGCGCGCTCCGCGATCCCGCTCGAAGACGGCGAGGCTTTGCTGATCGACGAGAGCTATAATGCCAATCCGGTATCGATGGCGGCGGCGCTCAAGACGCTCGCCGAGGAGCCGGTCGAGCGGCGGATCGCGGTGCTTGGCGCGATGGGCGAATTGGGCGACGATGCCGAACGCTATCATGCCGAGCTGGCCGGTCCGATCGCCGATGCCGGTATCGAATATGTGGTCCTTGTCGGCGAACCGATGCAGGTATTGGCCGACGCGCTTGGCAACCGCATCGACATCGTCCATGTGCCCGACGCAGCGGCGGTGATCGAGAGTCTCGAGGGGAAGATTCGCACGGGCGACGCGCTGCTCGTCAAGGGGAGCAATTATATTGGACTGGCTCGCGTCGTCGAGGCGCTGGCCAGTGGAAAAACGCTATGTTCGATCTGATCGCCGCCTATTTCGACTATGCTGGGCCCTTGAACCTGTTCCGCTATCTGAGCTTCCGCGCGGGTGGCGCGACGGCGACCGCGCTCCTGATCGGCCTGTTGATCGGACCCCGCTTTATCGGCTGGCTGCGGATCAAGCAGGGCAAGGGCCAGCCGATCCGCGAAGACGGTCCGATCACGCATCTCAAAAAAGCCGGCACGCCGACCATGGGCGGTCTGATGATCCTCGTCTCGGTCTCGATTTCGCTGCTGCTCTGGATGGACCTGTCGAACCGGTTGGTCTGGGCGTGCCTGTTCGTGACGCTCGGTTTCGGCTTGATCGGCTTTCTCGACGATTATGACAAGGTCACGAAGCGCCACCATGCCGGGATTTCCGGCAAGCTCCGGCTGCTCGCCGAATTCGCGATCGCCGGCCTGGCCTGTTGGGTCATCCTCGGCGAAACGGGCACCGATCTCTATCTGCCCTTCATCAACGGTCCGGTCGCCGATATCGGCTATGCCTATTATGTCTTCGCGATGCTGGTCATCGTCGGGGCGGGCAACGCGGTAAATCTGACGGACGGGCTGGACGGCCTTGCGACGATGCCGGTCATCATCGCCTCGGTCGCCTTCATGATGATCATCTATCTGGTGGGCCGCGAGGATTATGCGACCTATCTCGGCATTCCGCATGTGCCGGGGGCGGGGGATCTTGCGATCATCTGCGCGGCGATCGTCGGCGCGGGGCTCGCCTTCCTCTGGTTCAACGCGCCGCCGGCCGCCGTCTTCATGGGCGATACCGGCAGCCTTGCCTTGGGCGGGGCGCTGGGCGCCATCGCCGTGACCGCGCATCACGAAGTCGTGCTCGGCATCGTCGGCGGGCTGTTCGTGCTCGAGGCGCTGTCGGTGATCATCCAGGTCTTCTTCTATAAACGCACGGGCAAGCGCGTATTCAAAATGGCGCCGATCCATCACCATTTCGAACAGATGGGCTGGTCCGAACCGACCGTCGTCATCCGCTTCTGGATCATTTCCTTCGTTCTGGCGCTGGCCGGCCTCTCCACGTTGAAGCTCAGATGATGCCCGCCCGCGCCTTTGCCGGAAAACGCTATGCCGTGCTCGGCCTGGCGCGGACCGGCTTGTCCGTCGTCGACTATCTGTGGCGGTCGAGCGCGAGCGTGTCGGCCTGGGACGATCGCGAAGAGGCGCGCGAGCAAGTTGCGAACAAGGCGACGCTTGCCGATCCGCTGGAACTCGATCTCTCCAAATTCGACGGCGTCGTCGTCTCGCCCGGCGTACCGATCAATCGCCATCCGATCGCCGACAAGGCGCGCGAAGCCGAAGTGCCGCTGATCGGCGATATCGAGCTGTTCGCCCAGGCCCGGCCCGAACTGCCGGCGCACATGGTCGTCGGCATCACCGGCACCAACGGCAAGTCGACCACGACCGCGCTTATCCATCATATCGTCGAGACGGCCGGGGTGCCCACGCGGCTTGGCGGCAATATCGGCAAGCCGATCCTCGGCGAGCAGGAACTGCCCGAGGGCGGCGTCTATGTGCTCGAGCTTTCCTCGTTTCAGATCGACCTGACCCAGCGCCTCGATTGCGACGTCGCGGTGCTGCTTAACATCACGCCCGACCATCTCGACCGCTATGAGAATTTAGACGCCTATGCGGCGGCGAAAGCTCGGCTGTTCGAAATGCAATCGCCCGATCATGCGAGCATCATCGCGATCGACGACGAGCCGAGCCGCAAGATCGCAAGCGAAACCTACGGTGTCGTGATCCAGATCTCGGCCGGCGGATGCATGGACCAGTCGAACTGGCCTTCGCTGCACGGACCCCACAACGCCCAGAACGCGATCGCGGCGATGAGCGCGGCACGCCGGCTCGGGATAAGCGAAGAGGCCATCGAAGAGGGGCTGCGCACTTTCCCGGGCCTCCCGCACCGTATGGAGCGGGTCGCGGACAAGGGCGGCGTCCTGTTCGTCAACGACAGCAAGGCGACCAACCCGACATCTACCGCCCCGGCGATTGCCGCCTATCCGGCGATCCACTGGATCCTGGGCGGGCGCGCCAAGTCGAGCGATCTCGATGCATGCGAGCCCTATTTCGGGAATATTCGCGCCGCCTATACCGTCGGCGAAACAGCCGAGATGTTCGAAAGCCTGCTGAAACCCTGGATGCCCGTGCGCAATTGCGGAACGATACGCAAAGCCGTCAAGCTCGCCGCCGAAGCGGCGCAGCCGGGCGAGACCGTCCTGCTGTCCCCGGCCTGTGCATCCTTCGACCAATATAGCGATTTCGAGGAGCGCGGAGACGATTTCCGCGCCGCGGTGGGGAGCCTGTCATGAACATGGAATCCACGATCGCCAAGACCGCGGCCCCGGCCGCCCAGCGCCGCGCCTTCGGCGATTATATCGGCCGCTCGCACAAGGGGCCGATCGGCGAATGGTTCTGGGAGATCGACCGCGTCTTGCTGCTGCTGGTCACGATCCTGATTTCGATCGGGCTGATCGGCGTGGCTGCCGCGTCGCCGGCCGCCGCCGAGCGCTATTCTGGCGATTCGTTTGAGTTGCCCCAGCTCTATTTCTTCTATCGCCAGTTGATCTGGCTGGGCGCGGGCATTCCCATCATGCTCGTCATCTCGACGATGCCCAAGGAATTCGCCAAGCGCTTTGCGCTCGCCGGGGCGGTCTGCTTTTTCATCCTGCTGCTACTCGTGCCGTTTCTCGGTAACGAGGTGAACGGGGCGCGGCGCTGGATCGGCTATGGCGTGGCGACGCTCCAGCCATCGGAGTTCCTCAAACCCTTCTTCATCGTCGCGACGGCCTGGCTCCTGTCGTTACGCGTGACCCAGGATCCGACCCTGCCGGTTGTCTGGGCCACGGCGATCCTGACCGGCATTATCGCGCTGCTGCTGATGCGGCAGCCCGATTTCGGTCAGACCGTCATCTTCGGCAGCGTGTGGATCGTGATGCTCATGATTTCGGGCGTCTCGGCCAAGATACTGGGTGGTTTCACAGCGGCCGGCATTGCCGGTATCGGGGCCGCCTATGTCTTCTATCCGGTGGCGACGACGCGCATCAACAATTTCCTCTTCGCACTGGGTGACAGCTACCAGGTCGACAATGCGATGCGCACATTGACCAACGGCGGATTCCTCGGCGTCGGACCGGGCGATGGCGAGATGAAATACCGGCTGCCCGAACCGCATACGGATTATATCTTCTCGGTGATCGGTGAGGAGTTCGGCCTGATGGCCTGCATGGCTATCGCACTGATTTTCGGAGCCATCGTCGTGCGCGTATTCGTCAAGCTGATCGACGAGGAGAATATCTTCTATCTGCTCGCCTCCGCCGGCCTTGCCACGCAGTTCGCGATCCAGGCGCTCATTAACATGGCAGTAAATCTGGATATGGCACCATCCAAAGGCATGACGTTGCCCTTCATCTCCTATGGCGGCTCGTCGCTCATCGCGCTGTCGATCGGTTTCGGGCTGCTGCTCGCTTTCACGCGGCGCAATCCGCACCTGCCTGCGCTGGAAAGGCGGCTATAGATGGGCGCGCGGCACTTCGTTCTCGCGGCAGGCGGCACGGGCGGGCATATCATCCCGGCCTTCGCGCTTGCGACCGAGCTTAAGAAACGCGGCCATTATGTCGCGCTCGTCACCGACGAGCGCGGGGCGGCTATTCCCGGCACGTTCGAGGGCGAGGAAAAGCATATCCTGCCCGCCGGGCGCGTGACGAAAAACCCGCTCCGCTGGTTCGGCGCGGCGAAGAACATCTGGCGCGGCCGGGCGATGGCGCGGCGGCTCTATGAGAGTTTCGCGCCCGAGGCGGTGATCGGGTTCGGCGGCTATCCGGCGCTGCCTGCTTTGCTCGGCGCGCTGGCCGACGACATTCCCTGCGCGATCCATGAGCAAAATGCCGTGCTTGGCCGGGTCAACCGCCTGCTGGCCGGACGGGTCGATGCAATCGCTGCGGCGTATAAGGAAGTCGGCCGGCTCAAGGACAAGCATCTCGGTAAGACCCATCTGATCGGCAATCCGGTGCGCGACGAAGTCGCCGTGCTGCGCACCCAGCCGTTCCCCGCGCTCAGCGAAGACGGCATTTTCCGCGTGCTCGTGACCGGCGGCAGCCAGGGCGCGAGCATCCTGTCGAACGTCGTGCCGGACGGACTGGCGCTGCTGCCGCTGTCCTTCCGCCGCCGGATGCAGGTGACCCAGCAGTGCCGCGAAGAGGATATCGAGCGCGTGCGCGATCGCTATGCCGATCTCACAATACCCGCGGACCTCGCCACTTATCTGCCCGACCTGCCCGAGCGGCTGGGCTGGGCGCATATCGTGATCGCGCGCGCCGGCGCATCGACCATCGCCGAGCTGACGACCGCTGGGCGGCCCGCCATCCTCGTCCCGCTGCCCATCGCGACCGACGATCACCAGACGGCCAATGCGCGCGAGATGCAGGCGAGCGGCGGCGCGCGCGTGATCAAGCAGACCCAGTTCACGCCCGCCGAACTCGCCAAGCAGATGCAGAAACTCGGCCTCGAGCCCGAAGCGCTGATGAACGCTGCCGGGCGGGCGCGCAGCGCCGGCTATCCGAACGCCACCCGCGATCTCGCCGATCTTGTCGAGCGACTGGGCCAGGGCGGGGGCAGGGAAGCGCTGTTCGTGGGGTCGCCCAAGGCGTTGAAGCCGGCCACAGGCGGTGTTTCATGAAGGGGTTCGGCACCGATATCGGCACGATCCATTTTGTCGGGATCGGCGGGATCGGCATGTCCGGCATCGCCCGGGTCATGCACAATCTCGGGTACAGTGTGCAGGGCTCCGATATCGCCGAGGGCCCTGCTGTCGAAGCGCTGCGCGAACGCGGCATGAAAGTGTTCGTCGGCCATGATCCCGACAATCTCGGCGATGCGGCGGTGGTCGTGACCTCGACCGCGATCCAGCGGGGCAATGCCGAGGTCGAAGCGGCGCTCGACCGCCGGATCCCGGTCGTCCGGCGCGCGGAAATGCTGGCCGAGCTGATGAAGCTGAAGGCCACGGTCGCGATCGCCGGCACGCACGGCAAGACGACGACGACCTCGCTCGTCGCCGCGATGCTCGATGCAGGCGGGCTCGATCCGACGGTCATCAATGGCGGTGTGATCAACGCTTATGGCGCGAATGCGCGGGTGGGCGAGGGCGACTGGATGGTGGTCGAAGCCGACGAGAGCGACGGCAGTTTCCTGAAGCTCGACGGTACCATCGCCATCGTCACCAATATCGATCCCGAACATCTCGATCACTATGGCAGCTTCGACAAGGTCAAGGACGCCTATATCGAATTCGTCGAGAATGTGCCCTTTTACGGTGTGGCGCTGCTCTGCCTCGATCATCCCGAAGTCCAGGCGATCATCCCGCGTGTCCGCGACCGCCGGATCGTGACCTATGGCTTCGGCGCCCAGGCCGATATCCGCGCGGAGAATATCGAGGCCGATAATGGCGGCAACCGCTTCGATGTCGTCGTGCGCGACCGGGACGGCGAGACCCGCACGATTGCGGGCATCGCGCTACCCATGGCCGGCCGCCACAATATCCAGAATGCGCTGGCCGCCATCGGGGCCGCGCTGGAACTCGGCATTCCCGACGATGTGATCGCCAGCGGCTTTGCCGATTTTGGCGGTGTGAAGCGGCGCTTCACCGTGGTCGGCGAAGTGGGCGGAGTGACGGTGATCGACGATTATGGCCATCATCCGGTCGAGATCCGAGCGGCGCTGGCCGCCGCCCGCGAAGCGACTCCGGGCAGGGTCTTCGCCGTCGTCCAGCCGCATCGCTACACCCGGCTGCGCGACTTGCTCGAGGACTTCGAGACCGCCTGCAACGATGCCGATACCGTCTATGTGACGCCCGTCTATCCGGCGGGCGAGGAGCCGATCGAGGGTATTTCCGGCGAAACGCTGGTCGGCGGCCTCAAGGAGCGCGGCCATCGCGCCGCGCACAATGTGGCGGACGAAGCGGCACTGGCCGCCGCGCTCGCCGACGAAATCGAAAGCGGCGACATGATCCTGTGTCTCGGTGCCGGCGACATCACCCATTGGGCGGCGCGTCTGCCGCAACGGTTAAAGGAGGCACGGGCATGAACATGTCCGATACGCTGACGGGGCTTCCCCCGCTCGAAGGCTCGGTAAAGCGCGGCGGCAGTCTCGCCGATTTCACCTGGTTTCGCTGCGGCGGCCCGGCCGAGTGGCTGGTCAAGCCGAGCGATATTGAAGACCTGTCGCAATTTCTGAGCCAGCTCGATCCGGCGATCCCGGTGCTGCCGGTGGGCGTCGGTTCCAACCTCATCGTCCGCGACGGCGGCGTGCGCGGCGTCGTGATCCGGTTGCCGAAGAGCTTTGCCGAGATTCGCATCGAAGACGATAACCGGGTCCGCACGGGCGGCGCGGCAATGGGCATCACGGTCGCGAGCAAGGCGCGCGATGCAGGGATTGCAGGCCTTGAATTCCTGCGCGGCATTCCGGGTACGGCGGGCGGCGCGGTTCGCATGAACGCCGGGGCGTATGGCCGCGAGGTGAAGGATATCCTGATCGAGGCGACGATTGTGTTGCGCGACGGGACGGTCGAGACCTGGCCGCTCGAAAAGTTCGAATACTGCTATCGTCATTCCGCTGTCCCGCAGGGCGCGGTGGTCGTCGATGCGCTGCTCCAGGGCGAAGCCGGCGATCCCGAAAAGATCGGGGCGGAGATGGACCGGATCGCAGCCGAGCGCGAGGCCTCGCAACCGCTCCGCTCGCGCACTGGCGGATCGACCTTCAAGAACCCGCCCGGGCACAAGGCCTGGGAGCTGATCGATGCAGCCGGTTGCCGCGGTCTAACCATCGGCGGCGCGCAGGTCTCCGAAAAACACGCCAATTTTCTTCTCAACATTGGCGGCGCGACGGCGGCCGATATCGAAGCGCTGGGCGACGAAGTCCGCCGCCGCGTATTCGAACATTCGGGCATCGAACTGGAATGGGAAATCCGCCGGGTGGGGGATGCCGGATGACGAAGGCGCTCACCATCGCGGTTCTCATGGGCGGCTGGTCGGCCGAGCGCGACGTGTCGCTGATGAGCGGCGAGGGCGTTGCCACAGCGCTCGAAAGCCTCGGCCATACGGTCACGCGTGTCGATATGGACCGGAACATTGCGACGGTGCTGGACGGTATCCGGCCCGATATCGTGTTCAACGCCCTGCACGGTACGCCAGGTGAAGACGGTTCGGTGCAGGGCATGCTCGATCTGATGCAGATACCCTACACCCATTCCGGCATGGCGACCTCGGTGGTCGCGATTGACAAGGTGCTGACGAAACAGGTGCTGATGCCGCACGGCATTCCGATGCCCGGCGGGCTGATCGTCGAGAGCGAGTCCCTCTACACGGCGGACCCGATGCCTCGGCCCTACGTTCTGAAACCCGCCAATGAAGGATCGTCGGTCGGCGTGGCCATCGTCAAGGATGACGGCAATTACGGCTCGCCGATTGGCCGCGACAGCGAAGGGCCATGGCGGGAGTTCGAAACCCTGCTGGCCGAGCCCTTCATTCCCGGGCGCGAACTGACGACGGCCGTGATCGGCGAGGAGGCGCTGGGCGTCACCGAACTCGTGCCGAAGAGCGGCTTTTACGATTACGACGCCAAATATACCGACGGGATGACCGACCATATCTGCCCGGCCGATATCCCGGCGGATATCGCGGACCGCTGCATCGAGATCGCGCTGCTTGCGCACCGCCTGCTCGGCTGTCGCGGCACCAGCCGGTCCGATTATCGCTGGGACGAGAGCAAGGGCGCGGCCGGGCTCTACCTGCTCGAAGTCAATACGCAGCCGGGGATGACGCCGCTGAGCCTGGTTCCCGAACAGGCCAGGCACAAGGGGATGAGCTATGCCGAGCTCGTCCAGCGAATAGTGGAGGAAGCGCTATGAGCCAGAGACAAACGCGCCGGCGCGCCCCGCCGAAAAAGCGCGCGACCGTGAAACGCAGATCCGCGAAACAGGTTCGGCGCCAGTCCTTCTCCGCGCAGCTCGCAACCGTATTGCCGATGCAGGAAGATACGATCCGCCGCACCGGCCGCTGGACGATGATCGGCGTCCTCGCCCTCGCCGTATTGGCGGGCGCGATGATGCTGCGCCTCCCGCATATGGCGGCTTGGCAGATCGGCGAGGGCGTCGGCCGCCTCGGCTTCACCGTCGAACGCGTGGAAATCCAGGGCATCGACCAGATGGAGCGGCTGCCGGTCTATGCTGTCGCGCTCGACCAGCCGTCCATGGCGATGCCGAATGTCGATATCGCGGCGATCCGGGAACGTGTCGAAGCGCTGAGCTGGGTGCAGGAGGCGCGCGTGTCGCGCCGCCTGCCCGATACGCTGGTCGTGGCGATCACCGAACGCACGCCGGTTGCGGTGTGGCAGCATGAGCAGCAGCTCTATCTTGTCGATACCGAGGGCGAAGTACTCGAGGAAGTCGCGCTCGATGCGATGCCCGATCTGCCGCTAATTATCGGGCCACGCGCCAATCGTCAGGTTGCGAGTTTCGAAGCGCTGATGGATCGCGCGCCCGCGCTGCGGCCGATGCTGTCCGGCGCGACCTGGGTCGGCAACCGGCGCTGGGACCTGCGGTTCCAGTCCGGCGAAACGCTCGCCCTGCCCGAAGGCGAGGAAGATGCGGGGCGCGCCCTGCTGAGCTTTGCGCGGATGGACAGCCAGAACGGCCTGTTGGGCGAGGGCTTCCGGCGCTTCGACATGCGCGTGCCGGACCGCTTCGTCGTGCGCGTCGATCGCGAGGCCGAACCGCTCCCGGTTCCGGCCGAGGATGGCGATAGCGGCAATTCGGACGCGACCTGAGAGGAGGGGACAAGATATGCCACAGGGCCGAAACGATAATCTGATCACCGTACTCGATATCGGGTCGTCGAAGATCTGTGCGATGATCGTCCGCAATCCGGACGGGAGCGACCTGCAGGTGCTCGGCACCGGCCAGCGCGAAAGCAAGGGCATTCGCCGCGGCTATATCGCCGATATGGAGCAGACCGAGGCCGCGATCCGCGCCGCCGTCGAACAGGCCGAGCGCATTGCGGGCACCAATATCGACAGCGCCTGGGTCGGTTTTTCGGCCGGCGGGCTGGTCAGCAAGGTGACGACCATCGAGGCCGATCTCGGCGGCTATCGGATCGAGGAGGCGCATATCCGCGATCTCCATATGGCCGGGCTCAATGCGATCGATCCGGAGGACAAGGAAGTCCTGCACGCGCACCCGACGCTCTACACGCTGGACGGACTGGAAGGCGTCAAAAACCCGCTCGGGCTGCATGCCGACCAGCTCGGTGTCGACATCCACGCGGTGCTGACCGAGCGCTCGCCGATGCGCAATCTCGATCATTGCGTGCGCAGCGCCTATCTCGGCGTGGACGGGATCGTCGCCTCGCCGGTCGCGACAGGCTATGCCTGTCTCAGCCAGGAGGAGCGGGAATTGGGCGTCGCGCTCGTCGAGCTTGGCGCGGGCGTCACCAATGTGTCGCTGTTCGCCGGCGGCATGCTGGTCGGGCTTACCTCGATCCCGGTCGGCGCGGCGGATATCACCGATGCGGTCGCGACCCAGTTCGCGATGCGCCGCGCCCAGGCCGAACGGATCAAGTGTTTTCATGGGTCGGCGACGACGAGCCCACGCGACAATCACGACATGATCGACATTACCAGCAAGGCCGATGAAGAAAGCGGCGAAGCGCCCCGGATAACGCGCGCGCAGCTCGTCTCCGTCATCCGCGAGCGGCTCGAGGATCTGATGGCGCAGACCGGCACTGCACTGGACGAGATGGGCTTTACCGGTCCGGTCGGGCGGCAGGTCGTGCTGACCGGCGGCGGGGCCGAGCTCAAGGGCATCGCCGATTTCGCCCAGGGCGCGCTCGGGCGGACGGTCCGGACGGGCCGGCCGATCGCGCTCGCAGGGTTGCCGGAGGCGCATTCGGGGCCGGCTTTCGCGACGCTCGCGGGGCTCGCCCGCTTCGCCGCGGAAGGGCCGCAGGACCTCCGCGCGATGCAGGATCAGGTTCAGCTCGTGCACCGCACGGCGAAAGGCAGTTTGTGGCGCCGATTCATGGCTGCGTTCAGGAGTGAGTATTGAGCGATAAAGCGAGCTTTATCCACGAGTCGCGGCACTTTTTCGCTGGCAACGGCGAGTCATATTGGTGTAGTATTTGTTAACGCTTTGATCAGGATGCGAAATCGCAAGGGGAGACCACGTCATGAGCATCGAATTCACCCGAACCGAAGTCAGCGAATTGCGCCCCAAAATCACGGTAATCGGCGTCGGTGGCGCGGGCGGAAACGCGATCGCCAACATGATCGAGGCGCAAGTGCAGGGGGTCGACTTCATCGTCGCCAATACCGATGCGCAGGCGCTCAATCACAGCTCCGCGGACACGCGGATTCAACTCGGCCCGAAGATCACCGAAGGGCTGGGCGCGGGCTCGCGGCCCGAGATCGGCCGGGCGGCCGCTGAGGAAACGCTTGCCGCAATCGACGATGCACTCGACGGGGCGCATATGTGCTTCATCGCCGCCGGCATGGGCGGCGGCACGGGTACCGGCGCTGCGCCGGTGATCGCCGAAGCGGCGCGCAAGAAGGGCGTGCTGACCGTCGGTGTCGTGACCAAGCCGTTCAGCTTCGAAGGGTCGCGCCGGTCCAAATCGGCCGATTCCGGGATCGAGGAACTGCAAAAACACGTCGATACGCTGATCGTCATCCCCAATCAGAACCTCTTCCTGATCGCCAATCCGGACACGACCTTCAAGGACGCGTTCAAGATGGCCGACGAGGTGCTGCAGCAGGGCGTGCGCGGTATTACCGACCTGATGGTGATGCCCGGCCTGATCAATCTCGACTTTGCCGATGTCCGCTCCGTCATGGAGGAAATGGGTAAGGCGATGATGGGTACCGGCGAATCCGACGGCGACAATCGCGCCCGCGAGGCGGCCGAAAAGGCCATCGCCAACCCGCTGCTCGACGGCGTGTCGATGCAGGGCGCCAAAGGCGTCATCATCTCGATCACGGGCGGCGAGGATATGCGCCTGATGGAAGTCGACGAGGCGGCCAATCACATCAAGGAACTGGTCGATCCGGATGCGAACATCATCTGGGGTTCGGCGTTCAACGACGATCTCGACGGCAAGCTGCGCGTGTCGGTCGTTGCGACCGGCATCGAGGCGGAAGCGGCAGGCGAAGCGCAGCCGATGCCGGCCAAGGTGTTCAGCTTCCCCTCGGCGCGCGACAAGGCCGAAGACGCCGAAGCCGAGACTGTCGAAACGGATGAAGAGTCCGTCGAGGAAGCAGTGCCGCTCGCGAAGGACGAGGCCGAGGAAATCGCCGCGCCGACCGAGCCGATGGAGATCGAAACACCTGAAATCGCTGCCGAATCGGACGCCGAAGAGGTAGTGGATGAGCCTGCTGTGGAAACCGAGGCCCCGGCGGAGCCGGAGCCCGCGGTAACGCGCATGTTCGACGATACGACGCCGACGCCCACGGTAACCGAGCGCGCGGCCGGTCCGAAATTTACGGTCCGCTCGGCGGGCGACGCGCCGAAGGAGGTCTCTGCGGAGAAACCGACGGCCATGGATGACGATGAAGACGAGCTGCTGCTCGATGCCGGCAATATCGTCTCGTCCGGCGATGCGGATGCCAAGCCGGCGGCCGGCAGCAAATGGATTGCCGAGGACGCCAAGGATGACGACGCGCCTGCGGCGAAGCCGGCTCGGTCCGGCGGCACGCTGTTCGAACGGATGTCCAACATCGCGCGCGGCGCGGCGAAGGTGGAAGGCGAAGAGAAGAAGGCGGCGTCGGGCGGCGGAGACGATTCGCTCGACATCCCGCGCTTCCTGAACCGACAGAACAACCAGTAAAGACACAATAGACGGCGATGGCCGCACCCGCTTCGGGCGGGGCGGCCGTTTGCTTTCCGTTCGCCGCCGCGTCGATGCAGTTTGTCGCGTCGGTGCGGAATCTAGCCCGTGCTTTCGGAAAACACGCCGTCTATGATCGCGGCGCAATGCTTCTCGCCTCTGTTCCCAATCGCAAAAATCGTATCGGCGCGCGCGCGCTATTGCTCTCGCTGTTGCTGGCGGGAACGAGTGCGCCGGTCTCGGTCGCCGCCCAGAATGCCGACGCTTTCCCTTTCATGGACCGGGCGCAGGACACGCAGGATGCGGTGCGCAGCCTCAACCGCAATCTCACGCGTCTTGCCGACAATCCGAACGATGCCCGGGCGCTGATCGGCGCGGGGTCCGCGGCGCTCGCGCTCGACGATGCGGACGCGGCGCTTGGCTTTTTCGTGCGCGCCAACGAGCTTAGTCCGCGCAACGGCCGGGTTGCGGCGGGACTTGGCGGCGCGCTGGTCCGGCTCGAACGGCCGCTCGAAGCGATGCAGCAGTTTCGCGAGGCCGAACGCCTGGGCGCACCGCTGATCGATTATGCGGGCGATCGCGGCCTGGCATACGACCTGCTCGGGCAACCCGCGCTCGCCCAGGCCGACTACCGCCTCGCGCTGGGCCGCAGCCCGAGCGACGATCTGCGCAAGCGGCTTGCGCTCAGCCTCGCCATTTCGGGCGATCGGGCGGGCGCGCTCGAAGTGCTCGATCCGCTGCTGCGTGCGCAAGATATGACCGCGTGGCGCACGCGGGCCTTTGTCATCGGACTGACCGGCAGCGATGTCCGCGAAACCATCGAGGCGGCGGCCATCGCGCTGCCGCGCCGCGAACTCGAAATCCTCACGCCCTATTTCGGTCGGCTGCCGGAGCTGAGCGATGCCGGCAAGGCCCAGGCCGTGCATTTCGGCAATTTCCCGGCCAGCGGCGACGGGCCGCGCTATGCGCTCTCCGATTTTCCGGACCTCGCCGCGGCGGGCACGCCCGGCGCCGGACTGGTGCCGCAGGGCGAGGCCCTGGGGCAGCGCAGCGAAGCCCAGCGTCGCCGCGAGACGCGCCGCGAACAGCGCCGCCGGGAACGCCGCGAGGCAATCGCCCGCCGCGTCGCCGCGCGCGAGGGCGCATCGCGACGACGGCCTGGGCGCAGCGAGCCCGTGCAGGTGGCGCAGGCCGAAGTGCCGCCGCCGGCGGCCCCGAGACCCGCTCCACCACCACCACCTCCTCCTCCGCCGCCACCACCACCACCGTCACCACCGTCACCGCCTCCACCGCCACCCGCGCCGGAGCCGCAGCAGCAGGGCGTTGCGGCGCAGCCGGGCTTTTCCGAACCGCCCGTTGGCCCAGTTGCCGAGGCTCAGGAATCCGTGGCGGACACGGAACTCGATGTGATGCCGTCGCGGTTCTCGCTCGCGGATCTCGAAGCCGATTTGCGCGCACGGGCCCGCGAGGAAGCGGAAGCGTCTGCCGCTCAAACCGCGGCGGCACAGCCCGAATCGCTCTTGCCAGCAGCGCTCGCCGCGCTCACGCCCGCACCGCCACCGCCACCGCCACCGCCACCGCCACCGCCCCCCCCACCGCCCCCCCCCCCGCCCCCGCCCCCCCCCCCCCCCCCACCGCCACCGCCACCCCCACCGCCACCGCCACCGCCACCGCCACCGCCACCGCCACCGCCACCGCCACCGCCCCCGCCCCCGCCACCG
>JBCBSD010000017.1:0-79492 GCA_039819365.1 Pseudomonadota bacterium
GCAGAAAGCGGCTCGATGCCGCTTTCGGAGTTTCGTTGCGCAAGAGCCGACAAGAGCATCGAACTCTTGCCGTCTCATCCCACCCTGTCATCCCTCCCTTGAAAGGGAGGGATAGGGAGTAGAAGGGGCGACCATGCAGGAACGGCGGCGAAAATCAACGGATCAGACTTTAACGACACCCTGCTCGATCAGGCTTTCAGCCGTATCGACGATCGTCTGTTCGGCGGGGATATATTCGAAACCCAGCGTTTCGGCGGCATGGCGGCCGGAAGTGACGCGTTTCTTGCCGATATTGCTCTTGATCTGCTGCATCGCCGGCATGAACAGGGCGAGGATCGCGACCATGATATAGGGCATTTTGCGCTTGGGCACCTTACGCGCCTTTTCGCCGATCCGCGCGCGCAGCACCTCGGCCATCTCCCGCGTCCACATAAAGCCGTTGGCCGCCGCGAAGCGTTCGCCGCGCACTTTTTCGGCCGGCGCCTCGAGCGCCAACACATGGATTTTCGCGACATCGCGGACATCGACGACGCCGATCCCCATTTCGGGGATCATCGGCATGCTGCCGTCGATCAGCCGCTTGATCAGCTCGATCGACGTCGACAGATCGTCATTGAAAACGGGCCCGAACACGCCAGTCGGATTGACACTGCAAAATTCCATATCGGGCGCATGCGCCGCGACCCAGTCGCGCGCTGCGCGTTCGGCGATCGTCTTCGATTTCGGATAGGGCGCGACGCCCGGCGTCTCGATCCTCGTCCAGTCGCTTTCGTCGAATTCGGTTCGGCTCTCGTCATGGCCATAGGCGATCGCGGCGACGGAGGACGTCTGGACGAAACGCGTGACACCCGCCTCTTTCGCGAAGCGCAGCGCACGCAGCGTGCCTTCGCGCGCGGGCACGATCAGTTCGTCTTCATCATCCGGTACGGCGAGCGGAAGGGGCGAGGCGACATGGGCGACACCGTCGCAACCGGCATTCGCCTCGGCCCATCCGGCATCATCCTCCAGGTCGGCTTCGTAAATCTTCAGCCGGTCGCCCGCCTCTGGCCAGCGGTCGCGCAGCCGCTGCTCGCTTTTCGCCTTGGATCGCACGGTCGTATGCACCGTCCAGCCCTTCGCAAGCAGTTGGTCGATGATCTCGCCGCCGATATATCCGGTGCCCCCGGTAACGAGTGCAGTTTTGGCCATGCTGCGATCCTTCCCTAGTGCCGGTCTCTATCAATCCGTCGAACTGGTTTCGAGGAATTTGATAATGCCCGAAAAATCCTTCTTCTCGCCGCCATGCTTCACGAACTGCTCGTACATGGCGCGCGCCTTGGCGCCCATCGGCGTGCGCATCCCGGCCTCGTCGGCGGCCTCCATGGCGAGCTTCAGGTCCTTGAGCATCAGCGGGGCTGCAAAGCCGCCCTCATAATCGTTATCGGCCGGGCTGTCGGGACCGACGCCGGGCACCGGGCAATAGCTCGTCATCGACCAGCTCTGGCCCGACGCCTTGCTCGAAATATCGAAAAAGGTCTGCGGATCGAGGCCCAGCGACTGGGCAAGGTTGAAGGTTTCGCAGGTGGCGATCATCGTCGCGCCCAAGAGCATATTGTTGCAGATCTTGGCCGCCTGCCCTGCCCCGGACTCGCCGGCATGGATCACGGCCTTGCCCATCACGTCGAGGATCGGCTCGGCGCGCTCGAACGCCTTGTCGGTACCGCCGACCATGAAGGTCAGCGTGCCGCCCGCCGCCGCTGCGATCCCGCCCGAGACCGGCGCATCGACCATGAGAAACCCTTTCGCCGCCGCCTGCTCGCCGACATAGCGCGCCGTACCCACGTCGATCGTCGAGCAATCGAGGAGCAGCGTACCCGGCTCGGCATGGTCGAACACATCGTCGACATAGACGGCTTTGACGTGCTTGCCCGCCGGCAGCATGGTGACGACCGCCTCGGCGCCCTTCACCGCAACCGCACCCGATTCAGCGATCCGGCAGCCATTGGCTTTGGCGGTTTCCAGTGCAGCTTCGGAGATATCGAAAGCGGCAACGTCATGGCCGGCCTTGGCGAGGTTCGCGGCCATCCCCGCGCCCATATTGCCAAGCCCGATAAAGGCGATTGTGGTCATCTTAGCGTCCCTTCCATTCGGCATCGCGCTTGTCGATGAATGCGCCCATACCTTCGGTCTTGTCCTCGGTCGCGGTCAGGATCTGGAACAGGCGGCGCTCATGGACGACGCCTTGATCCAGCATCGTCTCATAGGCGGCATTGACCATTTCCTTGTTCACGCGCGCGGCCATCGGCGCTTTCGACGCAATCGTCTCCGCGCTCTTCATGGCTTCTTCGAGCAGATCGTCATGCGGCACGACGCGCGCGACGAGGCCGGAGCGCTCGGCTTCTTCGGCATCCATCATCCGGCCCGTCAGGCACATTTCCATCGCTTTGGATTTGCCGACCGCGCGTGTGAGCCGCTGCGACCCGCCCATGCCGGGCGCCACGCCGAGATTGATCTCCGGCTGGCCGAATTTCGCCTTGTCGGACGCGATGATGAAATCGGCCATCATCGCCAATTCGCACCCGCCACCGAGCGCAAAGCCGTTGACTGCTGCGATCCAGGGCTTGCGCACGGCCTTGACGATATCGCTCGTCCATCTGGCGAAAAAATCCTCCAGATAGAAATCGGCCGCCGCCTTGTCGTACATCTCCTTGATGTCCGCGCCCGCCGCGAACGCCTTGTCGCCGGAGCCGGTAAGGACCGCGCAACGCTGGCCGTCATCGGCCTCGAACGCGGCAAAGGCATCGATCAGCTCATCGAGCACATGACTGTTGAGCGCATTCAGTGCCTTGGGCCGGTTCAGCGTGATCAGCGTAACCGCGCCGCGCTGTTCGACAAGGATGGTTTCGTAGGTCATTTCTGGTTCTCTTCGTTTTGCTTATCGATCCAACTGGCGTCGTCTTCGTCCCATTCATATGCTGCCTGCATCGCAGGAGCTATTTTGTCCGTCCAAACGAATTGTCCGTCTGAAAGGGCATCCGCATAGCCGAGCATCGCGAGATCATTCATGACACGGATCAGATCGATCGACTTGTCATTTGAATGTGCGCTTGGAAAATGCGGCTTTCGCGTCGTCTTAAGATCCTCGGTCGTGCACAGGGCAAACATCAACTCTGACTCATCAGCCCCTTTCTCAACGACGTGCTTCGAGAATCCAGCGACAGCATCGGCGCGGATAGCGAGGCGATATATATGATCCTCAAAAACTACCGCTCCGATGGAAGATAGATAGCGCAGCAAAACTTCTCCCGATGTCTGGCTATAATGCCAGTAGAATATCCCATCGCGTGACACGTGCTGCGATATTGTACCCGTCTTATTTGTGAATAACGTACGCGTTATCAGGTATTCGATCAGCCGGGCCAAAGCTGCTTGCAATTCCGGGGGTCGTTTTACGCGGTTCACTGCCGCAGCATATCGCGCGAGACGATCATGCGCATGATCTGGTTCGTGCCTTCCAAAATCGAATGCACGCGCAGATCGCGCCAGAAGCGTTCGATCGGATAATCCTGCAGATAGCCATAGCCGCCGAACAGCTGGAGCGCGTCGTTGACGATCTTGCTGCCGTTATCCGTCGCCAGCCGTTTGGCCATTGCGGCGAAGCGCGTCTTGTCCGGCGATCCCGCCGTCACCTTGGCTGCCGCCGTATAGAGCAGCATCCGCGCCGCCTGGAGATCGGTTTCCATATCGGCCAACATAAATTGCGTGTTCTGGAAATCGGCGATCGCCTGGCCGAACTGCTTGCGCTCCTTGGTGTAACCCACCGCCTCGTCGAGACAGCGCTGCGCGCCGCCCAGCGAACAGGCGCCGATATTGAGCCGCCCGCCATCGAGCCCCATCATCGCGATGCGGAATCCTTCCCCTTCGTCGCCCACACGGTTTTCCACGGGAACGCGCACAGCATCGAAATTCACCTGCGCCGTCGGCTGCGAATGCCAGCCCAGCTTCTTCTCGAACGCGCCGAAGGAAACGCCGTCCATATCCTTCTCGATCACGAGACAGGAAATGCCCTTGGGCCCGTCTTCGCCCGTGCGGACCATCGTGACATAGACGCCGTTCTCGCCGCCACCGGAGATAAAAGCCTTGGAGCCCGATACGACATAATGGTCGCCGTCGCGCACCGCTTTGGTCTTGAGCGCCGCTGCGTCCGACCCGCTGCCCGGTTCGGTCAGGCAATAGCTGGCGACCCGCTCGCAGGTGACGAGCTGGGGCAGATATTTCGCCTTCACAGCGTCCGCGCCGAACGTATCGATCATCCAGCTCGCCATATTGTGGATCGAGATGAACGCGCTGGTCGAGGGGCAGCCATAGGCCATCGCCTCCATGATCAGCGCCGCCTCGAGCCGGCCGAGACCGATGCCCCCGCTCTCCTCGGACACATAGATTGCACCGAAGCCCAATTCGGCGGCCTTGCTGATCGTGTCGCGCGGGAAGATATGCTTCTCGTCCCATTCGGCGGCATGCGGCGTGATTTCGTCGGCGGTGAATTTCTGCGCCATCTCCTGGATCTGGCGCTGTTCGTCGGTCAGGTCGAATTGTGTCATGGCGGCTCCATAATCCTCTCGCCTCCTGAACGCCAGCCGTTGCCGTATCCCGTGCTCCTGCGCAGGCAGGAGCCCAAAGCTGTAAGCGAATTGTTCAGCTGGCCCTGTGCTCCTGCCTGCGCAGGAGCACAGTCACGATAGGACCGCTTCCGCTTCTATCTCGACCTTCCATTCCGGTCGCAGCAGCGCCGCGACCACCACCATGGTTGCCGCTGGCCGGACGTCGCCGAATATCTCGCCATGGACCGCTCCGATCGCATCGCCGTCCGCGGCATCGGTCACGAACATCCGCGTGCGCACGACATCGCCCATCGTCCCGCCCAGCTCGACAATCGCCGCCTCGATAATCCCAAAGCAACGCCGCGCCTGGTCCGCAGCATCGCCCGGCGTCGAGCTGCCATCGGGTTCGATCGGGCCGGTGCCGGATACGAGGATGCGGTCGCCGGTGCGGATGGCGCGCGAGAAGCCGAACGCTTTTTCGAACGGCGAAGCGGAGGCGGTGCGTTGGCGATTCGTCATTCACTTAGTCTCTTGTCGAGAATACATAATCCATGCTCCGCGACAGCGGGACCCACGGTCGAGTCGTCCGGATTAATCGATTGTAAGTCGAGTTTGACAGGAAGCCTTGTTGACAGTTCCTCGGCCCAGTCTTCAGCCTCGCAGACCCAGTTCGCGAGCCGCTCGCCACCGTCGGCTCCTCGAACAAGCAACGCAATGTCGAGATCACTGTCGACCCTCTCAGTCCCCTTTGCCCGCGATCCAAAAACAAAGACAGCTTCGATCAACGGTTCTTTGAGCGCCCAACGACGGATCGTATTGACCCAAACTTCCGGCAGGCACGCTGTCAATCGTTCTACCCCATCGTCGGGATCACGAACGCGTTCCCGCCATCGGGCGATCCGTCGGGCCAGCGCTGGGTGACGGTCTTGATCTTCGTCCAGAATTTCACGCCTTCCATGCCGTGCTGGTTGGTGTCGCCAAAGCCGGAACGTTTCCAGCCCCCGAAAGTGTGATAGGCGACCGGCACCGGGATCGGCACGTTGATACCCACCATGCCGACATTGACGCGCGCCGCAAATTCGCGGGCCGCATGGCCGTTGCGCGTGAAGATCGCGACGCCGTTGCCATACTGGTGGTTGCTGGCGAGCGCGAGCGCTTCCTCGAACTCTTTCGCGCGGACCATCTGGAGGACGGGCCCGAAAATCTCCTGCCTGTAGCTTTCCATGCCGGGCTTCACATGATCGAACAGCGAGGGGCCGATGAAAAAGCCGTTTTCATGGCCCTGCAGACTGAATCCGCGCCCATCCACCACGAGCTCCGCGCCCTCGTCGACACCGGTTTGAATCCAGTTTTCGACCCGCTCCTTGTGCTCCTTCGTGACCACCGGGCCGTAATGCGCATCGGGATCGGTCGAGACGCCGACGCGCAGCGCATCGATCGCCGGGATCATCTTCTCGCGCAGCCTGTCCGCCGTCTCGTCGCCCACCGGAACGACCACCGGCAGCGCCATGCAGCGCTCGCCGGCGCTGCCGAACGCCGCGCCCGCCAGATCGTTCACGACCTGGTCGAGGTCGGCGTCGGGCATCACGATACCGTGATTCTTCGCCCCGCCCATAGCCTGGACGCGCTTCCCATTCTCGGTGCCGCGCTGATAGACATAATGGGCGATATCGGTCGAGCCGACAAAGCTGACCGCCTTGATATCGTCATGGTCGAGGATGGCATCGACCATCTGCTTGTCGCCATGAACCACTTGCAGGATGCCATCGGGCAGGCCGGCTTCCTTCATCAGCTCGGCCAGCCGCACCGGCACGCTCGGATCGCGCTCCGAAGGCTTCAGGATGAAGGCATTACCACAGGCGATCGCCACGCCGAACATCCACATCGGGATCATCGCCGGGAAGTTGAACGGCGTGATGCCGGCGACGATGCCGAGCGGCTGGCGCATCGAATAGACGTCGATGCCCGGCCCGGCGCCTTGGGTGTATTCGCCCTTCAGCGCGTGCGGGATGCCGCAGGCGAACTCGATCACGTCGAGGCCGCGCTGCACATCTCCGGCGGCATCGGCGATCACCTTGCCATGTTCGGACGACAGGAGCGCCGCCAACTCGTCCATATGCTCTTCGACCAATGCCTTATAGGCGAACATGACGCGCGCACGCTTCTGCGGGTTGGTCGCCGCCCAAGCCGGCTGCGCCGCATTGGCCGCATCGACGGCCTTTTGCAGCTCGTCGCCCGTGCCGAGCGACACCTTGGCCTGTACCTCACCGCTGTTCGGATCCCAGATATCATGCTGGCGCGATCCGCCGCCTGCTGCATTGCCACCAATGAAATGCTCCACCGTGCGCATTGCTTTCCTCCAATTTCCAAATACAAAGTCGGGCACGCCATAAACCGCAAAAGCGGGCAACGCCATGCCGAGAATCGATCGTTTCCGATCGGAATATCGGCCGAATAAAGTAATCGGAGAGTGGAATGGATCAACTTCATACGGCGAGCACGCTGAACGAACTGGCGGATTATTGGGCCGAGCACCGGCCCGATCATGTCGCCTATCGCTTCGAAGGCCGGGTCACGACGTTCGCCGAGGTGCAGGAGAAGATGGAGGCGCTGGCGCGCGGGCTGCAGCGCGCCGATCTCGGTTCGGGCAAGCGGATCGCCTGGCTCGGCAAGAACAGCGACTGGTATTTCATCCTGTTGTTCGCCGCGGCACGGGTCGGCGCGACCATCGTTCCGATCGGCTGGCGGCTGGCCGAGCCCGAGATGAAGTTCATCATTTCCGATGCCGAAGCCGAAGCGATCGTTGCGACGCCCGACTTTCTCGATACCGGCAAGGCGCTGGCCGATTCCATCGACGCCGTGCGCATACTCTGGGCATCGGAGGATGGCGGCGACGTGCCTGTACTGACCGATAGCGCAGCGAAAGCCAGTGGCGACGACGCCCCGGCCAAGCCGAGCCGCGACGATGCGCTCGTCCAGCTATACACATCGGGCACGACCGGTAATCCCAAAGGCGTCGTGCTCACCCATGGCAACTTCCTCGACCTCGGCCGCGATCCCGATATCCAGACGCCGGACTGGGACAATTGGACCGAAGACGAATCCGGCCTGATCCCGATGCCCGTCGCCCATATCGCGGGCACCGGCTATGGCCTGATACCCTATAATGCCGGTTCGGCCTGCACGATCACGCGCGAATTCGATCCGGGCGAAATTCTCGATCTTGTAGATCAGCGGCAGGTGACGCGTTTCTTTCTCGTGCCCGCAGCTTTGCAGTTCCTGCTTCAGCATCCCAAAATGGCCGAGACCGATACCAGTCACGTCAGCCAAGTCGGCTATGGCGCATCGCCAATCCCGCTCGACCTGCTGCGCGCCTGCATCAAGGCCTTCCCCAATGCTGGCTTCGTCCAGTCCTACGGGATGACGGAGACGACAGGCGCGGTCGCCATCCTCGCGCCGGACGATCACGATCCCGACGGCAATGAGCGGATGCGTTCGGCCGGCAGGGCGTTGCCGGGCTGCGAGATCAAGGTCGTCGACGAAGACGGAAACGACCTGCCCGCTCGCGCGATCGGCGAAGTCGTGACCCGATCGCCGAAGAATATGGCTTATTACTGGAAACAGCCGGAAAAGACCGCCGAAACCGTCCGCGAGAATGGTTGGCTGCACACGGGCGATGCCGGCTACATGGACGAGGACGGCTATGTCTATATCCAGGACCGGATCAAGGACATGATCATCTCGGGCGGCGAAAATGTCTACCCGGCCGAGGTCGAAAACGCGCTCTACAGCCATCCCAAAGTCGCCGACGCCGCCGTGATCGGGGTGCCCGACGAGAAATGGGGAGAGACGGTGAAGGCGGTTATCGTCACGAAGCCCGGCGAGGAGCTGACCGAAGACGACGTCATCGACTATTCGCGCACGCAGATCGCAGCGTTCAAATGCCCCAAATCGGTCGATTTCATCGACATGCTGCCGCGCAACGCCAGCGGAAAGATACTGCGAAAGGATTTGCGCGCGCCTTATTGGGAGGGCAAGGAACGGCAAGTGAACTGACCGGGCGAAGCGTCCCAGACTGTCCCATTTCGTCCCATCCCTGCAAACTTCCGGCGGCTTTATGCAACGCGAAACGCATCTTGAGCTGATGATCGATCTGGCCCTGAAAGCCGGAGCGGCGATCGACGCGATCTACCGGACCGATTTCGACGCCGACGCCAAGGGCGACGGCTCTCCCGTGACCGCCGCCGACAAGAATGCCGAAGCGATCATTGAGGCCGGTTTGAAGGACGCCCAGCCCGATATCCCGATCCTCGCCGAGGAAGCGGCCTCCGAGGGGCGCATTCCGGAACTGGGCAACCGTTTCTTTCTCGTCGACCCGCTCGATGGCACCCGCGAATTCGTGTCGCGCAACGGCGAGTTTACGGTCAATATTGCGCTGATCGATCATGGCCGGCCGATTTCCGGTGTTGTTTATGCGCCGGCGATCAACAAGCTTTACTACGGCGCACGCGGCGAAGGCGCATTCTATCAGGAAATCGCACCGGGACAGGATCGCGCGACCGCAGAGCATCCGCACGAGATCGAGGCGCGATCATCGTTCCACAAGAACCTCACGGCCGTGGCCAGCCGCAGCCACCGCACACCCGAAACCGAAGCGCTGCTCGACAAGATCGGCGTCAAGGACTTCACGCCAGCCGGCTCGAGCCTCAAATTCTGCCTGCTCGCGCAAGGGTCGGCGGACGTCTATCCGCGCCTTGGCCGGACGATGGAATGGGATACGGGCGCCGGCCAGGCCGTGCTCGAAGCGGCCGGCGGGCGCGTGGACGTACTCGAAGGCGAGAACGAAGCCGGGCCGCTTATGTACAACAAGCGCGACCGCGGCTTCGATAATCCGCATTTCATCGCGTGGGGACGGTGAACTACCCTCTCCCATGGGGAGAGGGTTGTGAGTTCTTGGCGACGTAGGAGCTTAGAACGAGCTGGGTGAGGGTTTGTAACCTATCGGCCAGCTCAAAACCCCTCATCCAACTGCGCCTAATTCGCTACGCTCATAAGGCTCGATATCCTTCTCCCCATGGGAGAAGGTTTTCACCCGCCCATCGAGCGGCCGCATGACGATGCACCGTCCACCGGGATAACTGCGCCCGACACATAGCCCGCCATATCGGACGACAGGAACATCGCCATGTTCGCGATCTCCTCGATCTCGCCCCAGCGGCCGAGCGGCACGGCTTTCTTCGAATGTTCGGCCGCCTCTTCGGTCGGAGCCAGTCGCTCCATGCCCTCCGTCCCACCGATCGGCCCGGGCGCGATCGAGTTCACACGCACGCCTTCCGGCCCCCATTCCATCGCCAGAGTCCGGGTGACCTGATCGATACCGGCCTTGGCCGCGCAGGCATGGACCTGGAACGGCATCGCGATCCAGGCCTGAGGCGCGGAGATATTGATGATCGAGGCGCCCGGCTTTCTCAGGCTTTCATAGGCGCCGCGCAGCACGTTGAACGTGCCGAGCAGATCGATATCGATGACCGACTTGAACCCATTGGGGCTGAGCCCGGCCGCCGGCGCGAGGAAATTGCCCGCCGCGCCGGAAACCAGCACGTCGATCTTTCCGCGCTCGGCGACGAAATCATGCACGGCCTTCTGCACCGCCTCGGCATCGCGCACATCCAACGAGAAGCCCAGCGCGGTCCCCAGATCGTTGCCGAGTTCCGCCACCGCCGCATCGACCTTGTCCTGCGACCGGCTGGCGACGCCGAGCCGCGCTCCGGCGGCTGCGAAGCCTTTGGCGATGCCGAGATTGATCCCGCTGGTGCCACCGAACACCATGACATTCTTGGCGGTGAAATCGAATTGGGGTGCGCTCATTATCTATCCTCTCAAGAAATCGGGTCCGCTCGTCCCGGTGGACAAATCAAAATTCCGGATCGTCGAACCATTGGTGCAGGTCCGGCATGTCCGAACTCACTTTGTTCGGATAATCGGCATGCCGTTTCTCGAGGAACGACACGACGCCTTCCTTCGCATCCTCCTGCCGTCCGCGATACCAGATAGCGCGGCTGTCCATGCGGTGCGCCTCGATCGGATGCTCCGCGCCCAGCATCCGCCAGAGCATCTGCCGCGTCATCGCGATCGACACCGGCGCGCTCTCGTCGGTCATTTCCTTGGCCAGCGCGCGCGCGGCCGGGATCAGCGCGCCGGGCGAATAGACGCCGCGGACGAGCCCGCCCTGATGCGCTTCCTCCGCGCCGAATACCTTGCCCGAATAGCACCATTCCAGCGCCTGGCTGATCCCGACGAGCCGCGGCAGGAACCAGCTCGACGCCGCTTCGGGCACGATCCCGCGCCGGGCGAAGACAAACCCGAACCGCGCTGTATCGGCGGCGAGCCGGATATCCATTGGCAGCGTCATCGTGGAGCCGACGCCGACTGCCGCGCCGTTAATCGCGCCGATCACCGGTTTCTTGCAGTTGAAAATCCGTAGTGTCAGCTGCCCGCCCCCGTCGCGCGCGCCGCGATGGTTCCAGTCGACGCTGCCATCCTCCTGCATCGGCGTATCGCGGTCGAGCCGCTTGTCGTAATCGAACGTGTCGCCGCCGGACGACAGATCGGCGCCGGCGCAAAAGGCGCGATCCCCCTCGCCCGTCACGATCACCGCGCGGACATCGTCGTCCGCATCGGCCTCGTCGAACGCCGCGATCATCTCGTGCATCATCCGCTCGGTGAACGCGTTCATCTTTTCGGGGCGGTTGAGCGTGATCGTGAAAATGCCGTCCGAAAGATCGGTCAGGATGGTTTGATAATCGGCCATGGGACTCTCCTCTCGCCGACCAGCTTCCGCCAGCTTGACGTAAAGGTCAACGGCCAGCGGGTGGTGACCGCGTGGATCGCATACTGCGAAAATGCGCTCCAGCGCAGGCCGGAGCCCAGTCCCGACATCGCGGTTGGAATCTACATTCGCGGCGAATAGACCATCGGCATGACCAGATCCGGATATGTTTACCTGATGGCGAACTATCGGAACGGCACCACGTATCTCGGTGTCACCGGCGATTTGCGACGGCGCGCCTACGAACATCGCCACGGCCTGATCGACGGCCACAGCAGAAAGCACGGATGCAAACGGATCGTCTGGTACATGGTCTTCGACGATATTCAGGAAGCGCGGCGCAAGGAGCTGCAGATGAAGAAATGGCACAGGCGGTGGAAGTTGCGCGTGATCGAAGAGATGAACCCGAATTGGGATGATCTTTTCGAAACACTCTAGCGCGATCCAAATTCAGACGAGGCGAACGCTTTTGGCCAACGCCGGGACTGGGTTCCGGCCTGCGCCGGAACACATCGTTATTCCGCTTCGGCCTCGATCTGCACGAGCAATGCGCCCTCGGACACCTGCCCGCCCGCTTCGGCGTTGAGCTCGGCCACCGTGCCGTCGAACGGCGCGGTCAGGCTGTGCTCCATCTTCATGGCTTCGAGCGTAACGAGCTTGTCGCCCTTGGCGACCGTATCGCCCGCGGCAATGCTGACTGCGATGATCTTGCCCGGCATGGGGGAGAGGATAGCGCCGTCCGAGGCAGCGCCGCCGGCAACACCCTCGCTCCGGGCTATGGTGAAGCGATAGGGTTGACCTCGATCGACCACCAGCCAGGCATTGTCGCGATCCATCGGCACGGCATGGTGCAGCCAGCCATCGGCATCGTCCCCATGCTCGTCGAACGGCAGGACTCGGCTCTCACCGCCAGAGCTGAGCGCAATTTCACGCCGCGGCGCGGCATTCAGTCGAATGCCAGAGCCGACCGCCCAAGGGCTGTTGGAACCCGATCCGTCGCCGTCCGCCGATGTCTCGATCACTTCCTGAAAGCGGAGCGCAGCGGCGGCCCACACATCGTCTGCAGGTTCGGAGTTCGGGATCAAACTATCCCCGGCCTCTGCGATAAATGCCGTGGTCATGTCGCCGTCCCGGAAACGCTCACTGTCGAGACAGCGGTAAAGGAACCCGGCGTTGGTTTTCACCGGCCATATGTTGCTGTTACGGATCATCACCTGAAGGTCGTCGATCGCATCTTGGCGACTGGGTGCCCGCGCGACCAGCTTGGCGATCATCGGATCATAGAAAGGCGAAACGCTATCGCCCTGCTCCACCCCGGTCTCGACGCGGAAAACGCCCGGCTTCTCATCGATGAATGAAAGAAAATCGAGCGGTCCCGTACTCGGCAAGAACCCGCTGGCAGGGTCTTCCGCATAGAGCCGCGCTTCCATTGCCCAGCCGTCGATGCTCAGTTCGTCCTGCTTCTTCGGCAGTTCCTCACCGCTCGCCACACGCAGCTGCCACTCGACCAAATCCTGCCCGGTGATCTCCTCGGTCACCGGATGTTCGACTTGCAACCGCGTGTTCATTTCCATGAACCAGATGCGGTCGGCGCGCAGGCCGTCCGATGCGTCGGCGATAAATTCGATGGTGCCGGCGCCTTCATAATCGACGGCTTTCGCAGCGCGGACGGCGGCGGCGCAGACTTGCTCGCGGGTTTCTTCATCCATGCCCGGCGCGGGGGCTTCCTCGATCACTTTCTGGTGGCGGCGCTGGAGCGAGCAATCGCGTTCGAACAGATGGACGACATTGCCGTGGCTATCGCCGAACACCTGCACCTCGATATGGCGCGGGCTCTCGATCCATTTTTCGAGCAGCACGATATCGTTGCCGAAGCTTGCCTTGGCCTCGCGGCGGCAGGATTGCAGCGCGTCCGGGAAATCCTCGGGCGCCTCGACCTTGCGCATCCCCTTGCCGCCGCCGCCCGCGACCGCCTTGATCAGCACCGGATAGCCGATCTGCTCCGCCTGTTCGGCGAGGAAATCGACGTCCTGCCCCTTCTCATCATTAGGGTCGCCGAGATAGCCGGGCGTTGTCGGCACGCCCGCCTCGTTCATCAGTGTCTTGGCCGCATCCTTGAGGCCCATGGCGCGGATGCTCTCCGGCTTCGGCCCGACCCAGATCAGCCCGGCGTCGAGCACAGCCTGCGCGAAATCCGCATTTTCGGAAAGGAAGCCATAGCCCGGATGAATCGCCTCCGCGCCAGTCTCCTTGGCGGCCGCGATAATCTTCTCGCCAACCAGATAACTCTCTGCAGCCGGCGACGGGCCGATATGCACCGCCTCATCCGCCTCGCGCACATGCAGCGCGCGCGCGTCGGCGTCCGAATAGACGGCGACGGTGCGGATGCCGAGTTCCCGCGCGGTGCGGATAATCCGGCAGGCGATCTCGCCGCGGTTGGCTATGAGGAGGGATTGGATCATTGGCGTCCTATTCTGGCTCAACCCACTTTATGAAAGCTGGAGACTGCTGCCTTTCAAAGATCGATTCGAGCGTTTCCCTGACTTCAGCAAGGTCAAAAAAATCATGCGGAAAGGGCCTCCAAAACGCCCACCATTTTCTACTAATCCTTGGTCGATCCGGCATTCTCGTATCGGTCGCTATCAGAGGGCCAGATCGGTCCTTGGAGTGTATTTGCATACCGTAGCGATGGTTAGAAAAGTACATCGCCGCAATCATCCATTCGTCATCGCCCATCAAAATGGAGTCTTCCAGTCCCGCCGGGCGTAGCGCGGCAATCGCCTCGTCCAAATCGCTCTCGTTATAGTCTTCAACCAGTCGGCCAGACGCATATTCGATGAATCTATTCACATCCTGAAAACGCCGAACGCCGGCCGCTCGGGGATCTCCGCCTCCAGAGTTGCCGCAAACGCCAAGCCCAGCACATCTCTTGTCTGCGCCGGGTCGATGATGCCGTCGTCCCAGAGGCGGGCGGTGGCGTGCCAGGGGTTGCCTTCGTCGTCGTATTTCTGGCGGATCGGAGCCTTGAAGGCTTCGGCTTCTTCCTCGCTCCATTGGGCGGCGTCGCGATGGACGGTCGCCAGCACGCTTGCGGCCTGTTCGCCGCCCATCACGCTGATGCGGCTGTTGGGCCAAGTAAAGAGGAAACGCGGGCTGTATGCCCGGCCCGCCATACCGTAATTGCCCGCGCCGAAGCTGCCGCCGATCAGCAGCGTGATCTTGGGCACGGTCGCCGTCGCGACTGCCGTCACCAGCTTCGCGCCATGTTTGGCGATCCCCTCGGCTTCATACTTTCCGCCGACCATGAAGCCCGAGATATTCTGGAGGAACAGCAGCGGAATACGCCGCTGGCAGGCGAGCTCGATAAAATGCGCGCCCTTTTGCGCGCTCTCGCTGAACAGCACGCCGTTATTGGCGAGGATCGCCACTGGCATCCCCCAGATATGCGCAAAGCCGCAGACCAGGGTGGAGCCATAGAGCGCCTTGAACTCGTGAAACTCGCTACCGTCGACGATCCGCGCGATCACCTCATGGACATCATAGGGCGCACGGACATCGTCGGGGATGATGCCGTACAGCTCTTCCGCATCGAATTTGGGCGCGCGCGGCTCGATCCGCTTGACGCCCGGGTCGTGCGGCGCGTTCAGGGTCGAGACGATATCGCGGACGATGGTCAGCGCATGTTCGTCATTCTCGGCGACATGATCGACGACGCCGGACCTGCGGCCATGCAGATCGCCGCCGCCCAGATCCTCGGCCGAAATCTCCTCGCCCGTCGCGGCTTTGACGAGCGGCGGGCCGGCGAGGAAAATCGTCCCCTGATTGCGGACGATCACGCTCTCGTCGGACATCGCCGGGACATAAGCCCCGCCCGCCGTGCAACTCCCCATAACGCAGGCGATCTGCGGGATACCAAGCGCGGACATATTCGCCTGGTTAAAGAATATCCGCCCGAAATGGTCGCGGTCCGGAAACACCTCGGCCTGGTGCGGCAGGTTCGCGCCGCCGCTATCGACGAGATAGATGCAGGGCAAGCGGTTCTGCTCGGCAATCTCCTGCGCGCGCAGATGCTTCTTCACCGTCATCGGATAGTAAGTGCCGCCCTTCACCGTCGCATCGTTGCAGACGATCATGCACTGGCGGCCGGAAACGCGGCCGATGCCCGCGATCATCCCGGCGCCGGGCACCTCACCGCCATACATGTCGCAGGCGGCAAGCTGGCCGATTTCGAGGAAGGGCGAACCCGGATCGAGCAGCCGCTCGACGCGATCCCGCGGCAGCAGTTTGCCGCGCGAGACATGCCGCTCTCGGCGCTTTTCGGATCCGCCCAACGCCGCTTTCGCGACGTCGCCGCGCAGCTTCTCGGCCAGTTCGCGATTATGCGCGGCATTGGCGCGGAACGCTTCGGCATTGGTGTTGATGGCGCTGTCGAGAACCGGCGCGCTCATAATATCCCTCCCAGAATCGCGAACAACCCGGCCGCGCTCAGGAACGGCCAGCCGATATGCTGACCGCGCGTGTAGATCGCGTCGGCGACGCCGACGGCAAGCCAGGCGCCACCGGCAAAGAGAACAAGCTCACGCGGCGTTCCGGGCCAGGCGACCAGCGCCGCCGAAACGATCATCAATAACGACGTGAAATGCCAGGCGAAGCGGATCACCTTGCGCGAAAGCGGCTGAGTGAGAACGGTTGTGTCCCGCGCCAGCAGCGGCGCGATCAGTCGCTTCTCGCCGAAGAAGGAATGGATCGCCGCCGTCACCGCCATCAGCAGCGCCGAGGCCCAAAGCCAACTCAACCCGCCGCCCCGATCAGTTCGCGCCCGATCAGCATCCGGCGGATTTCGTTGGTGCCGGCGCCGATATCGAGCAGCTTCGCGTCGCGCATATAGCGTTCGACCGGCCAGTCCCTGGTATAGCCTGCGCCGCCTAGCGCCTGCACCGCTTCGAGCGCGACTTTCACTGCATTCTCGCTGGCCAGCAGGATCGAACCGGCCGCATCGAAGCGCGTCGTCTGCCCGGCATCGCAGGCGCGCGCCACGGCATAGACGTACGCGCGAGCCGAGTTCAGCGCGACATACATGTCGGCGATCTTGGCCTGCATCAGCTGGAAACTGCCGATCGGCTGGCCGAACTGTTTGCGCTCGCGGACATAGGGCAGCACCGTATCGAGGCAGGCCTGCATGATGCCGAGCTGGATCGCGGCAAGCACCGCGCGCTCATAATCGAGGCCGCTCATCAGCACACCGACCCCGCCATTGACCGGGCCCATCACATTTTCGTCGGGCACTTCGCAATCGTTGAACACAAGCTCGGCAGTCGGACTGCCGCGCATCCCGACCTTGTCGATCTTCTGACCGATCGAAAAGCCTGGCATATCCTTCTCGATGAAGAAGGCCGTGATCCCGCCCGATCCCTCGCCCGTCTTGCCGTAGACGACCAGCGTATCGGCGTGCGAGGCGTTGGTGATCCAGAATTTGGTGCCGTTAAGGATATAACCGCCCTGCACCGCGTCCGCCTTCAGCTTCATACCGACGACATCGGAGCCCGCCGCGGCTTCGGACATGGCGAGGCTGCCGACATGTTCGCCGGAGATGAGCTTGGGCAGATATTTGGCTTTCTGCTCGTCATTGCCCCAGCGGCGGATCTGGTTGACGCAGAGGTTGGAATGCGCGCCATAGCTGAGGCCGACCGAGGCGCTTGCCCGGCTGACTTCCTCGACCGCCACGCAATGGTCGAGATAGCCGAGCCCGAGCCCGCCCCATTCCTCCTCGACCGTAATGCCGTGCAGGCCGAGTTCGCCCATTTGCGGCCACAGCTCGGCGGGGAACCAGTCTTCCGCGTCGATCTTCTTCGCGAGCGGTTCGATCTTGTCGGCAGCGAAGCGCGCGGTCGTGTCGCGGATCATGTCGGCGGTTTCGCCGAGGCCGAAATCGAGGGTGGGAGCGGACATAGGGCAACCTTCTGTTGAAAGAATGTTGCTTTAGCAAGACGCGCGCGCGCCCGGAAGGGCCGGACGTGATTTCGGGGCGGGTCCGATTTTCTCCTTCGTCATTCCGGACTTGATCCGGAATCCAGGGCGGCAAGTGAATCCGCCTTTGGCCCTGGACCCCGGATCAAGTCCGGGGTGACGAGTTTTTTGAGCCTCAGCCGATGCTCTGCCCGGTCTTCTCCCAGTCCGCCAAGAACGCCGCGAGACCCTTGTCGGTTAGCGGATGATTGAAAAGCTTCAGGATCACATCCGGCGGCATGGTCGCGACGTCCGCGCCCATCTTCGCGCTTTCGAGAATATGGATCGGATGGCGGACCGAAGCGACGAGGATTTCCGTCTCGAAATCGTAATTGTCGTAGATGATCCGGATATCGGAAATCAGGTTCATCCCGTCATAGCCAACATCGTCATGTCGGCCGACGAACGGCGAGATGAAGCTCGCGCCGGCCTTGCCCGCGAGCAGCGCCTGATTGGCGGTGAAGCAGAGCGTAACATTCACCATCGTGCCGTCGCCGGTCAGTTTTTTGCAGGTCTTGAGACCGTCGACGGTCAGCGGCACTTTGATCGCGATATTGTCGGCGATCTTCCGAAGAATTTCGGCCTCCTGCATCATCGCGTCATGCTCGGTGGCGACGACCTCGGCGGAGACCGGCCCGTCGACGATCCCGCAAATCTCCTTGGTGACCTCCATGATGTCCCGGCCGGACTTGTGGATCAGCGACGGGTTGGTCGTCACGCCGTCGACCAAGCCGGTGGCGGCGAGCTCGCGGATGGCGTCGGTATCGGCGGTATCGGCAAAGAATTTCATGGGCGCGGGTCCTGTGTCGAAGGGCGAGTCGCGCGGAGCCTATAACGGAATCATGACAGCGGCTAACCCGCCTATCCACAGACAAAGGCCGGAGGCGCGCCGCTCGCCTTTTCAGACCGCGCGCATAGCCTATGTTGCCGCGCATGACCCGCGTCCGCGTCCTGATCCTCAACGCCGCGCTCGGCCCGCTCGACTATCGGGTGCCGGACGGCATGGCCGCACCGCCGGGCAGCATCGTGAAAGTGCCGCTCGGGCCCCGGCAGGTAACGGGCGTAGTCTGGGACGAGGGCCGGCTGGAGGGCAAGCCGGTCGCGGCGGAGAAGCTGCGGCCGATCCTCGGCGCCTATGACGCGCCGCCGATCCCCGAAACGCTGCGCCGGCTGATCGAATGGACGGCCGACTATTATCTTGCGCCCCTCGCCTCGGTGCTGCGGATGAGCCTAGCGTCGACCAGCGGCTATTCGGGCGAGAAGACGATCACCGAATATCGCGCCTCGGGCGGCATGCCCGAACGGATGACGCCGAAGCGCGAACAGGCGCTCGAACTGATCGGCGACAGCCAGGGCATCATCCGCGAGCTTTCCGAGATCGGCGAGGTGTCGGTCGGCGTTATCCGGGGACTGGTAAAGGCGGGTGCGCTCGAACCGGTCGAGGTCTCGCTCGACGCTCCCTTCCCGCTCCCCGATCCCGATTTCGGACCGCCCGAGCTCGAGGACGGCCAGCAAAAGGCCGCCGCGCGGCTCGTCGAGGCGGTCAAGGCGCATGCGTTCGCCCCGATCATGCTCGACGGCGTCACGGGATCGGGCAAGACCGAGGTCTATTTCGAAGCCGTCGCCGAAGCCTTGCGCATGGGCCGGCAAACGCTCGTACTGCTGCCCGAAATCGCACTGACCGAGCCGTTTCTCACGCGCTTTACGGCGCGCTTCGGCTGCGAGCCCGTCGCCTGGCATTCGGGGCTGCGCCAGTCTGAGCGCCGCCGTGCCTGGCGCGCGATCGCGACCGGCGAGGCGAAAGTCACGGTCGGCGCGCGTTCTTCGCTCTTCCTCCCCTATCCGAAACTCGGGCTGATCATCGTCGATGAGGCCCATGAAAGCGCCTTTAAGCAGGAAGAAGGCGTTAAGTATCATGCGCGCGACGTCGCGGTGATGCGCGGGCATTTCGAGAGTTTCCCGATCGTGCTCGCTTCGGCGACGCCGGCGATCGAGACCAAGCAGATGGTCGAGATCGGGCGCTATGAGAGCGTTACCCTGCCCGGCCGCTATGGCGCCGCGGAACTGCCCGAACTCGCCGCGATCGACATGCTGCTGGATCCGCCGCCGCGCGGTTCCTGGCTCGCACCCACCCTCGTCAAAGCGGTCGAGGAAACGCTGGCGCGCAAGGAACAGTCTCTGCTCTTCCTCAACCGGCGCGGTTATGCGCCGCTCACCCTCTGCCGCACCTGTGGCCATCGGTTCCAATGCCCGAACTGCACGGCCTGGATGGTCGAGCATCGGCTGCTCGCGCGGCTCGCCTGCCATCATTGCGGCCATGTCATGCCGCCGCCCGACGAATGCCCCGAATGCGGCGCGGTCGACAGCCTCGTCGCCTGCGGCCCCGGCGTCGAGCGGATCGCCGACGAGATCGCCGCGCTGTTCCCCGAAGCCAAGACCGCGATCGTCACCTCGGACACGCTCTGGTCGCCCGCCAAGGCCGCCGAGTTCGTCCACCGGATGGAGGCCGGTGACATCGATATCGTGATCGGCACGCAGCTGGTGACGAAAGGCTATCATTTTCCGAACCTAACTCTGGTCGGCGTCGTCGATGCCGATCTCGGGCTACAGGGCGGCGACCTGCGCGCGGCTGAACGCACCTTTCAGCAGATCATGCAGGTATCGGGACGCGCCGGGCGCGGCGACAAGCCGGGCCGCGTCTTCATCCAGACCCACGAGCCGAGCGCGCCGGTGATCGAGGCGCTCGTCTCGGGCGATGCGGAGAGCTTCTACGAAACCGAGACCGAGGCGCGGCGCTTCGCGGGCGCGCCACCCTTCGGCCGCTATGCCGGGATCGTCATTTCCTCGGAGGACGAGAAGGAAGCGTTCGAGACCGCCCGGGTGATCGGCCAGACCGCGCCCCAGGTCGACGGCATGATGGTGCTCGGCCCGGCCCCCGCCCCGCTCGCCATGCTGCGCGGCCGCTACCGCCAGCGCCTCCTCGTCCATGCCCGCCGCGCGCTCGACGTTCAGAGCGTAATCCGCGACTGGCTCGGCGACCGCGACTGGTCGAAGGGCGTACGCGTTACTGTCGACGTTGATCCCTACAGCTTCCTGTAGATGTTGGTCGAAGAGGCTGACATCGCGGCGTTTTTCGTCTAACCGGCGCACGGGAGGGAAACACGGAATGATACGCTGGATCGGCTTTTTGACCGCGATGCTGGTTGTGCCGGCGACGGCGGACGCGGCCTGGTATCGCGCGGAATCGGAAAACTTCATCGTCTATATGGACGATAGCCGGGAGGATGTCGGGCGGATGACCGAACGGCTCGAGCGGTTCAACTATGTCATGCGAACGCTGCAGAACGTGACCGCGGAGCCCAGTCCGGTCAAACTGCGCGTGTTCGTCGTCAGCTCGACGCGCCGGGTGCAGTCCATGCTCGACGGACGGGCCTCGGCGAATACCGCGGGCATATATATGCCGCTGACGCGCGGTCCCTATGCTATCGTACCCGAACGGACGGGCAGCCGGGGGCGGTTCGCGCTCCGCTCGGAACATGTCCTGTTCCACGAATACGCCCATCATTTCATGCTGCAATATTATCCGGCCAACTATCCGGGCTGGTATGTCGAAGGCTTCGCCGAATTCTGGTCGATGGTTCGCCTCCGGCCCGATAACCGGGTCGAACTGGGCCGCCCGGCGGCAAACCGCGCGCCGGACCTCCATCTATCCAGCTGGATACCCGTCGCCGACATGCTGTCCAACGAAGCGCCGTTGTCCGGGATGCTCTATGCGCAAGCCTGGCTGTTCACCCATTATGCCTTTTTCGACCCGGACGCCGGGCGGCTGCTCCGTCGCTATCTGACCCGCATGCAGGAAGGCGCGTCGGCGTCGGAAGCCTATGCGCTCAGCTTCGCGCTGAGCGATGTCGATTATGACGATGTCCTGCAGGATTATCGGGACGGACGGCTTCGCGGCATGGCCTTCGATATGGAGAACACGCCGCGCTTTCCGGTTTCGATCACCGAGATCAGCGACACCGATGCCGAGATAGCGCTGCTCTATGCCCGGGAAACCGAGCAAGGGCTGCGGCTGGCCGAGGAATTGGCGACGGGCCATCCGGACAATGCGCAAGCACATGTCGAGCTGGCACGATTCCGGATCGAGAATGGGAATATGTCGGGCGCGATCGAGGCTGCCGATCGCGCGCTGGCATTGCATCCCGATCATATCGAAGCCAATCTCTACAAGGGTATCGCGCTGACCGAAGCGGCGATCGACAGCGGCGATGACGAGGATGCCCGCTGGCAGGAAGCGCGCGACCATATCGCGCGCGCCAATCGCGCCGATCCCGGAAATGCGCTGGCGCTGTACAGTTTCTATCGCGCTTATCCGCACGACGATCTGCGCCCGGAGATTGTCGATCAGGCGCTGGAACTGGCCTATTCGTTCGTGCCGCAAAGCCCGGAAGTCCGGTTCCTGATGGTCGAGGAAATGATCAACCAGGAACGCTATGACCTGGCGCTCCGGATCATCGTACCGTTGCTGCAGGCGCCGCATGGCACCGGCACAGATGCGAATGCCCAGGCGATGATGGCTTCGCTCCGCCAATATGTGAACCAGATGCGGCGGCGAGAGGAGACCGAAAACCGGGACGAAGGGTCACAAACCGATGCCGAATAACCACGGCCAAGATCACCAGCCGGCCGGGATAGCGCGCAGCCAATGAGTTGGAGCGTCTGACTTTCCAAGCTGACGGTCCTCCCCTATCCGCGTATCGGGGGGCCATCCTGGTTACGAATCGCACGCATTTCTGGCACGTTCTCGGCCCGGGCCTTCTATTCTCGGGCGCGGCCGTCGGTATCTCGCATCTGGTTCAGGCCACGCGCGCCGGCGCGCTGTTCGGGCTCGCGCTGGTCGGGATCATCATCCTCATCAACGCCGCAAAATACCCGTCCTTCCGGTTCGGCGTCGATTATGGCCATGCGGCGCGCAAATCGCTGCTCGCCGGGTATCGCGAGCTGGGTCTCTGGGCGCCGATCCTCTTCTGCGTCATCATCTTCCCGATGATCCCGATCATTATCGCCGCGATCAGCGCGACGACGGCGGGGATTATCGCGGTGATAACCGGCACGACGCTCGGCATACCCGTCATCGCCAGCCTTCTGCTCGCGCTCGCGGCGGCGCTGATGATCTTCGGGGGATTCGGCTGGCTCGACCGGATCAACCGCGTCCTGCTCGCCTTTCTGATCGTCTCGACCATAGCGACGACGATCCTCGTCCTGCCGCGCGTCGAATGGGGCACGCTGGCGGATTTCGGCTGGACCGAGAATTCGGCCGCTTTGCTGTTTCTCGTTGCGCTGGCAGGCTTCATGCCCAACCCGATGGATGTTTCCGTCGCGCAATCGCTGTGGACCGTCGAATCCGAAACCCGCATGGGCGAGCGCGAGCCGACGACACTGGGCGAAGCGCGCGCCGCCTTCACCACCGGCTATGTGCTGACCGCAATATTGGCCCTGTGCTTCTGCATCATGGGCGCGGGCGTCATGCACAGCAATGCGGTGACGCCGGCTTCCGACGCCGTCGGTTTCGCCACGCAGGTCATCGGCCTCTATCGCGAAACGCTCGGCGAAACGGCGGCTTTCCTGGCATCGATCGCGGCGCTCTCCGTCATGTTGACCACGGTGCTCGCGGCTTTTGATGCGTCCGCGCGGGTGTTCACGTCCGCCTACTCCGAAATCGCCGACCGGCATGAAGCGAGCGAAACCCGGCGGGTCTTTGTCGGCCTGATCGTCTTTTTTTCGGTAACAGCGATGGCCGCCTTATTTTTCCTGCTGTCCGACTTCCGCAGCTTCATCGATTTCACTACGTCGATCGTTTTCCTGTCCGCACCGATCGTCGCGACTCTCAACCATGTCGTAATCACGCGCTGCGAACTACCGGACGACGCGCGGCCGGGACCGGTGCTGCGTTATCTGAATATCCTCGCAATCGGTTTGATGCTGACCTTGGCGGTCAGCTATTTCCTCCTTTGAGGCCCGCATTTGCGGGAGGACCGTAACGCACGAGCTGCGCGCAACTTTGACGGCATTGTCAGCCAGCACTGAGGGTTTTAAGCTAGTGGCACCCGGGAATATTCTGCGGAACACAATGCGTTATATCGTTTTTCTTTTTGCCGTCTTCTTGTCTGCCTTACCCGTTCACGCGGCATGGCACCGCGCTGAATCGCCGAACTTCATCGTTTACATGGAAGAAGATGAGTCCGGCATTCGCGATTATGTCGAGCGGCTCGAGCAATATAGTCATTTGGTACGGGTGTTGATGGGCGCCAATCCCAATGTGCCATCCGCCAGATTGCGCGTATTCGTGGTACGCTCGACCCGGCATGTCCGGCAATTTCTCGAGAATTCCCGAAATGTAGCCGGCTATTACATGCCGACCGCGCGTGGCGCCTACGCGGTCGTTCCGGAACGCACGATTGGCCACGGGGACTACGCCATGTCCGGCGAAGAGGTGCTGTTCCACGAATATGCGCATCATCTCATGCAGCAGTATTTTCCCGGTAACTATCCGCTTTGGTATACGGAAGGGTTTGCGGAGTTCCTCTCGACGGCCCGGCTTGTCGACGAGAACCGCGTTCAAATCGGCCACCCACCTCCGGGTCGTGTCCCCTTTCTCCGCTTCGGTCAGTGGCGGCCATTTCGAGAACTGCTGACTGGCGAGCCGGACAATGCCGGCATGCTATATGCGCAAGGCTGGCTGGTCACGCATTGGGCATTTAGCGATCCGGTGATCGAAGCGCATTTGCGGAACTATCTGCGCACGATGCAACAAGGCGCGAGTGCGAGCGATGCCTATGACGCGAGCTTCGGCACCGAAGACCGACGCTACGATCGCGAGCTGGAACGCTATATGCGGCGCGATTTGCGGGCGATGGGCTTCACGCTGCCGCAAGCAACGCCAGCTTCAGTCGAAGTCGAGAGATTATCCGATACCGATGCGGAGATCGCGCTGCTCTATGCGCGACGAGGCGAACGTGGATTGCAGGCCGCCGAAGAGATTGCCGCCGACAATCCCGACAATGCGCAGGCGCTGACCGAACTGGCATGGCTGCGGCTTCGGAATGACGATGCACGAGGTGCACTCGAGGCCTCCAGGTCTGCCCAGGCCCTAGCGCCCGACTTGGCAGAGCCAAATTTGTTCGCGGGGATGGCGCTTATTCGGCTTGCCCGGGAAGCTCGAGATGCCAACGACTCACGATGGCGCGAAGCGCGCGAACTCATCGCCCAAGCTAACCAGCTGGGTCCCGGAAATGCTCTCACTCTTTTCAATTTCTATCGCGCTTACCCATCGCGAAACGCGGTGACCGATAATGCGCGCGAAGCGCTCGAGGCAGCCCATTTCTTGTTGCCGCAAAGCGCGGAGATTCGCATGGCCTTCGGCGCGGAGCTCATCCGGCAGGACCGTTTCGGACACGCCGATGCTGTGCTGGCACCGCTATACCAGTCGGCACACGGAAATAGCGACGAAAACGCATCGGCCACAGAGCTTCAGCGAATGCGCGAAGCGATTGCAGCCGGTCTGCAGGAAACAGACACGCTCGCGATCGGAGAGGACATGGCGTCAGAAACCCCGTAGGCGACCCTGGCGCCATCCGCCGTTCGACGCCTGTCGTCACTTCCTTCGCGCTTCCCGTTCCAGCAACGCTTCCTTCCGTTTCAGCCCATAGGCATAGCCTCCAAGCGAACCATCGCTGCGGATGACGCGGTGGCAGGGGATGAGGACGGCGACATTGTTGGCACCGTTGGCCGATCCCGCCGCGCGCACGGCGTTGGGCTTGCCGACGGCCGCCGCGATCTCCGCATAGCTGCGGGTTTCGCCCGGCGGGATGCGGGTCAGTTCGCGCCAGACGGCTTCCTGAAAGGCCGTGCCCTGCACATCGAGCGACAGACCGTGCGGCCGCGCTGGGTCGTCGACGGCGGCGACCGCGCTGGCGATGATATCGGTCATCGCAGCGTCCGCGGGTACGATATCGGCATTGGGGAAGCGCGCGCGCAGCGCCACCTCGTCTTCATCGAACGACAGGCGGCAAATACCGCGCTCGGTCGCCGCGACGAGCATATCGCCGAGGCTCGTTTCGGCGATCGCCCAGCGGATGGTAACGCCCTCCCCGCCGCGCCTCCAGGCTGACGGAGTCATGCCGAGACGCTTGCCGGTTTCGGCATAAAAGCGGCCCGGGCCGGAATAGCCGGCTTCATATATGGCATCGGTGACCCGCTCTTCGCTATCGAGCGCCCGCTCGGCGCGCTTGGCACGGAGCCGCCGTGCATAGGCTGCCGGCGTCACGCCCATCGCGCGGCGGAACACGCGCAGGAAATGGGTCGGGGAATAGCCGACATCGGCGGCGATCGCGTCGAGCTTGGGCGCCTCTTCGGCCCCCTCGATCAGCGCCACCGCCCGCGCGACGGCCGCCTCGTCGCGCGACACATCGTCCGGATTGCAGCGCTTGCATGGCCGCAAGCCGGTCTCGCGGGCCTCTGCGCCGCTGGGGAAGAATCGCACATTGTTTCGCTTAGGATGCCGCGCGGCGCAGGAGGGGCGGCAATAGATGCCGGTCGTCAGCACGCCGGTAACGAACCGGCCGTCATAGCTGCGGTCGCGCGCCTGTACGGCCTGCCAGGCGAGATCGGAATCGATATGGGTGGTTTGTTCAGTCATGCCGTCTGTCTGCACCAACCATAGCATAGATGCGTTCCGAAAATTGCGCTCAAAGCCGGCCGCCCCCTTTTCAGCTGTCGGCGGGGCCGTATACAAAGCGCCTGTGCTGAGGGGAAACTCATGACGATGCGTTTGATAACGGCTTGGCTGCTCGTGCTGGCGGTGCTCCCGGTTTCGGCTTCGGCGCAGAAGGGCGAGGAGCAGACGGCCACACAAAACGATGTCGTGATCGCCGCGCGTAGCGTCGTCCGGGTCGCGCTGATCGGCAATGACGACAAGCGCGGCGAATATCTGCTCGGTCATGGCAGCGGCGTCGCCGTCGCACCCGGCCTCATCGTGACCAACGCCCATGTCATCGCGCCGCTGCGCGAATCGCCCAATATCGCAGTCAGCATCGTGCCGTCCTCGGGAGAGCAACGTTATCCGGGCACGCTGCTCGCATCGGACTCGCGCGCGGATCTCGCCCTGATCCGTATGGAGGAAGGGATTGTCGAGCCGCTGACAGTCTTCACTGGCAGACCCGCCGATACGGGCCGCGTGGCGGCGATCGGCTATCCGGGTTCCGTGGACCTTGCCGAAAATCTGTCGGCAACCGAGCGTGTGCAGCCGATCCCCGCCGTCCGCACCTTCGGCCAGCTCTCCGGCGGGCGCAGTCGGCGCGACGTCGATACGCTGCTCCATACGGCCGCCATGGCACGCGGCAATTCGGGCGGGCCGCTGATCGACGAATGCGGGCGGATCATCGGCATCAACAGCTTTGGGGCGCTGGCCGAGCAGAATGACGCGGAGTTCGGCTTCGCGATTTCCGCGCGCGAACTCATCCCCTTCCTCCAGCGTGCCGAAGTCCGGCCCGAGATCACCACCGAGGGCTGCATCCCGCTGCCGGAACGGGTCCGGCAGCAAGCCGCAGAGCAAGCCCGCGCCGATGAACTGGCCCGCGACCGGGAACGCCTGGCACTCTACGAGGCGCGCGAACTCGGTCTCGCCATTGCCGTGGCGATGCTCGTGATCGGCGCGGCGCTGTTCGCTGGCGGCATCGTCGCGATGTTCTTCCGCGGTCGCTGGCAGCGGGGTTCTCTGGTCGGCAGCCTCGCCATCGGCGTCGGCATCGCGCTCGTCGCGGGATCGGTCTACGTCTTCTTCAACCGGCCGAGCCTGCAGGCGCTTTTCGAAGAGGAGCACATGCAGGCAGCACCCGCTATCGCGGAACCGGAGACGGAGGATGAGGCGGATACCGAAGACGCGCCCGAGGAATAGAATTCGGGGAAAAGTTCGCCCTCACCATCTTGCATCGCAGCATGACCCTTGCTAGGTGGCCCGCAGCCGTAGCGGGGGCGTTTTGCCGCTCCCTTTTCTATGGACCAGTCATCCTCCTTTAGGGGCATATTTGCGCGTGGATATTTCCGGCGGAATCAAGGCCAGCCTGGCAGGCCGCTATGCAGCGGCACTGTTCGAACTGGCGGAAGAGAATAAGCAGCTCGACGCAGTCGAGGGCAGTCTGGCGAAGCTGAAATCGGCGCTGGCCGATTCGGACGAATTTGCGACGCTGACGACAAGCCCGCTGGTCGGCCGTTCGGAAGCCGTGGCGGCGGCCAAGGCCGTCTCCGAATCTCTCGGGCTCGATGCGCTGACCGCCAAGTTTCTCGGCACGCTTGCGGAAAACCGCCGCCTGGCGCAGCTCGGCCCGGCGATCCGCGCCTTCTCGACCATCGCCGCCCAGTATCGCGGCGAAGCGAATGCCGAGGTCATTTCCGCGCATCCCCTTACCGACGACCAGGTCGCCACATTGAAGGCCAAGCTCAAAAGCCTTGTCGGCCGTGACGTCAATATCGACATGAACGTCGATCCTTCGCTGCTGGGCGGCCTCGTCGTCCGCATGGGCAGCCGGATGATCGACGGCTCGCTCCGCACCAAACTCAACTCGCTCGCCACGGCGATGAAGGGCTGAAAGCCCGTATGCCAAAAGGTTCCATGAAAGGCTCATAATGGACATCAACGCTGCAGAAATTTCCAAGGTCATCAAGGACCAGATCGCCAGTTTCGGCACCGAGGCACAGGTCTCGGAAATCGGAACGGTGCTGTCGGTCGGTGACGGCATCGCCCGCGTGCACGGCCTCGACAATGTCCAGGCCGGCGAGATGGTCGCCTTCGAAAATGGCGTCCAAGGCATGGCGCTGAACCTCGAGGCCGACAATGTCGGCGTCGTGATCTTCGGCTCGGACGCCGAGATCAAGGAAGGCGACACCGTTAAGCGGACCGAAACCATCGTGGACGTTCCGGTCGGCAAAGGCCTGTTGGGGCGCGTCGTGGACGGCCTCGGCAATCCGATCGACGGCAAGGGCCCGATCGAAGGCGCCGAGCGCCGCCGCGTCGAAGTGAAAGCGCCCGGCATCATCCCGCGTAAATCGGTGCATGAGCCGGTCCAGTCCGGCCTCAAGGCCATCGACGCGCTCGTTCCCGTCGGCCGCGGCCAGCGCGAACTGATCATCGGCGACCGCCAGACCGGCAAGACGGCTGTCGCGATCGACACGTTCATCAACCAGAAGACCGTCAACGCGTCGGACGATGAATCGAAGAAGCTCTATTGCATCTATGTCGCTATCGGCCAGAAGCGCTCGACCGTCGCGCAGATCGTTCGCCAGCTCGAAGAAAATGGCGCGATGGAATATTCGATCGTCGTCGCCGCGACCGCGTCCGAGCCGGCCCCGCTTCAATATCTCGCGCCGTACACCGGTTGCACGATGGGCGAATATTTCCGCGACAACGGCATGCACAGCTGCATCGTCTATGACGATCTCTCCAAGCAGGCCGTCGCCTATCGCCAGATGTCCCTGCTGCTGCGCCGCCCGCCGGGCCGCGAAGCCTATCCGGGCGACGTCTTCTATCTTCACTCTCGCCTGCTCGAGCGCGCGGCGAAGATGAACGAGGATAATGGCGCCGGCTCGATGACCGCGCTGCCGATCATCGAAACCCAGGCCGGCGACGTGTCGGCCTATATTCCGACCAACGTCATCTCGATTACCGACGGCCAGATCTTCCTCGAAACCGACCTCTTCTTCCAGGGCATCCGCCCGGCAATTAACGTCGGCCTGTCGGTCTCGCGTGTGGGCTCGGCCGCGCAGACCAAGGCGATGAAAAAGGTGTCGGGCTCGATCAAGCTCGAGCTTGCCCAGTATCGCGAGATGGCGGCCTTTGCCCAGTTCGGCTCGGACCTCGACGCCTCGACGCAGAAGCTGCTCAACCGCGGCGAACGGCTAACCGAGCTCCTGAAGCAGAAGCAGTTTTCGCCGATGCCGATGGAAGAGCAGGTCGCCTCGATCTTCGCCGGCACCGAGGGCTTTCTCGACGCTATCGCCACCGACCAGGTCACGCAGTTCGAGGAAAGCTTCCTCGCCCATATGCGCGCCGATCATGCCGATGTGCTGGAAACGATCCGCGATACGCAGAAGCTCGAAGACGATACGGCCGAGAAGCTGACATCGATCCTCGACGATTTCGTGAAGACTTTCGCCTGATGAGTCACACGGTGTTCGCAACCGTTCCGGTCAAGCCGGAGCATCTTGACGATGCTTGCGCGGCAGTGGCGGCGATTGTGCCGGCCACGCGGCGGGAATCCGGGTGCGAGCATTTTGAGCCCTATCGCGCCGCGGACGGCTCCCCGAATATTCATATTTTCGAGCGCTGGGCGGATATGGACGCGTTCAACTTTCATCATGCGCAGCCGTATACGCGCGATGTTTTCAAGAAGTACGAAGATTGGCTCAGGGGCGATCCCCAGCTGATCGAAGTCAAAGAACTGGAAGGCTGATCAACAGTGGCAAGCCTTAAAGAACTCAAGGATCGGATCGGGTCGGTCAAATCGACCCAGAAGATCACCAAGGCCAAGCAGATGGTCGCCGCCGCCAAGCTCCGCAAGGCGCAGGAAGCGGCCGAAGACGCGCGTCCCTATGCCGAACGGCTCGAAAGCGTGATGATGAGCCTGGCCTCCAAGGTATCGGTGAACGCGGACACGCCCAAGCTGCTCGCCGGCACGGGCAAGAAGCAAAGGCACCTGATGGTCGTTGCGACGTCGGACCGCGGCCTGTGCGGCGCATTCAACACGAACATCGTTAAGGAAGCGCGCGAAAAGGCCGATGCGCTGATCGCCGAGGGCAAGGACGTCACCTTCTATCTTGTCGGCAAGAAGGCGAAGCCGATCGTCAAACGCTTCTATCCGGGTACGATCGACCATCATTTCGACACCAGCGATATCAAGAATCCGCATTATGACGATGCGAAGGAAATCGCCGAAGATCTTGTCGCGCGGCTCGAAGACGACAAGTTCGACGTCGCCTGGCTATTCTACTCCAAGTTCAAGTCCGCGCTGGTCCAGGAACCACAGACGCAGCAGCTGATTCCGGTACCTGTCGACGAAGATGCGGACGCGAACAGCACGGTCGCTGTCGAATATGAGCCCGACGAAGAGGAAATCCTCTCCGAACTGCTCCCGCGCAACCTGTCGATCCAGCTGTTCCGCGCGCTGCTCGAAAATGCGGCTTCCGAACAGGGCGCATCGATGACGGCGATGGACAATGCCACGCGCAATGCCGGCGACCTGATCGACAAGCTCACCATCGAATATAACCGCAGCCGCCAGGCCGCGATCACCACCGAGCTCGTTGAAATCATCTCGGGCGCGGAAGCACTTTAGCTATGATGCACGCTCCTGCAGAAGATTTCCAAGAAGACTTTGCGGGGTCCAGCTTTCGTGCTGAGGCCGTCCCTTTTGAGGTGAACGCCACACACGAAGGTGTATCCTCGGTGGTTAGATTCGGCGCGTTTGCAGGGTGGTGGGGCGACATTCGCGGCGACAAGCTACCGCCACGGAAGTTTTGGGACCGCCTTATCGATAATGGCTTTCGGCATTTCGCGCATGTCTCCGACGGGTACAACGTTAGGTCACAACATTTTTTGGCGATACCGCTGACCGTTAATAGAGAGTTCGAAAGCTTCGCGGGTGAGCTATGTTCGCGCTACTGGTTTAGTCTGTCCGATTTCAGCAGGGAAGAGTATGTAAAGGCGCTGGCTCAATTTGACATCGAGTCAGCGGATTTGGATCCACTTGAGGCATTGTATCCAGTTGCGCTCTCAGGACATAATCTAGAGCGTATCGGTGCTAACTCGTCCATCGAAAATATGATCAAGTCTGTGCGCCACAGGAAATCGCGCAACGCAGCTAAGATATTCATACTCGCAGACAATTGCGACTAAACTAGATAAAAGGCATTTGAGGAAATAAGAATGGCAACCGCAGCAAAAACCAACAATGTCGGCACGATCAGCCAGGTGATCGGCGCCGTTGTAGACGTCAGCTTTCCGGGCGAGCTGCCCGAGATCCTGTCGGCGCTGGAAACCGACAATCATGGCAACCGCCTCGTGCTCGAGGTCGCCCAGCATCTCGGCGAGAATATGGTCCGCACGATCGCGATGGACGCCACCGAAGGTCTGGTGCGCGGCCAGGAAGTGACCGACACGGGCAACCAGATCGCCATGCCGGTCGGGCCGAAGACGCTTGGCCGGATCATGAACGTTATCGGCGAGCCGATCGACGAGCTCGGACCCATCGGCGCCGAAAGCACCGCCCCGATCCACGCGGAAGCGCCGCCGTTCGTCGACCAGTCGACGGATGCCGAGATTCTCGTCACGGGCATCAAGGTCGTCGACCTGCTCGCGCCATACGCCAAGGGCGGCAAGATCGGCCTGTTCGGCGGTGCCGGCGTCGGCAAGACCGTGCTCATTCAGGAGCTGATCAACAATATCGCCAAGGGCCATGGCGGCACCTCGGTGTTCGCCGGTGTCGGCGAGCGCACCCGTGAAGGTAACGATCTCTATCACGAATTCCTCGATGCCGGCGTTATCGCCAAGAATGACGAAGGCGCCGCGATCTCCGAAGGTTCGAAAGTGGCCCTAGTCTACGGCCAGATGAACGAGCCTCCGGGCGCCCGCGCCCGCGTCGCCCTGTCGGGCCTGACGATCGCCGAATATTTCCGCGACCAGGAAGGCCAGGACGTGCTCTTCTTCGTCGACAATATTTTCCGCTTTACGCAAGCCGGCTCGGAAGTGTCGGCCCTGCTCGGCCGTATTCCCTCGGCCGTGGGCTATCAGCCGACGCTGTCGACCGACATGGGTAACCTGCAGGAGCGGATCACCTCGACCAACAAGGGTTCGATCACCTCGGTGCAGGCCATTTACGTGCCGGCCGATGACCTTACCGACCCGGCGCCTGCCACGTCCTTTGCCCACCTGGACGCCACGACCGTGCTCTCGCGCGCGATTTCCGAACTCGGCATCTACCCGGCCGTGGACCCGCTGGACTCGACCAGCCGCGTTCTCGAGCCGCGCGTCGTCGGCCAGGAACATTACGAAACGGCCCGCGCCGTCCAGGAAACGCTGCAGCGCTACAAGTCGCTCCAGGACATCATCGCCATTCTCGGCATGGACGAACTGTCCGAGGAAGATAAGCTGATCGTGGCGCGTGCGCGCAAGATCCAGCGCTTCCTGTCGCAGCCCTTCCATGTCGCCGAAGTCTTCACCGGCAAGCCGGGCATCTTCGTCGAACTCGAAGATACGATCCGCTCGTTCAAGGAAGTCGTAGACGGCAAGCATGACGACCTGCCCGAAGCCGCCTTCTACATGGTCGGCGGCATCGACGATGTCCGCGAACGCGCCCGCGAACTGGCGGCCGACGCGGCCTAACTTCTAAAGCCCCTCCCCGATGCGGGAGGGGCGGAGATATCGAATGGCTCTCAATTTCGAACTCGTTACGCCGGAAAAGCTTCTCCGCTCGGAAGAGGTTCATATGGTCGTCGTGCCCGGCACCGAGGGCGATTTCGGCGTGCTGGAGCGCCATGCGCCCGTCATGTCGACGATCCGCGACGGCGATATCGCGATCTACAAGACCGCCGGCGGAACGCCCGAGACGATCAAGGTCGAGGGCGGTTTTGCCGAGGTCAACGACAAAGGCCTGACAATCCTCGCCGAAAAAGTCGTCGACGAAGACTAGAGGTCAGGCCGCCGCGCGCTTGCGCTGGCGGTTCCACAGCCACAACCCGGCCCCGATGATCAGCGCCGCCCCGCCCATGGCGAGCGGATCGGGATAATCGCCATAGAAGAGCACCCCGATGGCGACCGCGGTCAGCAGCTGCACATAGACCATCGGCGCGGTTTCGGCCGCCGACGCCTTGGTCGTCGCCATATAGACGAGCCAGTGGCTGAACGACGCGGTTACGGCGACGAGCGCGCAGCGGGCGATCACGGTCCAGTCCGGTATCCCGACCGCCAGCGTCTCCACGCCGGAAAAATGGCCGATCGTCGCCGCCAAGATCAGCACCGGCGTGGCGATTGCGGAAATGAGCACCTGCATCAACAGACCCGACCCGCTCCCCGCAGCCATCCGGTTGAAAATGATTGTGAACGAAAAACAGACGGCGGCGCCGATCGGCAGCAGGACGACCCAGCCCAGATCGAAGACATTGGGCCGCAATACCAATATCATGCCCAGAAAGGCGATGCCCGTCGCATACCAGGTGATCCGCGGCATGCGTTCGCCGAGAATAAAGGTCGACAGGATCGCCGTGATCATCGGCGCGGTAACTTGGATGGCGGTCGCGTCCGCGAGCGGCATCACGAAGATCGAACTGAAGAAAAACAGGGTCGCGAGGCCCACCGAAACGCCGCGCCCGATCTGGACCCATGGGCGCGGGCAGCGCAGGCCCTTATACCCTTCCACCACCAGCAACAGCACCAAAAGTCCCGCGGAACCAATGCTGTAGCGCAAAGCGGCCACCGCAAGGCCCGGCCATTCGCCGGCCATCGACTTTATGATGCCGTCGCCCATCGAAAGACACGCGAAACCGGCCAGAGCCAGCAGCAGTCCGACTGCGGTCGAATCGCCGCTCGCGCCCGGATTCGCTGGATTTTCGGGATTTTTCGGCACCATCGCTTCCCTTTGACGGCTATTAGCTAATTGTCAAAGTTTTCAATCTATTCACCATGTCGAACCAGCTCGCTTCGTGCGGGCGTATCGTATTGAGGGATGGGATGAGCGCATTTGGACGAAAAGGCGGTGGCCAGAAACCTTCTTTCGGCGTCGCACGACCCATGAAGGGCGGCTCCGGCACATCCGCCGAACCCGAAGCAAAAGAATCGAACGGCGGCGAACAGTTTCCGCCTATCGATTCGCTGGAACTTCCGACCGAGGATGACGGCTCGCTGATTCCGCCCGAAGCGGATGCAATGTCGAAGCTCAACGATCGCGCCAATGCGATCGCCGAGGCTGCCGAGGAACTCCAAGGTTTCGAAGCCTCAGTCCATAAGATCAAGGAACAGGTGCTGCCGCGCCTGCTGGAACGGGTCGATCCCGAAGCAGCATCGACGCTGACCAAGACGGAATTGGCCGAAGAATTCCGCCCGATTATTTCCGAAGTGCTTGCCGAGCTCAAGATCACGCTGAACCGGCGCGAGCAGTTCGCGCTCGAAAAGGTGCTGGTCGACGAATTGCTCGGCCTCGGACCGCTCGAGGAATTGCTGTCCGATCCGGACATCAATGACATCATGGTGAACGGCCCCGAGCAGACCTATGTCGAGCGCAAGGGCAAGCTCGAACTGGCCAGGATCCAGTTCCGCGACGAGGAGCATCTGCTGCAGATCGCGCAGCGGATCTGCAACTCGGTCGGCCGCCGCGTCGATCAGACCACGCCGCTCGCCGACGCGCGTCTTGCGGACGGTTCGCGTGTGAACGTGATCGTGCCGCCGCTTTCGCTGCGCGGCACCGCCATCTCCATTCGTAAATTTTCCGACAAACCGATCACCATCGACATGATGAAGGAATTCGGTTCGATGTCGGACAAGATGGCGACCTTCCTCAAGGTCGCCGGCGCCAGCCGCTTCAATGTCGTCATTTCGGGCGGTACGGGTTCGGGTAAGACGACGATGCTCAACGCCATGTCGAAGATGATCGACCCCGGCGAGCGCGTGCTGACGATCGAGGACGCCGCCGAGCTTCGTCTGCAGCAACCGCACTGGCTGCCGCTCGAAACGCGGCCCGCAAACCTCGAGGGCAAGGGCGAGATTTCGATCGGCGATCTGGTGAAGAACGCCCTGCGTATGCGCCCCGACCGCATCATCCTGGGTGAGATTCGCGGATCGGAATGTTTCGATCTGCTCGCCGCCATGAACACGGGTCATGACGGCTCCATGTGTACGCTTCACTCCAACAGCCCGCGCGAGTGCCTCGGCCGTATGGAAAACATGGTCATGATGGGCGACATCAAGATCCCGAAGGAAGCGATCTCGAAGCAGATCGCCGACTCGGTCGATCTCATCATCCAGGTGAAGCGCCTGCGCGACGGTTCGCGCCGGACGACCAATATCACCGAAGTGATCGGGATGGAGGGCGATGTCATCGTCACACAGGAATTGTTCAAGTTCGAATATACGGGCGAGAATGATGACGGGAAGATCGAAGGCGAATACCGCTCGATGGGCCTGCGTCCCTATACGCTGGACAAAGCCAAGGCGTTCGGCTTCGAACACCCTTGTCTCGAGGCCTGCCTCTAGGCTCTCCTGTTGCCGCGTCCGCGCGCGGCCCTCTCGGAAAGCGGGTTGGGTTCAGTCACGCTGTTCGTCCGCATCGTATCCGATCGATCGCCGGCCTCCGCGATCAGTTCGGGAATGAGCTCCGCCTCCGGCAGGTTGCGATGGGTTTACGAGTGTCCGACGACGCGCGGGACTCGTCATACTTTGCCGCATCGACGGGGATTTTGAGCTTTTCGATGGTCGATTTGGCAGTCATTCCATGAACGCATCACGGCCAGGGACCATAGCAAGAAGCTACTGATGGAAAGCGTCACAGCCCCGCAGCCAGCAGTCCCAGCATCGCCGCCGCGATGAAGGCGAGCACCATGACGAGCGTCCAATTGACCCAGCCGACCTTGTCGAGCTGATCGCGGTTACTGCGCCGCCAATCCATCCAGCCGGCGAAAGCACCCACGAATACCGCGATACCAGCGGCGATTATGAGGGCCACGGGCCGCTCCTGCGCATCGCCGCAACAGCCATAACAATCGTGATCTCACAGCGAATTTTTCGATTGCTTTTGATAATCGTTCTCATTATCGAAACCTATCACCGGCCCTTTGATATTTTCCCATCCTGATTGGATTTCTCATGTTGCGTAGCGTTTCGCGTCCCGGCCTTTCATTGTTGGCCAGCATCTCGTCAATTGCATTTGTGCATGGTGCCGCCTCGGCGCAAGGCGCGACGACCCAAGCCGCCAATGCGATGACATCCACCGGGCCGCAGATTGTCGTCACCGGTCAGTATTTCGAGGACGACACGATCAGCGCGACCAAGACAGAAACGCCGCTTATCAATGTGCCGCAAAGCCTGTCCGTCATCTCGCGCGAACAGATCGACGACCAGGTTCTCGGCGATATCGGCGATGTGCTGCGCTACACGCCGGGCGCATCGATCGGCCAGGGCGAAGGCCATCGCGACCAGATCACGATCCGGGGCCAGAATACGACGGCCGATTTCTACATCGACGGCCTGCGCGACGACGTCCAGTATTTCCGGCCGCTCTATAATCTGGAGCGGATCGAGATCCTGCGCGGATCGAACGCGATGATCTTCGGCCGCGGCGGGGGCGGCGGTATCATCAACCGCGTCACCAAGACAGCCGTCGCCGGCGATACGTTCGGCAACGGCACCGCGAGCATCGATACCTTCGGCTCCGTCTATCTGAGCGGCGATGCGAATATTGCGGCCAGCGACACGATCGGCCTGCGCCTCAACGCCTTCTACGAGTCGCTCGACAATCATCGCGATTTCTTCGGCGGCGACCGCTTCGCCATCAACCCGACCGCGACCGTCGAGTTCGGTCCGAACACGCGGCTCATCGGATCCTACGAATATGTCGACGACGACCGGGTCGTCGATCGCGGCGTCCCCTCGCTCAACGGTGAGCCGCTCGAAGGATTCGACAATACTTTCTTCGGCGATCCGGACGCCAACTTCACGACGCTGGAAGCGCATATCTCGCGGCTGCGCTTCGAGCATGATTTCTCGGACAGCCTCTCCTACAATTCGACGCTGCAATATGCCGATTACAACAAGCTGTATCAGAACATCTATCCGGTCGGCTTCGACGATGTCGCCAACACGGTGTCGCTCGACGGCTATCGCGATACGACGCAGCGCGAGAACCTCATCATCCAGGGCAACCTGGTCTGGCGCGGCGACACCGGCGCCATCGGCCATACCTTGCTGCTCGGCTATGAATATGGCGATCAGCAAACCCAGAATGCCCGGCGCGATATATTCTTCGCGGACAGCATGGACGACCAAATCACGTTCGGCTTCACCGATCCACTCGCGATCCCCGCTTTCACCTTTCCGCGCTTCACCCGGGCGCGCAACTCGGATGCCGAATTCTTCTCCGTCTATGCGCAGGACCAGATCGCGATCGGCGATCATGTGATCGTCGTAGCGGGCATCCGCTTCGATCGGTTCGAAATCGATGTCGTCGACCAGATCGAGGTGAATGACGGCGCGGCCGACGGCAATGACGGTTTCCTAAGCCGGTCCGACAGCGAATGGTCCCCGCGGATCGGCGTGATCTACAAACCGCAGGATAATGTGTCGCTCTATGCAAGCTATGCGCGGTCCTTCCTGCCGCGGTCCGGCGACCAGTTCCTGACCCTGTCGCCGACCACCGAGTCGCTGGCACCCGAACAGTTCGACAATTACGAGATCGGCCTCAAATGGGACCCGCAGCCGGGTCTCAGCCTGACCGCGGCGATCTTCCGACTCGACCGGGAAAACGGCACGACGCCCGACCCGAACGATCCGGGCAATTCGATCCTCACCGGGAGCCGCACCGAAGGCTTCGAGCTGCAACTGGTCGGCGAAGTCCTGCCGGGCTGGAGCGTCAATGCCGGCTATAGCTATCTCGACGCCGACGAACGCGGCCGCGTCGTCGGCGCGGCGCTCGCCAACCGGACGCTCGCCCAGGTGCCCGAACATATGATTTCGATGTGGAACCATATCGACGTCACGGAACAGTTCGGCGTCGGGCTCGGCGTAACCCACCAATCCTCGCAATTCGCGGCGATCGACAACAGCGTGCGCTTGCCGAGCTTCACGCGGTTCGATGCAGCGCTATTCTACGATGTCAGCGAGAATGTGCGGGTACAGGTGAATGTCGAAAATCTGTTCGACGAGGATTATTTCCCGGCCGCGCACAACAATAACAATATCTCGACGGGCGAGCCGTTCAATGCGCGCTTCACCGTCCGGGCGGCCTTCTAGCTAGCCGTACGCGACAGGCAGCGGCGCGCTGCGCCGCTGCCGTCACCGCTATTTGCTGAGCTTTTCGATCTGTTCCTGCAGCTGCGCGAGCTGATCCTTCAGCGCATCGACCTCCGCATCGCGCGACGTCTCCGCCTCGCTGGAGGCGTCCTGCTTGATCGTTTGCTTGAAGGCGCCTGTCGCCGCTTCGAACATTTCCATGTTGCGGCGCGCGATTTCGCCAAACGGGCCAGAGCCGAGCGCCCCTTCCATCGCATCGCGGAATTTCGCCTGATTGCGCTGAAACGCTTCCATCGAGGCTTCGAGATATTGCGGCACCATCGCCGACATCGAATTGCCGTACATGCCGATCAGGTCGCGCAAGAAGCTGACCGGCAGCATGTTCTGGCCATGGCTTTCCTCTTCCATGATGATCTGGGTGAGGACGGAACGGGTGATATCGTCGCCGCTTTTCGCATCGATGACCTGAAAATCGCGCTTGTCGCGGATCATGTCGCCGAGATGGTCGAGCGTGATGTAACTGGAGCTTTCGGTGTTATAGAGGCGGCGGTTGGCGTATTTCTTGATAATGACCGTGTCGGAATCGGAACCGGATTTAGCCATGACTGTGTCTCCAAAATGATGGAGCCATTTAGCACCGGGAGATAGTGCACTGCAACACAAACCCCGCCCTCTCCCGCTTTTCCTAGATTTGTTGCGCAGCGAAACCGCAGCATCACCGGATCGGATGGCGGCGGCCCTGGCGGGGCTGAAGGCCTATCAGGAGGCCGAGCGCCCATCCCCGCCGCCGGCCGTTCCCGTCGCCACTCGTGTCGGGCGCGCAAAGCTGCTCGATTATGACGGCGAAGGCCCTGCTGCGATCTTCGTGCCGTCGCTGATCAATCCGCCGACTATTCTCGATCTCGCCGAAGACAATTCGCTGCTCCGCTGGTTCGCCGAGAATGGCGTGCATCCCTTTCTGGTCGACTGGGGTGCGCCCGATCCGGACGAGGCGGACCTCACAGTCGCGGGTCATGTCGAAAAACTGCTACTGCCGCTGATCGATGCGCTGGACCAGCCTGCACATCTTATCGGCTATTGCCTCGGCGGGACGATGGCGATCGCGGCCGCGGCATTGCGGCCGCCCGTGTCGCTGGTGACGATGGCGGCACCGTGGCGCTTCGAGGGTTTTCCAGACGAAGCGCGCGAAGGACTGCAATCGCTCTGGCACAATGCGGAACCCACGGCGCGCGAAATCGGCGCGCTCCCGATGGAAGTGCTGCAGACGGGTTTCTGGAGGCTCGATCCCGCGCGCACGGTGAGCAAGTTCGAGATGTTCGGCCAGCTCGATCCGGACAGTGCCAAGGCCCGTGCTTTCATCGCGCTCGAGGACTGGGCGAATGACGGCCCGCCGCTGACCTATGGCGCGGGCCGCGAACTGGTGGAAGATCTGTTTTGCGGCAACGCGCCCGGCGAGGGCCGATGGACGGTCGGTGGCGAGACGGTCGATCCCGCCGCCCTGTCCTGCCCGACGCTCGATATCGTTTCGACGAGCGACCGCATCGTGCCCGAAGCGACGGCCGCGCGGACTGGAGAAGTGTTGACGCTCGCACAGGGCCATGTCGGCATGGTCGTCGGCGGCCGCGGCCGTACGGCTTTGTGGGAGCCGCTCGCGAATTGGCTTTCGCGGGTGCAGCATAAGAGTTAGACTGGAACGCGACTCCGATACCCGTCCAGCGAAAGGTTCCCGGCCATGTCCGATATCGTCATCACCGCCGCCAAGCGCACGCCCGTCGGCAGCTTTCTTGGCGCGTTCGCCGCAACGCCCGCCCATGAACTCGGCCGCGTGGCCATCGCCGCCGCCCTCGAACAGTCCGGCGTCGCCCCGGACGACGTCTCCGAAGTCGTCATGGGCCAGGTGCTGACGGCCGGCGAAGGGCAGAACCCGGCGCGCCAGGCCGCCATGGCCGCCGGCATACCGAAGGAAATTCCGGCCTGGGGCGTCAATCAGGTCTGCGGATCGGGCCTGCGCGCAGTCGCGATCGCGAGCCAGCAGGTCGCGACCGGCGACGCTGCGGTCGTTGTTGCCGGCGGGCAGGAAAATATGTCGATGAGCCCGCATTGCCAGAATATGCGCGGCGGCACGAAGATGGGGCCGATCGGCCTCGTCGATACGATGATCAAGGACGGCCTGACCGATGTCTTCAACGACTATCATATGGGCATAACCGCCGAGAATCTGGCCGAACGCTATCAGGTGACCCGCGAGGATCAGGACGCTTTCGCGGCGCTCTCGCAGAACAATGCCGAACGCGCCCGCGCCGACGGGCGCTTCACCGAAGAGATTGCACCGGTTACCGTCACGCATCGCAAGGGCGAAACCATTGTCGCGGACGACGAATATATCCGTCCCGGCGTAACCGCTGAGAGCCTTGCCGGTCTGCGGCCTGCTTTCAAGAAGGACGGCACGGTAACTGCGGCCAACGCCAGCGGTATCAATGACGGAGCGGCGGCGCTTGTCGTCATGTCGGCAGAAGAAGCCGAGCGGCGTGGCGCGCCCGTGCTCGCCCGTATCGCGAGCTGGGCATCGGCGGGTGTCGATCCGTCGATCATGGGCATCGGCCCGGTCCCCGCCACCAAGCGCGCGCTGGAAAAAGCCGGCTGGTCGATCGGCGATCTCGACCTGATCGAGGCGAACGAAGCCTTTGCCGCACAGGCATTGTCGGTCGGCAAGGAACTCGGCTGGGATCCGGAGAAGGTAAACGTCAATGGCGGCGCCATCGCCATCGGCCATCCGATCGGCGCATCGGGTGCGCGCGTGCTGACGACCCTGCTCTACGAGATGCAGAAGCGCGACGCCCAGAAAGGTCTCGCGACGCTGTGCATCGGCGGCGGCATGGGCATCGCCATGTGCATCGAACGCTAGCCTGAGACGGGCCGAATACCGGCCTGAATCGCGTTTTCTCAAGACTATTTATTGGTGATTTTCGCCATGTTTTCGTATTTTCGGAGCTCGCCCGGCTTCCGAAATCCGCATAACCGATTGCATAATAATCATTTTTCATATCTGGCACGGCTCCTGCAGAATGAGAGTCGATACCGGCGAAGACCGGATTGAGACAGACAGATCGGGGTTCAGGAATGTTCAAGGAAATCGCTCTTACCGCCGCAGCCGCTCTTATCGCCGCAGGATTCGGCGCGGGCGCCATTGGCGGCGGCGAGCCCGAGGCCGTCGAAGGCCGCATCTATCATTATGTGCGCAGCAACCAGGACGGCAGCGACGCGGAAAATGTCTATGTCTACCGCGCCGCGGCGAATCGCCTGGAAGTCTACAAGACCCGCGAGCGCTGCTCGGGCGCGGCATTCGTTACCGCATGGGTCGACGCCGAAACGGGCCGCGCGGCGGTCATCAACGGCGGGCGGCTGATGCCCGAAGCCCGCTACGAAACGTTCGCAACGATCAGCTATGACGGCGCGGCCGCGATGCTGCGCGCCGAGGCCGCCCTGCCCGACCGGATGGTCCGCGAGCAGGTGCGCGTCGAGGAGCCGATCTACCATCTCTACGATTTCGATCTCGCCACCCTGTCGCTCCAGACGATGGCGCTCGACAATCCGCGCGCCGGCTTCTCCTTCGGCCTGCCGCTGATCCGGACCGATGCCGAAAATGGCAACCACCTTGGTCATCTGGGCCGGGCGGATGCCGAATATGTCGGTGAGGAAGACTATAATGGCACAGCCGCCCTGCGGTTCGAAGTTGCAGGTACTGCGCTCGGCGACAATGGCGGACCGCTCTGGATCGACGCCGAATCCGGCCATGTCCTCGGTGCCCAATGGGGGATCCCCAACCATGCCGGCATGGACGATTTCGCCCTCCGGCTCGTCGAGATCGAAGATGGCGGCGAAGCGGGCTGGCATGAACTGCTGACCGCTCATTTCGAAGGCTGCGAGACGGCCTGAGCTATTTGTCAGACCTCGGCTAGGCCGAGGCGCGGCGCCGGAATTTTGTTTGTCAGAAACTTCCTGACGGAAGTTCGCGGCGCCGGCCCGCTCCCCCTCCCGGCCCCCCATTAAGTATACCCTGTGGGAGGTCGGGAGGGGGAGCGGGCCGGTGCGGCGACATTGCGATAGCAATGTTCTGACAATCAGAATCCCGACGCAGACGAAGGCCCGACACCAATCCCGCGCAATTGCATTCGATTGCGAGCGGCCCTAGCCTCGGCTGCATGATATGCTTCAATCGCATGGCGCTTGCCGCCTGCCTTGCCGGATTGGCCGCCTGCACGATGCCCGAGGAACCCGCCGAAACCACGACCCCGCCTGCGGCTCAGGTGGATATCATGGCGTGGGACGACCTGTTCGCGCGGGCGAAGCCCGAAACGAATATCCGCATTCCCTATGGTGAGGGCGATCTGCAATTCTCCGAACTCTGGCTGCCCGAGGGCGACGGGCCGCATCCGGTCGTGCTGATGATCCATGGCGGTTGCTGGCAGACTGATATCGCCGAGCATGACATCATGAACTGGATCGCCGGCGATCTGCGCGATCGTGGCATTGCGGTGTGGAATATCGAATATCGCGGCGTCGATCGCGAAGGCGGCGGCTATCCGGGAACCTATGAAGATGTGATCGCGGCCAGCGATTCGCTGATCGAGAATTGGCAGCACTACAATCTGGACGTCGAAAATCTCGTTGCGATCGGCCATTCGGCGGGCGGCCATCTGGCACTCTGGCTTGCCGCGCGCCAATCCGCCTTTACCGGCCAACCGCTGACCAATCGCCACAGGCTGGCGATCGGCACCGTCATCAGCCAGGGCGGCCTGCCCGATCTCGAAGCCGGGACGCAGCGCGAGGGCCATCCCTGCGGCACCGAGGCGCCCCGCCTGATGATGGGCGGCCTTCCCGAACTGACCTCCCCGCAACGCATGCCCGCCGCCATGGCGCGCCAGATACTCGTCAATGCGGAGCGCGACCGGATCGCGCCGCCCGCCTATGCGGAAGCCTATCGAAACGCCAATCTTGCGCGCGACGCGACCAATATCGAACTCGTCGTCATTCCCGGCGAAGCTCATGTCGAACTGGTGTCGCCGGACACGGCAAGCTGGAACCGGCAGGTCGAGCTGATCGAAGAGGCACTGGGTCGCCGATGATATCGCTGGACGACGCCCGGGCCCTCGATGCCGCCGATCCGCTGGGCGCTCTGCGCACGCAATTCGCGCTGCCGGATGGCGTTATCTATCTCGACGGCAATTCGCTGGGCGCGCTGCCCAAGGCGACGATCGCCACCCAACAGGACGCGGTGGAGCGCCAATGGGGCGCCGATCTCATCCGCAGCTGGAACAGCAATGACTGGATCGACGCACCGCAGCGGATCGGCGCGAAGATCGCACCGCTGATCGGCGCGAAGCCGCACGAGGTGATCGTGACGGACTCGGTTTCGGTCAATCTGTTCAAGCTGATCGTCGCCGCGACGCGCCTGCGCGCCGACCGATCGCACATCCTGACCGAACCCGGCAATTTTCCGACCGATCTCTATACCGCCAACGGCGCATCCGACATCCTGCCCGACCATGTCGTTCATACCGAACAGGCGGGCGATCTGGCCGATGCGCTTGGGCCGGAGACGGCGCTGATGATGCTGACCCATGTCCATTACAAGTCCGGCGAACGGCACGACATGGCGCTCTTGACGGAAGAAGCGCATGAGGCGGGGGCGCTCGCGCTATGGGATTTGAGCCATAGCGTTGGCGCGATTGCGGTCGATCTCAATGGCTGCGGCGTCGATCTCGCGGTCGGCTGCGGCTACAAATATCTGAACGGCGGGCCCGGCGCGCCGGCCTTTCTCTACGTCCGCGAGGATTTGCAGGAAGAACTGCGCTCGCCCCTATCGGGCTGGATGGGCCATGCCGCGCCGTTCGAATTCCGTGACGATTATGAGCCGGCGCCCGGCGTTACGCGCTTTCTGTGCGGAACCCCGCCGATCCTCTCTCTGTCGGCGCTGGAGAGCGGTGTCGACCTTTTTGCGGATATCGACATGGGCGATGTCGCGGCGAAATCGGCAGCGCTTTTCGATCTGTTCGCGACGCGCATCGAGGAACGCTGCGCCGGTCACGGCCTCGCGCTGATCACGCGACGCGATGCGGCGCATCGGGGCAGTCATATCTCGTATACGCATGAAGACGGCTGGCCGATCAGCCAGGCGCTGATCGAACGCGGCGTGATCGGCGATTTCCGCGCGCCCGATATCCTGCGCTTCGGGCTGACACCGCTCTACCTGCGCTTCGAAGATGTCTGGCAGGCAGTCGAGATACTGGGTGAGATACTCGACAGCGGCATCTGGCGCGAGGAGCGCTTCGCGCAAAAAACTGTGGTCACCTAGGCCCCGGCCGCTCCAGCACGATGGTCGGTTCGCCCTTGAACGGCGCGCGCCGCGTCTCCCGAAAACCGAGCTTGTCCGCAAGCTTCAGCGACGCCCGATTGTCGGGCGATATGATGCAGACCTGGTCGCTACCGATATGCCGGTCGCACCACGCCAGCGCGGCGGACATGGCTTCATGTGCGAAACCCTTCCCATGCGCCCAGGCATCCAAGACCCAGGCGGCCTCGGGTACACCCGGCAACGGCGGCTCGATTCCGCGCTCGAACTGGCCGAAGCCGACATTGCCGGCGAATCGGCCACTGCCTTTCTCCTCGACGATCCACAGGCCGTAGCCGAACAGCGCCCAGAAACCCGGCCCGCGCGCAAATTTTTCCCATGCCGCCGATCGATCGGTAATGGCGCCACCGGTGAAATGCGCGACGTCGGGATTGGCGAATATGGCGCAATAGGCGTCGAAATCTTCCACGCGAAACTCACGCAGGATCAAACGTTCTGTTTCGATCCGCGGCGCGACGACGATTCGTTCGGACATGACAGTTCCCTTCCCCCGTTACCGCCTTACCGCCTGGGTATCGTCTAATCCAAAGAAAAACCCGCACCGGCCGAGGGGGTGGCCGGTGCGGGTCGGGATCCAAATCGCGAATTCTGGGAGCAGCCGCGATTCAGGGGATGAATGCGTTACGCAGCCCGGCGCTGCTCGCCACGATTGTCGCGCAGCCAGTCCAGGAGCTTGTCCGGCGTGGATTCGACATAGGGATCTTCGTCCGTGCCGTCGTCATTGATTCCCGGCTCTTCGAACCAGGCGACGATTTCGCCGTCTTCCACGATCATCGCATAGCGCCAGCTGCGATCGCCGAAGCCGAGATGGTTCTTCTTGATCAGCATGCCCATGCGGCGTGTGAAATCGCCCGAGCCATCCGGCAGCATTTTGATCTTCTCAACGCCGAGATCGAGCGACCATTTGTACATCACGAACGCGTCGTTGACCGAAATGCAATAGACTTCGTCGACGCCCAGCGCCTTGAAATCATCGTAATAGCGTTCGAATGCCGGGCACTGCTCATTCGAGCAGGTCGGCGTGAAGGCGCCCGGGAGCGAGAACACGACCGAGCGCTTGCCGGCAAACAGATCGCCGGTCTTCACGTCTTCCCAGCGGAACGGATTGTCGCCGCCCAGGCTCTCGTCGCGCACACGCGTTTTGAGGGTTACGTCAGGAACATTGCGTCCAAGCATCTGTGTCAGTCTCCATTGGTGATCGCGGGCAGAATTGCCTGCGGGTTTCAGGAGACCAATGCGCGCGAGACACCGGCCGTTCCAACGGATTTACCGATACACTCTCAGTGACATAATCAATCAATGGCACGTAATTAATGGAAAGCGCAACTTATCGGATCAAACGATCGGCCCGTCCGCCTTTCCCAGCACGAACTGGTCGACATGGGCATCGCCCGAACGCCGCAAATCGGCGACCGGCCCCGACCAGATGATCCGGCCCTCGTACAGCATCGCCACCCGGTCCGAGATTTTCTCGACCGAACCCATATCGTGCGTGATCGTCAACGCGGTGATCCCCAGATCGCGCACCAGTTCGACGATCAGCTTGTTGATGACATCGGTGCGGATCGGGTCGAGACCGGTCGTCGGCTCGTCGAAGAAGATGATTTCCGGTCGGGGGGCGATGGCCCGGGCCAGCGCCACGCGCTTCTGCATGCCGCCGGAAAGCTCGCTCGGCCGTAGATCGAGTACGTCCCCGCTGAGGCCGACCCGTTCCAGATTATCGAGCGCCAGCGCGCGCATGTCGGCCGCGTTGCGATACCGCCCTCTCGTCAAGGCGAAGGTCACGTTGCGCCAGACGGGCAGCGAATCGAACAGGGCGCCGCCCTGAAACAGCATTCCGAATTTGGTGCGTACATCGTCGCGATCGGCCTGTTTCATGGCGCAGACATCTTCGCCGTCGACGAATATCTGGCCGGCATCGACTTCCATCAGACCGAGAATGCATTTGAGCATTACCGACTTGCCGCTGCCCGAGCCGCCGATGACAGTCATCGATTCGCCCGGTTCGACGGAAAAGCCGACATCGCGCAGCACATGGTTGCTGCCGAAGCTTTTCGAGACATTGCGCAGTTCGATTTTCGGTTGGTCGCTCATCGTCGCTTTACCCGAACGCCGTGAGCGTCACGACGAGGTTGGAGAGCAGGATGAGGACGAACGCGCCCACGACCGCATTGGTCGTGGCCCGGCCCACACCGGCCGCACCGCCACGCGTCGTAAGGCCCGCATAGCAGCCCGACAGCGCGATGAAGAAGCCGAAAACGGCGGCCTTCACCAGCGACATCATGATATCGTCAAACTCCAATATGTCCGCCGTCATCGCCAGATAGCCGGCCGGATTGAAACCGAGCTTGTAGATCGAGAGCATATAGCCGCCGAATATCCCGATGACATTGGCGATGCAGACCAGGATCGGCAGCGTGATAACGCTCGCGAAAAAGCGCGGGGCGATCAGGTAGCGATAGGGATCGGTGCGCAGCGTGACCATCGCATCGATCTGCTCGGTCACCCGCATAGTGCCGATCTCCGCCGCCATGGCCGAGGACACCCGCCCCGCGACCATCAGGCCGACCAGCACCGGGCCGAGCTCGCGGACCATCGCAATCACGACGATCGCGGGAACTGTCGATTCCGCGTTGAAGCGCTGCCCGCCGGTATAAATCTGCTGCGCGAGCGCGGCACCAGTGAAGATCGCCGTCAGCGCGACCACGGGCAGCGAATTCCAGCCGATCTGGAACATCTGATCGAGCAGTCGGAGCGGATACCAGGGCGGGGTGAGCGCCTGCCGCAGCGTATGAAGCGCGAACAAGGTTACGCGCCCGACCATCGCAAAACTGGCGATAACCGGCCGCCCGATAGCGGCAAAGAACAGGATCAGCGGATTGGAGGTTGCAGCTTCATTCATACCAGTGGCGCTGATAGCGGTGGCCGAGCCCGGTAAGCAACTCATATTGCGACAAACCCGAACGGGAGGCCGCGGCCGGAAGCTCGTAATCGATGGCGAGCCAATCGCCCTCGCCAATTTCCGGCGCGGCATCGACCGACACCGCGATCAGATCCATCGAGACCCGGCCGATGACCGGGCACCCGGCATCGCCGAACCGCGCCATCCCCGTTCCCGAAAATCCGCGCAGATAGCCATCGGCATAGCCGAGATTGAGGATCGCCAGTTCCATGTCCTTTTCGGCGGTGAATGTCGCATTGTAGCCGACGCTGTCGCCGGGTCCGATCCGGCGGCGCTGCAACACCTGCGCTTCGGGAAAGGCCACCTGCCGGATATGCGGCGCCAGCTCGTCGACCTGAACACCGCCATAGAGCGACAGGCCGGGCCGGGTCAGATCGAGATGATAGGCCTTGCCCAATGCGATACCCGCCGAATTGGCAAGGCTGATCCGTGCCGCATCGATTACATCCGAGAGCGCTGCAAGTGCTTCCCGCTGCGTTTCGTTCATGGGATTGTCCGGCTCGTCGGCGCAGGCAAGATGGCTCATCAGTGTGTCGATCTTGAGACCGTCGAGCAGGCCGTCTTTGACCTGTGCCACCGAGACCCCGAGCCGGTTCATGCCCGTGTCCACCATCACGTCGCAGACGCCGCCCGCCGCTTCGCGCCAGCGCGCGACCTGCTCGGCCGAGTTGAGACAGGGTCTTGCGGGGCTCTCCAGCGCCGCCGCCATGTCCTCCCGCCGCACGCCGTGGAACACGCTGAGCGAAGCGCTTTCGCACAGATCGGCGATCTCCGCCGCCTCGGCCCAGGTCGCCACGTAGAAATCCCGGCAGCCGACAGTGGAAAGCCTTTCGGTCACGTCGCGCATGCCCAGCCCGTAGCCGTCGGCCTTCACCGCCGCGCCGCAGGCCGCTGCGCCGCTCAGCCGATCGAGCGACTGCCAGTTTTGCGCAAGCGCCTTGCCGTCGAGGCGCAGCCGGAGAGGTGCCTCAGCCGTCATCTTGAAAATCGCGCGGCGGGCCTGAGGGCAGCCCCCACCACGCAACGATCACGCCGAAGGCGACGATCGCCCATGTATACCAGAGCCCCGAATAGATATCGCCGGTCCGCGCGACGATGATTCCCGCGATCAGCGGCAGGAAGCCGCCGAGATAGCCCGCGCCGATATGGTAGGGGATCGACATCGAGCTGTAGCGGATCTTCGCGGGAAACATCTCGGACAGCAGCGCAGCGACCGAGCCATAGGTCAGCGCCGAGAGCGCCGCCGAGACGAGCAGCAATGCGAAAATCCCCAATATATTGATGAACGGCGGCGTCTGCCGCGCGAAATCGAAGCCATAGTCGCCGAGCGCCGCCTGCAACCCATCGCGTCGCGCCGCGCCGTCGGCCAGCCATTCATCGACTATCTCGACGGCCTCTCCGCCAACGGTCAGCGCCAGCGTATCGCCGGGTTCGAGGTTATACCGCACCCCGCTCGAGGTCAGCGTTTCGAGGATACGGCCGCACTCGGTCTGTTCGCTGCCGAACAGTTCGGCAAAGGGGTCGGTGGTGCATTCAGGGCCGGTGACGACGACGGGGTTCTCCGCCGCCGCCCGGGCGAGGCCGGGATTGGCAAGGCTGCCCATGCCCCAGAAAATCGGAAACAGCAGGACGAGCGCCAATAGCGCCCCGATCATGATCGGCTTTTTGCGCCCGACCCGGTCCGACCATTTGCCGACGATTATGTAGAACAGCATCGATACGAAACCCGCGGTAAACAGGATCAACTCGACCGTGAGTTCGTCGACGCGCATCGGGCCGCGCAGGAAGGACAGGCCGGAGAAAAACGCCGTGTACCAGATCGTCGTCAGCACGCCGGTGACGCCGAACAGCGCAACGAAAATACGCTTCTTGTTGCCCGGATAGCGGAAGCTCTCGGTGAACGGGTTCGCCGACATCTCGCCCGCCTCTTTCATCGCCTGGAACACCGGGCTCTCGGACAGTTTGAACCGCATCCACAGCGAAATGACGAGGAGGATAATCGAGAGCAGGAACGGCACGCGCCAGCCCCAGGCGGCGAAATCGTCGGCCGGGATCAGGAAGCGGCAGACAAGAACGACCGCGATGCTGAGCACGAAGCCGCCGACGACGCTCGCCTGGATGAAGCTGGTGTAGAAGCCGCGCTTTTCGGGCGGCGCATGTTCGGCGACATAGATGGCCGCGCCGCCATATTCGCCGCCGAGCGCCAGCCCCTGCAGGATGCGGAACAGGATCACGATGATCGGCGCGGCGATGCCGATCGTCGCGGCTGTCGGGATAAGTCCGACTCCCGCCGTCGCGATGCCCATCAGCGTGACGGTTGCGATAAAGGTGTATTTGCGCCCCAGCCGGTCGCCGAGAAAACCGAACAGGATCGCGCCGAGCGGGCGGAAGCCGAAGCCGACGGCGAAACCGGCCCAGACGAGCAGCAGCTGCAATGTCTCGTTACCGGCCGGAAAAAAGGCCTGGCCGATCAGCGCGGCGAGCGTTCCGTAAATGAAGAAATCATACCATTCGAACACCGTCCCCGCCGACGATGCCGCGATGACGAGGCGGACCTCTTTCTTCGATGGTTCATGCGATGCCGCACCCGCCACTACGCTGGCCATAGGCCCTCCCCTCTTATGTTTGCGCGCCTTATTGCGAGAAAGCGCCAGCGACGGCAAGCGGGCTGTTCAGGATCGCCGCGGCGCGCCATAAAGATGCGTATACCGCCCTTGCCGGAGAAGCCTTTATGCGCCCTTTCCTCGCCGCCCTTGCCGCCCTCGCCTTCGCGGCCACACCGCTCGCCGCGCAGGACGTGTCCGAGCGCACGATCGGTACGGCGACGTTGCAGAACGTTCCCGAAATCCCGGCCGAGGTCGACGCCGCGGTGCAGCGTTTCCAGAATTATCGCAGCGCGGAACTGGAAGCCTGGCTGGCGGACGGCTCGATCCTCGTAACGACGCGCTTCGGCGACACCGATCAGGTGCATCGCGTTACCGAGCCGATGGGCGCGCGCAGCCAGCTCAGCTTTTTCGCCGAGCCCGTGCAATCCGCGAGCGCGATACCGGGCGAGAACCGCTTCGTGCTCGTGCGCGATACGGGCGGCGATGAGTGGTTTCAATTCTACGCCATGGGCCTTTCGGGCGAACCGGTCCGGCTGACCGAATCGGATACGCGCAACCAGGCGATGGTCTTTTCCGGCGATGGATCGCTGATGGTCTGGGTCAGCGCCGGGCGCTCCACCGAATATACGATCCACGCCGCCAATCCCGCCGATCCCGACAGCCGGCGCACGATCGCGACCTTCGACACGCCGATGTTTCCGAGCGATATTTCGGCGGACGGCAGCACGGTCCTGCTCCAAAATTATCGCTCCAACCGCGATTCCAGCATCTATCTGCTGGACATGGCGACCGGCGAAGCGACCGAATTCGCGGCCAATGCGGGGACAGTGGACGAATCGCCGAAATTTGCGCGCAACGACACGGCCGTCCTGGCGATCTCCAATCGCGACAGCGACAATCGCCGGCTGGTCGAATTCAATCGCGATACCGGCGAGATGACTCCCGTTACGCCGGACCTCGGCTGGGACGTCGAGGCTTTCGACCTGTCCGACGATGGCCGCTTCCTCGCATTCGTCGTCAACGAGGAAGGCTATTCGCGCGTTTCCGTTCAGGATTTCGTCACCTGGCGCGAACTGCCCCAACCCGAACTGCCGCGCGGCGTGCTGACCGGCATGGAATTCGCGCCGGACAATATGAGCCTCGCTATCAGCATGTCGACGGCGACATCGGCCGGTGATGTCTGGGCGTGGAACATCACAGATGGCGATGTGGTGCGCTGGACGCAATCGGAACCCGGCCCGCTCGATCCGGCGGCGCTGATCGAACCGGAACTGGTCCGCTTCGATTCCTTCGACGGGCTGTCGGTCTCGGCCTTCGTCTATCGCCCGGCCGGAGCGACCGGCCCGACCCCGGTCATCGTCGATATCCATGGCGGCCCGGAGAGCCAGTCGCGGCCCGGCTGGAATGCGCGCGCCCAATATTTCGCGAACACGCTTGGCGCGACGGTCATCCTGCCCAATGTGCGCGGCAGCGACGGCTATGGAACGACGTATCGCGATCTCGATAACGGCCCGAACCGCGAGGACAGCGTGCGCGATATCGGCGCGCTGCTCGACTGGATCGGCGAACGGCCCGATCTCGATGCCGATCGCGTCGCCGTCTACGGCCAATCCTATGGCGGCTATATGGTTCTCGCCTCGATGATGTTCTACTCCGACCGCCTCGTCGGCGGTATCGAGCGCTACGGGATCAGCGATTTCCGCACCTTCCTGCAGAACACGCAGGACTATCGTCGCGACATGCGGCGCGGCGAATATGGCGACGAGCGCGATCCCGAAATGGCGGCGGTATTCTAACGCATCGCCCCGATGAACAATCTCGACCGGATCGCAAAACCGATGCTCGTGATGGCCGGCGCCAACGACCCGCGCGTACCGCTATCGGAGAGCGATCAGGTCGTAGAAGGCCTGCGCGCGAATGGCGTGCCGACCTGGTATGTCGTGTTTTCCGACGAAGGGCATGGCTTCCGCAAGAAGCCGAACAACGATCTCAGGCATGCAGTGGAGACGGTGTTTTTGCGGCGACTTTTCACACAGCCAAGCGATTAGCGGCCATCAACGTAATCTTGAGTTTGCCGGAAACACCGCTGACAGAGTAATGTAGTGATATGGAGACATCAGACACCCGTGGCCGGTTGATACTCCGTGTATGTTTGGCACACCTTTTAGGCCTCACCGTTATGGGCATCTACGGCACATTTGGAACCCCAGCGGGTTTCGGCAACGGAGCAGAAGTTCTTGTATTCGCAGCAGGAGTTATCTCAACTCCATGGTTAGCTGTCATATTCCTCGTCATCTATTTTTATACCAATTGGATTACAGACCATCTAATCGCGTTTTGTACTATTGGTCCCATACTAGTTTGCGGAAGTTGGTGGTTAATCAGCGGTAGCGGCTTTCTCGACTTCGTCGCAATTTCCAGCGTCACTTCGACCGTGATTTTCTTTCTGATATCAGTATTTGTGCAGTGTAAAGAGACATCGGCCAGCGATCATGCTAGATCAGAAACGAACACATCATAGCCCTGCCTTCGCCGCTTCCCAATTTCGCCCGTCGAAAGCCCGAACCGTCACATCCAGCCCGTGCCCGTCGTCGAGCGCCCGATAGTTTACACTCCAGGCGTCGGGGTGACTGCGCGGCTGGTAGAAGCTCTTGATGCCGCAATGCCTGCAGAAGAGATGATCGGCTTGGCCGGTGCCGAACCGGTAGGAGGTCAGCGCCCCCTCACCCGACACCAGCGTGAAATCCTCATGCGGGACGATCAGGTGGAGAAAGCCGGTCTTGCTGCACATCGAGCAGTTGCAGTCGAGCAGCTCGGGGCGCGGCTCGCGGATCAGCGCCTCGAACCGGACCGCGCCGCAATGGCAGCCGCCGCGAACGATCATCCCCTCTTCCATATCGGCTCTCCACCAAAACCTTCTCCCGGCGGGAGAAGGATACGAAAACTTGACGAGCCAAGCGAGGCTAGTTGCAGTTGGATGAGGGGTTCTCCCTCTAATACTTTACGCCCGAGCCCCTCACCCAGCTCCGACTAAGGCAGCAAGCTGCCAAGTCTGCACATCCCTCTCCCCATGGGAGAGGGTTTATGAGCCATTGAACAATTGCTCGACGATATATTCGGCCGCCTCTTCCGCCGTCATCTCGACCGTGTTGACGCGGATCTCGGCGTTCTCCGGTTCCTCATAGGGACTGTCGATGCCGGTGAAGTTTTTGAGCTCGCCGGCCCGGGCCTTTTTGTAGAGCCCTTTGACGTCGCGCTCTTCGGCAACCTCGAGCGGCGTATCGACGAACACTTCGATGAATTCGGTTTCGGGCAGCATCCGGCGGACCATCTGCCGCTCGGCGCGGAAGGGTGAGATGAAGGCGGTGAGCACGATGAGCCCGGCATCGGTCATCAGCTTGGCGACCTCGCCGACGCGGCGGATATTCTCCACACGGTCGGCATCGGTAAAGCCGAGATCGCGGTTGAGACCATGGCGGACATTGTCGCCGTCCAGCAGGAAGCTGTGCCGCCCCATGGCGTGCAGCTTCTTCTCGACGAGATTGGCGATCGTCGACTTGCCCGAACCCGACAGGCCCGTGAACCAGAGCAGCTTCGCCTGCTGCCCCTTCTGCTCGGCATGGGCCTCGCGCGTAATATCGACGGCCTGCCAGTGGATGTTCTGCGAGCGGCGCAGCGCGAAATGGATCATGCCCGCGCCGACGGTCGCATTGGTCAGCCGGTCGATCAGGATGAAGCCGCCCAGATCCGGATTATCATCATAGGATGTAAAGGGAATCGCCTTGTCCGTGGAGATGTTGCAGACGGCGATACCGTTCAAACTCAACGCCTTGCCGGGCGCTTTTTCCATCGTGTTCACATTCACCTGATATTTCTCGTCGGTGATCGTCGCGCGCATCGAATTGGTGCCCATCTTCATCGCATAGGGCCGGCCGGGGAGCATCGGATCGTCCGCCATCCAGACGATCGTCGCCTCGAACTGGTCGGCGACTTCGGGCGGCGCATCGGCCGTGGCGATCACGTCGCCCCGCGAACAGTCGATCTCGTCGGCGAGCGTGATCGTCACCGACTGACCGGCGATCGCATGCTCGAGATCGCCGCCCGGCGAAACGATCCGCTCGACGGTCGAAGTCTTGCCCGAGGGCAGCACGCGCACGGGATCGCCGGGGGCGACCCGGCCGCTGGCGACCATCCCGGAAAAGCCGCGGAAATCGTGATTGGGCCGGTTGACCCATTGCACGGGCAGGCGGAACGGCTGCTTGCGGCGGCGATCATAATCGAGGCCGACCGTTTCGAGATGGTCGAGCAGCGCCGGGCCGTCATACCAGGGCGTCGCTTCGCTCTTCGCTATGATATTATCGCCCTTGAGGCCCGATACCGGCACCGCGAGGAAATCCTCGATGCCGATCTCGGTCGCGAAGTCGCGATAGTCGGACACGATATCGCCGAACGCGCCCTGGTCGTAATCGACCAGGTCCATCTTGTTCACCGCGAGCACGATATTGCGGATGCCGAGCAGGTGGCAGAGATAGCTGTGCCGCCGGGTCTGGGTCAGTACGCCCTTGCGCGCATCGATCAGGATCACGGCGAGATCGGCGGTCGAGGCGCCGGTCACCATGTTGCGTGTATATTGCTCATGCCCCGGCGTATCGGCGACGATAAATTTGCGCTTGTCGGTCGCGAAGAAGCGATAGGCGACGTCGATCGTGATGCCCTGTTCGCGCTCGGCGGCCAGCCCGTCCACGAGCAGCGCGAAATCGATATCGTCGCCCTGCGTACCGACCTGCTTGCTGTCCGCCTCTAGCGCGGCAAGTTGGTCCTCGAAGATCATCTTCGAATCATAGAGCAGCCGCCCGATCAACGTCGACTTGCCGTCATCCACCGATCCGCAGGTGATGAAGCGCAGCAGCGACTTGTGCTGATGCCGGTCGAGATAGGCGTCGATGTCCTCCGCGGCGAGCGCATCGGGGCGGTAGGAGGTTTCAGCGTCGGCCATAATTCTACTTCGTCATTCCTGCGAAAGCGGGAATCCCGCTTTCTGATTTCTGTGTGGCGAGAGACCCCCGCCTGCGCGGGGGTTGACGCTTCGGAACGCTCCGCATTCCGTGGCGCATCAAAAATACCCCTCCCGCTTCTTCTGCTCCATCGAGGCGCCCTGGCCTTTGTCTATAGACCGCCCCTGCCGCTCCGAACCCGTCGCCAGCAACATTTCCTGAATGATCGACGGCAGGTCCGCCGCCTCGCTCTCGACCGCGCCGGTCAGCGGATAGCAGCCGAGCGTCCGGAAGCGGATCGATTTCTCGACCGACTCTTCGCCATCCTCGAACCGAAAGCGGTCATCATCGGTCATCAGGGTGAGCCCGTCGCGTTCCACGGTGGGGCGCGGCGCCGAATAATAGAGCGGCACGATATCGATATTTTCCAGATGGATATATTGCCAGATATCGAGTTCGGTCCAGTTGGAGAGCGGGAAGACGCGGATGCTCTCGCCCTTATTCTTGCGCGCATTGTAGAGCGACCAGAGTTCGGGGCGCTGGTTCTTCGGATCCCAGCCATGGCTGGCGTTGCGGAAGCTGAAAACGCGCTCCTTGGCGCGCGCCTTTTCCTCGTCGCGCCGCCCGCCGCCGAATGCCGCATCGAAGCCATGTTCGGTCAATGCCTGTTTGAGCGGATCGGTCAGCATGGTCTGCGAATAGGTCGCAGACCCCGTATCGAACGGATTGATTCCGGCGGCCGCCCCTTCGGCATTGTGATGGACGATCAAGTCGAGGCCGTGCTCCTCCACCGTCTTGTCGCGATGGTCGATCAACGCCTGAAAATCCCACCCCGACGCGATGTGCAGAAAGGGGAATGGCGGCCGCCCCGGATAAAAGGCCTTGAGCGCGATATGCAGCATCACCGAGCTATCCTTGCCGACGCTGTAGAGCATGACCGGCTTTTCGGTTTCGGCGACGACTTCGCGCATGATATGGATCGCCTCGGCTTCGAGACGCTCTAGATGGGTGAGCCGTTCGGGCGTGATCCCGGCCGTGACAGTCTTTGCGTTCATGGCAGCGCATTTAGGCGCTAATGCGAATTTTGGCGAGAGCCCGTTGATTGATGGTGTGAAAGCCCAGCTTTCCGACCGCGACCCCCTAGTCGGCCGCCGTTGTGTGGATATCGATGCGGTTCTCCAGCGTTCGGTGCACCGGACATTTGTCAGCGATTTCCAGCAACCGTGCCCGCTGCTCGTCGGTCAGGTCGCCGACCAGCTCGATCGCCATGTCCATCACGTCGATCCGATTATCGTCATTATTGCAGGTCGCACAGTCATCGACATGGTCGCGGCTGTGCTCGAGCTCGATCTTCACGCCCTGAAGCGGAATATCCTTGCGGGCCGCATACATCTGCATCGTGATCGACGTGCAGGTGCCGAGCGCGGTCAGGAGATGATCGTAGGGCGTCGGTCCGAGATCGTCGCCGCCGAGCGTCGCCGGTTCGTCAACCAGATAGGCGTGCGGGCCGGCCTGTACGCGCTGCGTATATCTCCCGCCCGCGCTTTCCACGGTGACGATGCCGCGCGGATGCGCCCGGCTCGCCTCCTCGTCCTCGGTCACATAGCGTGCGGCCCAGGCGGCGATCAGCCCCGCGACGTAGGTGCCGGCATGTTTGTCGGTCAGCAGATGATCATACCCGTCGAGCGAAACGAAGCTCTTGGGGTGCTTTGCGGCCTGGAAAATCAGGCTGGCATTGTCGATCCCGACGATATCGTCGTCGGGCGCATGCATCACAAGCAATCCCTTGCCGAGCGCCGCGATCCGCGCTTCCTGCGGCTGGTTGCGGGTCTGTTCGACGAAGTTCCTGCTGACCTTGAAGGCGCGGCCCGCGATATGGACATCGGCCTCGCCCTCCGCCTCGACCTTCGCCAGATCCTCGCCGAGCTGGCCCAGCACATGTTCGACATCGAACGGCGCGCCGATCGTCGCGACCGCCTTGGCCTCGGAAATCCGCTCGGCGGCTGCAATCACCGCCGCGCCGCCCAGGCTATGCCCGATCAGGATCGCGGGCGCCGTCATATGCTCCCGCAGCGCATCGGCGGCGGCCACGAGATCGTCAACATTGGACGCGAATCCGCTGTTTGCGAACTCGCCCTCGCTGCCGCCGAGCCCGGTGAAATCGAAGCGCAGCACCGCTATGCCCGAATCGGCGAGTGCGGCCGACACCTGCGTCGCGGCCCGGCTCTGCTTGGTGCAGGTGAAGCAATGCGCGAACAGCGCGACCGCAATCGGCGCGCCCCGGCGCGGCAGCTCCAGCCGCCCGTCGAGCGTCTGGCCATTCTGCCCGCTAAACTGAAATTTCTCGGTCGTGTTGAGCATTGCGCCTGTTCCTTTGCTGTCTTCTCCGACACCTGTTCGCCGCAAATGCCGCCAGCGTTACGAACAGAATCGGTCTGATAGACTGCTAGCCGCGCAATGCCTGCCAGGCGAGCCAAAGCCAACCACCGATCAGCAATGTGCCGCCGATCGGGGTGATCGCGCCGAGCCAGCGCGGCAGGCCGAGCGCCATCAGATAGAGCGTGATCGCGAAAATCGCACCGCCGGCGATAAACAGCCAGGCCGGACCGCGCGCATCGAGCTGCTCCGCGAGCAGCGCCGCCAGCGCATGCGCCAGCTGATACTGCGCGCCGGTCTTGAGCCAATCCGTCGCATCGCCCTGCGCGCCATGCGCCCCGAACGCCCCGGCCCCGACGGCAAGCGCGCCGGATAGCGCGGCAAGGGCAATGATGAGACTCACTCGACTGTCACCGATTTGGCCAGATTGCGTGGCTGATCGACATCCGTGCCCTTGGCCACCGCGACATGATAGGCGAGCAGTTGCACGGGAATCGCATAGACGAGCGGCGCGATCAGCGGGTGGACCTTGGGCATTTCGATCGTCGCGATCGTTCCCTCGCCCGCTTTCGCAATCCCCTCACCGTCCGAGATCAGCACGACCTTCGCGCCGCGCGCCTGGGCCTCCTGCATATTGGAAACCGTTTTCTCGAACAGCGGGCCGGACGGCGCGATCACGACCAGCGGCACCGCATCGTCGATCAGCGCAATCGGTCCGTGTTTCATCTCGCCGCTCGCATAGCCTTCGGCATGAATGTAGCTGATTTCCTTGAGTTTCAGCGCGCCTTCGAGCGCCATCGGATAATCGGGTCCGCGCCCGAGATAGAGCACGTCGCGCGCCTCGGCGATGCTGCCGGCCATCGCGGCGATCTCCTCGTCATGGCCGAGCGCGGCGTTCATCGCCTCGGGCGCTTCGGAGAGGTGCCGCACGATATCGCGCTCGGCGTCCGCATCGAGCTTGCCCTTGGCGCGGGCGAGGTTCGTCGCGAAGGCCGCCATCACGGCGAGCTGACAGGTGAAGGCCTTGGTCGAGGCGACGCCGATCTCGGGGCCGGCATGGGTCGAGAGCAGCAGATCGACTTCCCGCGCCATCGAGCTTGTCGGCACGTTGATGATCCCAGCCGTTTTCAGCCCCGCCTTCTGGCAATGTTTGAGCGCGGCCAGCGTGTCTGCCGTCTCGCCCGATTGGGAGATGAACAGCGCCAGCTGGTTCTCGGTGAGGACCGGCTCGCGATAGCGAAACTCGGAGGCGACATCGACTTCGACCGGCACGCGCGCAAACTGTTCGATCCAGTATTTGCCGATCATCGCGACATAGCTGCTGGTTCCGCAGGCAACGATCGAAACGCGGTCGAACCCAGCCAGATCGAACTGCATATCGGGCAGCGCGACCTGTTCCGCGAGCGGCCGCAAATAGCTTTGCAGAGTCTGGGCGACCACGATCGGCTGCTCGAAAATCTCCTTCTGCATGAAATGGCGATGATTGCCTTTTTCGATCGTCGCCGCCGACGCGCCGCTCTCGCTGACCGGGCGGACGGTCAGTTCGTCATCGGCATCGTAAATCATCGTCGCATCGCGCGTGATAACGACCATATCGCCTTCTTCGAGATAGCTGATCCGCTGGGTGAAAGGCGCGAGCGCGAGCGCATCCGACCCGAAGAAACTCTCGCTGTCGCCGTGACCGACGACGAGAGGCGATCCGAGCCGGGCGCCGATAAGCATATCCGGATGGCTTTTGAACATGATGGCGAGCGCAAAGGCCCCGTGCAGCCGGTCCAGCGTCTTGCGCACCGCATCGCGCGGCGCCTCGCCCGCCTCGATAAATTCGGTAACGAGATGCGCGACGACCTCGGTATCCGTCTCGCTCTCGAACTTCCGCCCGCGCGCGAGCAATTCTTCGCGCAGTTCCTTGAAATTCTCGATGATGCCGTTGTGGACGAGCGCGACCTCGTCGGTGGCATGCGGATGCGCATTGTCGGTCGTCGGCGCGCCATGGGTCGCCCAGCGCGTATGCGCGATGCCGACCGCGCCGTCGATCGGATCGTCGGCCAGCACTTTCACGAGATTATCGAGCTTGCCCTCGGCGCGGCGGCGCGCGATCGCGCCATCGTCCAGCGTGGCGACCCCGGCGCTGTCATAGCCGCGATATTCGAGCCGACGCAGGCCGTCTATCAGCCGCTCCGTAACCGGTGCGGTTCCCAATATTCCGATAATGCCGCACATAGGCGCCGCCTTCCCCGCGTCCACAATCCCTACAATGCAGGCTGTTTAGCCGGAAATCGGATAGCATCAAGTAAACAGGGTGCTTTGATCGTCGACCTCCTCGGTTTCGGGAGCCGCCGATGATCGTGGCCGCGGTTCACTTCCGCGCTGCGGTTGTGCCCGTCGTTGGGCGGACATCGCCGAGATATCGCAGGTACGGCCATGCCCATATTCGACCATGGCCGCGCAGAAACGCTGCCAGCGGGTCGGCTCGGGGCGGTCAGGCATAGCTCACCACCTCGAACTCGATGCCGTTCCAGTCGAAGAAGTAGAAGCGCCGGCCGGGCTCGTAATCGGCATGGCCGAACGGTTCGAGGCCCGCCGCGACCACCTTGCGTTCCACGGCATCGAGATCGTCGACGACGACGCCCACATGGTTGAGTGGCTGGCCTTTCGAGAATTGCGGATCGGCGGAGCGGGTGTCGGCATTGGTATAGAGAGCCAGATAATCGTTCTCGCCGCCAACATGGATAGTCTCGCCACCGAGCATGGACGGGCCCTGCCAGCGGATATCCCAGCCGAACAGGTCGTGCATCAGGTCCGCCGATCGCTTCGGGTCGGTCACGGTAATATTCACATGTTCGATACGGGCTTTCGTCATGGCTGCATCTCCTTTGCCGGTGTGTCCTGATCGATCCGCCAGGGCGGAAAGCGGCGATAATCGCCCGCCCGATACAGGCAGAGCGCATTGCCAGCGGGATCGCGAAGCCGCGCTTCGCGCCACCCCCAGCTTTCGTCGTGCGGGGCGCTGTCGAACGCGATGCCAGCGGCCTTCAGCGCCGCGACGGTCTCGTCCAGCGTTTCGATTTCGAAATAGATTACGGTGCCGCCCGGCCCCATGGCATCGACCATATGGATCGAGAAGGTTTCGCCGGTCGGTGTCTCGAACCGCGCATATCGCGGCGGCGCGTCGACGATCTGCGTCAACCCCAATGCCCGGTAAAAGGCGACCGAAGCCGCATAATCCGTGCATTCGACGGTTACCTGGTTGAGTTGCATTTGCCTGCTCCTTCGCGTTTCGGGCAGGCCTGCTCTTGGGTCATTTCCCGACGCATCCCTGCTTCGGTTGCCCTTTCTAGAACCTCAAGCTAAGTTGAGATCAAGTTTCAATTTGAACGGAAAAAGCGATCACAGTTATGGCACAAACGGCTTTGCTCTCGATCGGCGATATCGCGGCGCGCACGGGCATCGCCGTATCCGCGATCCGCTTCTACGAGGAAAAGGGGCTCGTTCACCCATTGCGGAGCGCGGGCGGCCAGCGCCGGTTCCTGCGCTCCGATATCCGGCGGCTCTCCTTCGTGCTGATCGCGCAGCAGCTCGGCCTGTCGATCGGAGAGATCCGCGATCAACTGGCCAAGCTGCCCCAGGGCCGCAACCCGACCCAGCGGGACTGGACGCGGATCAGCAAGGCGATAAGGGGCACAATCGACGCGCGCATCGCCGAACTCGAACGCACGCGCGACCGTCTCGACGGCTGTATCGGCTGCGGCTGCCTGAGCCTCAAGAAGTGCCAGCTCTACAATCCCGAAGACCGCGTCGGACTGAAGGGCCCGGGGCCGAGGCATCTGATCGACGCGTAATCCGCTACGATCCCGCGTCCGAATGACAAATCGCGCGGTTTACGGCATAGCGTCGTTCGACGGATTTTGAGGGAGCCGGGGCATGACGATAGGGCGCGCATTTTTTCTTTCGGTCGGCATGTGTGGAGCGATGCTTGCGCCCACCGCCCTCGCCCAGCCCTCGGAGTCCGGCATACGCGCCGCGCCGCCGCCGGGCGTCGCGACCGAAGCGACCCAGCGCGCCAATGCGGCCGTGGCCGAGCGCCTCCCGCTCGCCGATCAATCCGACTTCGTCGATGCGCGCCGTGGCCGTATCGCGCAGATCGAAGACGATGCCATCCGCACCGATGACGGTTCCGTCGTCTGGCCGATCGCGGCGCGGGCATTTCTGGACAGCGATGCGCCCGCCACGGCCAACCCCTCGCTCTGGCGTCAATCCGTGCTGACAGCCGAGCATGGGCTGTTCGAAGTAGCCGAAGGCATCTGGCAGGTGCGCGGCTACGACCTGTCCGTGATGACGATCATCGCCGGGGAAACGGGCTGGATCATCGTCGACCCGCTGACGACGACCGAAACCGCCGCCGCCGCGCTCGCGCTCGTGCAGCAAACGCTCGGCGAACGGCCCGTCACCGGCATGCTCTACACCCATTCGCATGCCGATCATTTCGGCGGCGCGCGCGGGATTATCGACGAGGCCGAGATCGCCGCGCGCAATGTGCCGGTGCTCGCGCCGATCGGCTTTTCCGAAACCGCCGTCGCGGAAAATCTGCTCGCCGGGCCGCATATGAGCCGCCGCGCGACGCTGATGTTCGGTCAGGTCATTCCGCCCGGCACCGACGCGCATATCGGCTCCGGTCTCGGCCCGGGCATCCCGCAGGGGACGGTAAGCCTGGTCCTGCCGACCGAGGAGATCGAGGGCCGCGGCACGCGGCGCACGATCGACGGCGTGGAGTTCGAATTCATCGATGCCGCCGGTACCGAAGCGCCGGCCGAGTTCATGTTCTACCTGCCCGCGAGCCGTGCCCTGCATACGGCCGAAGTCGCCACCGGCACGCTCCACAACGTCCTGACGATGCGCGGCGCGCGCGTGCGCGATGCGCTCGCCTGGAGCCGGGCAATCGATCATGTGCTCATCGAATATGGCGCGCGTTCGGACGTCGTGCTGGCCTCGCATCACTGGCCGAGCTGGGGCACGGACAATGTCGTCGCCTTCCTGACCGGCCAGCGCGATATCTACCGCTATGTCCACGACCAGACGCTGCGCCGGGCGAATAGCGGCGCGACGATGATCGAAGCCGCCGAAGCCATCGCCGAGCCGGATTTCACACGCGAGGCCTTCGATACGCGCGGCTATTACGGCACGCTCAATCACAACGCCAAGGCCGTGTACCAGCATTATTTTGGCTGGTGGGGCGGCGTCATGGCCGAATTCAACCGGCTGCCGCACGAGCAGTCCGCCATGCGCTATGTCGAGGCCATGGGCGGTCGCGACGCGATACTGGCGCGCGGCATCGCGGCCTTCGATGCCGGCGATTATCGCTGGGCGGCGGAAGTCCTCAACCATCTGATATTCGCCGCGCCCGAGGACGAACAGGGCCGGGCCTGGCTCGCGGCCGCCTATGAGCAACTCGGCTTTCAGGCCGAGAGCGGGCCCTGGCGCAGCTATTATCTCGGCGCCGCGAGCGAATTGCGCAACGGCGTACCCGACAGCGGCGGCGCGCGGCTCGGCAATGCCGATTTCCTGCGCGCCGTGCCAACGCTCGACCTGTTCGACATGCTGGCCAGCCGCTACGCGCCCGAGCGATTGGAGCGCGAACCCTTCGCGGTCAGCTTCACCTTCCCCGATACCGGCGAGACCATCGGGGTGGAGATCGGCCACAGCGTGATCGTGCCGCGCGAGCGGGCGCCGGATAACGCTGCCGCTTCGGTCACGGTCGATCGTCCGAGCTTCGAGGCGATGCTGCTCGGCACGGCCCGGCCGATGGCGCTGGTCCAATCCGGTGCTCTCCAGATCGGCGGCGATCCCTCCGCCCTCGCCGCTTTTCTGGGACTTCTCGAACAGCCGGAATTCTGGTTCGCGACGGCAACTCCCTGAATCTCTGCTATTTTCTTAGGCGTTGTGACATTACCGTAACGACCTGCTAGCCTCTGTCGGCGAGCCGAGCGACCGTTGCGTTTCTCGAGCGGCGCGTGTCCGAGCGAGAACGCCGGGCAACTGGGGAACTGGGGAGATAATAATGCGAAAACTCATCGGAGGCGGCATGCTTGCCGCCGCACTGTGCTGCGCGTCGGCGGCACATGCCGTGAACTTCACCTATGACATTACATGGGGCGATGTCGCCATGGTCGGCGGTATCGGACCGGACGGAAGCTGGGGCCGCGGCGGCACGGTGTCCGGAACCTATGCCACCACGTTCGAGGACGGAACGACCAGCGCCGGCACCGTGACATGCGTGGGCATGGACCAGCCGCCGTCGGCCGGCGTGTTTGCCATAACCCTCGCCTGCGACGCGACGTCCAGCGAGGGCGGAACGACGGCCATCGCCTATGGCTGCAATTATCTCGGCGAGCGGGGACCGGACACGCCGCTCAGTTGTGTCGGCGGAATCCGCGCCAGGGACGGCGAGAACGCGGGATCGGTCGGCTCGGTTACCATGCACTGGCATAGCGCAACCGAGGCGCATGGCACGGGGCAATGGTACGAATAATCTCTGACTAGCGGTTGCGCCGCACCGGCCACGTGCCGGTGCGGCCCGCCGTTACATGTGCCGCCTGCTATCCCGCGGCATCGCGACCCATCCGCTCGGCCCGCGCAATCCAGCCTTCAACCTTCTCCGGTTTCGCCGTCTTGACCGGCCCGATCTGGACGATTTTCTTCACCTTCACGCCGCAAAAACCGAGCACCTGATTCTTCAGAACCCGCCGCCCGGGCTTCCGGTTTTTCAGCATATCGTACCAGGGCGGGGTATCGGAGGTGATCATCGCATCGGCGGTCATGCCGGTAAGCAGCTTGTCCCAACCCAGGCCCTCATCGTGATATTTGAACGCAAAACCCGGGACGAGCGCCCGGTCCAGCACCGCCTTCGCCCGGCCCGGCATCGCGCCCCACCAATAGGGGTGGACAAAGAAAAGGTGATCGGCCCAGGCTATATTATCCTGCCACGCCTGAAGGTCCGGCTCGAGCGGCACACGCTTACCCGTATAGCCGGCAAAATTGCCGTCGAATTCCATCGCACTGAGCTTCTGAACGCGGACCTCCGCCCCGCCCTGCTCGGCTCCGACCGCATAGGCGTCCGCCAGACCATCGCTTAGCGATCCGGCACGCGGATGCGCCGACCAGACAAATATCTTTTTCGGCATGCCGATCCTATTTTTGGGCCTTTTTCCGCTGCATCACATCCCGGAATTTCTGCGCCCAGCCAGGCTTGGTGCTCTGTTCGCCACGCGCTAGTGCCAGCGCGTCGGCTTCGACATCCTTAGTCACCACTGATCCCGCGCCGATAATCGCACCGTCGCCGATCTTCACCGGGGCGACGAGCGCACTGTTGGAGCCGATAAAGGCCCCCGCGCCGATCTCGGTCCGATATTTGAAGAAGCCGTCATAATTGCAGGTGATCGTCCCCGCACCGATATTGGCGTTCGCGCCGACCGTTGCGTCGCCGAGATAGGTCAGATGGCTGGCCTTGGCGCCTTCGCCCAGGACCGCCTTTTTCATCTCGACGAAATTGCCGACCTTCGCACCCTTCTCCATCACCGCACCAGGACGAAGCCGCGCATAGGGGCCGACCGAGCAATCCGGCCCGACGCTCGCCCCCTCGATATGGCTGAAGGCGTGGATCGTCGCGCCGTCGGCAACGCTGACGCCGGGACCGAACCGGACCTGCGGTTCGATCGTCACATCGCGGCCGATCTCGGTATCGTGACTGAACCAGACGGTCGCCGGATCGACGAGCGTTGCGCCGTCGGCCATTGCCTCCTCGCGGCGACGGCCCTGCCAATCGCGCTCGACCGCGGCGAGTTCGGCGCGGCTGTTGATACCGGCGACTTCCCAGGGCTCGGCCTCGATCACGGCGCTGTGCCGACCATCGGCCTGCGCGACCATTACCATGTCCGGCAGATAATATTCGCCCTGCGCATTGTCGTTCCCGACCCGGTCGAGCAGCGCGAACATATCCTCGGCTTTCGCCGCGATAAGCCCTGCATTGCAAAGGTTTACGGCGCGCTCTTCATCGCTTGCATCCTTGTATTCGACCATCTTCTCGATCCGCCCGGACGCATCGGCAACTATCCGGCCATAGGCGAGCGGATCGTCGGGCCGGAAACCGAGCACCACGCATGCGGGTTCGTCCGCCTGCAGCCGGTGCAACATCAGCGCGACCGTCCGCGCGCGGACCATCGGCACGTCTCCAAAACACGCCAACACCATGCCGTCGAAACCGGCCAGCGCCTCGCGCGCCTGGAGCACGGCATGGCCGGTGCCAAGCTGTTCGTCCTGAACCGCGACCGCCGCGCCGCGCGCTTCGACGAACGGCTCCACCTCTTCGCGCCCTGCGCCGAGTACGACTACCATCTTTTCCGGTTCGAGCGTGGCCAGTTCGTCCATCAGATGGCCCAGCATCGGCTTGCCGGCGATCGGGTGCAGCACCTTGTGGCGCGCCGATTTCATGCGCGTGCCCTTGCCCGCGGCGAGGATCACGGCGGCAAAGGGGCCGGGCGGGGTGATGTTTGTGCTATTGGTCATTCCGCATCAATCCCTGCCAGCAAATACCGGGTTTTTCCATAGCCGGAATGAGCTTTGCCGAACGCGGCAAGCACGAGGGCGGCCGGATGGCACCGCAAGACTGCAAAAATGCTAAGGTCAGGTTGTGACGCTATGGTTCCGGACCAGCGACTACGTCTTTGAGGTCGCCAATCACCATGCTAGCCTTGGGCATCGTCCAGAAAAGCCGGAAATGATATGAAGCTCCACTGGCATCCCTTCTCGATCATCCCCTGGCGCGTCAGGATCGCGCTTCACGAGAAGAATCTGTCCTATGACGATGTGATAGTGGATGTCTTTTCAAACCAGCCGGATGCGGCTTTCCGGGATATCAATCCATTCGCGCAAATACCCGTGCTCGAAGACGGCGGCCTGATCCTGGCCGAATCGCTGGCGATCCTGGAATATCTCGAGGAAAAATATCCGTCGCCCGCGCTGATGCCCGGGACGATCGAGAAACGCGCGACAGCCCGCAAATTGATGTGCTGGGGAACCGATTACTGGCCGCCTGCATGGAAAAAATGGATGGCACCGCGATTGCCGAAATCCGATGCCGATCCCTGGACCGATGAATCGGTGGACGAAGGACGCAAAGAGATCGCCGCGCATCTGGACATTCTCGAGCCGTTGCTCGCAAACGCCGATTGGCTGGTCGGCGAATATTCGCTGGCCGATATTTGTTATGCGCCCTTCGTGTTGGTGCTGGACCGCGTCGAACTGGGCGAAGAGATCGAAAATCGCCGGGGTGTCGCGGGGTGGGTTAGCCGATTGCTCGAAAGGCGGGCGATTCAGGAAACGATGATGCCGCTCACCGGGTAACCGGCTTTCGAATTCGTGCGATCGACCGGCCGCAGCAATTGTCCTGCGCTAGCCCTTTCGCCACTTGGTCCATAGGTGCTTCGCCAGCATAAGCGGCGGCATGCGGAGCCAGTGCGAGCGGACGTAAAAAGCGAGCCGCAGGCCCTTGCGCGTCTCGCCGCCCCAATCGTCGCGCGCCAACAGGCGGCGGATATAGAGCGCGTCCCCTGCCCGCGCCTTTCCGGCGAGATCGCCGTCGACCGGCGTCTCGTAGAGCGTTTCGGCAAGGCGCAGCGCGCGCGCGACAGGTTGCGTGAGCTGATGCCGCGCCGCACGGTCGCCGAGCGCCGACCAGAACCCGTCCCGCTCACCGAAATCGCGGAGCAGCCGGTCGATATCCCAAAGGTTGCGCAGACCGCCCGCCAGATCGCCATCGGCGAAGAGATGCGCGGCGGCGTGACAAATCATGTCGGGCGGAGAGAGGATGCGCAGGCCGTCGTCAAGCGCATCGCTCTCCTCGATCATCGATGCCGCATCGGGCGTCGGCTTAGCGGTCAGCGGGAGCACCGTATGGTGCACATCGATCATCCGGTCGCGATCCTTGTGGATCAGCGGCGGCAGCTCGTGCATGTAATCGCGATAATAGGCGTCGTCATAGTCGTCTTCCTTGACCCATTCCCAACCGCCTTGGTCGATCAGCGCGCGCTCGACCGCATCGAGCGCTTCGCGGCGCACCAGAATATCGAGATCGCCGATCGAGCGGCCGACACCTGCCGAAAGCCCGGCCGCAACGTACGCGGTGCCCTTGAGCAGCACGACCCGTTCGCCAAGCGGGGCAAGTACGCGGCGCGCCATCTCCGCCTCCCACAAAGCCTGCCGCCGGCCGTGTTCGATGGAGCGCCGGGCATCGCCGCAGATCCGCGCGACGGCGTCCGGCAGGTCGAGCCCATCCAGCCGATGCGCCAGCGTCCCCATCAGCTGCTCGGCCCGTGCCATGGCGATCAGCGCGGTCCAGGCGGCGGCATCGAGGCCGGAGGTGGAAGCTGGATCGGTCAGCGCGCGGACGAGAGGGCTGGCGTCGGTCATGTCGCGCAGACGCCGTCGCAGAAGCGGACAATTAGTCCTCCCCGGCACGGGGAGGGGGACCGCGACGCGCAGCGGCCTGGTGGAGGCGGCGTGAGGCTGGGCACCACTATATTGGAAAGCGGCGTGACCGATTGCATTCCCCCTCCACCGTCCTGCGAACGGTCCCCCTCCCCGTGCCGGGGAGGATTTGCGTTGCGCCAGTTCATTCCGCCAGCTCCGCCCAGAGCCGTTCGACGCTGGCAATGGCGCTTTCGGTGTCGGGATAGTCGACGGCGCGGCTCGGCACGGTCTGGACCAATCCCGACAACGCATCGAAACCCGCCTCGCCGAGCATGACATAATTGGTCGATGCCTGGGTCAGCCGGACGAACACTTCCGCCTGGCCGATTTCGCGGACATCAGGCGTGTGGCCGAAACGCGGAAAGAGCAGCAGCGACGGCCGAGCCGGTTCGTACATTTTTGCGACCGCATCGTCGGGCGGACGCAGATGGCGGATATCGCCCTTGGGCGTATCGCGCATCAACGGCCCCAAACGGCTAGCGTCGACGCTATTCTCGAACAATCCGATCGCTTCGTTCTTGAGGCTGACGAGACGCGGAAAGGGATGGATGGCGCCATTGTCCAAATCGACCAGCGCGAACTCGTCGCCCATGAAGCGCCAGCCGCGCTCGCCGAGCAGCGCCGACAGCGTCGATTTGCCCGCACCGGATTCGCCGGTCATCAGCAGCGCCTTTCCGTCGCGCTCGACGGCCGAGGCATGGAGCAGCAGATAGCGCCGCTGGCCCAGCGCCATTTGCAGGTTCATGCCCATCTCCGCACCGAGCATACCGTGCGCGAGCGACAGCGGTGCGGCGTCGGGCAGCATATAATCGCCGCCGATCATCACCGAGGGGCGCAGGTACCGCCGCCAGAAACGCTGCGCGAACAGGCGGACGGTGAAGTCGGGAATCTCCGGTTCGGGATAGCCGCGATAGAGCGCCGCCAGATCGTCGAGCGGCTGACGCCAGTCCGACCCGATCCGAAAGGCCGCAGGCCCCACAGCTACGCGAAACTCGTGTTTCATCCGCGCCACACCAGTCCCGCGGTTTCGAGCTCGGCCAGCCGCGCGTCGAGCGCCGCCGCCAAGTCCTTCGCCGCGCCGAAATCGAAGTCGCGCTTGAGCCTGTCCAGCAGGGCTGCCGCGCTCGCATCCCCCTCGCCCAGCGCGTCCAGGATCTGCGGCGCGGGCGGGGCAACGATATGGGTGAGGCCCGATGGCCGGTGGAATATGAGCGCCACGCCGTCGAGCACGACCATGCGCCGGGCCTCGGGCGGATCGGCGCGATAGACGGGCTCGGTCATGCGGGCTTCCGGAGGAGCGTCAGCTCCGCGACATCTGGATCGATGCGTAGCAGGTAAAGCCGCTCATGCCGGACTGCAGGCGGCGGATATAGTTGGTGTAGGCTTGGCTCTGCTCGTAGCCGTAACCGGGGATCGTGCCGCCACCGAGAACGGCATCGCGCACTTCCTCGCCGATCAGGTTGCGGCCCGGCGGCGGAAAGGCGCCCGGCGTGCCCGGCGGCACGACCGATCCGTCGGCCGCGATATAGTTGCCCATGCGCGCCGGATCGGGGATCGGGATTTCGCAGGCCATGATCGACACCTGCGCCTGCGCCAGAGCGGGGCGCACGGTAACGACGGTGGAGGCGGCCGCGGCGCCGAGCGCCAACACCCGGCGCCGGCCGGGCGTCGCCAGCCCCTTGCCGTCCGTCTCGGGCGCATCGTCTTCGTGCTTGTCGCTCATACCGTCCTTCCAGAATATACCGTCCCGGCTGCCCACTCTTGCCATTTTCCCTGCGTACTGGCGAGTGTAACATAAGAACTGTAATACATGGTCAATGGGCCAAATAACGCCTCTTCGCGCCATTGTCGCGCTGTTAACCACCTTTGGCCTCGGTTTCGTCGCTTACACATTGGGCGCGCCGCCGCTTCCGGTTGTTCTCGCCTGTCTCGGCGGGCTGCTGGGCGGAATCGCGCTGACCTTCGCGGGACCGCCCGAAATCGAGGAGCCGGAAGAGGAAGCGCCGGAGCCCGCCGAACCGCCCTTCGACGAAGCGCATCTGCCGACGCTTGAGCAGCTCATGAACGCGATCGACGATCCCAACCTGCTGATCGTCGGCCGGCGGGTGGAACGCGCTAACCCCGCGGCACAGGCGCTGCTCGGCACGCATATCGTCGGCGAGGATGTCCGGCTTGCCATTCGCCATCCCGCCGCCGCCGACCGGCTGACGGGCGAAGCGGGCGCCAGCGAATCGCGTGTCGCGATGGAGCTGGTCGGCATCGGCGAGCGTGAACGGCCCTGGGAACTCATCATCCACGAACTGAAGGGCAATGCCCGGTTCGTGCGCCTCGCCGATCGCAGCAGCGCCCATGCCGCGGAAAAGATGCGCGCCGATTTCGTCGCCAATGCCAGCCACGAACTGCGCACGCCGCTGGCCTCCCTGCTCGGCTATATCGAAACGCTGCAGGACGGCGCGGCCAAGGAAAAGAAAACGCGCAACCGGTTCCTCAAGATCATGCATGGCGAGGCGAGCCGGATGCAGCGGCTGATCGGCGATCTCATGTCATTATCGCGGATCGAGGCGGAGAAATACCGGGCGCCGGCCGATGAAATCGAACTGGGCCCGCTGATCACCGAAGCGTGTCTCGCCATCTGCGCCGAGCAGGGCGTCGACCAGAGCCATATCGACATACGCGCCGACTCCGATCCTTTAACGATCGCCGGCGATCGCGCGCAGATCGCGCAGCTGGTCAGCAATCTCGTCGGCAATGCGCTCAAATATGGCGACGGGGAGACGCCGGTGATCGTGCGCTACGATTCGATATCAGACGATATGATCCGGCTCTCCGTCGAGGATAGCGGCGAAGGGATCGCGCCCGAACATCTGCCGCGCCTGACCGAACGCTTTTACCGCGTCGATCCCGGCCGCAGCCGGTCGCTGGGCGGAACCGGACTGGGTCTTGCCATCGTCAAGCATATCGTCGAGCGGCATCGCGGCCGCCTCAATGTCGAAAGCGAGGTCGGCAAAGGCACGAAGGTCAGCGTCGATCTGCCCAAAAAACCGCTGGCGGTGTCATCTTCTCGTAACGACAATGTCACAAAGGCTGATGGTCCGTCGCTGGTCGCCATGCGCGATTCGCGATAATCGAATAACGGGTGGTTTCTTGGGGGGTCTCACAGCAAGTGACTATGCGACCCTATGCGGAAACCGCGCACTGGCTTAAGCGGCTGACAAGATCGATTTTAGCGGCTGCAACGCCGGTCGAAAAAGGGATTTGAACGGAACCGTGTCGATCTTCTTCCTGTTCCTGCTGGTGATAGGTCTGGGCGCGGTCAGCTGGGTCGCGGCGCGTATGCGCGCGGCACAGTTACGGCCGACCGACGGCATTCGTGCCCATTCGCTGCCCGGCTATCATGGCTGGTATGTGGCGCTATGGCTCGGCGTGCCGGCGCTGATATTCCTCGCCGTCTGGGCCGTGGTCAGTCCGGGCCTTATCGAACATTCGGTGCTCGCCAGCCCGGCCGCGCAGATACTGCCTGCATCGGAAATCGAGCGCGCCGCCATTCTCGGCGAAGCGCGCGCGTTGGCCGAAGGGTCGCTCAGCGCGGCATTCAATCCCGAAGCACAGGATCTCGTGCCCGCCTATCGCGAGGCGTCCGGATTTTACAGCGTCATCGGCACGGTCGCGACGCTGTTGCTGGCCTTTGCCTGCGGCGCCTTCGCGTTCCTGCGCGTGCGCCCCGATTTCCGGGCCCGTAACCGGGTCGAGCGGGTCGTGATGTGGGTGCTGCTGATTGCCTCGCTGATCGCAATCCTGACGACCGTCGGCATCGTGGCGTCGCTGCTCTTCGAAACGATCCGCTTCTTCGACCGGATTTCGCCGCTGGAGTTCATCTTCGGCACCCAATGGAGCCCGACATCGACGACTTTCAGCGACGATCCGGGCTCGTTCGGCGCGATCCCGCTTTTCTGGGGCACGATCCTGATCGGCGCGATTATCGCGATGATCGTCGCCATCCCGCTCGGCCTGATGAGCGCGGTCTATCTGACGCAATATGCCCCGGCACGGGTGCGCTCGGTGATGAAACCGGTGCTCGAGATTCTCGCCGGCGTCCCCACCGTCGTCTATGGCTATTTCGCCGCGCTGACCGTGGCCCCAGCGGTCCGCGACTTCGCGGTCAACGTGCTCGGCATCAGCAGCGCCTCGTCCGAATCGGCAATGGCTGCCGGTGTCGTCATGGGCGTGATGATCATCCCCTTCGTCTCCTCGATGGCGGACGATTCGCTGGCGGCCGTGCCCGGCGCGATGCGCGACGGCAGCCTTGCGATGGGCGCAACCAATTCGGAGACGATCAAGAGGGTCCTCATTCCGGCCGCGCTGCCCGGCATCGTCGGCGGCGTGCTGCTCGCCGTGAGCCGCGCGATCGGCGAGACGATGATCGTGGTTATGGCTGCGGGCCTTGCGGCCAACCTGACCGCCAACCCGTTCGAAAGCGTAACGACGGTAACGGTGCAGATCGTCCAGCTTTTGACCGGCGACCAGGAGTTCGACAGTTCCAAGACGCTGGCCGCCTTCGCGCTCGGCCTCGTTCTCTTCATCGTCACGCTGCTGCTCAACATCATCGCGCTCGGCGTCGTCAAACGGTTCCGCGAGGCCTATGAATAGATGAACACCGCACTTGTCCCGGCCGATGGTCGTCAACCGACCGACTGGAAAACCGATGCCATGCAGCGGCGCATCCGGGCGCGGTATCGCGCCGAAAAACGGTTCCGCATCTACGGCCTGTTCGCTGTCCTGCTATCCGCCGGTTTCCTCGCCTTCCTGCTGTTCACCATGGTGTCGAGCGGGGCGCGCGGCTTCACCCAGGTGCAGATCGCGCTGCCCGTGAATTTCTCGGCGTCCGACATTTTCCTCGAACCGTCTCAGCTCCAGGGAGACGACCGCGATCAACTGCTCGCCTCCGCCGATTTCCAGGGCCTTGCGCGCCAGTCGGCGATCGACGCCTATGGCGAAGACGGCGCGGCGCTCCTGTCGAACGGCGCCTGGGTCAAATTGCGGAACGCGGTATCGGAAGATCCCGAATTGCTGACCCGCGAAGAAGTGATCTGGATGCCCGCATCGACCGACGTCGATTTTGCAGCCCGCGGCGATATGGGCCCGGACCAGAGCGAAGAACGCGCGGCGATGGTCGAGCGCTACGAGCAACTCGAAGAGGCGGGACAGGTGCGCCGGGCACTGAGCTGGACCTTCCTGACCATGGCGGATTCGAGCGATCCGACGCTGGCCGGCATCTGGGGCGCGCTCAAGGGTTCGCTGCTGACCATGCTGGTGACGCTCGCCCTCGCCTTCCCGATCGGCGTGCTCGCCGCCGTCTATCTGGAGGAATATGCGCCGCAGAACCGCTGGACGGACATTATCGAGGTATCAATCAACAATCTCGCAGCCGTGCCGTCGATCATCTTCGGCCTGCTCGGGCTCGCGGTGTTCATCAACACATTCTATTTGCCCCGATCCGCGGCGATCGTCGGCGGCCTGACGCTGGCGCTGATGACGATGCCGGTGATAGTGATCGCCGGGCGCAACGCGATCAAATCCGTCCCGCCCTCGATCCGCGACGCCGCGCTCGGCGTCGGCGCATCGCCGGTGCAGGTGCTGACCCATCATGTCCTGCCGCTGTCGCTGCCCGGCATTCTGACCGGCACGATCATCGGCATGAGCCGCGCGCTCGGCGAAACCGCGCCGCTGCTGCTGATCGGCATGCGCGCCTTTGTCGCATCGCCGCCCGACGGACTGACGGACCCCGCCACGGTCCTCCCCGTCCAGATTTTCCTCTGGTCGGACGAACTCGATCCGGGCTTTGTCGAGAAAACGTCCGCGGCGATTATCGTGCTGCTGGTGTTCCTGCTCGTCATGAACGGACTCGCGATCTGGCTGCGCAACAAATATGAACAACGCTGGTGATACCATGAACGATGCAACCGATACCCAGGCCGCACCGCAGGCGAATCCCGGATCCGACGAACCGCTCGTCGACCCGGCCTCGCTGAAAATGACGGCGCGCAATGTCGACGTCTATTACGCCGACAAGCAGGCGATCGATAATGTCTCGATCGATATCGGGATGGACAATGTCACGGCCTTTATCGGCCCGTCCGGCTGCGGCAAATCGACCTTCCTGCGCACGCTCAACCGGATGAACGACACCATTCCGATCGCGCGGACGACCGGGCAGATCGAACTGGACGGCAACGATATCTACGATCCTGCGATGGACGTGGTGCAGCTGCGTGCGCGGGTCGGCATGGTGTTCCAGAAACCCAACCCCTTCCCCAAATCAATCTATGAGAATGTCGCCTATGGTCCCCGGATTCACGGGCTGGCGGGCTCCCGCGCGGAGCTCGACGAGATCGTCGAAAAATCCCTGATCCGGGCCGGGCTGTTCGAGGAAGTGAAGGATCGGCTCGAAGACAGCGGCACCGCCCTTTCCGGCGGCCAGCAGCAGCGGCTGTGCATCGCGCGCGCCATCGCCGTCGACCCGGAAGTCATCCTGATGGACGAACCCTGTTCGGCGCTGGACCCGATCGCGACGGCCAAGATCGAGGAGCTGATCCACGAACTGCGCGGCAAATATGCGATCGTGATCGTGACGCACAATATGCAGCAGGCGGCACGCGTCTCGCAGCGCACGGCCTTTTTCCATCTCGGCAATCTCGTCGAATATGGCGAGACGTCCGAACTGTTCACCAATCCGCACAAGGAACGGACGAAGGATTATATCACCGGCCGCTACGGCTAAACGGAAACACAAACATGCCCAGAAGCAGCGAACATACGGTCAAGGCATTCGACGACGATATCGGCGAATTGCGCGCGCTTGTTTCCGAGATGGGCGGCCTTGCGGAAACCGCGATCGGCGATGCGATCCATGCGCTGACCCGGCACGATCTGGAGACCGCCAACCGCATCCTCGAAGAAGATGCGCGGATCGATCAGCTGGAGGCGGAGGTCGAGCGGCTCGCCGTCCGCCTGATCGCCCTGCGCGCACCGCTCGCCGACGATCTGCGCGAGGCGGTGGCGGCGATCAAGATCGCGACCGTGCTCGAGCGGATCGGCGATTATGCGAAGAATATCGCCAAGCGCGTCCCGATCTTCGATCATCGCGTGGACATCGAACCACTCAGCATCCTGCCTGCCATGGCGCAGATCGTGCAGGAGATGGTCCATAACGTCCTCGACGCCTTTGCCGCACGCGATGCCGAGATGGCGAAGATGGTGATCGAGCGCGATTCCGCGGTCGACGATTTTTACGACAGCCTGTTTCGCGCGCTCCTCACCTATATGATGGAAAATTCGCACAACATCACCCAGTCGACGCATCTACTGTTCATCGCCAAGAATCTCGAACGGGTCGGCGATCACGCGACCAATATCGGGGAGATGGTCTATTTCGCCGCGACCGGTGAGTATCTGGAAGATCGATCGGGCGGCGAGACCTACACACCCGATCCGGAGGAGCTTGAAGAATGAGCAAAGCGAAACTCCTGCTGGTCGAGGACGATATGGCGCTGACCGAGTTGCTGATCTGGCATTTCGAGCGCGAGGAGTTCAACGTCAAACACACGGTCGACGGCGAGGAAGCGCTGTTGCTCGCGCGCGAAAATCCGCCCGATCTCGTCCTGCTCGACTGGATGATCGAAGGCCTGTCCGGGATCGAAGTCTGCCGCCGGCTGCGCCGCATGTCGGATACCGCCAATGTGCCGATCATCATGCTGACCGCGCGCGGCGAAGAGGAAGACCGGGTCCGCGGGCTCGAAACCGGTGCCGACGACTATGTCACCAAGCCGTTCAGCCCGCGCGAGCTCGTCGCCCGGGTCGGCGCAGTCCTGCGCCGCGTGCGCCCGGCGCTCGCCGGCGAAACGCTGATCCATGGTGACATCGCGATGGATACGGTGAGCTACAAGGTCCGGCGCGACGGCGAAGTCATCCCGCTCGGCCCGACCGAGTTCCGCCTGCTCAAACATTTTCTCGAACATCCGGGCCGCGTCTTCAGCCGCGAACGGCTGCTCGACTCGGTATGGGGCCATGACAGCGATATCGAGCCGCGCACCGTCGACGTCCATATCCGGCGGCTCCGCAAGGCGCTCAACAAGGGCGGCAAGACGGACATCATCCGCACGGTGCGCTCGGCCGGCTATGCGCTGGACGCCGAGGGCGCGGGATAGACGGGAGTTAGCCGTCGGACTCGAGCTTGCGGCCGAGCACGGCGCCGGTGGCGGTCTCCCGGCAGTCGCCGGATCAGAGCGCCACTTGCGCGCCGATCATCAGGATTGCCGCCCAAGAGATCAGATATACCGGTGTCCTGAGCCCGGGAATGCCGAGGATGTAGACGATCGCATGGCCGACCCGGGCAAAGAAGAATATCTCAGCCCATAATCCAACGGTCTCGAAATACGCGGCGTCCCCGATCAGGCCCGCGGCCACGACGACCGCAATAAAGGCGGGCATCGTTTCGACCATGTTGAGATGCGCGCGCTTCGCCCTGTCCATCCACAGCGGTATTTCCGGCTCCCGGGCCGGAAATCCCTCGGGATAATTATGCAGGAATGCCGGCAAACCCCAGACGAAGACCCTGCCGGCGACATAGGGCGTCCACAACAGGATAGTGAGAAGCCCGCTCAGCGCGAGATAGATATAGGCCGATTCCATGGTCATGTTCCTTTGTTTTACGTTCGCGGCGCCAGTCGCGCCCGATGGTCGCGGTGGGCCGGCGCGTTCAGTCCTGGCTTTCCAGATAGTCGATGATCGCGCGCCGTTCGGCGGCGCTGGCGACGCTGAATCCCATCGTTGTGCCGGCGACCATTCGGCGCGGATTTTGCAGCCAGCGGTCGAGCCGCTCGCGCGTCCACACAAAGCCCGCCCCGCGCAATGCCGGGGAATAGAGAAAACCCTCGATCGAGCCCGCCCGGCGGCCGACAACGCCGCGATGGCGCGGGCCGACCCGGTCGGCGTCGAGCGAATGGCAGCCGCCGCAACGCTGGGTATAGAGGCGGGCGCCTTCGGTCGTTTGCGCCCGCCCCTCTGCTTCGCCCAGCGACCCGCAGACCAGCGGCAGGGCGAGCAGCACAAGGGCGCGTAGTGTCGCCACGCGCCTATCCGAAGATGAAGGCATTGCCGGGCAAGCTCTGGCCGAGCGCGCCCGCGAGCGCGGTGAAATGCGCCGCCTCGTCGACCGCGATGCGCGCAGCGAGATGATCGTGATCGCCATCCTGCAGCGCGGGCATGATGCCGAGATACGCCGAAGTCGCGCCGCGCTCGAGCCGGAGCGCGAGGTTGAGCACATCGGTCTGGTTGCGCAGCGCCGCAAAGCCCAGCGCCTCGACATATTCGGCGTCGGTCTTGGGTTCGACCGGCGTTCCGCCCAGCGTCCGGATCACCCGGGCCAGCTCGTCGCGATGCGCCTGGTGGTGGCCGCGAAACAGGACGCCGACTTCGACGACCGCGGGTTCGAGCAGTCCGCTCCCCGCCGCGATCGTATAGGCGGCGATCCCTTCATGTTCGAGGCCCAGCGCGGCGTTTAGCAGGTCGGCATCGCCTTGGGCATCGGCTGGGGCAGCTGTGCCGTACCGGCCGCGCTGGGCCGCCACGGGTTCGCCAGAGAGTAACGAAACCGCGGCAAGAGAAAGACCGCCAGCGGCCGCGTTGCGGATGAATCCGCGGCGTCCGACCGGCATGGTCTCTTTGTCCGATATGTCAGTCATTGGAATGTCCTTTCAATTTTGGAAACAGGGCAAGCAAACAACACTGAACGGCCGACCGGCATCGATCATCTCGGGGCTCGATCGGTGGCGTCTACGTGGTGAGGAAAACTGGTTCTGGTCTTTCAAAATACTGCTTTTCAGAAACTGGCATGGCCCGGCCTTGCCGCTGCACAGCTGGTGTCTGGATGGGGTCGCCGTTGCGTTGAGGAGTATGTAGCGAGGGGCGCGCGGCGCCAGCAACGACAGCCCGTCCGGGATCGCGCACCGAGCGTTCGCAATTGCGCCCGCGCCTTTCCTGGCCTCCGATCTGCCTGTAAGACCGCCCGGAAACCGCCGGAAACCGAGGGTTAGGAGGGCGCGATATGGATATTGTCGGCGATGTGCTTTCGGCCTTGCGGATCCGGGGAAGCCTTTATTTTCACACCGATTTCGGCGGCGGCTGGGGTGTGCGCGTCCCAAGCTTCGAACAGGTCGCCCGCTTCCATATCGCGATGCAGGGTGAATTCTGGGTGGCGCTGCCCGGCTCGGATGCCTCAGCCCATATCCGCGAAGGCGATGTCGCGCTGGTCCCGCACGGCGCCGAGCATATCCTGTCGGCCGGGGAAAAAGGCACGGCGGAAACTCTCGATGCTGTGCTCGAAAAGAGCGGGTTCAGCGGCGCGGGCGCGCTCGTCTATCACCCCGATGGCGATGCCGGCCGCCCGGCGCGGCAGGCCCGCATGGTCTGTGGTCATTTCAGCTTCGACAATCGCATCCGCCATCCGCTGGTCGACGAGCTGCCCAAGCTGATCGTTCTGCGTTCGGACCGGACCCAGAATTTCCAGTGGCTCGACCGGGTTATCCAGTTCATCGCGCATGAATCGACCAGCGAACTGCCCGGCGGCGAGGCAGTCACGAACCGGCTCAGCGAAATCCTGTTCGTCCAGGCACTGCGCATGCAGCTGGCAAGCGCCGCGCCCGAGCAGCGCTTCCTGCTCGCATTGGCCGACACCAATATCCGCCGTGCGCTCGAAGCCATCCATGCCGACCCGACCCATGGCTGGACGGTCGCCGAACTCGCGACCAGGGCCGCCATGTCGCGGACGATCTTCGCCGAACGGTTCGTCAAGTCGGTCGGAATGACGCCCGCCGCCTATCTCAGGAACTGGCGGATCCAGATCGCGATCCGGCAGCTGCGCGATACATCGGCCCAGGTCGAGGATATCGCGGCGGAAGTCGGCTACGGATCGGGCCGCGCGCTCGCCCGGGCGCTGGTCCAGGAAACCGGCTACCGCCTGTCGGAGTTTCGCGCGGGCTAGACATGGCGGATATCCTGTCTGGCCTGTGGCGCGGTCGAGTTTTGTTTGTCAGAATTTTCCTATCGGAAAATCGCCGCACCGGCCCTCTCCCCCTCCCGGCCTCCCACAGGGTATACTTA
>JBCBSD010000018.1:0-78248 GCA_039819365.1 Pseudomonadota bacterium
CGACCTGCAACCGATCCAGCCCGGCGACGTCCCCGCGACCGCCGCCGATATCAGCGCGATCCAGCGCGACCTCGGCTTCGAGCCGACCACGAAGATCGAAGAGGGCATCCCCAAATTCGTCGCCTGGTATCGCGACTATCACGGGATCGAAGCGGGCGGCTGACACTGGCTGACACAGACTGGTGCAGCCCCGTCGGTTTCCCTTACAAAGTTGACAAACTGGACAGTGCGCGTTGCTTCTCGGCGAAACGTCTTTGCGCCCCCAAGAGGCGTCCCAAGCGATAGACCGGTTCAAAGAGCCGCGAAGCCGGCGTCCGGCCTCGCGTATCAAGACTGTCAGAGGTTTTCCTACTTTGCGAGATTTTTCATTCGGCCGGGACCCCGAAAACCACGATCGTCAGTCCAGCGAACGCTGGAATCTCCGGCCGTAAGCGCCTCCCCTATCCGCCGTAGATCCCAGCCTTCGCTGGGATGACGTTGAGGCATAGATGCCCGTGCACCACAATGGCATTGTTTCGAAGACTTGCTCCATCCAGCTGGATTCCGCCAAAAACTTGATGCGGCGGCCGACTTGTTGCATTTTGTCCCGGTGTTTCCAGTGGGAGGGAAATGCCATGGTCAAGGTCGAAGAAGCGCAAGTCGCCCCGGCACGGGTCGCGAAAGACCTCACGATAAGCGACCTTCGCGCCGCGCTGGCGGCGGGTTGGCGAGATTTCCGCGCCTATCCGGCATTCGGGCTGTTTTTCGCATCCATCTATGTCGGCGCCGGACTCTTCCTCTATTTCGCGCTGTTCACTCGCGGCGAAATTGCATGGCTCGTGCCCGCCGCGGCCGGATTTCCGATCCTTGCCCCGTTCATCGCCGTGGGATTGTACGAGGTGAGCCGCCGCCGCGAGGCGGGCATGCCGATGCGCTGGCCGGCGATCCTCGGAGCCTTGCGTGGCCGCGGCGGCGACCAGATCACCAGCATGGGCGTTATCCTATTCGTCGCCTTTGCCTTCTGGCTGATCATCGCACACAGTATTTTCGCCATCTTCCTCGCGGAGTCGGGTCTCGGTTCGGAATCGATGGCGCTGTTCCGGACCAGCGCGGGCATCGCCATGCTGATCGTCGGCAGCGCGGTGGGCGGACTGCTGGCCCTCGCCTTCTATTCGATCACGGTCATGAGCCTGCCGATGCTCGTCGATCGCGATGTCGACTTTATTACCGCCATCATCGTGAGCCTGGCCGTCGTCCGGTCGAATGGATTCGTCATGCTGGCCTGGGCTTTTGTGATCGCGATTACCCTGTTTGTCGCGATGCTGCCGCTGTTCCTCGGGCTCCTGGTCGTACTGCCCGTGCTCGGCCACGCCACATGGCACCTGTTCCGGCGCTCGGTCAGTGACGCAGAGGCCTAGAGCCAGACCGGATTTCCGCATCGGCCGCAAGCAGTTCCGGCTCACTGGATTTCCGGGCTGATCAAACCAATCGCCTGCATGATCGCGGCTTGCGCCATCATGACCACCAACCAGTGAATGCTAGCCGAGACGATCATCCGTTTTGTAACACCGCTTGCAAGAAAGGTTACCGTAATCACGGGCAGCACGAAACCGACCCAGATGATAAAGGCGCTCCCTAGAGACATTATCCAGACCCCGGCCTGGGGCGGCGCCAGTATCAACGCGCCCGCGAGGATCGCCGCAAGCCAGAATTCGGCCAGAGCAACGGTGAGCAAGGTCGGCCAGTCGGGATGCGACAATCGCGATGCGCGCAACCAGACCAAGCCGATCAGCAAGCCAGCCAAAGTCGCGGCGCCGATGGGTAAGATATTCTGAACGATATAAATCACTTAGCTTCCCTATCCGAGCGTCGATCGTCTCGGCAACAGCCCGCTGGCCGAGACTCCTGTATCAAAAGGGCAAGTCCAGTTTCGCGAAATCGTCGTCGGGGCGTTCGGCATTGAACACGTCATGCTCTCCGAACCATTCCTCAAGCTCGCCGAGATCGCGAAACTGATAGTCCTGGAAAGTGCGGCCGCTCTTGCGCGAAAGCTGGATCGTCTGGATCAGCGAACCGGTCTCTTTCATGCGCCGTTCGATATCCTCGACCGGCATATCGAGATGCTCGGCGAGCAGGTCGTTGCGGATGCCGGCGATCGTGCGTTGCGCCGCAAAGTCCTCCCCCGCATCGATTGCGAGATCGCATTCGCTGTCGAAACCGAAAGAGCGATTGTTCAGATTTGACGAACCGATCCGGATCATCCGGTCGTCGATAATCAGGATTTTCGCGTGCACGTAAATAGGCGTGCCTGCTTCGTTGACCGGGTGATAGATGCGCAGGCGATCATGAATGTCGCGATCCTGCAGTGCCTTGATCAGCCGCGCGCGCGTCGTATCCATCATCTCAGATTCGAGCCAGCCCTCGGCGCTCTCGGGGTTGACGATGACGATCTCGGGTCCTTCCTCCTCGGCCAGTCTTGCCGCGATCGTCTGCGCCAATTTGCGCGAGGCGAAATACTGGCTTTCCGCGTAGATCGTATCGCGCGCATTCGCGATCATATCGAGATAAAGTTCCTCGATCTCGGTAATTTGTGTAAGGCCATCCATCTTGGGCCGCGTCCGCGCGATCGCTACGTCCGAGTCTGAAAAGTCGGGTTCCAGATATGCGGGCCAGCAGTCGCGGCGGCTGGTCGAGGCCTTGACGGGTTTCCCGCCTGCAATGTCCCAGCGGCGCACGGCGAAATCGGCCAGGGCTGAGGCGATGTCCCCCTGCACGATCATCGAGGCATCATGCCATGGTCCCGAATCTTCGCCGTCGGGCTGTTCGCGATGGGGCTGCTGCTCCTTGTGCGCACGCGTGTCCCAACGGTTTTCGGTGAGATCGATACCGCCGCAAAAGGCTGTGTCAGTATCGACGACGACGATCTTGTGATGGTTCGCCGCGCCCACGGGATGCTGCCCGTCGAGTTTTAGGTGAATGCGCGGATGGAAGACCCAGCGCAGTATCGTGAACAATGTCCGGCCGCGGAATAGCGCCTTTATCGCGCCGGTATCCCAGCGCAGGATATAGATGTGGAGGTCCGGATTTTCGCGCACCAGCCAGTTTATGAACTGGCCGATCGCAAGCGGCCCTTCCGGTTCACCCTCGGTATCGTGCATCTCGATCCGCGCATCGAAATCCCATCCTATCAATATGATGCGGTCTTCGGCCTTGGCTAACGAGCGGCGGACCGCGCGGAAATAGTTCTCGCCATCGACAAGCACGGCTGCGCGCGTCGCGTTCTCCACCCGCCAGCAATTCCGTCCCGGGTCGAATATGTCGCTCAACCGGCCTGCCCCGCTCGTTTGGAATATCGGCTAGCTATTGCTCAACTGCCCGCGCACCAGTTTCGAATAATCGTTCATCAGGTCGAGCGTCATATCGCCGACTTCGAAATTCCAAGGGCCGGCTTCGCGGACCGGCGTCACTTCGGCGGCGCTGCCGGTCAGGAAGAATTGTTCGAAGTCTTCCAGCTCCTCGGGCCAGATCGTGCGTTCGACGACCTTGATGCCGCGCTTCTTGGCGAGGCCCATCACGGTCTGGCGCGTAATGCCGTTGAGGAAGCAATCGGGTGTCGGCGTATGGATGATGCCATCCTGGACGAAGAAGGCGTTGGCCCCGGTCGCTTCGGCCACCTGCCCGCGCCAGTCCATCATCAACGCATCGTCATAGCCCCGATCGGACGCATGATGCTTGGACATGGTGCAGATCATGTAGAGCCCCGCCGCCTTTGCATGGACCGGCGCTGTATAGGGTGCCGGACGCCGCCAGGGCGCGATATCGAGGCGGATGCCGCGCTCCTTGTTCTGGAAATAATCGCCCCACTCCCAGGCCGCGACCGCGACATGCGTTTTCGTCGCCTGCGCCGCGACTCCCATCTGCTCGGGCCCGCGCCAGGCGACGGGGCGGACATAAGCGTCGACCAGGTTATTGACGGTCAGCACGTCGCGGCACGCCTGATCGATCTCCTCGACGCTGTAGGGCATCGGCATGCCGAGAATTTTCGCGGACGTGTGGAGCCGCTCGCTGTGCCGCGTCAGTTCGAAAATCTTGCCGCCATAGGCGCGCTGCCCCTCGAACACCGAGGATGCGTAATGCATCGCATGGGTCAGGATATGGACGTTCGCGCCGCGCCAGTCGACGAGCTGTCCGTCGAGCCAGATTTTGCCGTCGCGGTCGTCATAGGGTTGGGGCTCGGCCATCGATTTGCCTCTTGGATCACGGTCATTGGGATATTGCACCCGGTTAGGCCCGCTGCCAAAACGGGTCAATATGGCATCAGACCCGCGCAACCCTTCCGCCGCCTCGCCGCTATTTTTGCGCGAAGCCGAGATACGTCGCGGGATCGAGCTGCTCTTTTTCGGCCATGCCGAGCTGATGCGCAGCGGCGACGATATTCTGGACGCGAAAACCTTGGGCCGCGCCCATCACCGGGCGCTCTATTTTATCGCGCGCAAGCCGGGGCTGGCGGTGGGCGAACTGATCGCCCTGCTCGGCGTGACCAAACAGTCGCTGGGTCGCACGCTCGGCGAGCTCGACGAGCGCGGGCTGATCACGCGCGAGCGCGGGCAGCGCGATCGGCGGCAGGTGCTGATCCGGCTGACCGCTGACGGGGAAACGCTCGAGACCGAACTGTTCGCCGCCTTCCGCGAGCGGATGATAGCCGCCTATGGCGAGGCTGGGCCGAATGCCGTGACCGGCTTCTGGGCGGTTCTCGAAAAACTGCTGACGGACGATATGCGGGATCGCGCGAGCGACCTCGCCAGGGCCCCGCGCTAGCCGCGCGCCTCTTCGGCCATCTCTTCGGCGCGGCGCACCGCGGCGTCGATCGTTTCGCGGATGAGCGTTTCGAGCCCGGCGTCACGATCGAGAATATCGAGACCAGCGCGCGTCGTGCCGCCGGGGCTCGCAACCCGATCCGCCAATGCGCCGGGGCTTTCGTCTGAACGGGCGGCTAGCGCCGACGCGCCCTCGACGGTTGCGATCGCTAGGCGCAACGCCTGTTCGCGGTCGAGGCCCGCCGCCTCCCCGGCCGCCGCCAAAGCATCCGCAAAGCGATAGAGGAATGCCGGGCCGCTTCCTGAAAGTACGGTGACCGCGCCAAGCGCGGCCTCGGTCGCGAGGCGTTCGACCGCGCCCAACGGCGTCAGCAGCTCCACAATCTCTGCGTCCAACGACCCGCTTTCGCGTTCTGGCAAGAGGCCGATCGCTCCTTTCCCCAGCGCGACCGGGAGATTGGGCATGGTTCGGAAAATCTCGGCGGCGTCGGGAAAAGCGCGGCGCAGCGATGCAATCTCGACGCCGGCCATGATCGATGTCAGCACCGTCTGCGGACCGACGGCCTCGCCGATTTGGGACGCGATATCGGAGAGCATATGCGGTTTGACGCCGAGCTGCACGATCGCCGCGCCGAACCCCTCTGCCGGCGCGTTTTCGACACGGCTGACGCCTTCGGGAAGGTCAGGAGCGCCCGGATCGATAACATGAAACCGCCCGGGGTCTTCGCCGGCGGCCAGCCAGCCGGCCAGCATCGCGCCGGCCATATTGCCGCAGCCGATCAGCCAGACCGGGCGCTCGGCCATCTGCGTCAGGCCTCGCCTGCCGTATCGACCAGTGCCGCCTCCAGCGCTTCCTGCGGCGTCTTGTCGCCCCACAGGACGAACTGGAACACGGGATAGAAACGCTCGCACTCGTCGAGCGCGGCCTCGATCAGCGTCTCCGCCTGTTCGAGCGTCAGTCCCGCCTGGCTCGACGTATCAAGCAAGGCGGCATGGCGGAACAGGATCATGCCCGAGGCGGCCCATAATTCGAAATGACCGAGCCAGAGCTGCTCGTTCACCAGACCGAATGTCTCGTAAACGAGCTGCCGCTTTTCTTCGGGAACGCGGATATCGGGGAGCGCCAGAAACTGGAGGACGCGATCCTCGGCCCGCCACACGGCGCGCAGCTCATATTGCGTCCAGCTGCCCTTGACCGCCGCGACGATTTCCTCGTCGCCATTGCGTTCGGATTGCCAGTCATGCGCGGTGAAATAGTCCTCGAGTACATCGAGGGGCGCGCTTGCGAGCGATCCTTCGCTATAATCTTCGAGGTTCATGCTGCGCCCGATCCATGACCAATTTCCATGGCCCGGACGTGAAGAATCAGCCGCGATCCTGCAACCGATCCCGCCAGAAAGCTGTGGACGAGCGGGCGCTCCGCCGGTCCGGCTTTCTATTTAGAATCGCTCGCCTTTTTCGTTGTTTTTGAGGCAGATGCCTTGCGCTTCGCGGGGGCATTGCCAGCTTCGAGCGCATCGAGCCGCGCTTTCAGCGCATCGGCCTCGTCGCGGGCCGCGGCCGCCATTTCCTTGACCGCCTCGAATTCCTCGCGGCTCACGAAATCCATGCCGCCGACGAAATCCTTGGCCTTTTCGCGCATCGAGGCTTCGGCTTCCCGGCCCACCCCGGCCAGCGTTCCGGCGGCGCTGTTCACCATTTTCACGAAATCTTCGATCAGCTTGTTTTCGGTCTGCATACTATTTTCCCGGGTGAGTTATCAGTGCAATACAGTTATATCTGGGTGCTCGTCTCGCCCACGACAAGGGTCTCGGCATTCGGATTCATCCGATCAATCTCGAAATTGAGCGCGGCGGCAAAACATATCCAGGCGATATAGGGCAACATCAGCCAAGCCGCGACCTTGCGGATGCGCCAGAACACCACAGTCGTCGCCACCGCCAAAGCCAGCATGAGCAGGATCCACCAGAAGGCGAAACTGACCTGGTGCATGCCGAAGAAAATTGGCGACCAGAGCAGATTGACGACGAGCTGCGCGACGAAGAGACTGACCGCCGGGCCCCGCAAACGCGAGCCCCGCGCCTGGATCACCGCGACCAGCGCGAAGGCCATGAGCGCATAGAGAATCGGCCAGACGATGCCGAACAGATAGGATGGCGGCTGGAAACTCGGTTTTTCGAGCGCCGCATACCAGCTTGTCTGGCCGGAACCGGACAGCGCGCCGGCGAGCGATCCCGCCAGAACGATCAGCGGCACGAGCACCAGCGCCCAGCGCAGGAACGACATTCTGAGCTGCCCCTTGGTGGCGATGCCGACCATATTGCGACTCCCTGTTACGGCCTTCGCCTCTTCGTTAGCCTCAACCGCGCGCGCTTTCCAACCGTTCCGCCCCCACAAGGAATTCGACATTGCCTTGCGGTCCCGTAATGGGACTTGGCGTAATGCCGGCGACGCGCCAACCGGCGCCCTCCAGCCAGTCCGAAACCTCGGCGCAAACGCGCTCGTGAATGGCGCGATCGCGCACCACGCCCCCTTTGCCGACTTCGCCGCGCCCCGCCTCGAACTGCGGCTTGATCAGCGCCACGAGACGCGCTCCTGGACGCGCAAATTTCAGCGGCGTTTCCAGCACCTTGGCGAGCGATATGAAGCTTGCATCGCAGACGATCATGTCGATCGGTTCGGGAATCTGCTCTTCGGTGAGATGGCGGGCGTTGGTGCGCTCATGGACGATAACCCGCTCATCGTCGCGCAGTTTCCAGGCAAGTTGGTTCGTCCCGGAATCCACCGCATAAACGCGCGTCGCACCTTGGCTCAACAGCACATCCGTGAACCCGCCCGTCGAGGAACCGATATCGAGCGCAACGGCCCCCTCGCCCGTCCAGCCGAAATGTTCGAGCCCATGCGCAAGCTTGATTCCGCCGCGCGACACCCAGGGATGATCGCGGCCGCGTACTTCGAGCGGCTGGTCCGGCCTGACCGGCTGGCCCGCTTTTTCGATGCGGCGCTCTCCGGAAAATATGTTGCCGGCGAGGATCAATGCCTGCGCCTTGGACCGGCTTTCGACCAGCCCGCGCTCGACCAGCGCCTGATCCGCCCGTGTCTTGGTCATGCGGTCTCCTCGTTCGGCCGGATTCGCCCCTGTTAGCATAATCCATTGCGCTCGCCGCCTATTTCCGGGCAATGGAGCGCCATGCGTTTTCCGGTCAAGACCGATTACCGCCGCTGGCGGCAGAAACAGTATCGATATTCGCCGCAAAACTTCCTGGCCCTGGACGCACTGCCTTCGGGGCTGATCCTGATCGACTATGGCGCCGTCGAGCTCGCCCTGCTGATCAAGAACCGCAAGGCCGAAGCGAGCTTTTACGGGTTCCACGCGGCGCAAAGCCCCCTGACGCGCCAGCCGGTTCCCTATTTCCAGGGCCGGAAGGTCGCGCCGAAACGGCTGAACCAGATCCTGATTTCCGATCCCTCGCTCTACCTGCATGACGATGTCCGGGTCGGCTGGTTCTTCGGCAACAAGCATTGCAATCTTGTCGAGGAACTACCGCCGATAATGGACAAGATCGACGCGCTGACCGGGGCCACGCGGCGACTGCTATGGGGCAACAGCGCGGGCGGCACGGCAGCGTTGCGCTATGCACGGGACGAAGATGTCAGCGTCGTGATGAACCCCCAAATTATCTTGCGAAACTTCACCTGGAGCCGGGTCGAGCCCTGGCTGCTGCACGGTTGGGACATCGACGAATATTGGGAGGGTCGCGCCTATGGCGAAAAAAATTGCGACCTGCGCGATACCCCGCCCAAGGGCCGGATCGTCTATTGCCAGAACGAGCATGACGACCATGTCGCACTGCAACTCGAGCCGCTGGCTGAAACGCTCGATGTCTCCACTGAACCGGGCGATGACGGCCGGTTCAGGCTGATCCTCGGCGACTGGGGTAAGGGCCATATTCCGCCGCCGTCCAGCGTGCAGCAGCGGATCGTCGGCGAAGAGGTGGAGCGGATGCTCGGTCCGAAAAAGGGACTGTTTTCGCTGTTCGGCAACTGACCCGGCGTTCTCAGCTCCTATTCGTCCTCATCTTTCTTCTGCATCGCGTCCGAAAAGGCCGCCGCGAAGATGCCGGTCGGCATGGCGATCACGCCGATCCCGCTGATCGCGATCAGCGCGGCGCAAGCGCGGCCGAGCAGGGTCACGGGATAGACATCGCCATATCCGATGGTCGTCAGCGTCACGACCGCCCACCACAGCGCGCGGGGCACGGAGCCGAAGGCTTCTGGCTGGGCCTCGGCTTCGGCGAAATAGAGCAGAGTGGCGCTGAACAGCATCAGCAGCAGCGCGATGATGACGGCGATGGCGAGCTCGAAGCGACGCTCGAACAGGGCGAGCATCACATTGTCGAAGGCCCGGCTCATCCGCCCCAGCCGCGCGACGCGTAAAATTCTGAGAATTCGCGCGAACCGCAGCCAGTATAGGCTCGTCGAGGCGAGCGTCAGGAAGAGCGGCAACAGCGCCAGCAGATCGATGATCGCCGACGGCGTCATCATCCAGCGCAGCCGGCCGAACGGTTTGCCGACGAAGCGCGGATCCTCGGCGGCCACCCAGAGGCGCAACACATATTCGACGAGAAAGACCAGCCCGAAGCTGAGCTGGAGTGTCAGAAACGTATCCGCATAGGGTTCGCGCAGCGTCGGTTCCGTCTCGAGGATCGCAACCACGGCGGCGAATACGATCAGGATCGCGATAATGAAGTTCGCGCGCGACAGTCCCTCGGGCCGCGCCCGCGGTTCCAGATCGTGATAAAAGCGGGAGCGGATCGACATCGCGCCGCCGTTTATGCCCGTTCGCCGAGTTCCTCGACATTGATGCTGTTGTGACGCAGCGCCTTGAGCGTGGTTTCGACGATGCCGTCGGCATCGAGACCCGCCATCGCATATTGCTTGTCCGGCTTGTCCTGGTCGATGAACTGGTCGGGCATCCGCATTGTGCGCACGGTGAGCCCGGCATCGGTCAGCCCGTCGTCGCTGGCCATAGTCAGCACATGCGCGCCGAAGCCGCCAACGCTCGCTTCTTCGATGGTGATCGCCACTTCATGGCTGGTCAGCAGTTGCCGGATCAGATCCTCGTCCAATGGCTTGGCGAACCGCAGATCCGCGACCGTGGTGCTGAGCCCCATCGCATCGAGCCGGTCGGCGGCTTTCTTCGCCTCTTCGAGCCGCGCGCCAAGCGAGAGGATCGCCACCTTGCTGCCATGGCGCACGATACGGCCCTTGCCGATCTCGATTTTCTCGGGAACGTCCGGGATCGGCACGCCGGTACCCGCGCCGCGCGGATAGCGCACGGCTATCGGCCCCGTGTCATGTTCGGCCATGGTGCATACCATGTTCGCCAGTTCGGCTTCGTCAGCCGCGGCCATGACGACGAAATTGGGCAAGGTCGCCAGATAGGCGAGATCGAAACTGCCGGCATGGGTCGATCCGTCGGCGCCGACGAAGCCGGCCCGGTCCATCGCGAAACGCACGGGCAAATTTTGGATCGCCACATCGTGGACGACCTGGTCATAGGCGCGCTGCAGGAAGGTAGAATATATCGCGCAGAAGGGGCGCATGCCCTGGGCGGCGAGACCGGCGGCAAAGGTTACACCATGCTGCTCGGCAATGCCGACATCGAACGCGCGATCGGGATGCGCGGCGGCAAATTTGTCGACCCCGGTGCCGCTCGGCATAGCCGCGGTAATGGCGCAGATGCGCTCGTCCGTCTCCGCAAGCTTGGCGAGCGTTTCTCCAAACACATTCTGATAGGCAGGCGGCCCGCCGCCCGGCCCCTTGTCCTGCTTGCCGGTAACGACGTCGAACTTCGCCACGCCATGATATTTGTCGGCCGATTCCTCGGCGAAGGAATAGCCCTTGCCCTTCTTCGTCACGACATGGATCAGGCACGGGCCTTCGGCTGCATCGCGCACATTTTCGAGGACCGGGATCAGCTGGCTCATATCGTGGCCATCGATCGGGCCGACATAGTAGAAACCAAGCTCTTCGAAGAGCGTACCGCCCGTAACCATGCCGCGCGTATATTCGTCGGCCTTCTTGGCGGTTGTCTGCAACCGCTTCGGTAGCTTCTTCGCGACCTTTTTCGCGATATCGCGCAGGCCCAGAAATTCCCGCGACGAGATAAGCCGCGCAAGATAGCCGGAGAGACCGCCAACCGGCGGCGCAATGGACATATCATTATCATTGAGGATGACGACGAGGCGGTTACCGGCAGCCTCGGCATTGTTCATCGCTTCATAGGCCATGCCCGCGCTCATCGCGCCGTCGCCGATCACGGCGATCGCCTTGCCCGGCTTGCCCGCCAGCTTGTTCGCCGTCGCAAAGCCGAGCGCGGCGGAAATAGAGGTCGAACTGTGTGCAGCGCCGAACGGATCATATTCGCTTTCGGACCGTTTGGTGAAGCCCGACAGCCCGCCGCCCTGCCGCAGAGTGCGGATGCGATCGCGGCGGCCGGTCAAGATTTTATGCGGATAGCATTGATGCCCGACATCCCAGACCAGCCGGTCTTCGGGCGTATTGAAGACATAATGAACGGCCGTTGTCAGCTCGACGACGCCGAGCCCGGCGCCAAGATGACCGCCGGTTACGGATACGGCGGAAATGACTTCCTGCCGCAATTCGTCGGCGAACTGGGTCAGCTGTTCGGGTTTGAGCTTGCGGAGATCCGCCGGATAATCGACCTGGTCAAGCAACGGGGTATCGGGGCGATCGGACATGGGTAATGCAACCTTTCTCGATTCGCCGTTCTAATGGCATGAATCGGCGCTGTCGAACCTGCCAGGTCGTTCAGATCAGCCGCATTCGGCGCACAGGCCGCGCACCTCGATCACCGGACGTTCGGGATTGAACCCCTGCTGCTTGGCTGCTGCGCGTACGCCATCGGCCAGCTTGTCATCATCGAGATGGGTCGTTTCGCCACAGCTGTCGCACACGAGGAAGATGCAATCGTGCAGGCATTCGGGATGGCGATTGGCGAGATAAGCGTTCGCGCTCTCGATCCGGCGCGCGACATTGGCGGCCGTGAAGAGGTCCAGAATCCGGTAGACGCTGTTCGCTGCGACGCGGCGCTCCTGTGCATTCGAAACCGCCTCGGCAATGTCGTACGCGGACGCCGGCCGTTCGAAGGTCGCGAGCGCATCGAAAACGGCCGCGCGCATCTTCGTCCATTGTTCGCCGGACGCTTCGAGCGCGGATTTGGCTGCGTCGGCCAGCGCTTCGCCCTCGTGGAGCACATGTGTGTGATGTTGGTCAGCCATGCGCGGAAAATAGGGTGGATCGGGCGTTTTCGCAATCCCCGGAGGTCCGGCGGCGTTAGCGATAAGCCCTGCGATTGAGGTCATGGCCCAGCGCCAGCATCGCCACGCCGATCACGGTGTAGATCAGTTCCACATCGCCATGCGGCAGCGAAAGCGCGCCCGCCATCGTGCCTACGCCGAGTGAGCTGATCGCGACCGGCATCAGATAGCCATGCTGGATCGCACCGCGCCCGATCGCGACGATGCCGAGCAGAATGGCGATAACGAGGCCGACCTCGTGGACGATCGGATCGAGCAGCACGCCCCCTGCCGACGCCGCCAAGGCGAAAAACACGGCGCCCGACAGGCAATGGACGATGCACAGGCCCGAGAGCCAGATGGCCCAGCGGTCCAACATTCCATTTTCGGTCGCCAGTATCGGCATCGATCCGAATATCCTCGTTTATCCGCTAAAAGAACCGCGCGACTCATGCCGCCCGTTCGAGCAAGTTATGTTATTACACCGAAGATACAATATCACACAACGGAAAAATCATGTGCAAAGGCACATGTTGGCAATCGCCATGCCGATGCATATCTGCTTCCCGTGATGACGAGCGTCGCCCTTTCCCAGCCGAACCGGACCATCGGACGACCCAGAGCCATCGCGTGGTGGCTGCTGGGCGTGGCCGGCCTCGTCTTCGTCATGGTCGTCGTCGGCGGCATTACGCGGCTGACCGAATCGGGTCTCTCCATGGTGCGCTGGGAACCGATCTCCGGTATCATTCCGCCGCTGAACGCCGAACAATGGGAGGCGGAACTCCAAGCCTATCGCGCCTCGCCCGAATACCAACAAATCAATCGCGGCATGTCGATGGCCGAATTCCAGGCGATATTCTTCTGGGAGTATATCCATCGCGTTCTCGGCCGCCTGATCGGCCTGGCCTTTGCGATCCCGCTGGCATGGTTCTGGATCAAAAAGGCAATCCCCACCGGCTATCATCTCCGGCTCGTCGCCCTGCTCGCACTGGGCGGATTGCAGGGCGCGATCGGCTGGTGGATGGTCGCCAGCGGCCTCGTCGACCGGCCCGATGTCAGCCATATCCGCCTCGCCGTCCACCTGATGACGGCATTGTTCATCCTGGGCGGGCTCGTCTGGACGGCGCTCGACCTGTTCGCGCTCGACCGTAACGCGGATGCGCAACCGGCTCGGATGAAAGGCTTTTCGCTCGGCGTGCTTCTCGTTCTTGCCATCCAGATCATGCTCGGCGCGTTCGTCGCTGGCCTCGAAGCGGGCTATGCCTTCGCGACCTGGCCGCTGATGGGCCATGAATGGTTCCCGGCCAACACGCCGATGCTCGAAACCGCCTGGCGCAATCTCGTCGACAATCCGGTGGTGGTCCAGTTCGCCCATCGCTGGTGGGCGGTCGTGACAGTGATCGCTCTCGTCTGGATGGCGCGCAAAGTCCGCAAAGAGCATCGCATGGCGTCAGTCGCCATCCACAGCGCCTTCGGCACGCAATTCCTGCTCGGCATCGCCACATTGCTGTCCGGCATGAACATCGTGATCGCGACATCGCATCAGGCCGTCGGCGCGCTGGTCGTGATCACGGCCGCCTGGGGCGCGCATCTGATCGGCCGCCGGGAACCGGCATGAGCGATATCGCGACCGTCTATGCGGTATTCGGCTCGCGGGAAGAAGCCGAGCGGATCGGCCGCGCCATGGTGGAAAAGCGCCTCGCCGCCTGCGTCAATATTCTCGGTCCCGCCCGATCGATCTATCGCTGGGACAGCGAAATCGAGACGGCGGAGGAGGTTCCCGCGCTGTTCAAGACGACGATGGAGACCGCCAACGCGCTGATCGCGGATATCGTCCGGATGCACAGTTACGACGTGCCCGCCGTCTGCCTTTGGCCGATCGCCAGAACGCTTGAAAGCTATGCGGACTGGGTCAATTCCGAAACCGATGACTGAGCGCGGCGGACACCGTGGTATCATAATACCCGTCACGAACGCCCCGCTCTGCTTGACGTAGCGCGAATTTACCGCCATTAGGCCGCTCGAAACGCCGCTCCTGTTGGGGTGGCGTATCTGTTTTTTACGCAAGCCGGGGCACGGAGCCCCTTATGGAGGTTGAGGCCATGAAGGCGCTCACGAAAACCACCCGCTCAGCCAACCGGTCCGAAGTGGAAAAGAAATGGGTGTTGGTCGATGTCGAGGATCTCGTCGTCGGTCGCGCCGCTGCCGAGGTCGCCAAGATCCTGCGCGGCAAACACAAGCCGATTTTCACCCCGCATGTCGATTGCGGCGACAATGTCATCGTCATCAACGCCGCGAAGGCCCGCTTCACCGGCAACAAGACGACCGACAAGATTTACTACAAGCATACCGGTTATCCGGGCGGCTTGAAGGAAACCACGCCGGAACGCATTCTCGAGGGCAAGAACCCCGAGCGCGTTTTCCAGAAGGCCGTCGAGCGGATGATCCCGCGTGGGCCGCTGGGTCGGCAGCAGATGCGCAACCTGCGTGTCTTCCCCGGCGCCGAGCATCCGCACGAAGCCCTCAAGCCCGAGACGATCGATCTCGCTTCCCGCAATCGCAAGAACAAGGTGGGCGCATAATGGCCGACAAGAAATCTCTTTCCGATCTCAAAGAGATCACCGAGGCTGCTGAAGCCGAAGCCGAAACCAAGACCGAAGAAAAGCCCCCGGCCGAGGCCGAAACCGCGACCGAAGCGTCCGCCGACGAGGCAGTCGAAACAGTCGAAGATGCCGCTCCTCCGGTCGAGGAAACGCCGCTGCGCGAGCAGGAAATCGACGACCTTGGCCGTGCCTATGCGACCGGTCGGCGTAAAGACGCCGTCGCGCGCGTCTGGCTGAAACCGGGCAAGGGCATGATTACGGTCAACGGCCGCGATCAATCCAAATATTTCGCTCGGCCCTCGCTGCGTCTCGTCATCAACCAGCCGTTCGATATCTCGGAACGCCGCGGCCAGTATGACATCGTCGCGACCGTCAAGGGCGGCGGGCTCTCGGGCCAGGCCGGTGCGGTCAAACACGGCATCAGCCAGGCGCTATCGCGTTATGAGCCGAAGCTGCGCGGCACGATGAAAGCCGCCGGGTTCCTGACCCGCGACAGCCGCGTCGTCGAACGCAAGAAATACGGCCGGGCCAAGGCGCGCAAGAGCTTCCAGTTCTCGAAGCGCTAGGGCGGTCGATAAATATCGACACTTTGGAAAGGGCGGTCCGCAGGGCCGCCCTTTTTCTTTTCGCGGCGGTTGCTATGGCTTCGGCATGACCAACCTAGTTGACGGCGCGACCGCGAACCTGCCCAATTTCGTCACCCATCTCGAATGCTCGAAAACGGGCGAGCGGATCGAAGCGCATACGCTGCAGAACCTGTCGCCGGCCGGCGCACCGATCCTCGTACGCTACGATCTCGATCGCGTTCGCGCGGCGCTAACCAAAGAAGCCCTAGCCGAACGCGCCTTCAATTTCTGGCGCTATCGCGAATTGGCGCCGGTGCGCGACGCGGCAAATATCGCATCGCTCGGCGAGGAGATGACACCGCTCATCCGATTGAACCGCAGCACGGAGGGGTACGCCCTCGTCAAGGATGAGGGCCGCCTGCCGACCGGCTCGTTCAAGGCGCGCGGGCTCGCCATGGCCATCGCGATGGCGAAGGAACTTGGCGTGACGAAAGTCGCGATCCCAACCAATGGCAATGCAGGTGCGGCGACCGCCGCCTATGCGAGCCGCGTCGGCATCGAAAGCTTCGTTTTCTGCCCGTCGGACACACCGCCGATCAACATCCAGGAGACCGTGCTGCAAGGCGCGCGCGTCTGGAAGGTCGACGGACTGATCAACGATTGCGGCAAGATCGTCGCCGACGGCGAAGACGAGATCGGCTGGTTCAACCTGTCGACGCTGAAGGAGCCCTATCGGATCGAGGGCAAGAAGACGATGGGCCTGGAACTGGCCGAGCAATTGGGCTGGGAGGTGCCGGATGTGATCTTTTACCCGACCGGCGGCGGCACCGGGCTGATCGGCATGTGGAAGGCGTTCGAGGAGCTTGAAGCCATCGGCATGATCGGATCGAAACGGCCGCGTATGGTCGCCGTGCAATCTACCGGCTGCGCGCCCATCGTCAAAGCCTATGAAGCTGGCGCGGAGCATGCAGAGCTCTGGCAGGACGCGCAGACCGTTGCCGCGGGCATTCGCGTGCCCGTGGCGATCGGCGACTTCCTCATCCTACGGGCCGTGCGCGAGTCCGGCGGCTATGCCGTAGCGGTGGACGACGAGGCGATTCTGGAGGCGCGTGCGCAGATCGGGCGGGATGACGGGTTGCTGATATGCCCTGAAGGCGCGGCCACGGCCGCCGCCTATTTCGAGGCTTTGGACAGCGGCACGGTCGACAAGGACGAACGCGCCGTCCTGTTCAATTGCGGCAACGGCCTCAAATATCCGATGCCCGATGCTGGCATGCCGCTGGATATCTCCCGGCCCATCGACTGGAACTCTTTGCGCTGAGCCCCCTTGGTTAACGGCTTTTTTACCCGCGGCACGCTAGATTCCGAAAGCTAGTCAGCCGGGGCAGTTCATTGGCAGAAGATACGGCCATTTCGACGCGTAAATACTGGTCGGGCAACCCCCGGTTCCTGATGCGCGAGCTCGTCCGGGTCAGCGCGAAAGACGGCTCGCTCCGCTACCGCGCCTTTCAAAACCAGATTCGATCGGCCTCGCGATCCTATTATGCGCTGCTGCCCGCCGCGCTGATTTTCGCGCCGCTGCTCGCTTTTCTCTACTCGGAAACGCCCAATCTCCACCTCGTCCTCCTCGGCGCGACGCTTATTGCCGGTAGCTCGATTTTCGGCCTGATGAGCTTTTCGCGCCGCCGGATCGATGCAGGGATCGACAATCCCAGCAAGCTCGCCCTGTTCATCTGCGCCAACGCCTTTGTCGCGGCTATCGGCTGGAGCCTCATGCTGAGCGCGCTGCATAGCGGGGGTGCCGAAGAGACACGACTTCTCGTACTCACGCTCCAGGTCGGCCTGATCTGCACGGGCGCGCTGATGTTCATCACCCTGCCGTCCGCATTCGCCAGTTTCTCGTTTCCGCTAGCGGTCGACCTGATTGTTAATATCGTACTGCGCGACGCGATCGGCCACTGGGTTATATTCCCGTTGCTTCTCATATTGCTCGTGATGTTGGCCCGCACGGTCGTCGATCAGTCCAGCCAGCTTGTCGCCAACCAGATGGCGATGGAAAAACTGAGCGAATCCGAAAACAAGCGCCGGGCGCTGATCGAGGCCGAAAGCCGCCGCATCGAAGCCGAACGCAAGCGCGATGTCGCCAATGCGCAATCGCTGCTCGCCGAGCGCGAACGGATGGCGAAGGAAAAGCATCAGGAGCTGCTGGCGCTTGGCGAGCGGTTCAAGCAATCGGTCGTCAAGGTCGCGAGCGGCCTCGGCGAGGCTATCGCCACCCTCGACCTCTCCTCCTCCGATCTCGCGCGCCTGTCGGGCGAGACCAGCTCGGACGCGTCGAAAGTGTCGGAGCGCGCATCGGGCGCCAACAACGCCGTCCAGCTCGTCGCCAGCGCGGTCCAGCAGCTCGATTCCTCGGTCAGCGAGATTTCCGAGCAGATCGGCAACGGCCTATCGCTCAACACCATGGTCGCCGACGCCGCGCATGAGAGCGATGCCGCGATGCAGGTGCTGCTCGAACGCACCCAGGGCATCGGCAAGATCGTCGCGACGATTTCCGAGATTGCCGGGCAGACCAATCTGCTCGCGCTGAACGCCACGATCGAGGCCGCGCGCGCCGGCGAAGCGGGCCGCGGTTTCAGCGTAGTCGCCCAAGAGGTTAAATCGCTGGCCCAGCAGACGACCGACGCCACCGACAATGTCGATCGCCAGCTTCGCGAAATCGACGAGGCCGTTCGCCAGGCCGCCGACGCGATGACCAAAGCGACGCGGGAAATCGGCGGGATTACCGACATATCGAACTCGATAGCCTCCGCCGTGATGCAGCAGCGCGAGGCGACGCGGAATATCGGCGACAACAGCATCCAGGCCGCGCACGATACCGACGATGTCCAGCAAAGCATTCAACGGGTTGCCGATGCCGCGCGCAATAGCGGCACATTGAGCGCCGATGTCAGCCGGACAGCGGAAAGCCTGGCCGCACAGGCCGATGCGCTGCGCGATGCGACGAGCGCATTTCTGGAAGAGCTGCGCGCCGCCTGACGCTAGCCGCCGGTTGCAGCCTCCAGATCGGCGAGGAACGCGCGGATCCGCTCGGCATTCACGCCGATATCGCTGACCCCGACCCGGCTCACCGAGCGCATGTTCACGATGCTGCCCTCGCCGTTCGGGTTGGGCGTCATGCGCAAGACCACATCGTCCTTGAAGCGGTAGATGGACACTGTGTCGGTCGCCTCGAGCCGCCCGGTGGCGGAATCGGCTGCGGCGAGCTCCCAGCCGCGCTCCTCGACGAGCTGCTCGGCGGCCGCCACGGCGTCGGGAACCGAAACAGGCACCACGATGGGCTGGATATCGGCATAGGCCTCCTCATGCCAGCGACGCCAGCGCGCGGCATTGTCGAGCGCGGCGAGATCGGCCCTGCCGCCATCCGGCACGACTTCGCGATTGTCTTCGCGCAGCGTCAGCGTTTCGAACGCCGGCGGATTGGACAGATCGGTCGTGATATCGTGGATCGGCGGAACGGTGGCCGCTTTGCCGAAGCTGTACGACGCATAGCCGACAAAGCCGCCGGCCAGGAGAATGGCGATTGCCGGCCATAACAGCCGGCGGAAATGCTTGCCGATCAGCAGCGCTACGATGCCGATCAGCGAGAGACCGCCGCCGGCCATCGCCGCATAGGTGAGGTTTCTGAGCGAGCCGAGGCTGGTCTGCCAGTCGAGCATGCCGGCGCTCGTCGCCAGCGCCATGGCCACGGCGACGACCGGCGCTCCGATTCCGAGGATGACGCCGATACGCACAATCCAGCTCACGATCGGGTGCGGTGTACGCAATTGGGCTTCGCTCATCTTGTGTTCTCCTATCCTGCAGGTCTCTAGCAGCGGCAGATGGACACGCAAAGCTGAGCCTTCGCCCATGGACAAGCAAGGCCGGTTTTGCGAAAGAGCCGCTCCGGCGCGCGGGTGTAGCTCAATGGCAGAGCAGCAGCTTCCCAAGCTGACGACGAGGGTTCGATTCCCTTCACCCGCTCCAGGCTTAGGCAATCGAACCCTTCGCGACGCGGCTACACCGCGACTGTAGCCACTGCGCCGAGCGTAAACAGCCCAGCAGTACCAGCGCAGAGCAGCCCCACCACGGCACCCGGCACCGCGCTTTCGCGTGACATCTGCTGATCCGAAGAGGCCTCTTCGCGCGGACGCGATACGTCGCGGAATATCAGCATATCCGCTATGCGCATCGATGCACCGTCGTAAAAACCCGCTTCGCCATTCCATTTTTTCGGATTCTCGTAGGTCCCGAACAGCCGGTCCCAGATCACGAGTTCGGCATAGTTGTTGGCATGACGGCCGCGCTCATGATGGCGGCCATGGCCCTCCGGGCGTTGCATCAGCCAGCCGATCCATTGCGGCGTCCGGATGTTCGCATGGGTGAAGAACACCGCGAGCATACCGAACACGCCGATCACGGCGGCTGCAAGCGGCGAGATGCCCACGATCATCGTCAGCGCGAAGCTTCCCGCAAAAGCGAAGCCGATGACATCCAGCGGGGAATGATACAGCGCGCCCCAGCCATCCATCCGTTCCACGCTGTGATGCATCTGGTGGAACAGGCGCCACAATATGTCGGACCCGTGCATCGCCCGGTGCCACCAATAGGCGACGAACTGGATGGCGGCGAAGCCGAGTCCGCACTGGACGACGAAATGCAGCTCGGTAGAATCGAACAGCAACGGCCCGGTGAGCCAATCCGCCCAGAGAAACGGCGCATAGCTGGCGATGGCGATGTACAGGATTGCGGATATCGCGCCCCGCAGCTTCCAGAACCGGACATGCGGAAAATGGCGCGCCGGCGCCAGCGCCGCAAAGGCAATGAAGGCCAGAAAACCCCCGGCAATGATATAATTGACGATATTGAACATTATTCGCTCCCAACGCTAAACGGAGCGCGACGCTTCAATCGTCCCGCGCTCCGGAATTTCGATGGTGCGTCAATCGCAATCCGGCGTTGGGGCGAGCGTTTGAACGACCGTTGTAATCGCCCATGTTGTGGCCGATGCTCGTAACAGATGGTCGGTTCGCCGCACCGATGCGGCCCAAGAGGGATGTATGGCGATACTCGACGTCAGATTGCTGGGAGACTTCGGACTCAGCCGGAACGGCGAGCCCGTAACGCTACCCTCTTCGCGCAAAACGCGGGCGCTGCTCGCCTATCTGATCGTGACCGGCAGGCCGCAGCGGCGGGAACGACTATGCGAACTTTTCTGGGACCTGCCGGACGATCCGCGCGCATCGCTCCGCTGGTCGCTGAGCAAGCTGCGACCGGTCGTGAACGAGGACGAGGCCGAACGGCTCGTCGCCGATCGCGAACGCGTCAGTTTCGAGAATATCGCCGTACGCAACGACCTCGAGCGGCTCGAGGCAGCGTTGAGCGATCCGGACGCGTCGAGCGACCTGCTCGCCAAATGCACCCAGATGCTCGGCGATGAATTGCTCGGCGGGATCGACCTGCCGGAACAATCGGCCTTTTCCATCTGGCTGCACGGAGAGCGCGACCGCATGCAGCGCCTGCGCGCCACGGCGGTCGCCCGCCTGATCGACCATCCCGATACCCTGCCCAATTTCGCGCTCGACTATGCGGAGCGCTGGCTGAGCGTCAGCCCCTACAGCAAGAATGCAGCCGATGCGCTGATACGGGCGCACCGCAAGCTCGGTCAGGACCGGGAGGCGTCCCACCTCATCCGGGAGCTCGGCGAAAAGTTCAAAGAGGCAGGCATGGATTGGCAACCGGCCGACACCGGCACGATTGCCGACGAGACCCCCAGGACCAAGGACCGCGCTCTCCTCTCCCGCCAGACCATTCATTTTTGCAAATCGCCGGACGATGTATCGATCGCCTATGGCTGTGTCGGCGAAGGTCTGCCGCTGGTCAAAGCCGCGAACTGGCTCACCCATCTGGAACTGGACTGGGACGCCCCAATCTGGAGCCCGCTGTTTCGCGAGCTCGCCCGCGACCACCAGTTCATCCGCTATGACGAGCGCGGCAACGGCTTGTCGGATTGGGACGTGCCGGACATTTCGTTCGACACGTTCGTCACCGATCTGGAAACGGTAGTCGACACTGTCGGGCTGGATCGCTTTCCGCTGCTCGGTATCTCGCAGGGTGCCGCGGTATGCATCGAATATGCCTTCCGTCATCCCGAGCGCGTATCGAAACTGATCCTGTTCGGCGGCTATCCGGCCGGGTGGCGCATCGATGCCAGTGCGGACGAAATCGCCGAGCGCGAGGCAATCATGACGCTGACCCGGACCGGCTGGGGGCAGGACAACCCTGCCTATCGGCATATATTCTCGGCAACCTTCCTGCCGGGCGCGACGGCGGACGAGCTTGCCTGGTTCGACGAATTCCAGCGTCGGACGACCTGCGCGGCAAATGCCGAGCGCTTCCTCTCCGCTTTCGGCGATATCGATGTGCGCGACAGACTTGCGGACGTATCGGCGGAGACTCTGGTACTCCACTCGCGCGGCGATCGCCGGATCCCATGGGAAACCGGGCGCGATCTCGCCGCGGCGATACCCGATGCCGCGCTAGTGACGCTGGAAAGCGACAATCATCTGCTGCTGGAGGGCGAACCTGCGGCCGATATGTTTGTCGAAGCGGTACGGGATTTTCTCGAGGCAAGCTGACCCCGTCTGGCGCCGGGAATTATCCGAGACTCTTGAGGCATCGAACTCTAAGGCTCGGACATGGACGACCGCCAAGCCAAGGCTGCCACGCGCTTCGTGCTCGCCACGATCTTCGTTTTCGCGATCGGCTTCGGGATTATCATGCCCGTACTGCCGCAGCTCGTCGTCACGCTGGGCGACACGACACTGTCCGATGCGGCGCGCATCGGCGGCTGGCTGATCCTGGTCTATGCGGCCTTCCAATTCATGTTCGGGCCGCTGATCGGAAATCTGAGCGACCGGTTCGGCCGGCGTCCGGTCCTGCTGCTGTCGATGGCGGGGTTCGGGATCGATTATGCCATTATGGGCTTCGCCCCGACGCTGGCCTGGCTGTTCGCGGGGCGGATGATCGCGGGCATGTTCGGCGCGGCCTTTTCCACCGGCTATGCGACGCTGTCGGACATCTACGGCGAAGAGGATCGCGCGCGCGTGTTCGGCCTGATCGGTGCGGCATTCGGGATCGGCTTCATCGTCGGCCCGGCCATTGGCGGGATCGTCGGCGAGTTCGGAACGCGCCTGCCCTTCTTCATCGCCTCAGGGCTCGCTTTGGCGACCCTTATCTACGGCATCTTCGCATTTCCCGAAACGCACGCTCCGGAGAATCGCAGACCGTTCAGGCTCGCCCGCGCGAACCCGCTAGGCGCATTGCTGAAGCTCCGCCATGTCCGCGGTATCTTGCCGATGGCTTGCGTGTTTCTGCTCTGGACGACCGCGATCAATGTGTATCCCTCGATCTGGGCCTATTTCACGCAGCTCAGATTTGGCTGGTCCGAAGGGCTGGTCGGCCTCTCCCTGGCCTGGGTGGGCCTGCTGATGGCGCTCGTCCAGGCGCTGGCCATAGGCCCGCTGGTCAAACGGTTCGGCGAGCGCAATGCGGCCATCATCGGCATCGCCAGTGGAACGACCGGCTTTCTCCTCGTCGCGCTCGTGACGGTCGGCTGGGCGACTTATCTGATTATGGCTGTCACCGCGCTCCACGCGCTCTCCGGCCCGTCGCTGATCGCGCTGATGAGCCGGCGCGTCCCCGCCGATATGCAGGGCGAGTTGCAAGGCTTCAACAGCAGCCTAACGGCTTTGGCCGCAATCGCAGCGCCGCTGATTTTCAATCCGTCGCTCGCTTATTTCACGGGGCCGGAAACACCGGTGCGATTCGCGGGCGCGCCATTCATCATCTCGACCGCCATCGGCACGCTTGCACTGCTGGCGCTCATATCGACGCGGCGCAAGGCGCCGACCGATACCTAGATGCCGCCCGGCGTTACTTCCTGGCCGTTATCGACAAGCGCCTGGCTCAGCGCCGCCACGCACAGCGCCAATCGAGCGGCATCCGTGGAGCGGACGACGAAATTCGCGCCCACCCTGCCCTCGCGGAAAAAGGGATAACTGCCGATCTGACAGTCGGGATGCGAATCTTCGACCGCACCCAATATGTCCGCCACTTCGCTTTCGGCCGTCCAGCATCCGACAGTCTCGGAGATTAGCGGATCGCCGCCTTCGAGCTGCCCCGTCAGCGCATCCATCATCTGCTCGGCAATGTGCGGGATGCCCGCCATGATGAAGATGTTCCCGTGGCGGATGCCCGGCGCGCCCGACATGCGATTCTCGATCAGCTCCCCGCCATCGGGCACCCGGGCCATGCGGAGCCGCGCTTCGGTCAGCCCGCCCTTGTCCGCATAATAGCCTTCAAGCATCGCCCGAGCGCGCGGATGCACGATGACATCCACGCCGAGCGCCGCGGCGACCGCATCGACCGTGATATCGTCATGCGTGGGGCCGATCCCGCCGGTCGTAAAAAGATAGTCCGTGGTCGCCCGCACCGCGTTCACCGCCTCGACGATTCGCTCCAGAATATCGGGCACGATTCGTACCTCTACGAGGCGAATTCCCTGCACATTCAGCCATTTCGCAAGTGCAGCAACATTCTTGTCCTGCGTTCGTCCCGAGAGGATTTCGTCGCCGATCACGACAAGGCCGGCGCTCCAGGTCTTTATCTCATTCATGCGCTGTGCCTTAGCGGCCCCTGTCCGATAGCGCAAAGACGTGAAGTGTCTCATGATTCACACAGGTCGAAAAAAACCGTGAATTATACATGGCCCCGGACTCCGCAAATGCCGCCAAGTGTAACATTAGTGACATGCCGAGTATGTAGATGGCGGTTCGGATGATCGGAGGCTTGGTAGGGGAAGCTTTCGGTCCGGGGTTCACTTAAATCCATCGGGGATAATCATGCGATTTTTCAAAGTTTTCTTGGCTGCAAGCGCGGCCTCAGTGTCGGTTGCTGGTGTGATCGCAACGCCTGCTGCGGCGCAGCAAATCACGTCCGGCGTGCAGGGCCGAGTCGTTGACGATGCCGGGAATGCCATCCCCAACGCATCGGTCGCCGTAACCGATACCCGCACCGGTTCCACGCGGCAGTTGATGACCGGTTCCGACGGCGCGTTCCGCGCGGGCAACCTCGTCACCGGCGGCCCATACACCGTCACCGCGACCGCGCCGGGTTTCGAAGGCCAGACGGTCGAAAATATCCGCATCAACCTGTCGGGCGCTACTTCGCTGGCATTTGAATTGAGCAGCAGCGCAGCCGAAGCGACGATCGTCGTCACCGCCGCGCGCGCCAATCTCACGCAGCTGGCGCTCGGCCCGAGCAGTTCGTTCAACGAAGAAGTGCTCGAGAGCTTCCCGTCGATCACGCGCGACGTTCGCGACCTCATTCGTATCGATCCGCGCGTCAGCCTCGATCGTTCGAACGAAGTCGATCGTATCTCCTGCCTCGGCGGCAACGACCGGTCCAACACCTTCACCGTCGACGGCATCGTCCAGGCCGATGTGTTCGGTTTGAACGGCACGCCGTTCGCCGCGCGCAACGCGCTGCCGCTGCCGTTCGACGCGATCCGCGAAACCTCGATCGAGTTCGCGCCGTTCGACGTCGAATATTCGGGCTTCACCGGTTGCGCAGTCAACGTCGTGACCCAGTCGGGCACGAACCGTTTCTCCGGCTCGGCTTTCTTCACCTTCCGCAACGAGGATCTGCGCGGCGACACCGTCGACGGCCAGGACTTCACACCGGCCGCTTTCGAAGAGAAGCGCTGGGGCGTGACGCTCGGCGGTCCGATCATTCCCGACCGCCTCTTCTTCTTCGGGGCTTATGAGGAAACGGATCAGGGCGATTCGAACGACAGCGGCCCGGCGGGCGGCGGTTTCGCCAACGATTTCGACTTCGTGACGCAGGCACAGTTCGACGAATTCTCGCAGATCGCGCAGAATGTGTACGGCATCGACACCGGCATCTATCCGCGCGCATTGCCCGAATCCAGCGTTCGCTATTTCGGCCGCCTCGACTGGTATGTGAACGACGATCATCGCATTGAGGCCACCTATCAGCGTCTCGAAGAAACCAATGTCGAATCCGACACTGGCGACCAGGAAGCCACCGGCCTCAACAGCTTCGAAGACGAAGGCACGGTCTCCGACTATTATTCGCTACGCGTCTATTCGGACTGGGCCGATAATTTCTCGACCGAATTGCGGCTTTCGCGGTCCGACGTGACGGACGTTCAGGGCCCGGTTGGCGGCGGCGAAGCGCAGGACGGCAATCCGATCCCGCGCCTTTCGGTCGGTGTTGTCGGTCCACAGCAAAATGGTGTTCTGAGCACGGGTCCGGGCATTTTCCGTTCGGCCAACGCGCTCGAAACGCAGACCGATCTCGCCCGGTTGACGGCAAATCTCCAGCTCGGCAATCACGACATCAAGTTCGGCGCCGAGATCAACGATCTCGAAGTGTTCAACCTGTTCGCCATCAACGCAACGGGCACGATCTTCTTCCGCAATCTCGACGATTTCCGGAACGGCATCGTCGCCAGCGGCGGTTTCTCCAGCGTGTTTGGCGATACGGCCGACAATCTGGCAGGCGGTGGGCTTGGCGGCGCAACGATTCGCGCCACGCCGACCGGCGACATCAACGAGGCCGCCGCGCAGTTCAACCGGCAGATCTATTCGATTTTCGTGCAGGACGACTGGCAGGTCACCGATCAGCTCGGCATCCTCGCCGGTGTGCGCCTTGAATGGTATGACGGCAGCGCGCCGCGCATCAATCCGGAATTCCAGCGGCGGTACGGGTTCGGCAATAATTTCGGGTTCAGCCAACTCGACCCGGTCATTTTGCCGCGTGTCGCCTTCACCTATGATTTCGACAATTTCGACGGCTTTATCCGTAACAGCCAGTTGACCGGCGGCGTCGGCATCTTCTCCGGCGGCGATCCGCTCGTCTATTTCTCCAACGCCTTCTCGAACAACGGCTTCTCGACTGGCGAAGGTGACACCTTCGATGCGCCATGCGCAGGCGTAACCAATCCCGACGGTAGCTTCAGCGTCCTTGACGCCAATGGCAATTTCACCGGTGTTCCGGCGTGCGCCGTTCAGGCGGCCTCCGCTCAGGCGGCGGCTGGCCTAGCGGATACACAGTCGACCGATCCGAGCTTCGAAGTCCCGACGGTCATCCGCGCCAATATCGGCTTCGGCACGGAAATCGGCGTTGGCGAAGGCTTCTTTGATAACTGGCGGCTACAGCTCGACTATATCTACAGCAACTTCCAGGACCCGCTGAACTTTGTCGACCTGTCTCAGGTTATCGACCCGAGCCGCGGTCTCAACGGCTTCACGGCCGATGGGCGCCCCATCTATCGTCCGATCGATCCGACCAATGCGGGCTGTACGGCGCAGTTGCAGGGCACGGGCGGCACTCCGCCGACCTACACCAATGTCAACACCGCTTGCTTCGGCACGCGCCGGGATGACGAAATCCAGCTGACCAATGGCCGCTCCTATGACAGCCATGTCTTCTCGGTCAGCATGTCGAAAATGTTCGATCGCGGGGTGTTCACCGAGAATGGCAGCGTTTTCGTCAACTTCGGTTATGCGTTCACCGATTCGGACAACTTCCGGAACAACAACAGCTCGACGGCAACGTCCAGCTTCGATGAATCGGCGGCGTTCGACCGGCAGAACCCGGCGAACTCGACCTCGAACTATGAAACGCGCCATGCGTTCACCTTCGCGGTCAACTTCACCGAGGAGTTTATCGACGGCTACGACACCCAGCTCGGTATGTTCTTCAGCGCCCGGTCTGGCCGCCCGTTCAGCCTGACCTTCGATGGCGGCGGCGTGTTCAACGACAGCTCTTCGGGTAACGATAATGCGCTGCTCTACATCCCGACCGATATCAACGATCCGAATATCTCGCCGCAGGTCAACGACCCGATAACCGGCGCTTATGTGAGCGGATCGCTGATCAGTGAGGTTCAGGAACTCATTAATTACGCCCAGCGCTGGGATTGCTCGCGCGATGCGATCGGAACGACCATCCGTCGCAACACCTGCCGTGAAGACTGGACCTATGACATGGATATCCGGATCAGCCAGGAGCTTCCGGGGCCAGGCAGCTGGTTCGGCATCACCCAGGACCGGATCGAATTCTTCGCGGACATCGACAACTTCCTGAACATGCTCGACAACAGCTGGAACACGTTCAAGACGCGCGGCCAGTTTGGCGACGGTCAGGTTGTCGACATTGTCGACCTGGACGGTATCGACGATCAGGGCCGGTACATCATCTCGGGCTTCAACCCGGATGACGAGCAGGACATTTCGACCTCGGCATCGGTCTGGCGCATCCAGCTCGGCGTACGCTACGAGTTCTAGCCGAACCACCACGAACGATCAGGGAAACCGGCGGCAAGTCGATTGCCGCCGGTTTTTTGCGCTCTGCCGGCGGCGGCCGCACCCCGATATGGCGAAACCGGCGCGGGCGCGCTATATCGGCTCGCATGAACCAGTATCAGACGATAACCGCCGCCGATTCCGTTGCCCGGGATGGCACGATCAAGCTGCACGACGAAACCGGCTTTGCCGGCATGCGCGCCGCCGGGCGTCTCGCGGCCGAAATCCTCGACGCGCTTGTGCCGCTCGTCCAGCCTGGTGTGACGACCGAAGAGATTGACGATTTCGTATTCGAACGGATGAAGGCGGGCGGCGGCATCCCGGCAACGCTCGGCTATCGCGGCTATACGAAAAGCTCCTGCACTTCGATCAACCATGTCGTCTGCCATGGCATTCCGGGTCCCAAGGCGCTGAAAAAAGGCGATATCGTCAATATCGACGTGACACCTATTCTGGACGGCTGGCATGGCGATACGAGCCGAATGTTCACGGCTGGCAAGGTCCCGATCAAGGCACAGCGCCTCATCGATGTGACCTATGAATCGATGATGCTGGGCATCGCCCAGGTCAAACCCGGCGCGCGGCTCGGCGATATTTCCCATGCCATACAAGCCCATGCCGAATCGCACCGCTACGGCGTCGTCCGCGATTTCTGCGGCCATGGCCTGGGCCGCCTGTTCCACGATGCGCCGGAGGTCATCCATGCCGGACGGCCGGGTACGGGGCCGGAACTCAGGCCCGGAATGTTCTTCACGATCGAGCCGATGATCAATATCGGCCGGCCGAGCGTGAAAGTACTCGAGGACGGCTGGACCGCGGTGACACGCGACCGCAAGCTTTCCGCCCAGTTCGAACACTCGATCGGCGTGACCGAAGACGGCGTGGAGATTTTCACAAAGAGCCCGACCGGACTCGATAAGCCGCCTTACGACTGACCCTCGGCCGGCCAACCGCAGCGGCGCGCCGTCCCGATACGAACATTTGCAACCCGCCCCATGCTGCGCCAATAAGGACGCGCATCGAGGGAGTGGATTATGCGTGCGTGGATCGGATTGGCTTTAGCGCTGGGTTTGGCGGCCTGTTCATCGGGCGATGGCGACACCACGGGTGCGACTAGCACCGCAGAAGGCACCGCGAAGATCGACGGCCAATTCCTCGCTACCGGCGGCGACGGCAGCGACTGGGCGGCGGCAAGTTACAGCTATGCCGAGCAGCGCTTCAGCCCGCTGGACCAGATCAATGCGGAGAACGTCTCCAATCTCGGCATAGCATGGTCCGCCGAACTGCCCGACGCGCGGGCGCAAGAGGCGACCCCGATCGTCGTCGACGGCGTGATGTATGTCACCGGGCCATGGTCCAAGGTCTTCGCCTTCGACGCCCGCAACGGCGAACCGCTCTGGACCTACGATCCCGAAGTCCCGCGGTCGGTGCTCCAGAATACCTGTTGCGATGCCGTCAATCGCGGCGTCGCCGTGTGGCGGGGCAAGCTCTATCTCGGAACGCTCGACGGGCGGCTGATCGCGCTGGATGCGATCACCGGTGCGCAGCTCTGGTCGGAACAGACGACGGACCCGAACCGGCCCTATACGATCACCGGCGTTCCGCGCGTCGTGAACAATCGCGTGATCATCGGCAATGGCGGCGCCGAGTTCGGCGTGCGCGGCTATGTCTCCGCCTATGACGCCAATACCGGCGCGCTCGAATGGCGTTTCTACACGGTGCCTAACCCGGACGGCGAACCTGATGGCGCGGCTTCTGACGAAGTGTTGCAAACCGCCGCGCGGACCTGGTCAGAGGAAGGCCAATGGCGCGAGACCGGCGGCGGCGGCACGGTCTGGGATTCGATCGTTTACGACCATGAACTGAACCAGCTCTATATCGGCGTCGGTAACGGCAGCCCCTGGAATCACGGGACACGGTCCAACGGCCAGGGCGACAATCTGTTCCTGTCGTCGATCGTCGCGCTCAATCCCGATACCGGCGAATATCTCTGGCACTATCAGGAAACGCCCGGCGAAACCTGGGACTATACGGCCACCCAATCGATCATCCTCGCCGATCTCGAAATGGATGGCGAGACGCGCCAGGTTATCCTGCATGCACCGAAAAACGGATTCTTTTTCGTTATAGATCGCGAAACCGGCTCTCTGCTCTCAGCGGAGCCTTTCGTCGAAGGCGTGAACTGGGCGACAGGCTACGATCTCGCGACCGGACGGCCGATCGAAAATCCCGAAGCGCGTTTCTACCGCACGGGCGAGATGTTCATCGCCAATCCGGGCCCCATCGGCGCGCATAACTGGCAGCCCATGGCATACAGCCCGATGACGGGGCTCGCCTATATACCGGCCAATATCGTGCCATCGCTTTTCCTGCCGCCGACGACCGACGATCATTCGGCGCTCAGCCCCATCGGTTTCAACACCGGCACCAATATCGAGGATACCGCCCTGCCCCGTGACGAAGCGGAGCGCCGCGCCATGGTAGCGGCAGTCAGCGGCCAGCTGGTCGCCTGGGACCCGGTCGCGCAGGAAGCACGCTGGACAGTCGATTACGACACGCCATGGAATAGCGGCATCCTGACGACGGCGGGCAATCTGGTGTTCCAGGGCACGGCCACGGGCCAGTTCAAGGCCTATGCCGCCGATAGCGGTGAGGAGTTATGGTCGATGGAGGTCCAGTCCGGCGTGCTTGCCGGCGCATCGACCTTCCTGATCGACGGCGTGCAGCATATCGCCTTCACGACCGGCCGGGGTGGCGCCTTCCAGATCACCGCCGGCGCCGCCGACATCACAGCGGGCCAGATACCCAATGTGCCGCGCCTTATCGTTCTCCGGCTCGACGGCACCGGCGTGCTGCCCGACGCGCCCGATATGGAAATGGAACTTCTCGACCCGCCCGAATCGACCGGCACGCCCGAACAGATCGCCCGGGGCGAGCAGCTTTACCTGCGCTACTGCATGGTCTGCCACGGCGAAGGCGCCGTGGGCGGCGGCATCAATCCCGACATGCGTTTCTCGGGGTATCTAACAAGCGCCGAGGCGTGGCAGGGCGTTGTACGCGGCGGGTCGCTCGCCGAGAACGGCATGCCGAGCTTCACGAGCGTGTTGCCCGAAGAACTGGCCGAGACGATCCGTCTCTATGTCATCGACAAGGCGAACGAGGATATCGCCCGGCTCCGCGCGCGACGCGAAGACGCAGCGGGCCAGTCCTAGACGGCAGAGAGTTGCGACGCGCCGCTGCAGTGACAGGCTAGCCGCCATCCGGTGCCGCGGGATCCTCCGGTTCGGTCTCATCCTCCGCAGCCGGCTCCTCGGCCATCGCCGGATCATCGGGCGCTTCCTGGCCCATATCCTCTTCGGGCATCTCGGGTTCGAGCATGTCAGGCGGGGGCATGCCGGTATCGTCCATCGGGTCTTGGACGACCGGATCGACGAGTTCAGGCTGCGTTTCGAAGGCGTCCTCCTCCGCTGTGTCCGCCGTCTCCTGAGCGGGGCCGCACGCTACCAGCACAAGGGCGGTACCGATCGGCCAGAAAAAATGTCGCATGGTGTCTGTCCTTGAAATGCGCCGCCGGGAGATGGAGCCCGGCGGCGCGAGGTGCCGCTTATTGCGGGTCGTCAGGCTGGCCATCGCCATCCTGATCGAAAACGTCCGGCCGGCCATCGCCGTCCATGTCCCAGCTATCGGCACGGCCATCGCCGCGCTGATCCCAGGCGTCCGGTGTTCCGTCGCCGTCCGTATCGATCGTCGGTTCCGGAACGGCTTGTTCTTCGGGCGGCATCGGCTCGCCCTCCGACTGTGCGACCGCCGGGGTCGAGAGAATGGCACCGGCAAAAACAGCGGCACCTAGCATATTGAATTTACGCATGTTCAGGTCCTTACTCTGTGTCCCCGCGTCCATAAGCATCGTGGCATTTTCGACGCAGGATAGAGCGTTGTGGACGGATGGACCGGAAAACAGGACGGGCGCGATATCGGGACCGGCCCGTCTCGCCGCCGGGTCGATCCGTCGCCGGCGAACCTGAAACGCAATCATGCGAAATGACCGAAACCGCATGTGCGTCGCGATGATGCCGCTTGCGATTCGGCCCCCTGCCCGCTTATGTCTGTCGGACGCGATATGGATCGCAACTTGGGGACGAAGCGCGCATGAAGAAAATCGAAGCGATCATCAAACCGTTCAAGCTCGACGAAGTGAAGGAAGCGCTGCATGATGTCGGCGTAACCGGCATGACCGTGACCGAAGCGAAAGGCTTCGGGCGACAGAAGGGCCATACCGAACTGTATCGCGGTGCCGAATATATCGTCGACTTCCTGCCCAAGGTGAAACTGGAAGCCGTGGTCGATGATGGCCTGGCCGACCGCGTGGTCGAGGCGATCCAGAATGCGGCGCAAACCGGGAGGATCGGGGACGGCAAAATCTTCGTATCGACGATCGATCGCGCGATTCGCATCCGCACCGGCGAACAGGATTCCGACGCCGTCTAGGGGTTTATAGCGCACTGCAAAAAAATTTTGTGCAGCTGCGAAGAATAGTATAGGTTTATTTCTCCGATTCCAAGCGAGAGGAAGGCAAAGTTCCATGACGACCACCGCCAAAGATATTATCAAACGCATCGAGGAAGACGAGATCGAATGGGTCGATCTGCGTTTCACCGATCCGAAAGGCAAATGGCAGCATCTGCAAATGTGCTCCGGCGTCATGGGAGAGGATGAATTCGAGGACGGCCTGATGTTCGACGGTTCGTCCATCGCGGGCTGGAAAGTGATCAACGAGTCCGACATGATCCTGCGGCCCGATCTCGACGCAGTGTATGAAGACCCCTTCTCCGCCACTCCGATGCTGGCGGTCTGTTGCGACATTGTCGAACCCGGTACCGGCGAACTGTACGGCCGCGATCCGCGTTCGACGGCGAAACGCGCCGAAGCCTTCGTCAAGGCGACGGGCGTCGGCGACACCGTCTATGTAGGGCCCGAAGCCGAATTTTTCATGTTCGACGATGTCCGTTTCGAAGACGGCTATGATCGCAGCTATTTCAAGATCGACGATGTCGAATTGCCAACCAATTCGGGCCGCGAATATGAGATGGGCAATATGGCCCACCGGCCCCGCGCCAAGGGCGGCTATTTCCCCGTCCCGCCGGTCGACAGCGCCATGGATATCCGCGCCGAGATGGTCTCGACGATGATGGAAATGGGCCTGCCGATGGACAAGCATCATCACGAGGTCGGCGCCGCTCAGCACGAGCTGGGCCTGACCTTCGGCTCGCTCGTACAAACGGCGGATCGGATGCAGGTGTATAAATATGTCGTGCACATGGTCGCCCAGGCCTATGGCAAGACGGCGACCTTCATGCCGAAACCGATCAAGGAAGATAACGGTTCGGGCATGCATACGCACATGTCGATCTGGGAAGGCGACAAGCCGCTGTTTGCCGGTGACGGGTATGCCGGGCTCAGCGACACCTGCCTCTATTATATCGGTGGCGTGATCAAACATGCCCGGGCGCTCAACGCGTTCACCAACCCGACGACGAACAGCTACAAGCGCCTCGTCCCGGGCTACGAAGCACCCGTGCTGCTCGCCTATTCCAGCCGCAACCGTTCCGCCTCGTGCCGCATTCCATACGGCTCGGGCGACAAGGCGAAGCGCGTCGAGTTCCGTTTCCCGGATGCGATGGCCAACCCCTATCTCTGCTATTCGGCGCTGCTGATGGCGGGTCTCGACGGGATCGAGAACCGGATCCATCCGGGCGACGCGATGGACAAGAATCTCTACGATCTGCCGCCGGCAGAGCTCGAAGGCGTGCCGACGGTCTGCGGTTCGCTCCGCGAGGCGCTCGAAGCGCTGGAAGACGATCACGAGTTTCTGACCAAGGGCGACGTCTTCTCGACCGATCAGATCGAGGCTTATGCCGAGCTCAAATGGGAAGAGAATGACCGCTGGGAAACAACCCCGGGCCCGGTCGAGTTCGACATGTATTATTCGGCCTGACCGCCGAACCGCAATGTGAAAAGGGCCCGGCGGCGCCGCCGGGCCCTTTTTCTATTCCCGATCCTTAACGCCGATAATCGCCGGTTCGGCGCGCTTTGCGTTGAACCAGTGCGCCGCTTCCCCTATCTTCGTTGCAAAGACGAACCGAAAATCCCCGAATCATAGGAGCGGACTGCCATGCACAGCTATCTGAAGCATTATATCAACGGCGAATGGGTCGAGAGCGATGGCGGGACGCGCCATGAAGTGATCAACCCCGCGACCGAAGAGCCCTGCACCGAGATCATGCTCGGCAGCCAGGCCGATACCGATAAGGCAGTCGCCGCCGCCGCAGAGGCGTTTAAGACATTCTCGCAGACCAGCGTGGAGGAGCGGATCGCCCTGCTCGAACGGATCGCCGAGGAATATAAGAAGCGCATTCCCGATATCGCCAATGTGATGGCCGACGAAATGGGCTGCCCGATCGCGATCGGCAATGCAGCGCAGGGGCCAGCCGGGCTCGGCCATATCACGAAGGCCGCCGAAGTCCTCAAAGAGTTCGAATGGGAAGAGCAGCTCGGCCCGGCGCGCGTCGTGCATGAGCCGATAGGCGTCGTCGCGATGATTACGCCATGGAACTGGCCGCTCAACCAGATCACCGCCAAGGTCGCCCCGGCGCTCGCCGCAGGCAACACGATGGTGCTGAAGCCGTCGGAGGAAACGCCGGGTTCGGCTGCGATCTTCGCCGAGATCATGGACGCCGCCGGCGTGCCTGCGGGCGTGTTCAACCTTGTCCAGGGCGATGGCCCGGGTGTCGGCACGATGCTGACCAAACATGACGATGTCGACATGGTGAGCTTTACCGGCTCGACCCGCGCGGGCATCATCATCGCCAAGAACGCCGCCGACACCGTCAAACGCGTCCATCAGGAACTGGGCGGCAAGACGCCGAATATCGTACTCGAAGGCGCCGACCTTTCCGAAGCGGTGCCGAACGGCCTGCAGGGCGTGATCATCAATTCCGGCCAGAGCTGCATCGCGCCGACGCGGATGCTCGTCCATGAATCGCAATATGACGAAGCCGTGCAGATCGCCAAGGGCGTAATGGAAAGTGTGCCGGTCGGCGATCCCAAGGAGATGGGTCAGCATATCGGCCCGGTCGTCAATTCGGCGCAATATGAGAAGATCCAGGGCCTCATCCAGAAAGGCATCGACGAAGGCGGCAAGGTCGAAACCGGCGGCACCGGCCGCCCCGATGGCGTCAACCAGGGCTTTTACGTCAAGCCGACAGTCTTTTCCGGCATCACGAGCGATATGACGATCGCGCGCGAGGAGATTTTCGGACCGGTTGTCACGCTCATCAAATATGAGAATGACGATGAAGCGGTCGAGATCGCCAACGACACCGATTACGGCCTCTCGGCCTGTGTCTACGGCCCGGCCGAGGAAGCGAACAAGTTTACCGGCAAGCTCCGCGCGGGTCTCGTCGGCGTCAACAATTGGGGCCCGATCCCCGACGCGCCGTTCGGCGGTTACAAGCAATCCGGCAATGGCCGCGAGATGGGCAAATACGGCCTGCGAGAATTCATGGAAGTGAAGACGATTATCGGCGAACCGGCCTAAGTCTTCTTTTCCATACGCAACGCTGGAGAGGCGGTCAGTCCACTGGCCGCCTCTCTTGCATTCGGGCCGCCGCTTTCTCAGCAACCTCCCATCGCGCCTCCTCGATACCGGCGAGACGCGCCGTCAGCATCGCGACAATCTCTTCGGACTCGCGGCGCGGATGGCCGCCATCGAATGGCGGGTCGGGATCATATTCGATGCCGAGCTGGATCGTCCGGGCCACGGCCTCGCCATAGATTTCCGCGACGAGCGAGAGCGCCATGTCGATTCCGGCCGACACTCCGGCCCCGGTGATCCGATTGCGGTCGATCACGACACGCTCGCTGACCGGCTCCGCACCGAACAGTTTGAGCTGGTCTATCCAATGCCAATGGCTCGTGGCCCTATAGCCCTGCAGCAGTCCGGCCGCCGCCAGTATGAGCGATCCCGTGCAGACGGAGGTGATGTACTTTGCACCCGTTGCCTGCTGCGCGAGCCAGTCCAGCACCTCGTCATCGTCCATGAGCACGGCCTGCCCCAAGCCGCCTGGCACGAACAGCAGATCGGCCTGCGGCGCATCAGCCAGGCTCGCGCTCGGCACGATGGTGAGCCCGTTGATATCGCGCACGGGCTCGGTGGTTTTCCAGACGAGATCGATCTTGGCGTCGGGCAATGCGGCGAAGACTTCGAACGGCCCGGTGAAGTCGAGCTGGGTCATATCGGGATAGAGAAGAATAACGATCTGCATGAGGCGTCTCCATGTTTCGAAGGATGCCCAGGCGAACGGCTTGTCACTATCTGCACTCCCCGATGGTGGCCCATCTCGAATCGCCAGTAATGCGGTTCTCCGATGGTATCAGAACGGCGCTCAATAATCCCGGCTGATCTGGACGTTGCCGCCGACGCGCCCGATGGTGCTGATGCTCGATAGCAGCGAAAGCCAGCGCGTGATCCGGAATTCGGTTTCGGTTGCCGAATAGCCCTGTCCATCGCTGATTACTTCGACGAACAAGCGGCGCGTCACATAGAAGCCCGCCGCGACCGCCGTGCCGCGATCTTCGGCCGGATCGGCGGGCAGAATGCGAAGGCGATCGAGGCCGATCGCATCGCGCACCGCGTTGATCGGGTTGAGGCCGTTGCCTCCGCCCTGCAGCGAGGCGAGCGCCGCGCCGAGCTGGATCGCTTCGGGTGCGGAAAGGTTGGTGATCGACGTGCCGAAGAGCAACCGGCTCAGCAATTCGCTTTCAGGCAGAGCGGGCGTGCTTGCGAAGCTGATCTCCGGGCTGTTGCCCGTGCCGCCGATATTGATCGTCGCATCGATCCCTTCGGCATCGGCCTGCGCTACGATGTCCAATGTCGGATCGACCGGCTGATTGCCGTAAAATTCGATGCGGCCGCGTTCGAGCTCGAACCGGCGGCCGGCAAATTGATACTCGCCGCGCACCAGGTTCATATCGCCCAGGATCTGAAAATTCGCGAGCGGGCCGCGCACGTCGATATCCGCGCCCCATTCGCTGTCCAGCCCCAGTCCGCGCACCATGAACCGGTTGCGCGCATTTACATCGATATCGAGCGTCCAGTTGACCGGCTCGGCCCGCGGATCCGGCAGGTCGAGAGGCCGGTTGATCTCCGTGACGTTCAATTGCGGCACAACGACGGCCGGCGCGGCCTGGCCCAGCATGAATTCGCCGCGCACCATTTCGAAATCGCCGCTGATCGTGCCGGCCGGTCGGGCCGTATCGGTTCCAATGGCCGTGCCCGCGGGCGCCTGCAGCTGAATACGCAGCGGGCCGCTGACCTGCGCGGAAATATCGTCTCGGCGTAGCAGCCAAGCCTCTTCCGCCTGCAATTCGATATCCATGCCGAGGCCTGTTGCCAATCCCAGATCAAACGTCGCCCGACCCGATACCGTGCCGCCGCCCGGCGTCGTGCCCGAAAGTTCGGGGAATTCGAGGCGCGCCTGACGGAATGTGCCCGTCGTCGTTACACCTTCGACCACCGTCCCCGTCAGGGCGCTTTCGAGGCGGGCGTTTTCGGTTTGCAATGCGCCGTTGATCCGCGGCGTCTCCAAGGTGCCCTTGATATCCATTCGCGCGAGCAGCGGCCCGGACAGGCTGAACAGCTCGTTGCCCGTGAGCTGCCACAGCGTTTCGGACGGGCCGTTGTAGCGCAGTTCAGCCAGCAGCGGCGCGATCGCGAGCTGATCGCCGAAATTCCCCTCGCCGGCAATCGGATCGATCCGCGACTGGAACCGCAGGATTTCCTCGCCATCGCTTTCCATGATCGCGCGGGCGGCCAGCCGGCGATCCTCGAGACTGGCATTCAAACCGAGATTGACGGGCCGCGGCCGCAGCGCGAAGCCTTCGCGCGTCAGGCTGCGGATACGCAGTTCCGCTTCGGCCGTCGGCACGATCTCCCCAACCTCCAGGCGATAGCGCACGCTACCCGTCGCCATGCCGCCTAACCCGGTCTCCGGATAGAAGATGTCGACGACCGAAAGCGGGATGCTATCCAGTGTCGCCTCGACATCGGTGACCGGCCCGCCGAATCGCGCCGCCACGGTGGCGCCGCCGCCCGCATAGCTGATCGTGCTTTCCGGTATGACCCAGCCTTCCTCCTCCTTGCGAAGCACCAGCGGTGTGAGGACAATCGGCTCATTGCGGAAAGACCCGCCGCCTTCGATGGTTATTAGGCCCGGCTCTATCTGTGCGGCCGCCTCGAAATCGAAGTTGCGGCCGCGCGCGCCGCCGACATCGAGGTCGGCTTCGCCGAAACCATTGTCGAGTTCGACCGTTGCGCCGAACCGCGCCAGCGAAATGCTGCGGCGCCGAAAACCGGTCAGCTCCAGTCCGGCCTCGAGGGTGGGCGCTTCGCGCAACGGACGCCAGCGCAGATCGAGCAACGCGCGGCGCATCGTCGCGTCGATCTCGCCGCCCAGCCGCGCATTCTCCGCGTCGATATCGACGACGACGAGTTGCTCGCCGCCGTCCATCGACAGTTCGATATCGCCGGCGATGCCGCTACCCCGGAGATCGAGAGCGCCGACGATACCACCGTCGCGGAACGCGAAGCGGCCATCGGTCCGCGTATCCGCAACCAGCAGCTCGCCGACCTGGGCCGCAGCGGGCGCATCGGCGGGCAGCAGAAGCTGCCCCACAGAGGTGAAGGGCCCGGCCAACGAATCGCCGCGCGCCATATATCCGTAACCGTTCGCATTAGGGGCAAGCACGGCGCTGACATCTGCGATGCCGGCGGCGGGGACCGGGTTGGCCAATGCGAGTTCGACACGCGGCCGCGACGGTTCGCCCGCAGCGGTTACCGTGACCGGGCCATATTGCGCATGCTCGCCCGAACCCGTGACCGAGAGCTGGCCATCGCCGTCGAGATAGCCGGACCCATCGAAACGCAGATCGGGCGCGCGAACCTGCATGTCCGAGAAGCTGAAACGCCCATCCGGTCCATAGGCGATAGCGGTGTCCACGGTCGTCGCGCCGCCGGCCAGCGACTGGAAAAAGCTGTTGTCGAGCGCCGGGGTGACACCGCGAGCCTGTCCGGCGATCTGGAAACCGCCGCCCGGCGCAGGCTGCACGTCCACGCGCGTCCGAACGTCGAACACGCCGAGACCGGGCAAACGGAACCGGTCGATATCGCCATCCCATCCGGCGGCGTAATTGCCGCTGGCCAGATCGTAGACAAGCGAAGCTTCGCCGCGCAGGCGATCCGAGCGCAGTCGCAGATCGTCGCCGACAATCTGCTCGGCTGTGATCAGCAGATTTCCGTCGAGCACGACATTGCGAGCCACATCCGCCAACGTATTGGGCAGACCGGTGATCGCACTCGCTGTTGCGCTAACGGGCAGGACAAACGGCGTTTCGCCCCAGCGCCCTTCATCTGCGATCCGCAAATCGTCGAAAGCGATCGTACCGATCATGGCGCGCGGTGCGGTCAACCGATAGCGGAACCGCGCGCCATCGAACGGGCCGTCGAGTCCGAGGCTCATGCGGACATTGCTGCCGCTCATATTAGTGACGAGCGCAGACGGATCGAGCAGCCGGATATCGGCGGCGAAACCGTCAAACGCGTTTTCCGCCAGATCAAGCGTTCCGCGCCCTTCAATCACAGCGGCTGCAGACCGAATATCGAAATCGCCCGTGAGCCGCCGATCCGCGAGCGATGCCCGTGCCGTCAGATTGAGTTCGGGCGCGGTAAGCCGCCGGGCGATGCCGAGATCGAGCAGCTCGGCGGATCGCATGACACCGCCGAGCAGAAAATCGCCATCGCGCGCTTCGATATTGAGGTCGATAACTTGGGTATCGCCGCTGTCGACCTGTGCGCGGCCGTCCCAGCTCTGCCATGTCCCGCTGCCGGCGATATCGACGGCCAGCGAACGTTCGATGCCCGTCAGCCCGGCGATTATCCCGTCAGCGGGCGCGTAGAGCTGGACGTCGAGGTCGAAGACATCGCCATCGGGCTCGGCATCGAGGACCAGCTCCAGCCGTTCGCCGCTGTCGAGCGAGTTTGCGCGTGCCTCGATCTCAGCCCGGCCGGAGCGGATATCGGCATTGCCGACCAGCGCGATATGCCGTCGCTCGCCCGCAATCGCTTGCTCGAAACGGAAACGTTCGATGGCGAGATTGCCGAGATAGATATCGAAATCGGGGAGCAGCGGTTGCTCCTCTTCGGACGGGATCAGCGCCGGTGCGCGGTGCAATATGGCGAGGTCCGATGTCAGGCTGCGGACATGGAGCTGATTGTCGAACAGGAACAGGCCCGGCTGCCAATCGACCTCCAGTTCCGGCGCTTCGAAGAACAGGCCGTCGGGATCGTAGAGCCGCAGATCGGAGACCGTCATCCGGCCGTAGATCGATCCGTCGATACGGCCGATCCGCACGCGCAGGCCGTTGGCAGGCTCCAGCGCTTCGATCCGGTCGATGATAAAGCGGCGGCCGGGCGGCGTATCGAGCGCGAATATCGTGACGATAAGCAGCGCCAACAGGCCGGCGAACCCGAACAGCACCCATCGGGTTATCTGCCGGCGTCGTGGCGTTGCCGATATGAACTCGACATCGTCTTTCGCCGTTTCGGTCGCCGCGCCCGCCATCAGAAGGCCTGACCCAGCGAGACATATATCGCGATGACGGGGTCGCCCGGCTGCGGATTGATCGGCGTACCGATGTCGAGGCGGATCGGCCCGAAACTGCTATAATAGCGCAGGCCCAGACCCGCGCCGAACCGGAGATCGCTGAAGTCCGGATAGAGATCGGTATAGATCGCGCCGGCATCGATGAAGGGCACGACGCCGAAATCGCCGAAACGATAGCGCGCTTCCAGCGCCAGTTCGACCAGGCTGCGTCCGCCGATCGGATCGTTATTCGCATCGCGCGGCCCGATCGATTGATAGCTGTAACCGCGCACCGAACCGCCCCCGCCCGCATAAAAACGGCGCGACGGGGCGATATTGTTGGTGGACGCGCCCGGGATTCCGCCAAGACGGACCCGGCCGGCCAGCGTCGTCGACTCCATCAACTGGAGATATACGCTGCCGTCGATCTGGACGCGCGCATAGGCGAAGGTGCCGTCCTGCAGGGACAGTTCCGGCGAAACGAAGGCGGACAGCCGGAAGCCCTGTTCTGGATTGAGCAAATCGTTGGTGGCGTCATAACCGAGGCTGAGCGGGATCGCGCCAATCAAAAACGTTTCGCGTTCCCGGAGACCGGCCGCGCCGACGACATCCCGCTCGTCCGACGCGATCAGCTGGAGTCCGGCGGACCAGACCCATTGTTTCTGCCAGAGCTGGTTGGAGACGCGCTCGAAGCCGAACGTCAAACCCGCCGTTCGTGCATCGAACGCATCCCGATTTGTGTTCCCGGCGAATAGCTGCGCGGTCAGGAGCTGGTCGCGGGCAAGGAAATTGCTGCGTCGAAAGCTGACGTTGGCGAACTGCTCGTCGGTGCCGAGAATGCCCCGAACGCCGATGGCGCCCTCAGGGCGGATCAAGTTGCGATGCTCCCAGCCAACTTCGATGCGCGCGCCTTCGCCCGTGCTGTAGCCGATCTCGCCCGAGATCGTACGCGGCGGGGCCGGCTCCATCTCCACGGCAAGATCGACAAGGCCGGGGTCGTCGCTTTCGACCGGCGTCAGTTGCACGCGCGATACGAGGCCCGTTTGAATGATGGCCCGGCGCAAATCCTCGACCATGCCTGTTGAGTAGAGTTCGCCCGGTTCGAACCGCGCGATCGTCGAGACGTGATCGGCGTCGAATATCTCCTCCGCGCCTTGCGTGACGCGGATCTCGCCATAGTTGCGCTCGCCGCTCGTTTCGACCGGGACCGTCAGCGTGGCGACGCGGTTGGCATGGTCGATGACAACCTCTTCATCGCCCACTTCGGCGAAGGGATAGCCACGATTGCCAAGTTCGGCCGCCAGGTTAGCCTCGGCGGCGGTGACCTCCGCCGCATCGACGGGATCGTCGGCGTCCACGGGAAACTGCGCGCGCAACTCGTCCGTTCGATCCCCGGCATCGGCGAGGCCCGGCAGTTCGACGCTATCGAACCGGTAGAGCGGCCCCGCATCGATTTCGAACGCCACCTCGATCCGGTCGCCGCCCGCTTCGCCGGACAGTATCGAAACGACGCCCGCGTCATAATAGCCGTGAGATCGGAGCAGTTCGTTCAGCAGGTCCCGGTCGAGATCGGCGCGGCGATTGATCTGCGCGACAACCGCCGTATCACCGTCATTTTCCCTGAGCACCGACAGCGCGTCGAACTGGGTGCGGATTTCATCGGCTTCGTCGAGATCGTCGATGCCCCGCAGGACGACCGAATAGCGTTGCTCCGTATTGATCGCGACCGCATCGCGGCTGCGCGCGGTTTCCGTGTCCGCGACCTCCGACATATCGGGCCATGCGACGCCGAAATCGGATATCTCGGTCATCGGCGTCGAGGCACCGAATTCCTCTGTTGCATCGAGCGGATCGAGTTCTCGCGTAGAAAGGGAGTCGACTTCCTCGGCGACCTCCTCCGCAACTTCTGCGGCTTCCGATTGCGCATGGACCGCATGGGAATGTCCCAACACGCCCAGCAGGAAAAGGGTACCGATACACGCCCTGCCCGGTTTGATCGCGGCCGTCATGCAGCGGCTCGTAGCGTGAAACGCTATCTACCGCCAATCAAAATGCGCTGAAATACAACGCCGTTATCGGACAAAGCGCCCCACGCAATCAGTGATGCGTGGCCTCGCTATCGCCGCAGCCCATCCAGTCGACCAGCCGCTCGATCTGCCGCCACCGGCAAAAATGCACGACATTGCCAATCTCCCGGCTGCGGGATGCGCGCTCCGCGGCTTCCAGCGCGGCATGCGCGCCGAATTCAGCAATGAGTTCGGTCGCATCGAACACTGCCTGACGGTCTTCGAGGTAGAAATTCTGGTGCATAGAGTATCGGCCCTGCAACGCGCCCGCTTCGATCGCGGACGTCCGTGAGCCGCAGTCATTACGGCGAAAGCCTTTCACATAACGCGCAAAAAGATAGTGAAAAATGGATTAGCCATGGAGACGGGTGACAGCTCCGGACGCCGCTGCCATAGCGACAGGATGAGAGACGATAGACGCGAAGACCGGCTCGGCGGCGGGATTTTCCTTGCAATAGGCCCCTTGGCGGGACTGGGCCTCGGAGTTGTGATCGGCCAACCGACCATCGGCGTGATCGGCGGTGTGATCGCCGGAGCGCTGGCCGCGACAGCCGTCTGGGCAATGACGCGCTAGGCGAGCCTCCTCCCGGCCCACACCACCCGGCCGATCACTTCGAGCGATCCCGAATCGCAGTCGGGCCAGTCGGGATAGCCGTCATTATCGCTCTTGATCGTGAAGCGCCGGTTCGCCGGGTTCATCGCGATCCGTTTCACCATGAGCGCATTGTCCACCCGCAGAACATAGATGCCGTCGCGCAGCCGGTCCGCACCGTCGTCTCCGCTCACCAGAATCTCGTCGCCGTCCGACAGGGTCGGCTCCATGGAGTCGCCCGAAACGGTGATGATCGAAAGCCGGGCCGGATCGCCACCCGCCAGGCGCCGTAGCCAGCGCTCCGGAAACGCGATGCGCGACAGCTCTTCCTCGTCCCCGGGCAGTGCACCGGGCCCGGCCGATGCGTTCACCGCATATTGGCTGACCGCCACCATCCGGCCGGAATGTTCATCACCGCCAACAGGATTTTTCCTGTCGCTCTTACTCTCCGGCGCGCCCAGCAAGCGCTCGTCGATGCCGAAATATTCCGCGAGTATGCGGCGATCGTCCTCGGCGAGACGCCGGGGCGTACCGCGTTTTATAAACTGCTGTATATACGCCGCATTTCGTCCGATCAGTCGGGACAGTGCGGCATAATCGTCGCCGCGCTCGCGCGCCAGGCGCGCCAAAACCTGCTGAGGATTGCCTTCATCCATATCGGCACAGTAGCAATAGGAATATTCCTAGACAAGTAGGAAATTACCTTTGAGATAGGAAAAAGCTTACCGATGATTCGCCGGTCAGCACCAGAGTTCAAAGGAGAAAAGGATGAGCCTGCTGATCGAAATCGATCGTTTCCTGCGCAAGACTGACATGCCACCCACGCGCTTCGGGCGCGAGGCCTGCAACGATCCCCGCTTCGTGTTCGACGTGCGCCGTGGGCGCGAATGCGGCAGCAAGGTCCGCGCGCGGGTCCAGACCTATATCGCCACGCACACCAAGTGCGCGCGGCGCCCGTGACCCGCCCGGCCCTGACCTTTGGACTGGCGGCGCTGATCCGTGCCCTGGCCGTGAAAGCCGGACACCGGCCAGTGGTCGAGGATATCCGCTCCACGCCCTGGTCGAGCATTACCTTCACCGGAATGCGTCATTGTTTCGCCCTCCGGTTCGAGGGTGAACGAGCGAAGGCTGCGGCGGATGCGCTGTCTAAAGGGTTGGACTATACCGAGTTCGATTTGCGCCGTTACATCCTGGTCGACATCGCCATCGTCGAAAGCGAGGTCAGGGGCGATTACGCGCGGCTGGCTATCGAAGCGCTAATTCTCGCCAATGACTGACCGATCAGCGCTGTCTGGCGGTCACCTGCTGCAGTGTGTCCAGCGCCTCGCGCAGAGCGGCATCGCGATCAGCGGACGGTTCAGCCTGCGGGTGCGGCATCGCATTTTCGGATGTTGAAACCGCGGGGTTAGCGCGTGCGTTATGCTCGCGTGCCTTCTTGCGCTCGAGTCCGGCCTCCAACCGATCGACGAGCTTCGCCAGTTCGGTGCGCGTATCTTCCGGCAATTCGAACCGGGCGGGCTCGGCCTGAGCCGGGTTTTCCGAAACCGTCGTATCCCGAGTGGGCAGCGGAATTTCGAAAACGGGTTCAGTTTCCGCCGTTTCTACGTCCGCTGCGGAAATATCTTCGGAATCGACGGCTTCCAATTCTTCGCTCTCAGCGACCGGTTCGTCTTCGGCAACGATTTCGGCGATCTCGCCAAGATCCAGCGGCTCTTCCGCCGATATACCATCCTCCGCGTCCTGCGGCTCGATATCGACCAGATCGAGCGGCGTCCCGAGATCGTCCTCGGCCATGATCGGCCGGCGATAGGGCGCGTCCGGATGGGCATCGGCCGGGCGCAATGCCCCGGCCCTGCGCCCGATACGCTCTTCGATTTCGGGGAATTCCGCGGAAAACTCATCGACCTCATCGGCAGCACGTTGCTTACGGTTCAGAATGAAGGACAAGACGATCCAGGCCGCGCTGGTCACGATGAGCGCGGCGACGAGCGCGAAAACGATCCGCGCCCGCGCGCCGAGCGGCGGCTCGGCTGCGCTGATCAGGCCAGAAAGTCCGCTTTCGACAACAAAGGCTTCGAACCAGGGGTTCGGCGTCATCAGGATCAGGGCGGCGACGATCAGTCCTGAGACCGCGGACGCCGTAGGCACCTTGGGCAACCGCGCCACCAAATCCCTGAGCGGAGCGCCGCTCCGGATTGCATCGAGATTGATATTCATAACCTAGACCGCCTTGCCGGTTAGTTTTTGGTAAACAGGGGCATAACGCGAAATGTTTGACGACCAGTTACGATCGCGTTCGACAAATTCGCGCGCGATTTTGCGCCGCTCGTCCCAGATCGCCCGATTGTCGAACATTTCGGCGAGCGCGGCGGCCAGGGCATCCGGGTCGTCCGGCGGGAAGAGCGTGCCCGTCACGCCATCCTCGATCAGTTCGCGATGCCCGCCGACATCGGAGGCGGCGACGAGCCGTTTCTGCGCCATCGCCTCGAGCGGCTTGAGCGGCGTCACGAGGTCTGTGAGCCGCATTTTCTTGCGCGGATAGGCGAGGATATCGATCAGGCCGTAATAGCGCTCGACTTCCTGATGCGGCACGCGGCCGGTGAACTGGATATGATCGGCAACATCCGAAGCCGCGGCCTGCGCGCGCAAGTCGGCGTCCATCGGCCCGCCGCCCACGAGCAGCAAATGTGCATCGGGCCGCGCCATGACGAGCCGCGGCATGGCAGCGATGAGATCGTCCAGGCCCTCATAATCGTAGAAACTGCCGACAAAGCCGACGACTTCCTTACCGACGAGCCCGAGCGATCGGGCCAGGTCGGAATCGGCGGGTGCAGGATCGCCGAACAGCGCCATATCGACCCCATTGGGCGCCACCATGATTTTCTCGCCGTCCACACCCCGGCGGATAAGATCCTGCCGCAACCCTTCGCAAATCACCGCGACGGCATCCGCCTGATTGGCGGCGTGCGTTTCGAGCATCCGCGTCAGCCAGTAGCGCGCCGAATTGACCCGGCCCGTGCCGTTGCCGACGGCCGCATCTTCCCAAAAGGCGCGTATCTCGTAGATCAGCGGCAATTGCCGGCGCCGCGCGACCCGCAACGCGGCCATCGCGTTCAGCACCGGCGAATGGACATGGAGCTGGTCCGGCTTCCATTCCGCGACAACCTCGTCGATCCGATCTGCCAGCAAGGCGATCTCGCGCCATTCTCGCACCGGCGTCGTCATCGTGCCCGGAGCACGGGTCCGATAGAAAGTCAGCCCGTCGACCGTCTCGACATCCGGCCCGTCCAACGTATGCCGCGATCCCGTTACACCCGCCACCTCCCAGCCATTGGCCAGTTGCGCTTTCAGGATGGCCCGCGTGCGGAAACTGTAGCCGCTGTGCAGCGGCATCGAATGATCGAGGATGTGCAAAATCCGCATGCGAAGCGATTGCCACAAACTGCTTAACGCGCCGTCAACCGCAGCTGTTCTATTAAGAAAAACCAAATTCTGCTGGAGTGTCCAGATGAAGAAAATCGCTTTGCTTGCCACCTGCCTCACGCTGTCGGCCGTAGCCGTGGCACAACGCCCTGCCCCATTCGTCATCGCCGAGACGGGCCAAGGCTTCGCGACACTCGACGATGCGGTGCGCGCGATCGGCAACGGTTCGGGCACGATCACTATTGCGCCGGGCCGCTATCGCGATTGCGCGGTGCAGGAAGCCGGCAGCATCGCCTTCGTGGCGGAAGAAGCGGGCACGGTCGTGTTCGATGGCGGAGCATGCGAGGGCAAGGCGACGCTGGTCCTGCGCGGACGCAGCGCCTCGGTGGACGGGCTGACGTTCGCCAATATCAGCGTGCCGGACGGCAATGGTGCGGGCATTCGCATCGAAGAAGGCGATCTCGACGTCACGCAGACGCTGTTCACTGATTCACAGAGCGGCATTCTATCGGCCAGCGATCCGTCCTCTACGATCCGCATCGACCATTCGACATTCCGCCGGCTGGGACGGCGCCCGGACGGCGATGGCGCGCACTCGCTCTATATCGGCTATTATGGCGAGTTGATCGTCACCAACTCGCGCTTCGAACAGGGCCAGGAGGCGCACTATCTCAAGAGCCGCGCGCCCGTCGTCCAGATCCTCAACAACAGTTTCGACGACAGCCAGGGACGGCAGACCAACTATCATATCGATCTCTCGGTCGGCGGCAGCGGCCGTATCGCGGGCAACACCTTCGTCCAGGGTGCGGACAAGGAAAATTACAGCACGATCATCGCCGTCTCGCCGGAAGGCCGGGATCACAGCACGCGCAATCTCGTCGTCGAGAATAATCGCGCCTGGGTGTCGCCGGGGTTTCGCTGGGAGACGGTTTTCGTCCGCGACTGGGGCGGCGAAAGCATGACTGTGCGGAACAATGATCTCGGCGAGCAAATCTCCGAATTCGCGCTTCAGTAGCGCTCAGCTTCGCAGCTTCGATCCGAGTTGCGCGGCCAGATATTCGAGATTGGCGATACGACGCATAACGGCGCTGTCGCCGATTTCGTCCACGCGGAAAAAACGCCGCATGATCGGATAATCGAGATCGATCACCCGGCCGAGATATTCCGCACTCTCCAACCCGCCATGCTCATCTCCCATCGGCCGGAAGCGACGCTGGATCGCGTAGCTTCTCTGTCGCAGCGGGATCGGCCGACGCCGTGTGGTCCATTCGCTAAAGCGATGCCGAAGCCCGGGCGGGCCGGAAAAATCGTGGCCGTAACAGGACGGCATGGACGCCAGTTCCGGATCGATGGCCGCGAGCAATGCCGCTTCGAACCGGCCAGCATTCTTTTGGGCAAGCGGCAATGTGAGCGCGTGCGTCACTACCGGTTGTTCGAGGAACGGCATCAGATACGCACCCTGCCGTGCCTCCAGGCTGATCTCATGCCCGAACAGTGAACGGCATCGCACGGTCGGATAAATCCGCTCAATGGCGGCCCGCGGCAACGCTCCGCGATCGCCCGCCCGTCCGATTCCCTGCAAAATCTTGTCTTCGACCCCGCGCAGAAACGCAGTTTCATCAAATGCTTCGGTGACATCGCCGAGGCTGTATCGCGCGTAAAAAGCGCGGGCGACGTTCGCTGCTGTGAAGCGCCCGTCCGGAAGGAAGAAGAAGTTGCGGAACACTTCGCCGCAGCCACCCGAAAGCGACAAAGCCCCGTCAGTATGGCGCTTCTGGCGGGCATAATAATCGGCGCCGTTATCAAAGATACTGCCGAAATTCGGCAGGCCGTCATGGTCGTGAAAATTCCTGTCGACTTGATCGGGAAATTCATCGAGCGCGACCGCGCGATAGACGTCCTTGTCGAGCACATCGACCTCGGTACCGAGCGCGTTGCAGACAGCGCGCGCGACACGGACATCGCACTCCTCTTCCGCACCATAGCAGAAGATCGACGGCAGGCTGTCTTGCTCCCGCAGCAGCGCGAGAACGAGGCGAGAATCGAGACCGCCGGACAGCGGGCAGAAAATGCGTTCGCCGAAATGCTCCACCCAGGGACTGACGACACGGGCGAGCGCCGCGCGCTGCGCTTCGATATGGGCGCCAGTGTCGCGCGGATCGAAACCTTCGGCCATCGGCTTGTCGACAGGATGCGAAGTCGAGCCTTGCTCGGTGAGCTCGATCGTCTCGAACGGCCCGAGCCGTTTCAACTCATTGAAAACCGTATCGTCTCCGATCGGCATGACGTTGAACGCATGTTCGTACACGCCCTGCGGACAGAAGCTGAGTTTGGGCAGGCAGGAGGTCACGGCAAGCAAAGATGTCGAAAAGATGCGCCGGTCGGCATCGTGATAGATTTCGAAAGCGCCGAACCAGTCGGTGAAGAGAAATGCCTTGCCGCGCCTGCGAACGACCATCACGAACTGTCCGCCGATCCGGCTCCAGTCGATCGCCGTTGGATCGAGATCGATGAGCGCGGCTTCGAGCGCCGGTTTGCCGATCTTGCCATCGAACACGAAGCTGCCGGCAAAGCCGACAAAATCCTCGCCCTGCTGCAAGAAATTGTCCGGTCCGCCCTGAATATAGGGGGCATGGAGCAGCCGCCAGCCGGGTAGCTTCAGCTCCTCCATACGGTCAAAACCCTGACGCGCAAACTCGACACGCGCATCGGCGACCGCCGGCCCGGCGAAGCTCTCATCGTCATTCCGGACCAGAAAAAGCGCAGTCATGCGTTGCCCTTAGCGCCAGAAATTTAAGATATTACGCATTAGGCTTAATACATCCTCAACTCCGCATGGCTAAGCCCTGAAAGGCCATGATGGAGGGCCTTCGCCTGCGATGATCGACCAGTTCGTGCTCCTGTTGACACATGGGCTCATGCTGCTTGCGGCGTGGCGCTTATTGTCGCGTCCGGATCTCGACGACGATAATGCTGAAAGCGCGCCGGATTCCACGAATCTCGACCCGAAGGCGCAGCAGCCGTGACCGATCTGGCCTTTGCCGGCTTTCTCGCCGCGATGCTCGTCCTCGGCCTGCGGCGCCCGTTCATCTGGGTGCTCGCCTATGCCTATGTCGATATCGTTTCGCCACACGAGCTCTCCTATTACATTTTCGACGATATCCCGCTGTCGCTGATCGTCGCGCCGCTGGCGATCATGGGCTGGCTGGTTTTCGACAAGGACAAGTCGTTCCACATCAGCAGCACCCAATGGCTGATCGGGCTGTTGGGGCTGTGGTGCGGTCTGACGACGCTCTATGCCGAATTTCCGGTCGAGGCGCAGTTCAAGTGGGACTGGGTGTGGAAGGGCATGATCTGGGCCATGTTCCTGCCCTTCGTACTCAGGACACGGCTGCGCATCGAAGCCTATGTCCTGTTCATGGTGCTGGGCCCCGCGCTGATCGTCATCGCCGGGGGGATCAAGACGGTCCTGTCTGGCGGCGGGTATGGCTCGCTCGCCATGATGGTCGATTCCAACAGCGGAATTTACGAAAGCAGCACAGCGGCCACCATCGCCATCGCGATCATCCCGCTCATCCTCTGGCTCGGCCGGTTCAACACGATCTTTCCGCAGGACTGGAAGGTCAAAGTCTTTGCCGGCTGCCTCGTCTTTGCCTGCCTGCTCATCCCGATCGGCACCGAGGCGCGCACGGGTCTCGTCTGCATCGCCGTACTCGCCATGCTGATGCTGCGCGACAACAGGCGGCGGCTGCTTTTCATCGGGCTGGCGGGCTTCGGCGCCATCGTCTCCCTGCCCTTCCTGCCCCAGAGCTTTTCGGACCGGATGGGGACCATCTCGACCTATCAGGCGGATATGTCGGCGATGACCCGTATCGCCGTATGGCGCTGGACGCTCGAATATGTGAGCGAGCACCCGACAGGCGGCGGCTTTGGCATCTATCGCGGCAACAATATTCAGTACACGACGACCGAGACGCTCGAGTCCGCCGGCGCGACATCGGTGCAGCAGCGCGTCGTCGTCGATCGCGGGCGGGCCTATCATTCCGCCTATTTCGAGGTGCTGGCGGAACAGGGCTGGGCCGGGCTTGCGCTGTGGCTCACGCTGCACGCCGTCGGATTGTTGCAGATGGAAATCGTGCGGCGGCGTTACCGCAAGGAGCGCGCACCGCTGGGCTATGAATGGGTATCGCCGCTCGCCACCGCGCTCCAGCATTGCCAGATCATCTATCTGATCGGCGCATTGTTCATCGCGATCGCCTTCCAGCCCTATCCGCTGATGATCCTCGCCGTCCAGGCCAGCCTCGCCATGTATCTTGCGCAAGTGAGAAAGCGCGAGGGCTTCAAACCTCTTGCCGAGACTATCAACGAACCGGGCACGCCGCGTATGTCGAAGGCTCTGCCGGGCACCCTGACATGACGGCCAAACCCGATCTGGCCGCGCTGACGGCGCTACGCGGCATCGCAGCCTGGTATGTGGTGCTCTACCATGTCCGGGTGTCGGCGGCCGATTTGCTGCCGCCCGCGGTGATCGACATTTTCGCGAAGGGCTATCTGGCTGTCGACTTTTTCTTCCTGCTGTCCGGCTTCGTGATCTGGCTCAGTTATCGCGACCGGGTTGCCGAAAACGGGATCGCCGCGATACCGCGCTTTCTCGCGCGCCGTTTCGCTCGCATCTATCCGCTGCACTTCGTGATCCTGTGCGGGGCGATCCTTTTCGCCCTGCTGTTAGCCGCAACTGGACGATCCAGTCCGGAAGCATATCCCTGGCATGAGCTGCCGCTCCATCTGCTGCTCATCCAGAATTGGGGCTTTACCGCAGAACTGAGCTGGAACGATCCCGCCTGGTCGATCAGCGTCGAAATGGCCGCCTATCTGATGTTTCCCCTGATCGCGCTCGGAACGGACTGGCGGGCGATCTCGACGCCGATATTACTGGCGCTGATCGGTCTGCTTGCCCTCGCGCAGCACAGCTTCTTCCTTGCGATGAATGCGCCCATTCTCGACAGTAACATTACGCAGACCGGCCTTTTGCGCTGCCTGATCCAGTTCGCCATCGGCACCATTCTATGTGCACTCTGGCTGCGCTGGCGCGACCGGGCGGCGCGCATGGCGACGGTCTCGTTCGGCCTGGCTACGATTGCCGGCACGCTGGCTCTTGTCGGCTACCTGCCCGAAACGTTCGCCGTGCCACTCGCCTTTTCCGGCATTCTGCTTGCCGGCGCCCTCACCGCCAACATGGCCGGCAATCCGCTTGCCGCCAGGCCGCTGCATTATCTCGGCGAAATCAGCTATGCGACCTATCTCTCGCATTTCCTGCTGTTCGTTGTCTTCAAACTGCTGTTCGTAAACGAAACCGGCCAGATCGGCGCCGCCGCCTTGACCGGTTTCCTGATACTGGTTCTGGTCGTTTCGATCGCGCTGTATCACGGGATCGAACGGCCGGCCCAACGCTATCTCAATCGCCATTTCGACGAGCGTTTGACACGTAAGGCAAGCGCCGCCTGATCACGCAGCCTCGGCCGTTTTATCCGAGTTTTCGATTGCATCGACCAGCGCCTGGGTAAAGGCCGGTATATCGTCCGGATTGCGGCTGGTGATAATATTACCGTCGATGGCGACCTCGCGGTCGACGACATTGGCACCGGCGTTACGCAGATCTGTGCGCAGCGACGGCCAACTCGTCGCCGTCCGCCCGCGTAGCAAGTCGGCTTCGACGAGGAGCCACGGCGCATGGCAGATGGCTGCAATCGGTTTGCCCTGATCGGCAAAGGCTTTGACCAGCGCAATCGCGTCCTTCTCAATGCGCAGATTGTCCGGATTGCGTTGACCGCCAGGCAGCAGGAGCGCGTCATAATCGCCGGCATCAGGCGTATCGAGGGTCGTATCGGGCGTGATATCGCCCTTCGTCTCGCCGCCGGACTCTCCGGTGATTGGATCGGTGGACGGCGCGGCGAGCGTAACGCTCGCGCCCAATTCGATCAGGCGGTCGCGCGGTTCGATCAACTCCGAATATTCGAAGCCGTCGCTCGCCAGAATCAGAATTTTGGCTTCGTCGATTGGCTTGCTCATAATTTTCTAAACTCCTCGTTCGAGTAATTTCTTCTGAACCAATGAATGAGGACGGGCGCAGGTTCCGTTAAGAGATGAAATCGCCGGTATGAAAGCGGTTTGATATACTTGCTCGACAAGCCGGCGGCTTAACGACTAAGAGCCGGTCCCAATATGACCCAATCCAGCGAAACGACCGAAATCCTCTCCGACATCGAAGAGCTGAACGTGGCCGAACGTTTTCAGAAGATCTGGAACGACGGCATCACCTGGGTGGACAACCACTCCGTGGAAATTTTGATCGGTCTCGGCGTCGCCTTCGTGATCGTGCTCATGCTGATCGGGCTCCGGCGCTTCGGGCGCCGGCTTTACGAACGCAATACCAGCCTGGAGACATGGCAGTCGGTCGTCGGACGAACGATGGCCAAGACGCGCACCTGGTTCATGATCGCACTGGCGCTGGAAATCGTGGCGGTGCTGTCGGACGCGCCGGGCCTCATCGCACGCTCGATCGGTTTCCTTTTTTCGATTGCGATGATCGTCCAGTCGGCGATCTGGGCGCGGTCCATCATCCTCGGCTTTGTCGAGCATCGCACGCGCACCGACGAAAGCTCGAGCGAGGCGCTGGGCAGCGCCATGAAGCTGATCCGCGTGCTCGTGACCTTCGGTGTCGTCGCGATCGCCACGATAGTCGTTCTCGACAATCTGAACGTAGACGTCACCGGCCTGATCGCCGGCCTCGGCATCGGCGGCATCGCGATCGGCCTCGCAGCGCAGGGCATCTTTTCAGATCTGTTCGCCGCGCTATCGATCATCTTCGACAAGCCGTTCAAGGTCGGCGACACGATCAATTATGACGGCACCTTTGCGAGCGTAGAACAGATCGGGCTGAAATCGACGCGGCTTCGCTCGGTAACCGGCGAGGAAGTGATCATCTCGAACACCAATCTGCTCGACAAGGAGATCATGAACCTGACCCGGCTCAACCGCCGCCGGATCATCTTCGCCGTCGGCGTGATCTATCAGACGGATCCCGAAAAAGCGCAGCGCATCCCCGACATATTGCGCGATATCATCAATGCGCAAGGACACACTTTCATTCGCTCCGGCTTTACCGGCTTCGGCGATTCCAGTCTCGATTACGAATTGCAGTTCGACGTGCAGAGCGCCGATTACGAGGTCGTCTACGATGCCCGCCACGCGGTCGGCGTCGCGATCTTCAAGCGCTTTGCCGAAGAAGGCCTTGAATTCGCCTATCCGACCCAGACGACCTTCACGGCTGCGCCGGACGGCGAGATGATCTTACCCTATCCCGAAGGCGGCTGGGGCGCGCCGAGCGACCAAGGCTGAACCGCTCGCGACTTGGGTCGCATCCGGCCACACCCGGTGCTATCCGCATGGAGATCGCCCGGCGGCCGGGCACTACCGTCGTGGGGGGGCTATATGGCAGGCAGCGAAGAAGGCGTCGGCCAGGCCCGGTCATATAGCGTCCCGGACGTTCTCGTCCTCCTCCTGGCGCTGGCGCTTGTCACGTTCGCGGCGACATGGCTGTTTGCGCCGGGCGTCTATGACTATTTGCCCGGGACCGATCGCATCGATCCGGCCAGTTATCGGGCGCTGAGCGAAGCGCAGGGCGCTCCCTGGTTCGGCTCGGCCGAACGCACGGGCCTGATCGACTTTCTCTACAACGGACTGGTCAGCGGTGGACGCGACAGCGGCGTTGTCGCGCTTGGCGCCTTCATCCTGATCATCGGCGGCGTTTTCGGGATCATCATGCACACCGGCGCAATCGACCGCGGGCTCGCCGCGCTGACCTCGAAAGCCGAGAGCCCGACCGACCTCATGATCCCGGCGCTGTTCGTGGTTTTTTCGCTGTGCGGCGCGGTGTTCGGTATGGCCGAGGAGACCATCGCGCTGACCCTCGTTCTCGCCCCCGTGCTGATCCGCGCCGGCTATGACGGGATCACCGCCCTGCTCGTCTGTTATTGCGGCAGCCAGGTCGGGTTTGCGACCTCCTGGATGAACCCGTTCAATGTGATCATCGCGCAAAGCGTCGCCGGCGTTCCGGCGATGTCGGGCATCGGGGTGCGGCTGGCGATGTGGGTCTTATTCACGACGCTCTCGGCCGCCTATGTCTGGCGTTACGCGCGACGTGTGCGGCTCGGTCCGACGCACTCGCTCGTCTATGGCAACCATGGCGATATCGACGAATTCGCGCCGATTAGCGAGAACCAACCCCGTTTCGGTATCGGCGACGCGCTGATTGTCGCGACACTTCTTGCCGGCATCATCTGGGTTGGCTGGGGCGTCGCGACCCAAGGCTTTTATTTCGCCGAAATGGGCGGGCAATTCCTCGCGATCGGCCTCGCCACTGCAATCATTGCCCGGATTTTCGGACTCAACAAGCTGGACGCGGGCAAACTGGCCGAAGCCTTTCGCAACGGCGCGGCACAGATGGTGCCGGTGATCCTGATCGTCGCCGCCGCCAAGGGCATCGTCCTTCTGATGGGTGGCGACGACCCGACGGTGCCCAGCCTGCTCAATGCAATCCTCAATGGGCTGTCCTCGATCACTCTGCTGCTGCCCGAATGGCTGACCACCTTTGGCATGCTCATCGTCCAGAGTTGCATCAATTTCTTCATCCCGTCGGGATCGGGACAGGCGGCGGTCACGATGCCGTTGCTCGCACCGCTCGGTGACATATCGGGCGTCACCCGGCAGGTGACCGTCCTCGCCTTCCAGCTTGGCGACGGCCTCGCCAATCTTATCGTTCCGACGAGCGCCGCGCTGATGGGCTGTCTCGCCGCCGCGCGTGTCAATTTCGGCACCTGGCTCGCCTTCATTTGGCGGCCGCTGATCGCCTTGTATCTGGTCGCGACCGCCTTCCTGCTTGCCGCGCAAGCGGCCGGCTTCAGCTAGAGCCCCTGCCCGATATCGTCGAGCGATAGCAAAGCGGCGTTGCCGCCCGCGCTCGTCGTGTCGATGCTCGTCACCCGTTCGGCGCAGAAGCGGGGCAGGTAATGCGGTCCGCCGGCCTTCGGCCCAGTGCCCGAAAGGCCCTCGCCGCCGAACGGCTGGGAGCCGACGATCGCGCCGATCATCGAGCGGTTGACGTAGAGATTACCGACCCGCGCCTTGGCCTCCACGAGATCGCCTGCACGCGCGATCCGACTGTGCAGTCCCATGGTAAGTCCGAAGCCTTTCGCGTTGACGCGGCGGACCGTCTCCTCAAGCTTGCCGGATTTCCAGGTCGCGACATGCAGCAACGGCCCGAACCATTCGGTCGTGAGGTCGTCCATGCTGTCGAGCCGGATCAGGGTTGGCGGCACGAAGCGGCCCTGTTCGGGCACGTCCAGCGTCTTGAGCCAGCGATCCTTCATCGCCGCGCGGTGCGCCATGAGCTTCTCATAGGCCGCATCGTCGATGACCGGCCCGACATCGGTGGCCGGGTCCGCCGGATCGCCGACGACCAGCGCGTCCATGGCACCTTGCAGCATCTCGATCATATGATCGGCCACTTCGTCCTGCACGAGCAACAGGCGCAAAGCGGAGCAGCGCTGCCCCGCCGAGCCGAAAGCGGAGAGGAGCACATCGGCCACCACCTGTTCGGCGAGCGCTGTGGAATCGACGATCATCGCGTTCACACCGCCGGTTTCGGCGATCAACGGCACGATCGGCCGGTCCTCGCCCTCGAGCAGGCTGTGCGCGATCTTCTTCGCCGTGGCGGTCGATCCGGTAAAGGCAACGCCCGCAATCCGCGGATCGTCGGTCAGCGCGGCGCCGACTTCGGGGCCGCCGGGCGCAAGGATCAGCACATCCTTCGGAACGCCGGCCTCATGCGCAAGCCGTACGGCCTCGGCCGCGATGCGCGGTGTCTGCGGCGCGGGTTTGGCGATCACCGCATTGCCCGTGACGAGCGCCGCGGCGACTTGGCCCGTGAAGATGGCGAGCGGAAAGTTCCAGGGGGCGATACAGGTCCACACGCCCCGGCCCTCCATCCGCAGCACGTTGCTCTCGCCGGTCGGCCCGGGAAGATCTAGCGGTTGAAGTCCCTCGACCGCCTCGGCCGCATAATAGCGGCAGAAGTCGATCGCCTCGCGAACCTCGCCCAGCGCGTCGGGAATCGTCTTGTTGGCCTCGTGCACGGCCAGCGCCATCAATTCGCCCCGCCGTTCCTCGAGCAGGTCGGCCAGCCGTATCAGGCATCCGGCACGCTCTTCGACGGGCAAGGCTGACCAGTCCGCAAAGGCCGCGCTCGCGCGCGTTATCAGCGGCGCGACATCGGTAACCGGATCGGGCTCGCGACCGATATCCGATCGCTTGGCGATTCCCTCTTTGACGCGTTTCAGAACGCGCCAATCTTCGAGATCGAGGCCCCGGCTGTTCGGCCGCTGCGGCATGAACAGATCCTTGGGCAGCGGGATGCTCGGATGCCGGGTGCCGCCGACCGCAACGATCTTGTCCACCGGATCGGCCAGCAATTGATCGTCGGTCAGCTGCTCGTCGGCAAGTTGGTGGACGAAGCTGGAATTGGCGCCATTCTCCAGCAAACGCCGGACGAGATAGGCGAGCAGATCGCGATGCCCGCCCACCGGCGCATAGATGCGGCAGCGATAGCCTTCGTCGCGCACCAGCCGTTCGAACAGCCCTTCGCCCATGCCGTGAAGCCGCTGGAACTCGAAGCTCCGCTTGTCCGGCGCCCATTCGATGATCGTCGCGGCGGTCAATGCATTATGCGTGGCGAAGGCCGGGCGGATGGACTTGGCCTCCAGCATATCCTTCGCGCAGGCGAGATAGCAGACATCGGTCGCCGCCTTGCGCGTGAACAGCGGATAGTCTCGCAACCCCATTTCCTGCGCATGCTTGATCTCGCTGTCCCAATAGGCGCCTTTGACGAGCCGCACCGGCATCGACCGCCCGGTCCGGCTGGCCAGCGCTTCGGCCCAGCCGATCGTGCGCTGGGCGCGTTTGCCATAGGCTTGGATCGCCATGCCGAAGCCGTTCCAGCCCTTGAGCGACGGCAGTTCGGCGACCGCTTCGATGATATCCAGGCTCATCTCGAGCCGCTCCGATTCCTCGGCATCGACAGTCAGTCCGATCTTGGACTTGGCTGCGGCCTCGGCCAGCGTTTCGAGCCGCTCGGTCAGTTCGGGAACACAGCGCCCCCATTGCGCGACCTCGTAGCGCGGGTGGAGGGCCGACAGTTTCACAGACACGGAATGATTGTCCTCGGTCGTCCCGTCGCTACGCGCCTTTCCTACGGCCTGGATCGCGCGCAAATAGGATTCGAAATAGCGGTCTGCGTCGGGAAATGTCCGGGCCGCCTCGCCCAGCATGTCGAAGCTCGCGGTAAAGCCCCTATTCTCAGGCTTCTTCATCCGGCGGATCGCCTCGTCGATCGTCCGGCCCATGACGAAAATCTCGCCCATCATCCGCATCGCCGCGCCCACCGCCTGGCGGACGAACGGTTCGCCCGATCGCGAGATCAACCGTTTAAGCGCATTGGCCTGTTCCTGCTGGCCGACCAGCGCGCGGCCGATGACCAGCCCCCAGGTCGCCGAGTTGACGAGCTGTGAATGCGACTGGCCGCGATGCGACCGCCAGTCGCCATCGCCGAGCTTGTCCGAAATCAGCCGGTCCGCCGTGTCGGGATCCGGGACCCTCAGAAACGCCTCGGCAAGGCTCAAAAGCGCGATGCCTTCCGAACTGTTCAGGCGATATTCCTGCAGGAACTGGTTGACCCAGCCCGTGCGCTGTCCTTCGCGCAGATCGGCGAGCAGTTCGAGCGCGACGGCTTCGACCCGCTGGCGCTCGTCCGCGTCGAGTCGCGCGCGCTCGAGAAGCGGAACAAGCACTTCCGGTTCGGGTGCGCGATGCACCTCCTCCATATGCTCCCACGCGGCTGACGTAAGGGAATCGGGATCGTGCATCTGGCTGGGCATGGACGGGCCTTGCGGTTAGAGGATTTGGCTTCCACTATAGTCTGGCACTATGGCCGGGAAGCAGGCTCCATTTAGCAGATAATCGCAAAGAGGAAACGCATATGAGCACCGTCAGCATCGACGAAATGATGAACATGGCCGGACAGAATCTCGGCACGTCCGAATGGATCACGGTCGACCAGGACATGATCAACAAATTTGCCGATGCAACGGGCGATCATCAGTTCATCCATGTGAACGAAGAGGCGGCGAAGATGACGCCGTTCGGTACGACGATCGCGCATGGCTTCCTCACCCTCTCGCTCTTTCCGGTGATGATGGCCAAATCCGATTGCCCGCGCCCCGAGGGCGTGAAGATGGGCGTCAATTATGGCGGCAACAAAACGCGGTTCCTGGCGCCGGTGAAATCCGGCAAAAAAGTCCGCGGGCATTTCAAGCTGCTCGAACTGATCGAGAAACGCCCGAACCAGTATCAACAGACCCTGGAATTCACGGTCGAGATCGAAGGCGAGGAAAAGCCCGCCCTGATCGCGGAATGGATCAGCCAGTTCTTCACATGACGCGGATCGCGCCGCTGATGAAACCCTATCCGGAGGCGCTGGTCCCGGCGCTGAACGCGCTGACCCCGGACGGGGGCGAAGCGCCGATGCTGTTCCGCATTGTCGGCACCTCGGAGCGCGCCTGGCAGAAGTTTACCGGCGGTTCGCTGCTAGACAAAGGCCCGCTGCCGATGCGCGAGCGCGAACTCGTGATCTTCCGGACCGCGGCGCGAATCGGCGCCGATTATGAGTGGGGCATGCACGCAGCGCTGTTCGCCGAACGCTGCGATATCGATGTAGACCAGCTTGAAGCGCTCGCAAAAAACGACGCGGAATCAGGCGGCTGGTCCGATGCCGATGCCGCGCTGATCGCCACGGTTGATATCCTGATCGATCGCCGCCATCTCGATGATGAAGAATTTGCGCGGATTTCCGGGCATTTTTCATCGGAACAGCTGCTGGAAATCGTGCAGCTGGTTGGTTTTTATCAGGGCGTCGCCCTTATCATCGGGACTTTTGACATTCCGCCGGAACCCGGCACACCGCCGATCCCGGCCTGAGCACATCCTCTTCTACAAGGAGTTACACCATGCGTGACGCAGTTATCGTTTCCACCGCCCGCACCCCGATCGGCAAGGCTTATCGCGGCGCTTTCAACAATACGCAGGGCCCGACCCTCGGCAGCTTCGCGGTCAAGGCCGCGGTCGAGCGCGCCGGTATCGAGGGCGGCGAAGTCGACGACTGCATCATGGGCGCGGCGCTGCAGCAGGGATCGACCGGCACCAATGTCGCGCGCCAGATCGCGCTGCGTTCGGGCCTGCCCGTCACTGTGCCGGGCATGACTATGGACCGGCAATGCTCGTCCGGCCTGATGACGATCGCGACTGCCGCCAAGCAGGTGATCGTCGATCGCATGGATTGCGTCGTCGCGGGCGGACTTGAGTCGATTTCGCTTGTCCAGACCAAGGAGATGCGCGTCCAGCCCGATCCCGAACTCATCGCGATGCACAAGGACGTCTACATGCCGATGCTCGGCACCGCGGAAACTGTCGCGAAGCGCTATGACATCAGCCGCGAGGCGATGGACGAATATTCGCTGGAATCGCAAAAGCGCACGGCCGCCGGGCAGGAAGCCGGCAAGTTCGACGACGAGATTGTCGCAACGACCACGACCAAGATCGTGGTCGACAAGGCGACGGGCGAAACCAGCCAGGAAGAGGTCACTCTCTCGCAGGATGAGGGCAACCGTCCCTCGACCACGCTCGAAGGTCTGCAGGGCCTCCAGCCGGTGGTGGGGCCGGACATGACGATCACAGCCGGTAACGCGTCGCAACTGTCGGACGGCTCTTCGGCCAGCGTCGTGATGGAAGCCTCGGTCGCCGAGAAGAAGGGCCTGACCCCTCTCGGCCGCTATGTCGGCATGGCCGTCGCCGGCACCGAGCCCGACGAAATGGGCATCGGCCCGGTCTTTGCTATTCCGAAGCTGCTCGAGCGGTTCGATCTCAAGATGGACGATATCGGACTGTGGGAATTGAATGAAGCCTTCGCCGTGCAGGTTCTGTACTGCCGCGATACGCTCGGCATCCCGAACGAGCTGCTCAACGTCAATGGCGGCTCGATCTCGATCGGCCACCCCTATGGCATGACGGGCGCCCGCTGCACCGGTCACGCACTGATCGAGGGCAAGCGCCGCGGCGCCAAATATGTCGTCGTCACCATGTGCGTCGGCGGCGGCATGGGCGCGGCCGGGCTGTTCGAAGTCCTGTAGTCTATCCATGGCTTGCAACAAGAAAGGGCGCCGGGGTGAACTCCGGCGCCCTTTTTTCGTTCGACGGTAATGCTTTAGTCGTCGTGCGTCGCAATCCAATCCTCTACGACCGGCGCGATGCGTTCGCGCCATTTGCGGCCATGGAAGATCCCGTAATGGCCGACTTCTTCCGCCATATAATATTTCTTTTTCTTCTTCGGCAGTTTCGACGATAGTTTCAGCGCGGCCTTGGTCTGGCCGAGCCCCGAAATATCGTCGCGCTCGCCCTCGATCGCCAGCATCGCGATATCGGTAATCGCAGCCGGATCAATCAGCTTGCCCCGATGCCGGAACTCGCCGCGCGGCAACGCGTGGGTCTGGAACACGACATCGATTGTTTGCAGGTAGAATTCGGCCGTCATGTCGCAGGTCGAGCGATATTCGTCGTAGAAATCCTTGGTCGCGTCCGCGCTGTCGCCATCGCCTTCGACCAGATGTTTGAACATCTCCCAATGGGTGATCATGTGATTGCCCAGATTCATCGACATGAAGCCGGCAAGCTGGAGAAAGCCGGGATAGACCCGCCGCCCGGCGCCCGGGTAATAGAGCGGAACGGTCGCGATTACATTCTGCTCGAACCAGGCATGTGCGCGCTGGGTCGCCAGCGTATTGACCGACGTCGGCGCTTCGCGGGTGTCGATCGGCCCGCCCATCATGGTGAGCGTGCGCGGTCGATCCGGATGCTTGTTCGTGGACATGAGCGCGGCCGCGGCATAGCAGGGCACCGAGGGCTGGCAGACGGCCAGCATGTGCGCACCCGGCCCGATATGCTCGAGAAACTCGATCAGATAATCGATATAGTCGTCGAGATCGAAATGGCCGTTCGACAGGGGCACGGTTTTGGCATCGCGCCAGTCCGTGATCCAGACGTCATGGCCCGGCAGCATCCGCTCCACCGTGGCGCGCAGCAGCGTCGCATAATGGCCGGACATCGGCGCAACGATCAGCAGCTTTGGCTGGCCGGATACGCCGTCCTTCACGAAATGCTTGAGCTGGCCGAACGGCTTGCGCGCTTCGATCTCGATCGAAACCGGAACGGTCTCGCCGTCCAGCTCGACCGTCTCGATCCCGAATACCGGCTTCCCGCGCGGGGCCGAGGCGTGGGAGAACACATCAAGCGCCGACGCCACGATCGGCCCCATGCCCATATAGGCGAAGGGATTGGCCGGGTTTTGCAGCAATTCCGCGCTCCAGCCCGCCATGGCGCTTGCCCCGGCCAATACCGACCGCTGCATCTCATACATGTTGTAAAGCATCAAATTCCCCGCATGCGCGACGCTTTGGCCGCCTTTGCAAACATCCTAGGCCCATTTCCCTTCACGTTGCAATGCAGCAATTACCAATGTGCCGTGTTGAGCCGGTCGGGCCGCGCTGCTAGGCGATGGCTATGGAAGACAGCGATACGGACACTTCGAAATCCAAGAATCTCGGCAATTTGGCGCTTATCTGGCGCTTCGCCGTGCGCTATCCGGGGCGCATATTGGGCGCCGCGATATCCTTGCTCATCGCCGCCGCCGCCACGCTGGCAATTCCCGACGGTTTCCGCCGGGTGATCGATCAGGGCTTCAGCGGTGCGGACAGCGATATCTCGCAATATTTCTACTATCTGTTGCTGATCGTGGTGGTGCTGGCGCTTGCGACGGCGATGCGCTTCTATTTCGTATCCTGGCTCGGCGAGCGCGTCGTGGCGGACTTGCGGGTCGCGGTGCAGCGCAACTTGCTAGCGCTCGATCCCAAATATTTCGAGGAAAACCGCCCCTCCGAAATCGCATCGCGCATGACGTCCGATACGTCCGTGATCGAGATGATCGTGGGTACGACCATATCCGTCGCCCTGCGCAACATCGTGATGGGGATCGGCGGTATTATCTATCTGCTGACCCTCTCGCCCAAACTCGCGCTGATGCTGCTGCTCGGCATACCGCTAGCCATCGTGCCGATCGTGATGTTGGGGCGGAAGCTGCGCAACCTGTCCCGGCATAGCCAGGATAGGATTGCCGATGTCGGGGCGATGGTCGCCGAAACGCTGGGCGCCATGAAGATCGTCCAGGCCTTCGGGCAGGAGCGCCGCGAGGGCGACCGTTTCGACACGGCCGTCCAGAGCGCGTTCAAGACGGCGCGGCGGCGGATAACCATCCGTTCGATAATGACGGGGATCGTCATTACCCTCATCTTCGGCGCGATCACCATGGTCATGTGGCAGGCAGCGTCCGATGTGATCAACGACCGGATCACCGGCGGCGCGGTCGCGGCGTTCGTACTGACCGGCATGATCGTCGCCGGCGCGTTCGGCGCGCTGACGGAGGTCTATGGCGAACTGATGCGCGGCGCGGGTGCCGCCGGGCGGTTGAGCGAGCTGCTCCGCGAAGTGCCCGAGATCCGGGCGCCCGACGATCCCAAACCATTGCCGGAACCGGCGCGCGGTGCGCTGCATTTCGACGATGTCACCTTTTACTACCCGACGCGGCCGGAAACAGCGGCCTTGGCGGATTTCACGCTCAAGGTCGATCCCGGTGAGCTCGTCGCCGTGGTCGGTCCGTCGGGCGCCGGCAAGTCCACGCTGTTCCAGCTCGCCCAGCGCTTCTACGATCCGCAGAAAGGCGCGGTGACGCTCGACGGCGTCGATCTACGCGAAGCGGACCCCGGTGCCGTCCGCAACCGGATCGCGATGGTGCCGCAGGACACGGTGATCTTCGCCGCGTCGGCGCGGGACAATCTGCGCTATGGCGACTGGGAAGCGAGCGACGAGGAGCTGTGGACCGCGGCCGAGGCCGCGAACGCGGCGGAATTCATCAAGAAACTGCCGAACGGGCTCGATACCTATCTCGGCGAAAGTGGCGCCAGACTGTCGGGCGGCCAGCGTCAGCGTCTGGCTATTGCCAGAGCCTTGTTGCGAGACGCTCCGCTTCTTCTGCTGGACGAAGCGACGTCTGCATTGGACGCGGAATCGGAACGGCTGGTGCAAGAGGCACTCGATCGCCTGATGCGGGATCGCACGACGATCGTGATCGCACATAGGCTGGCGACCGTGCGGTCGGCCAATCGCATTGTGGTGATGGACGAGGGCCGGATCGTCGAACAGGGCGACCATGCGGCGCTGACCGGCCGGGACGGCCTTTATGCGCGTCTCGCGCGCTTACAGTTCGAGGGCGTGGCAGCCTGAGCCTGCTTCACCACGCACCGGCGTGACTCTAGGCCACAAAGGCTGCGAGCGGTCCCTGGAAACCCGCCGCCACGACAGGCCCTGCAATGACAAGCGATTTGACGCCTGACTGAAGCGGGATTGCCCGCCTGGTCGCGCGGCCTTATCGATTTCCCGGCACGAGCGGATAGCAACCCGTCCCACGCACGCCGACAGGCATTGGCGGCGCAAATGGACGCTCGGCGATAGCGCAAAGAGAAAGGGCGGCGCGCATCCAGCACACCGCCCTTTTCCTATTTGAGAGGTATCGCCTTAGAACTGACGATATTGGTCGTTGCCGATAAAGCCCATATTGGTGACCTGCGCACGTTTCGTAATCGCAAGCACCTCGTCCACCGTGTTGTACCGCGCCTGGGCGTCGGGGAACATGTGCAGCTCGGGCACCGGATTCATCGTCACCGTTATATCCAGATACTGGCGCAGCGTCTGCCGGGCAACCGGCTCGCCATTCCAGAGGATCTGATCGGTCGGCGAGATATAGACCTCGTTCTTGACCGGATCGATCTGATCTTCCGGCGGCGGATCGTCATTAGCCACCGGCAAGTCGATCTTCACCGCGTGGGTCTGGATCGGAATGGTGATGATGAACATGATGAGGAGCACCAACAGGACGTCGATCAACGGCGTCGTGTTGATGTCGATCATCGGATCATCGTCACCGCCGGCAGGTCCTACTTTTCCACCCATGTTATACTACTCCTAAAATCGTCTGAACTAGAGGCGCCGGATACCCTGGCCCGGTGCCGGTTCGGAAATGAAACCAACGCGGGTGAAGCCTGCCTGCTGCATGACGAAGATCGGTCCGCCGATACACCGCCAGGGCGTGTTCACGTCGCCGCGGATATGCACCTCGGGAAGATCGTCTTCGGTCATATTCTCCGCACCGCCGAACCGCTCGATCTCGTCCTCGATGTGCTGGATTGCTTGAGTCAACATCTCGTTGGAGTTGACGGGCGTCATGCCCCAGAACACCTCGCAGCTGCCATCGTCCGCCGCGCGGATCGACAGCGAGACGTTTTCCGGTTTCGTCGTCGTTGGCAGCAGCCGAACCGATGGCAGGTTCACCTCGACCGTCTGGATCACAACGGGCACCGCGATCAGGAAGATGATGAGCAAGACCAGCATGACGTCCGTAAGCGGGACGACGTTGATCTCGGACATGGTTTCTTCGCCGCCTTCGCTTTCTGAAGGTGCAACATTCATTCCCATGGAATCGATCCTATCCTAAACTCTAACCAAACCGACGCGTCCGCGCCGTATTCCGGTGTCAGCCGAGGGTGAATGCGGCGGACCGCCTTCACCCTCGAAGACTGAATTACGACTTGGCCGCGGGATTGGCGGCCGTCGACGATGCCGCAGCGGGCTTCTTCGCCCCCGAAGCGGAAGCCGCCGTAACCGATGGCCGCACCTTGCCGTCCGAAACGATATAGCCGTGAATCTCGTTCGAGAACTTCTGCAACTCCTCGACCACCGTCTTGTTGCGGCGAACCATCCAGTTATAGGCCATAACCGCCGGAACCGCCACGATCAGGCCGAGCGCCGTCATGATGAGAGCCTCGCCAACCGGACCGGCAACCGCGTCGATCGACGCCTGACCGGCAGCACCGATCTTGACGAGCGCGCGATAGATACCGACCACCGTACCGAACAGACCGATAAACGGAGCGGTCGAACCGACCGTCGCGAGAATGGCCAGGCCTTCGGTGAGCTTCGAGCTCACCGAACCGACCGAACGCTGCAGGGCGTTGACCGTCCACTCATGGGCTTCGACCGGGTCGGTCAGCTTGTCATGGGTTTCGCGGGCTTCGATGCCGTCTTCGACAATCTGCCGATACGCACTGTTCTTTTCGAGCTTCGCCGCACCTTCGCGCAGGCTGTTCGCCCGCCAGAAATTTTCGCGGGCGCGCTGGCCTTGCTTGAGAATTTTCTGCTGCTCGAACCACTTGGTGAACAGGATGTACCAGGACATTGCCGACATCAGCACCAGGATACCAAAGGTCGCCTGGGCCACGATGCCGCCTTCTTCGAGCGCCGCACGGAGACCGTAAGGATTTTCCGCCGGAGCTTCAGCTGCTTCAGTAGACATGATTTACATTCCTCTCAAATAAACTTGCTGCAATTGGATCGAGCGAAGGCTCGAATAAAGTTACCCAGGGATCTCCCAGCGAATACTGCTGGAATATGAACCGGTCGTCGGATTTCCGGCATCGTCGAGCGCCGGCCTGAACCGTGCGCGGCGCTGCAGTTGCCGACACGTCTCGTTGTCCAGCCGCGAGAAGCCGGTGGACGACGTGATCTGGCAATTCGTCACCCGACCGTTCGTTCCGATCGTCAAGCGGAAGCTCGCCGTTCCCTGTTCCTCGTTACGGATCGAAGCCGAGGGATAGTCGGCATTCGTCACCCAACGGCCCGGATTACCCCGAGGCTGTGCGGCCTGCGCCTGGCTCGGCGGAGGCGGAGGAGGCGGCGGCGGAGCCGGCGGCGGTGGAGCGGGCACAGGCGGCCGCGGCGCGACCGTCGGCCTCTGGATCACCACTGGCGGAGGAGGCGTCACAACGACCGGCGGCGGTGGCAATGGCTGCTCCGGCGGTGGCGGCGGCAATTCTTCTTCCGGCGGCGGCGGTTCATCCTCAACGTCGAAGACGGTGAGATCTTCCTGCACCGCCTGGGCGACCCTGACGGCCAAACCCGAAACCAGCGCGTAGGCGAGAGCCACGTGGAGAATGATCACGGCGATAATCGCCGTCAGCCTCCGTGTGCTCATCTTCTGATCAGCATAGGCCATTAAACTAAGAAACTCCCTCCAAAGCCCGACGTCCATAAAGCGCCAGTTCATCTGGCATCGCGAAGGACGCGTCATCGATGCAAAGTTTTTGCTGTGCGACGACCTGCGATTCCCTACAATCGACAATCGCGTTACGCAACAGTTACCCTATCGGCCGGATACGACACAAGGCCATAGTGCCGTTATATTGTTTCGAAGGAGGAAGATCGTGCTCAGATTGGCCCTTGCCCTGATGGCTTTCGGCGCGATGCTCGTCCCCACCGACCGGTCGGAATCTCAAGAGTTTACGCAGCAAAGGGAGTTAAGCTACGCCGATCTCGCGGACCTTGCGCTCGGCGCGCCCGTCGTGGCGCTGGCGCGCGTCGATCGCACGCGCAGAGTCGACGAGGAACGGGCGACAGGGCTCCGGCCGAACCATGTCCGCTATTATGTCGAGGCCGAATTGCTGACGCTGATTCGCAGCGCGAACGCCGTGCCGGCCCGGGTCAGTTATCTCGTCGATATGCCGCTCGATGGCGATGGCCGGCGACCGCGGATTCGGGATCGCCAGGTTATTCTTCTTGCGATGCCGGTACCCGGGCGCCGCGGCGAGCTTCAGTTGATCGCGCCCGACGCGCAACTCGACTGGACCGAAGATCGCGAACGGACGATTCGAGCATTGCTATCCGAAACGGCGTCGGACGATGCGCCGGGAACGGTAACCGGCGTCGGCAACGCGTTCAGCGTGCCGGGCACGCTTCCGGGCGAAAGCGAAACGCAGATATTCCTCGCGACAAGCGATGGCCGGCCGGTCTCGCTCAGCATATTGCGGCGGCCGAACCAGGATCCGCGCTGGACAGTCTCGCTGAGCGAAATCGTGGAAAGCGCCTCCCCGCCCCCCGAACGCAACAGCCTGCTATGGTATCGCCTAGCCTGCTTCCTTCCCGAACGCTTGCCCGAAGCCAGCATGGAAACGACGGATCGCAGCCAGATTGCCGTGGCGCGGCAGGATTATGCGATGGTTATTAGCGATCTTGGGCCCTGCACGCGCTATCGGAGCTGATCCGGCACGGGATACACCAAAACCGCGTTACTCGGAGAACAGGTTTGGAAAATCGCGGGCGAAAGATTCGAGATGCGCGCCGCCGTCGACAAAAATAGTCTGCCCGGTCACGGCTTGCGCCTGGGCAAGCCAGGCCACGGCATCGGCTATCTGCGCCGGCGCGGGAAGCGTTTCGAGCGGCATAGCCTGCCGCGTAGCGTCCAGCATCGTCTCGTCATAGTCGGACGTCGGGATCGTCAGGCCCGGTGCGACAGCGTTGACGCGAATGGCCGGCGCCAGTTCGCGGGCGAGAATATCGGTGAGCCCGGCCAGCGCTTGTTTCGACAATGTGTAGCTGAACTGGTCGCCATGCGGATTGGCAAGCCGCTGATCGAGGATGTTGACGATCGCCGCAGGCCCCTTGCGCCGCTGAGCCGCGAAAGACTTGGCGAGAATGGCCGGCGCCGCGCAGTTGATGCTGTAGTGCGTGAGCAACGCATCCATGTCGACCGTCTCGGGACGATCGTCCCCGAACTTGGCGGCGCTGTTGACCAGCAGGCTGGGCGCGGACCCGAAACTGTCGGCCACGGCTTCGACCAAATGCTCGGTCTGGAGCGCGTCGGAAAGATCGGCGGCAATCCCCCGCCATTGCACGCCCGCCTCTTCGATGGCGGCGAGCAGGTCGGCCTCCGGCTCCGGATTCTCGGACGCATGAAGCGCCAGCGCATAACCCTCGCGCGCCAGCCGCACCGAAATCGCGGCGCCCAGCCGGCGGCATCCGCCTGTGACGAGGGCGAGTTTCATCGCCGGTTCCGCGTCATCGTTATGCCGATCTCTTCGCCATTCTCCGATATCGCGAGCTTCACGATCTCGATGGTGACGCGCAGGACCCGCTTATCCTGCAGAAAGATCGTATCGGCGATATGGTCGGCAACCGCCTCGATCAGCGTGAAATGCCGATCCTTGGGCAGCGCGTCCGTCATCGCATGTTTGAGGTCCATATAGTTTTTGGAGTGCGACAGCGGCGTGTCGGGCTCGAAATGATCGCGCGCTTCCATATCGGCGGCAACGGAGATGCGCAGCGGTTGCGGCAATTTAGTCTCTTCGGAATAGATCCCGGTCAGTATCATCACCTCGACATCGCGGACTTCGAGCCGCAACGCGTCAGCAATCTGCCCTGTCATATGACCTGTCATAAATGATTCGCGCTTTCCTTTTGCCCGCGAACCGCTAATCGCCACGGCCTTCGACGTAAATGGCCCTTGGTAAATCGTGACTGCGCTCCATCCTCTTTCCACCGTATCGCCCGAAGCCATCGAGACGCTGCTCGATCTGGCGTTCGGAACCGATCGTCTGGGACGGACAGCCTATGCCGTGCGCGCCGGGACCGAGGCGATCGAGGCCTTGTCTTTTGTTGCGATGGACGGCGACAGTCTGATCGGCTCGCTGCACAGCTGGCCGCTGACGCTGCGCCACGCCGGCCACCGGGACTTGCCGCTCGTGATGGTCGGGCCCGTCGCGGTCCATCCCGATCGGCAGGGTCAGGGCATCGGCAAGCATATGACGCGGGTCGTCACCCAGCGGCTCGATATCGCCGGGCAATCGGCGATGATGATCGGCGATCCCGATTATTACGAGGCTTTCGGATTCCGGTCGGGGCCGGCGGCGCACTGGCTGCTCCCCGGCCCGGTCGCACCGCATCGCATCCTGTTGCGCGCCGCGGCCGACAGCGAATGGCCGGCCGAGGGCGAACTCGGTCCGGACCTTTTGCGATCCGGGCAGGGATTGCCTAACTAACGGCTATGCCCTCGCCTGCGCCCCCCGCCAATCTCGCCCCGCTATCGCTCGACGCCATCGCCAAGCTGGCGGAGGATCAGAACCTGCCGCCGGTCGAGACATGGCATCCCGAGCGCGAGGGCGAGATCGACATCCGGATCGCGCGTGACGGGACCTGGTATCATGAGGGCGATCCGATCGAGCGCCCGGCGCTGGTCCGCCTGTTCTCGACGATCCTGCGCCGCGAGCCCGATGGCGGGCATGTTCTTGTGACGCCCGCCGAGAAGCTGGCGATCGAGGTCGAAGACGCGCCGTTTCTCGCGGTCGAGATGAAGCTTGTTGACGATCCCGTTTACACCCAAAGGGCGGTTTTCCGGTTGAACACGGGCGACATTATCGTTGCGGGTCCGGAACATTCTCTCGCGCTGCGCGGTGAAGATGACAACGCCCTGCCGTATCTCCATGTACGGGGGGATCTCTGGGCGCTGCTCGCCCGGCCCGTCTATTATGCACTGATGGACCATGCGCTCGAGCAGGATCCCATCGGCATCACCAGCGACGGCGTTTTCTTTCCGCTCGCGCCCGAGGGCCAAGCGGCATGAGCCTCGCCGCCGCCCTGCGCGATACGCTCGAAAAGTCGCTGGCGCTCGATATCCCGGTCTTCGAGTCCGACATTCGCGGCGAGCGCCTGCGCGCCAACGGCACGGCCGTCGACGCCGCCGTCCTCATCCCCGTGGTCGAGCGCGACACCCCGACCGTAATCCTCACCCAGCGCACCGATGCGCTCCCCAGCCATCCGGGCCAGGTCGCCTTTCCGGGCGGCAAGGTCGATCCCGGCGATGACGGCCCCGTCGCCGCCGCGCTGCGCGAGGCCGAAGAGGAAATCGCCCTTCCCCGCGAACGCGTCGATCTGGTCGGCACCACCGATCTCTACCTGACCGGAACCGGCTTTCACATCACGCCCGTCATCGGCGTCATTCCCCCCGGCATCGATCTCACACCCGAAGCGGGCGAAGTCGCCGCGATCTTCGAAGTGCCGTTCGATACACTCTTCGATCCGTCCAATTACGACGAACGCGAGATTGAGTGGGAGGGCCGCCTGCGCCGCTATCACGAAATGTATTGGGAAGAGCGCCGCATCTGGGGCGTGACGGCCTCCATCATCATGAACCTTTCGCGCCGGTTGAAGGCGGTGCAGACGTGAGTCTCCCCGACGCGCCGTGGCGGCATTGGCCGGGGATGGAGGCGCTGCTGGACGCGCTCGACGCCAAGCAGGGGAAGGTCCGCTATGTCGGTGGGGCGGTGCGCGATGCGTGGCTCGGCCTCGACGTGCAGGATGTCGATTGCGCGACCGTCTTCCCGCCCGAGGAAACCGCGCGGCGGATCGCGGCGGTGGGCCTCAAAGCCGTGCCCACCGGTATCAAGCACGGTACGATTACCGCCGTCCTGCCCGAAAAACACACGATCGAAGTCACGACCCTGCGCCGCGATATCGCGACCGATGGCCGCCATGCCACGGTCGAGTATAGCGACGACTGGCGCGAAGATGCCGCGCGCCGCGATTTCACGATCAACGCACTTTCCGCCGATCCGCTGACCGGCGAGATTTTCGACTATTTCGGCGGCGAAGCGGACCTCGAGGCCCGCCGCGTACGCTTTATCGGCGATCCCGCCGCGCGCATCGCCGAGGATCATCTGCGGATATTACGCTTCTTCCGATTCCACGCGCGCTTCGGCGAAGGCGCGCCCGATGCGGACGGGCTCGCCGCAGCAGCGAAACATTCCAAGAGCCTCATGGCGCTGTCGCGCGAACGGATCGCCGACGAGCTGCTCAAAACGCTCGCCTTGCCCGATCCGTCCGACACCATCGCGCTGATGATAGACCATGGCATCTTCGCGCCCGTCCTGCCCGAGATTGCGAGCGCCGATGCCCTCGCGCGGTTGATCCGCCGCGAAAAGGCGTTCGAGCAGCCCGGCGATCCTGTCCGCCGCCTCGCCGCGCTGCTGCCACCCGAACCCGATACCGCGCGCAGCATTGCCACCCGCCTCAAACTCTCGCGCGCGCAGCGCACCCGCCTCGCAACGGCAACGGCCCGCATCCCCGGCGACACCGCCGAACCCCGCGCGCTCGCCTATCGCCATTCGATGGACGGCGCGATCGACCGGCTGCTGCTCTGCCCGACCAACGATATCGTCACCGGCAATGCACTCGCCCATCTGATTTCCAGCCCGCCGCCCGCGCATATGCCGCTCAAGGGCGGCGAGCTGATCGCCATGGGCGTGGAAGCGGGACCCGAGGTTGCGATCCTGCTCCGCGAGATCGAAGATATCTGGGTCGACGAGGATTTCCCGGACGAGACGCGGGTGCGGGAGATTGCAAGCGCGCTGGTTTCCTAGCGGGCAACAAACTGGGAGGACCAATATGGCCGACGCGATCCGGGGAAGCTGCTTGTGCGGCGAGGTGGTGTTCGAGATTAACGGCAAGATCGGCCCGGTCGGGCAATGCCATTGCTCGAAATGCCGCAAGGTTTCCGGCACGGATGGAAACGCGGTTTTCTATACTGCCTTTGACAGCCTGTCCTGGTTGCGCGGCGAAGAGTTGATTCAGCGCTACTATGTCTCTGGCGATACTGGATGGGCCTCGGTCTTTTGCCGCCAGTGCGGTAGCCCTGTCCCTACCACCAACAAAGACGAGAAAATCTATTTCGTCCCGGCGGGACTGCTCGACGACGATATCGAGCATACAGGCTATGCTGCGCACATCTTCGTCGGCTCGAAGGCCTCCTGGGTCGAGATTACCGACGACGCGCCCCAATATGTCGAAGGCTTCGGTTCGGAAAAAATCGGCTGATCGCCACCGAACCTTTTCCTCCTCCGCGCCGACTATATACCCGTAACGGGAGGCGTTTTGGATGAATCAGAGCGGGCGGGTATTTGACGAGCTGCTCGTACTGCATGTCCAGAATGGCGACCGGCGGGCGCTGGAGCGGCTGGCCGCGCGCTGGCACCCGCGGCTGCTGCGCTCGGCGCGGCGCTTTACCGGCGATGACGAGCTGGCGCGCGAAGCGGTTCAGGAATGCTGGCTCGGCATCACGGCGGGGCTGAAAAAGCTTAGCGATCCGGCGAAATTTCCGGCCTGGGCCTTTACGATCCTGCGCCGCCGCTGCGCGGACCGGATCAACGCCCATGCCGCGCACCGCCCGCGCTCGGACGAACTGACCGAGGCCAATGCGCCGGCCATCTCGCCGCGCGGCGAGGATCAGGCGGCGATCGCCCAGGCCTTTGCCAGTCTGCCCGACGACCAGCGGATCGCGGCGACGCTCTATTTCGTCGAACGGCTCAAGCTGGACGAGATTGCCGCGGCGACCGGCGTGCCGCTCGGGACCGTAAAATCGCGAATTTTTACCGCGCGCAAAACGCTCAAAACCCTATTGGAAGGAGAAGACTGATGACCGAATTCGACGACAGGCTCCGCGCCGCACTGGATGCCGACGACGAGGCGTTTCTCAAGGAACTCGACGAAGGGCGCGGCCTGTTCGCGCAGATCGGCGATACGCTGTCCGGCCCGCTCGGCGGCTGGGCGAAGATGGTGTTCGTGATCCTGTTCCCGATGTCCGCCTTCATGTTTTACGCCATCTGGCAGATGTTCACGGTGGACGGCACGCGCGAGATCATCCTGTGGAGCGTGGGCGCCCTCGCCACCGTCACCGGTGTCGGCATGATCAAGCAATGGTTTTTCGAGCGGATGAACCTGATGGCCGTGTCGCGCGAACTGAAGCGCATCGAACTGCGCGTGGCGCGGATGGAGGAGCGGGGCTAGAAGATTCGTCCTAGCTATCGTTTTCTGGTTCTTCCTCTACTTCTGCGCCTCCGGCACGGCGGGTGACCTTCGCGGGCATTGTATAGAGGTATTCCAGCACCACACGGGTGAAGGCGGCGAGATCTTGTATATCTACACCCGTCGGCTGGGATTCTTCATGAGCGGCTTCATTGCCTAAGTCCCGAACCGAATGTGCCCAATCCTTCAAATCCGGTGTTAATCGACCGTCTTTGGAAAGCTTGTCGATTCTTGTTTTCAACATACCGCCTAATTCGGGAGCGACATCTTTTAGCGCTAGCTCCAAGGAGCGTCGATATGCCATCCCGGCTGCTTCGCGATGCCCACGAGCGGCAGCTTCTTCGGCTTGAATGAAGTTGTTTGCGACTCGTTCAGGAACATCGTCAGGGGCTCTGGTCTCCTGCAATTCCGGCCAAAAATCTGTGACACTCCAACCACCATCTTCAATTGTCTGCTGCCACTTATGCAGTTCGTGAACCGCTGACGCTCCTTGAACGGTTGCCTCTTTCTTTAGCCACACGCCAATAGGCTTGCTACATATCTGACAAACGAAGAAGCCAACTTTCTTCTTGCTGCCGGGTTGCTCAATGAAGGCAACTGAAGCCATGGGCGAACGAGGCGTTTTGCAATGAGGGCACTGCCTAACCAATAGCGCCATAATATTCTCCGACCTAATAGGTTATGATACGATACTGTGTTAGTTAGCGTGCCAATTCAAGGACGTAGCGAAACCGTAATCTAGAACCGATTATCCTGCGGGAAGCCCCGTGGCGGCATTCTTCCCGCCGTCCCGCGATTGCCGATCCAGTCGCCGAGTTCGGTCTCGGTGCGCGTGCGACCCGTGTCGCCGCCCATCGCCCAGCTCAGGCCCTCATCCAGCTTGAAGACGGTTGCGTCGGACAGGCCACCATCCTTGTATTTCTGCAACATGATGCCCTGGCCGCGCGCCATTTCGGGGAGGGCCTCGAGTTCGAAAATCAGCATCTTGCGATTCTCGCCGATCGCCGCGACATGATCGGCATCGGCGGGGATCGGGCGGACGACGCGGAGCTTGGCGCCAGCCTTGACGTTCGCCACGACCTTGCCCTTGCGCGTCGTGCTGACGATTTCTTCGGCGTTCGCGACAAAACCCTTGCCGGCCGTGCTGGCGAGCAGCAACCTGCCGCCTTCCTCGACCTTTACGAGGCCTGCAATTTCCGCCCCGTCCTCGATATCGACCATCGAGCGGACGGGTTCGCCGAAACCCCGCGCGCCGGGCAGCTTGTCGGCGGCCAGCGTGTAGATGCGGCCATTGTCCGCCGCAAGCAGCAGCTTGTCCGTCGTCTGCGCGGGAAAATCGAAGGCCGGGCCGTCGCCTTCCTTATATTTGAGCTTGGCGAGACCGGCGGCGTCGACATGGCCCTTCATCGCGCGGATCCAGCCGCGTTCGGACATGACGACGGTGATCGGCTCCTTCTCGATCATCGCTTCGAGCGGAATTTCCTTGGGCGGCGCGGCTTCCTCCAGGGACGATCTACGCCGGCCGAGTTCGGTGTCCGCGCCATAGGTTTTGAGGAGCCCGGCCAAATCCTTCTTCATCCGCGTCTTCTGCCGCGCCTTGGAGTTGAGCAGCTTGTCGAGTTCTTCGCGCTCCGCGAGTAAATCCTCGCGCTCCTGCCTGAGCTCCATCTCCTCCAGCTTGCGCAGATTGCGCAGCCGCATATTGAGGATCGCCTCGGCCTGCCGGTCGTTCAGCGCGAACTCCGCCATCATCAGTTGTTTGGGCTCGTCCTCATAGCGGATGATCTCGATGATCCGGTCGAGGTTGAGGTACGCAATGATATAGCCGTCGAGCAGCTCGACCCGGTCGTCGATCTTGCCCAGCCGGAATTCGGAGCGCCGGACCAGCACGATAAACTGGTGCGCCAACCATTCCGTAAGCACTTCTTTCAGGCTCATCACGCGCGGCGTGCGGTTGGCGTCGAGGACGTTGAGGTTGAGGCTGATGCGCGTCTCGAGATCGGTCAGGCGGAACAATGAGTCCATCAGCACATCCGGCTCGACGGTGCGGCTCCTGGGCTCCAGCACGATGCGGATCTGTTCGTCGCTCTCATCGCGGACGTCCGCCAGTATCGGCAGCTTCTTGTCGGCGATCAGCGCGGCGATCTGCTCGATCAGCTTGCCCTTCTGCACCTGGAACGGGATTTCGGTGATCACCGCTTCCCAGGTCCCGCGCCCCAGATCCTCCTGGTGCCAGCGCGCACGCACGCGGAACGCCCCGCGACCCGTGCGATACGCTTCGGCGATGATCTCCTTGCTGTCGACGAGCAGCCCGCCCGTCGGCAGATCCGGGCCTTGTACGAACTCCATCAGCTCGGCCTCTTCGGCCTTGGGATTGTCGATCAGATGCGTCGCAGCATCGATCAGCTCGGCGGCGTTGTGCGGCGGGATCGAGGTCGCCATGCCGACCGCGATACCGCTCGCGCCGTTCGCCAGCAGGTTTGGGAAGAGCCCCGGGAAAATCTCCGGCTCCTCTTCCTCGCCATTGTAGGTTGGCCGGAAATCGACCGTGCCCTCGGCGAGCCCGTCCATCAGGTCGATCGCCGCCCGGGTCAGCCGCGCCTCGGTATAGCGCATGGCGGCCGCGTTATCGCCGTCGATGTTCCCAAAGTTTCCCTGCCCGTCGACGAGCGGATAGCGCATCGAAAACGGCTGGGCGAGCCGGACCATCGCGTCATAGACGCTCTGGTCGCCATGCGGATGATATTTGCCGATGACATCGCCGACGACCCGCGCGCATTTCTTGTAGGCGCTGTCGGGCGAGAGCTTGAGCTGTCGCATCGCCCATAACAGGCGGCGGTGCACGGGCTTCAGTCCGTCGCGCAGATCGGGCAGCGAGCGCGCCGTGATCGTCGAAAGCGCATAGACGAGATAGCGTTCCGAGATCGCCTCGTCGAACGGCGCGTCGACGATCCGGTCGAACGGATCGTCCTCGGACGGCTCGTTTGACTCTGGCGGATCGGCGGTATCGGTCGTCATGGTTCGCGGATTAGCAGCGGGGCGCCATAGCGGCGAGAGGGATTTCCACAGATGATTGGGCGTCGACGGCGGGGCTGTGCCGCCTTCCCAAAAAGAAACCTCCCCGTACCGACTTTTGGCGGCCGAGGAGGCTGGGCGGGAAGCTATGGCTCCCGTCAATGTCGCCCGGGCGTTTATCCCCGAGTGGTGCGACTCGCATAGCAGATTTGCGCGGCCATTGCACGGGCAAGCCGGCGCGCAGAAACATCAACCGGTTTCACTTTACCGGAACACGACGGTCCGCGTCGTATTGACGAACACGCGCCTGGGCTTCGATATCGCGGCCCCTCCGGCCCGGCGAGGCAGGAGGGGCGCGACGCGGATCAGCAACGCCACGCTGATCGCGCCGCCAAAGAGTGCAGTCCATAGCGGTGCGTCGATTGAGGTCTGGGCGGGAGTCGCCATCACGATGGCCCCGCCCCCTAATCCCGATACCAGCCGGCGTCCGGCAGCGTCACGCCCTCGCGTTCATTGTCCCAGATGATGTGCATGATCCACCAGCGCGCGCCGTCCCAGAACAGATGGATCATGTTCATGCCGCGAAACAGGAGATTGCCGCCCTCCGCCGCGTCGCGCGCTTCATACTCGCTGAACGCCTGCGCGACATTGCCGAAGCGGAAGAGTTTCCGATTGGTTTCGATCTCGTAGAAATGCCGGCCCTCGAGCAGCGGAATCGTCGCCTCGCGGAACCCGTCGATATCGAAGGAGAAGAGGATCGGCGTCCCGTCCTCCGCGACGCGCGTCCGCACCAGCCGCGCATCGGGATGATAGATCTGTTTCTCCAGCTCCCAGTCCTGCCCGCCCGGCGGCCCGGATATCGCCGTGTAGAGCGCCGTGATCACCGTATCGATATCGCTGAAATCCATTGCCGTCTCTCCCCAGTTCGATGCCTCATTCGTTTCCATCAACTTCGCACCTCGGATCGTCAGGATCGAGCCGGATGATCGCCCGCATCGGGTGCGCGTCGGCCTCCTGCACCAGCCAGTCGCGGAACGCCTTGATCTTGGGCTGGTTGCGCTGATGCTCGGCGCAGACGATCCAGACCGAGGCCTGACCATAGATTGCCGCGCCGATCTGGACGAGCCGGCCGTCGGTCAGTTCTTCGGCCCACAACGCCGGATCGAGCATGGCGATCCCCTGCCCCGCAAGTGCGGCGCTGCCTTCGACCATTTGGGAATCGAGCCGGATCGCTGGCGCTGGCGGCGCGTCCGCGATGCCGAAATGGCGGGACCAGCGGCTCCACCAGCGATCGTCCGGACTCAAGATGCGCGAGGCCATGATTGCGTTTGGTGTGTCGAACGGGCCATGAACCTCGACAAAGGCGGAACTGGCCATCGGCGCATATTGCACGCGCATGAGAAACTGACTGTAGAGGCCCGGCCAGTCCCCGTGCCCGACGCGGATCGCGACATCAGCATCGTCGCGCGCGAAATCGACCAGCGTGTCGCTCACATCCAACCGGACTGCGAGATTGGGCTGATCGAGCTGGAAGCCGCCGAGCCTCGGGGCGAGCCAGCGGTTCGAGAAAGTGCCGTAGCTGCTGATCGTCAGCAGCGCCTCGTCCGCCGCGCGGATCCGGGCCACGGCCTCGTTCAACAGGTCGAACGCCGCCGTCGCCTGGGTCGCCAGCGGCGCTGCGGCGTCGAGCAACGCGACCCGCCCCCGCTCCCGGCGGAACAGCGGCGCGCCGAGCCAGGCTTCGAGCGACTTGACCTGATAGCTGACGGCCGCCTGGC
>JBCBSD010000019.1:0-76608 GCA_039819365.1 Pseudomonadota bacterium
GCTCCGGCTTGCAGGACGATCTCGATGCGCTGGGCTTCGACCTGGTCGGCTATGGCTGCACGACGTGCATTGGCAATAGCGGGCCATTGGCGCCGCCGATCTCGAAAGCCGTGAACGAGAATGATCTGGTGGCGGCGAGCGTCTTGTCGGGGAACCGGAATTTCGAGGGGCGTGTCTCGCAGGATGTGCGGGCGAATTTCCTCGCGAGCCCGCCGCTGGTGGTCGCCTATGCGCTTAAAGGTACGGTGACGGAGGATATCACCGAGACGCCGTTGGGGCAGGGGACGGACGGGGCGGATGTGTTCCTCGCCGATGTCTGGCCGTCGAACGCGGAAGTGGCCGAGACGATTGCGGCGCATGTCAACCGCGATATGTTCGAAAGCCGGTACGCCAATGTGTTCGATGGGGACGATATGTGGCGCTCGATCGATGTCGAGCCGAGCGCGACTTATTCGTGGCGGAGCGGGAGCACGTACGTCCAGAATCCGCCCTATTTCGAGGGGATGACGATGGAGCCGGAGGCGATCGAGGATATCGTCGACGCGCGGCCGCTCGCCCTGTTCGGCCAGTCGATCACGACCGATCACATCAGCCCGGCGGGCGCGATCAAGGAGGACAGTCCGGCCGGAAAATACCTTACGGATCATCAGGTTAGTAGAAGAGACTTCAATAGCTACGGTAGCCGCCGCGGCAATCACGAAGTCATGATGCGCGGCACCTTCGCCAACATCCGCATCAAGAACCAGATGCTCGAAAATGTCGAAGGCGGCTATACCCGCCACATCCCCTCGGGAGAGGAAATGTCGATCTACGACGCCGCGATGCGCTATCAGTCCGAGGGCACCCCCCTCGTCGTCATCGCCGGCGCCGAATATGGCACCGGCTCCTCGCGCGACTGGGCCGCGAAGGGCACGAACCTGCTCGGCGTAAAGGCCGTCATCGTCGAGAGCTTCGAGCGTATCCACCGCTCGAACCTGGTCGGCATGGGCGTCCTACCCTTGCAGTTCGCCGAAGGCATTACCCGCGAGACGCTGGGGCTCGACGGCACCGAGACGTTCACGATCCGCGGCGTCGCCGATATCGATCCGCGCCAGACCGTCGAGGTCGAAATGACGCGGGCGAATGGCGAGACGGCGACGTTCGAAACGCTCTGCCGGATCGATACCGCGAACGAAATGGAGTATTTCCGCCACGGCGGCATCCTCCATTATGTGCTGCGGAACCTGGCGGCCTAGGCCGGCTCCCGTCGCCGCTTATTCGGCGGCGGCGCTCGCCGATCGCGGTGCGTAGTTCAGCCGGCCGATTTCGGTGATCCGGCCGTCCTCCATCCGGCCTTCGACGAGCTCATAGCCGAGCAGCGCGAAGGTACGGGTGCGCAGGAAGATCGGGCGGGCGTTGCCGTACCAGTCGGTGCACGAAGCGCGGCAGCCGTCATTGATCACGTCCTCGACTATAGCATTCAATTCTCCGGCGCGGGAGAATTGGCGGTCGTCGCGGCGCAGGAACAGCATCGCGGCGGCACTGCCGAAAAGCTGGCGATACTCCGGCTGGACCTGCCGCGCGATGGGCAGGCCGAGCGTGCCGGATGCGCCGCCGGGCGATCCCGGGTCGGGCCGGTAGAAATAGGCGTGGCTGCGCGATTCCCCCTGGCCCGCGGCCGGCAGGACATAGGCGTCGCCAAGGTTGGGCAGGCCGCCGGTCAGCTCGATCGCGCTGAAGCCCAGGCCGTTCTCAAGATTGCTGCCGACGACAATGGCGTCCGCGCCCATCGGCTCGATCCGTTCGACGCCATGTCCGAGCCGGAATTCGGCAATCGATCCGCCGCTCAGCGGGACGGCATAGGCGAGCGGTTCTGAGCTGTAGTCGGGCGGGCTGCGCCATGCATTGGCGCGGCCATGGCCGTAGATCAGGTGATCGCCGACAAAGCGGTTTTCGAACTGATAGACGCTCTCATTGCGTTCGAGGTGCCGGTAATAGCGCTGGCGCACCTCGCCGCTGCCATCCCCGAATTCGGACAGCGGCACGCGGATCAGGCTGATCGTGCCGGTCGGCGCCTCGGGCTCCCACATGGCATCGCTGCCGCCGCCCGCGCGCACGACCACGTTGAGCATGTCGGGATCGGAATCCGCGCGAAAGGAGAACTGGTTGATCGGCGCGCCGCGGGCGCCGATGGCCGAAGGTGCCGCTTCGTTGAGCGGCAGCCGGTAGATATGCGAATAGCGCGGCTCGCCCGATCGATCGTAGGGATCGGCATTGCTGACCCAGAGATAGACGGCGTCTCCGGCGACGTAGAATTCGCGCGAGGGGCCGGCGATCACGCCGGTCGCCGTACAATCGAAATCGGGCGAGGAAACATCGCAACTCGTGACGCTGTGCAGAGTCGAGAAAACCTCCGATACCGACCGGCGGATCGCCGGCGTCGCATAGACCCGGTTGGGCGAGGTGATCCGTTCGAACACCCGGTTTTGCGGGTTGCCGTCCCAGCGCTTGACGCCGGGCAGCGCGTCCAGCGGGTCTTCGCCGCGAAGCAGGTTGAGCGGCGTGTAGAAAATGAGCCGATTGCCGATCAGCCGCGAGGCATAATTGTCGACCGAATAATAATCGTTCGAGCGCAAATGATGCGCGTCCTCGAACGTTAACTGTCCGTCTTCGGACAGCCGGAACCGGTTCACTTCCGTCCCGCCCCGGCCATAGCTGTATCCGATTACGACGATCCGGTCCCCGGCGATCAGCATCTCGTCATACCAGGATTGGCTGCCGTCGGTATCGGGCGGATAGGCATCGATCATGTCGATCGGCCGCATTCCGCCATCGGCTATCGATACGGTAAACAGCCTACCGCGCCGCAGGATAACGAGGATATCGCCGCGAATTTTTACGATGCCGCCTTCGTCGACGCCGGCGGTCTGGTTGTTGGTGATGCTTTCCGAATCCGCCATTTCAGCCGCAGGTGCTGGCGGCGGTGGCGGTGGCGGTGCGGGAGGAGGCGGTGGCGGAGGGGGAGGGGGCGGCCCTTCGGGCGGCGGGAGCCCGGCCGCTTCGAGCCGTTCGACTTCGTCCCAATAGGCCTCAAATTGTTCGCGCATTTCCTGGATCTCGCGCTGGCGCTCCTCGGCTTCGCGCCGGACGCGCTCCAGCCGTTCTTCTCGGATTTCCCTGATTGCGCCCAGATAGCTGGCGAGATCGGCTTCGCTTTCAAAGGCGTCCAGGGTTGTTCCCTGAAATCCATGGGCCGGACCGGGCAATGCAAGGGCTAACACCAGCAGCAGAAGCGCGACGGGCAGTCCGCCTATGGCGATAGGATTCCGTGCGGCGCGCGTGATTGTCATGAATGGGCCCCCCTTGCCGCGACTATGACGCGCTGCTGTCGCAAACGTCAATCGCGTTGCAGTTTTCGGGCGACCCGTCGGGGTGGTGGCGCATTTTGTGTTGCGCTAGGCTGAACCCATGCCCCGACTTTCTCAAATACCCCGCGACGATGCCGACGATTATGTGAAGGCGCTCTACACCGCATTGTTCGGCGATCGGGACCCGGTGGCCGAACCAGGCACGGCAACCGGCACGCCGGGCAATTGGTGGACGGTGTTCGCGCTCGTGCCCGATGCGTTCAAACATACGACCGAAGGTTTCGGCTTTTATCGTTCGGACCAGCGCAGGCTCGATCCCGTGTTGCGCGAGCTCGGCCAGACGCGGGCCGGCTATGCGGTCGGATCGCGCTTCGTCTATTCGCAGCATATGAAGGCCGCGCGCTTTGCCGGACTGACGGACGAACAGGCCGAGGCCATCGCGCACTGGCAGGTCGCCGATTGTTTCGACGAGATCCAGCGCGCCGTGCTCGCCTATACCGATTGCCTCGTGCTCGAGAAGGGCCGCGTGCCGGACGGCGTATTCGAGACGCTCAAGGCGCATCTTTCCGACGAGGAGATCCTCGAGCTCACCTACATCACCGCGACCTATATGATGCATGCCGTGATGAGCCGGGCGTTGCGGCTCGAATATGACGATGTCGACGAGCCGATCACCGAGGTGCCCGCACCCGAAGGCGCGACGGCGGACGTGATGGGCATGGTCGACCATCGCCACAGGGACAGAGGACAGGAGGAATAAAGCCATGCCCTATCATCATCTCGCCCTTGCCGCGAAGGACATGGCCGCGACCCACGATTTCTACGAAGGCGTGATGGGTTTCGAACTCGTGAAGGTCGAGATCGCGCCGGTGATGGGCGGCGGCTGGGGCAAGCATTTCTTCTATCGCATGGATGGCGACGACAGCCGCTTCATCGCCTTTTGGGAGCTGCACGACGTGCCGGGGCAGGAAGAGCAGGTCCATGATCTGAACGCGGCAGCGAAGATGCCGCAGGGCACCAATCATTACAGCTTTGCCGTGGATACGCGCGAGGAGCTGGATGCGTGGCGCGAGCGCTGGAATGCGGCCGGGCTCGACGTGCTCGAGATCGACCATAATTGGTGCCACTCCGTCTATACGCGCGATCCCAATGGCAACATGGTCGAGTTCTGCCTCACGACGGGGGTGTTCACTGAAGCGGATCGAGAGCGCGCCCTCGCGGCTTTGGATGAGACGGAGATGAAAGCCAGCCCGCCGCCCGGGTCGATGAAGAACTGGCCGGCGGGTTAGGCTTTTTCCGTCAGACTCGACCCAGCACCGGGTTTAAGTTTGTCAGAACATTGCGGTCGCAATGTCGCGGCACCGGCCCGCACCCCCTCCCGACCTCCCAATCAGGGTACACTCGTGGGAGGTCGGGAGGGGGTGCGGGCCGGTGCGGCGCTCGACCGTCAGGTCGGGTCTGACAATTAGATCAACCGCGCCTGAGCGTGGCGAAGGTCTGACGAAATCGATTCTGCCCTAGGACGCCAGCTTCAGCCGCGTGCCGCTTGCTTCGGGCTGCTCCGCGCATTTCTCGCTCAACCCGTTGAACAGTGTGTTGATCGCGATCCGCAGGTTTTCCATGTTCGCCGAGGGATAGTAGGGGATCAGGCTCGGGTCGCAATAGGGTGCGAGCATCAGGTTGATCGGCGACATCAGCCCGTCGATCGTCATGCCGGAAAATTCGCCGTCCGAGATCGCCTCGGCCAGGATCGTCGCCATATAATGGTCGGCGAGATCGACATAGCTCATGATGACCTCTTTATGCTCCTCGCCGAGCGCCATGCAGGCGAGGAAATAATCCTGGTCGTCCTCGTAGCGCCGCCGCTTTTCGGCGAAACGCCGGGCAAAGAACTGGTAGAGCTTTTCGCGCGGCGGGAGATCGCTCTCGACGACCTCTTCCATCATCTCGTTGAACGGGCGGAACCAGCGTTCGATCGAGGCCTCGAACAGCGCTTCCTTGCTCGGGAAGAAGCGATAGACGTTGGACTGCGACATGCCGCAGGCATTGGCGATATCGGTGATCGTCGGCGTAACCGGACCGCGTTCGCGGATCAGTTGCTCTGCGGCTTCGAGCAATTGCTCGATAGTGGCTTCGTGATCGGTGTGCGGGCGGGCCATGTTGATCTCCTTGGCGCAACTGTATCGCATGTACATGACGGTTTTATGATAAACGATAGCTAATATCAATTATCATGATGTGCAAGAATGATTGTCGCAACAGCATGTTGCGCTTATGCAATCGGTCCTGAGGGAGGCCCGAGCGCGGGCGTGTAGCCGGGGTAGGTCCGTTCATGGCCAGCGACCAAGACAGCGACAGCCGGTTTACCGACCCGGTCAGCGGATCGATCGCCCTGCTCAGGCGCTGGTGGCGGCTGGTATGCCGGGAGATCGATCAGGTCGCCGTGATCGAAAAAGTGCGCGGCGAATCCGGCTGGACGCCGCGCTACGCGTTTATGACCTGCATGTCGGCGGGGATTGCGATCCTCGGCATGCTGCTTTCGTCGCCGGCGGTCGTGATCGGCGCGATGCTCTTGTCGCCGCTGATGGGGCCGATTCTCGGCATCGGTTTCGCGCTGGCGGTCGCCGATTATAAATGGCTCCGCGATGCCGGGCGTGCGCTGGGGCTCGGCACGATTCTCGCGATCCTGTTCTGCGCGCTGATCGTGGCGCTATCGCCGCTCCAGACGATTACGTCGGAAATCGCCGCGCGCACCCGGCCCAATCTTTTCGATCTCGGCGTCGCGCTTTTTTCGGCGCTGGCCGGCGCCTATGCGATGATCCGGGGCCGCGACGGCACGATTGTCGGTGTCGCCATCGCGACCGCCCTGATGCCGCCGCTCGCTGCGATCGGGTTCGGGCTGGCAACGTTCAACTGGGCGGTGTTCGGCGGCGCCTCCTTCCTCTTCTTCACCAACCTGACGACCATCGCGCTGACCGCGGCCGTGATGGCGCGCGTCTATGGGTTCAGCACTTATCTCTCCGTCAAACAGACATTCACGCAATCGGTGGTGATCGTCACCGTGTTCGTCGCGCTGGCGATCCCGCTCGGCTTTTCGCTGCGCCAGATTTCCTGGGAGGCGAACGCGACGCGTCAGGCGCAGGAACTGGTGGGCGACGAGTTCGGTTCCGAAGCCCGCATCTCGCAGCTCGATTTCGATTTCGACGCCCGGCCGATCACGGTGACCGCATCGGTGCTGACGCCCGAGATTGTCGGCGGCGCCGAGGAGCGCGCGCAACGGACGTTGCAGCGCCGCCTCGGCCGCAATGTGAGCGTCGATTTGCGCCAGTTCCAGGTCGATACCGAGGATACGGCCGACAGCACGGAACTGGCGCTCGCCCGGATGCGCCAACAGGCGGCGGCGACGCGCGAGGAGATTGCCGATCTCACCGATCGGCTCGCCCTGATCGCGGGGGTCAATGCCGACGAGGTAACGGTGGACCGCAACACACGGCGTGCGATCGTCCGCGTGCGGGCGCTGCCCGGCGCGGAGCTCGAGACCTATTATGCGCTCGAAGGCCGGGCCAATGGCCGGGCGGAGGACTGGGACGTGCGGGTCATCCCGCCGGCGAAGGATCTGCCCGCGATCGGCTTTGCCGATGGCGAGCCCGATGCGGCCGGTCAGCGCAATATCGTGATCGCGATCTGGGCGGCGGAACGGCTCGCCGTTCCGGTCGGCGTGTCGGGTTCGGATGCGGCCGTGGCGATCGTGACCGAGCGGATGGAAAATGCCGGGATCGATGTGCGGCGCCTGCCGGGCGAGCAGCCCGGTTTCGTCGCGCTGAGCTGGCTCGCGCCCGATGGCGGCGCAGACGAATAAACCGAAAGGCTAGCCAACGGACGGGGCGAGGACGGCAGCCAGCCAGTCCGGCAGGTCGAGCCCGTCCAGATCCTCGACCCGGCGATGCTCGATACTGAGCCCGAGATCGGGATAGGCGATGCGCTGGCGCTTTTCGTCGGCTTGCTCGAGCGGCACCACGACAAGCCGCCGATTGACCTTGTTCCGGTAATGCATGCGGGCGGTGTTCTCCTGCCCGACGTAGCAGCCCTTCTCGAAATCCACGCCGTTCAACTCCTCGGCATTGCATTCGAGCCAGAGCGTCTTGTCGCTGCCCAGCTCGGCAATGCCCTCGGTCACGCCGAGCGCGAGGCGATGTGCGCGCCACCCCTCGGCCGGGTCGGTTGCGGGCGCCAGCCAGCGATGGCCGAGCGCCGCCAGACGGGGATCGGCCGGATGGTCGCTCGCATCACGCGACCAGTGCACGGCCAAGGTTTCGTCCCGCGCAATCGTGATCGGGCGTCGCAGGCGATAGAGCGTCAGCCGCCGCGCGAGATCGTCGGCCGCCTCGGCCTCGCAGTCGACGAGAATATCCTCGCCATCCGCCCAGAGCAGGAAATCGAACAGCACCTTGCCCTGTGCGCCGAGCAAAGCCGCCCATTGCGGTGCGTCCGGCTGGATCCGGTCGACATTCTGGGTGACCAGCCCTTGCAGGAATTCGCGGACATCCTCGCCCGAAAGGCGGACGACGGCGCGGTCGGAAAGGGTCGTGGCTGCCATAGGCTTCAATTAGGGATCGGGCCGTGCGATGGGAAGCGGCATGAGCGATATTCTGACGATCCGGCGGCCCGACGACTGGCATGTCCATCTGCGCGACGGGGCGATATTGGAGGCTGTGGCGGGTTATACTGCGCGCCAGTTCGCCCGCGCCATCGTGATGCCCAATCTCGCCCCGCCCGTGACGACGAGTGCTACCGCCAGCGCCTATCGCGGGCGGATCATGGCCGCCTTGCCCGAAGGCAGCGATTTCACCCCGCTGATGACCGCCTATCTGACCGATACGATCGACGCGGACGATCTCGCCGCGGGTCATGCGGACGGAGTCTTTACCGCCGCCAAACTCTATCCGGCCGGGGCGACGACCAATTCCGATAGCGGCGTCACCGATGTCGCGAATATCCATACCGTGCTCGAGCGGATGGAGGCGATCGGTATGCCGCTCCTTATCCATGGCGAGGTGACGGACAGCGAGATCGATATCTTCGACCGGGAAGCGGTGTTTATCGAGCGCATTCTCGAGCCGCTCACCGGCAAGTTCCCGGCGCTCAAGATCGTCTTCGAACATATCACGACGGTCGATGCGGTGGCGTTCGTCGAGGCTTCGGGCCCGAATATCGCGGCGACGATCACGCCCCATCATTGCGTCATCAACCGCAACGCGATCTTCGAGCGCGGTATTCGCCCGCACGCCTATTGCCTGCCCGTCGCCAAGCGCGAGCGGCACCGGCTGGCCGTCCGCGCGGCGGCGGTGTCGGGCTCGCCCAAATTCTTCCTCGGCACCGATACCGCGCCCCATGCGCGCGGCGACAAGGAATCGGCGTGCGGCTGCGCGGGCATCTTCAACGCGCCATTCGCGCTGGAGAGCTATGCGAGCGTATTCCAGGCCGAGGGCGCGCTCGACAATTTCGAGGGCTTTGCCTCCGAAAATGGTCCGCGCTTTTACGGCCTGCCGCTCAACAAGGGGACGGTGACGCTGCGCCGCGCACCGCTCGACGTCCCCGATATGCTCACGCTTGGGAGTGCCGAACTCGTGCCGTTCCACGCCGGCGAAACGCTCGGCTGGACGCTCGACTCATAGCCTCCCTCCCTTTCAAGGGAGGGATGACAGGGTGGGATAAAACGGAAAGGGCTCAATGCTCTTTGCGTTTTTGTGCACGAAACTTCGAAGCCGGCATCGAGCCGACTTCTCCGTCACCCACCCCTACACCCCTCCCTTGAAAGGGAGGGGAATAACTAGGCATGCAGTGTCGCGATCCGCTTTGCGCGCGCCATGCGCACATTGTCGATCGTAAACAGCGCCAGCCCCGCCCAGATAAACAGGAAACAGGCGATCTGGCCTGTGTTGAGCGGCTCGTCGAAGACGAAGGCGCCGATCACGAACACCATGGATGGTGCGATATACTGGATGAAACCGAGCGTCGTCAGCGTCAGCCGCTTGGCGGCCGCCGCAAACAGCATCAGCGGCACCGAGGTAACGAGCGCCGCGACGATGAGCAGCATGTCCGTTTCGATATCCGTCCCGAAGATCAGGCCGCCGCTCATGCCCAGCCAAGCGAGATAGGCGATGCACAAGGGGCTGAGCAGCGCGGTCTCAACCGTCAGCCCCTCGATTGCCCCGGCATCGGTGATCTTGCGGACATAGCCGTAGAGCGCGAAGGACACGGCGAGCGTCGCGCTGATCCACAGCGTATCGAGCGCGCTCCAGGCGAGGATGGCGACGCCGATGGCCGCAAGCGCGATGGCGATGATGGTGGCGGGGCGCAGTTTTTCCTGCAGAAACAGCGTACCGAGCACGACGTTGAGCAAGGGGTTCAGGAAATAGCCGAGGCTCGCGGCAAGCATATGCTCGTTGGTGACGGCCCAGATATAGACGAGCCAGTTGACCGCAATCAGCGCCGCCGAGATCGTCAGCGCAAACAGCGTGCGCCGGTTGCGCCATGTCGCGCGCAAGCTGCCGAGCTTGCCGAGCGCGGCCAGCAAGATCAGCAACAGCCCGACAGACCAGACAATCCGGTGGGCAACCGTCTCGACCGCGCCGACATGGTCGAGCAGCTTGAAATAGAGCGGGACGAGCCCCCAGAGCAGATAGACGCCGATGCCATAGGCATAGCCGGCCGGTGTGTTCTGCTGCTCGTTCATGGCGCTGCGCTAGGGCAGAGCCGTCAGCCGCGCCACACGAAAATTGTTGGTAAAGGGAAAGGTGGGTTTTGTCAGACTGTTTGTCCGTCAGAATTTCCTTAGCAGGAAATCGCCGCACCGGCCCGCACCCCCTCCCGGCCTCCCAACAAGGTATACTCAATGGGAGGCCGGGAGGGGGTGCGGGCCGGTGCGGCGACATTGCGAGAGCAATGTTCTGACAAACAAACTCACGCTGCGGCGCTCGACCGTAATCACTACCTCGCCATTCCCGCGAAAGCGGGAACCCAGGGCGGCTAGACGCCAATGTCGGAGATCTTGGCACGAGACCTCCGCCTGCGCGGGGGTTGACGCTTCGTCACGCCAAGGGCGTGACGTGGCGCGTCAAAACGGCAACCACCTTCGGTTGCGGCTGAAATTCATATAGCCGATATTCGCGCCGAGCCTGAGGCCTGCGCCGAGCCGGATCGGGATCAGCACCTTGTCACCCGAGCGCAGATAGCTGGCGGTCAGCCCGCCGACGAAATAGGCATTGCCCTCGCCCGCCGGGAACCGGCGGAACAGCTCGTCGGTATCGTAGAGATTATAGACGAGCACGAAGGTCGATGCGCCGTTGGCGCCGGCATCGAAGCCGACCGACGGGCCGGTCCAATAGACGGGTTGCTCGCCCTCCACGGCGTGGAACAGCGTGCCCGAGCCGTAACGCAGGCCGAAAATGAAGGCCCCGCCTGCCTCGCGGCCGACGATATAGCCGTTGGGTTCGCCCTGGTCGGACAGGATGTCCTCGATGATCCGTGCCAGCCCTTCCGCGCCGTCGCCGAATACGCCGCCCGCCGCCGCGATCAGGTCGTCCTGCTGATAGGTGGTGCCGTTGTCCGCCGGAGTGACCGGGCCGCCATCGGGCGTGGCTTCGGCCGTAACCGCTTCGTCCTCATAGCCCGGCGTATCGGGAATATAGTTGGGATCGGTATAGACCGTCGTATCGTTCTCGACGGCCGGGGCGGGATCGAACGTCGCGCCCTGGTCGGTCGTTGCGCCGCCGCTCTGATAGTCTTCATCCGTATAGCCGCCGGCTTCGAGCGCCGCGTCGGGATCGACCGTATCGATTTGCGCGGCCGCGGGCGCCAGCGCCATTCCGGCAAGACCGAACGCGGCGGCAATGGAAAACAGGCGTTTTTTGAACATGATGCGTCCCCGCGATATTTCAGCAGCGCAATTCTACGCCTGCTGCGGAGTCGCGCGCAATTCGGGGAGGGACGAAGCGAGTCGGATGCGCGCCGAAACGAGTCGATTCTGTGGATTTCCGGCTGCGGGAGCCAATGGGGACCGTGCTTCGACGAGATGTTGATCGCAGTGTCCGGCCTCGCTATACGCGCCGTTCGGCTGAGCCAGGACACGTGGGTGAGTGGCTGAAACCACCGGTTTGCTAAACCGGCATACGGGGATTACTCGTATCGAGGGTTCGAATCCCTCCGTGTCCGCCAGCCTGTTGCCCAGAATCCTTCGCCGCGCTCTATGTACTTGTGACGGGGACTTTCGCGGCCCGCGCTACTTGGCACTCCAATAGATATCGACCGGCACTTCGACCTCGGCCAATACGCGGCCGATGGGCAGGTTGGAGAGCGGGCCGTCTTCGATCGCCTTTTCGAGCACTTCTTTCTTCTTCGCACCCGCTAGCGTGACGATCATCGTATGCGCGCTCAGCAGGGCGCCGCGCGTGAGCGTTACGCGATCGAACGGCGCGCTGGCCGGCGCGGGGTCGGGTGAGACGCCGACGGCACGGCGGGTCTTGGGCGCGTTGATCGCATCGTCCATCTGGCTCGGGAAGATCGAAGCGGTCGAGCCGTCTTCGCCCATGCCAAGCCAGACAAGATCGACGGGCCAGCTGAAGCCGGCGACCCGGGCATCGGCGCTTTGCCCGGCTTCCTTCGTACTCCAGTTCTGCGCATGGTCGATCAGCGGTTCGACGGTCGCGCCGACTGCGCCCAGAATCCGTTTCAGCATCCCGTAATTGCTGTGCTCGTCGCCCTCGGGCACGATCCGCTCATTGGTCGGGAAAACACGCACCTTGGACCAGTCGAAATCGCGCTTCGCGAGCGTTTCGAGGATCGGCACCGGTGTGCGGCCGCCCGGCAGGGCCAGTTCCGCCTTGCCATTGGTTTCGATGGCTTTTTCGATGATGAAACCGATATCGCCGGCGACTTCGCTCGCGAGCGTTTCATCGTCCTCGAATTCCCACCATTCCACTTCGATCATCGCATTGGCTCCGCTGGCTGCGTTCGTTTCCCGCCCCTATAGCCGCTATGGCGGCGAAGGCCAGAGGATCGCCGATCCCGCATTTGCACCGCGCGGTCGTTTGACCGATAATTTGCCGGCGGAACGATCGGCCGCGATTCGCGGCGGGGGTCTTTTGCGCACGCACGAAACTTTGGGAGGGGTTTTCATGAAAATGCAGTCGATATCGAAATGGACCGCCGCCGCGTTCGCCGTGGCCGGACTTGCCGCCTGCGGGGGCGGCGCGACCGAGGAAGCGCCTGCGGAAGAAGAACCGGTCGAAGTGGCCGAGCCGCTCGCCGATCCGTGCCCGGACCGGGTGCAGGATATGCGCGGATCGACCGATCCCTTCACCTGTTCATGTTCGGCCGAGGCAGCGGAAGCCGGGACCGTCTGGGGCGCCGGTCCCTATTCCGACGATTCCGCAGTGTGCCGCGCGGCGATGCATGCCGGGCTGGTGGGCGACGAACCGGCCAACATCACGATCAACTTCATGGAGGGCCGCGATTCCTACACCGCGTCCGAAGCCAATGGCGTGCAGACGAGCCGCTGGGGCAGCTGGGGCGGCAGCTTCGCGTTCGAGGGCGCGGAACTCGGTGAACCCGAAGACGAAGTTGCGGCGGTCGAGGCTTGTCCCGACAATGCCCGGCAGCTGCGCGGCAGCGAGGAAAGCCTGACGTGTAGCTGCTCGGCAACAGCCACCCAGGCCGGAACGGTCTGGGGCACCGAAACCTATACGGACGATTCGGGTATCTGCCAGGCTGCCGTGCATGCGGGCGTGATCGACGCGAGCGGCGGCGATGTTACGATCAATCTCGTCGACGGCCTCGAAAGCTATAGCGGCTCGGAAGCCAATGGCGTGGAAACGCGCGATTATGGCGCCTGGTCCGGCAGCTTCGAATTCGAAGGCGCCGAGGGCTAAGCTTCTTTAGCTTTGAATAGCAGCGGGCGGCGACTCAGAACGGCCGCCGCCCGTCTTTTATCACGATGCCTGCGGCATTGCGCCCGGGCCGTCCGGTGACGCCGCCGCCCGGATGCGCGCCCGATCCGCACAGATAGAGGCCGGTCAGCGGCATCCGATGGTCGGCAAGACCGAGCATCGGCCGCATCGCCCAGAGCTGGTCGAGCGACATCCGCCCATGGAAGATATCGCCGCCGATCAGGCCGAAGCGGCGTTCCAGATCGAGCGGGGAGAGGGCTATTTGCCCGACGATGCTGGCCCGGAAACCCGGCGCGTGGCTCTCTACCGTATCGAGAATCGCATCGATGGCGGCATCCTTGTGCGTGTCCCAACCGAGCGCCGGGTCGAATTGCTGGCAGAACAGGCTCGCGACATGGGCGGCTTCGGGCGCAAGGCTGTCGTCGAGCGTCGAAGGGATCAGCATCTCGACGATCGGCCGTTTCGACCAGCCATCGGCGCGGGCGTCCTGGAATGCGCGGTCCATATAGTCGAGGCTCGGCGCCATTATGATGCCGCTCGACAAATGGGGGCCAGGTTCCGGCAGGCAGGAAAAGCGCGGCAGTTCGGATAGCGCGACGTTCATCCGGAAGGTGCCGGACCCGGAAATATGCCGCTCCATGCGGCCGCGCAGCGCCGGGTCGAGGAGGTCCGGATCGAGCATCTCGAGCAGCAGGCGTTTGGGGTGGACATTGCCGATGACGAGATCGGCGGCGATCCGTTCGCACGAAACCGTTTCCACGCCCTTGGCGCGGCCTTCGTCGGCGAGAATTTTCGCGACCGGCGTCTCCGTGCGGATCGTGACGCCCGCATCTTCGCACGCCCGCGCCATCGCCTGCGTAATCGCGCCCATGCCGCCTATCGCATGACCCCATTGCCCCGGCTTGCCGTTCACTTCGCCGAACACATGATGGAGCAGGACATAGGCCGAACCGGGTGTGTCCGGGCTGTGATAGGCACCGACCACGCTGTCGAAGCCGAAGGCGGCCTTCACCGGATCGCTCTCGAAAAACCCGTCGAGAAACTCGCGCGCCGAGCGGGTGAACAGGTCGACGGCGTCGCGCTGCGCTTCGAGCGGCAATCGCAATGCCGTGCGTGCCTGCTGGATCGCCCGGAAGAGATCGCCCATCCCGCCGCCGGCGTTGGGCGGCACGGTTCGCGTCAGATAGCGCAGCAGCCCGGCCGCGGCGCCCAGCCGCCGCTCATAGTCCGGCAGCATCGCCGCGTCGGCCTGCGAAAATTTCGCGACCTGCTCGACACTCCTTCCGCCGCCCATGAGAAGATATCTATCGGCGTCGAGCGGCAGGAAGTTCGATAGCGGCCGCTCGACGAAGGTGAGGCCGTGGTCGGCGAGCTGCATCTCCGCCGCGATATCCGGGTCGAGCAGCCCGACCGTGTAGCTCGCGGTGGAGTTGCGGAAACCGGGATGGAATTCCTCGGTGACCGCGGCGCCGCCGACAATCTCCCGCGCTTCCAATATTTCGACCCGATAGCCGGCGCGCGCCAGATACCAGCCGCAAACCAGTCCGTTATGTCCCGCCCCGATGATGATCGCCTTTTGTGCCGCCATGAAACGGTTGTGCGGCGACACCCGCGAAAGCGCAATTGAAGGTTAAGCTATTCGCTGTAATAAAAGCGTCATGAACGAAGCGAGCCAGCCATTGAACCGGGCATCGGCCATGCCGAGTCTGGGCAGTTTCGCCAGCGAAGCGGTGGCGCTGCTCGCGGCCGTGCGCAAACGCGGCGCCGATCTCGACGCGGCGCGCGGATTTGCGGGAAATGGCCAGCCTGTTCTGGTTTTCCCCGGTTTTCTGGCGTCTGATCGCTCGACCGGGCGGCTGCGCGGGACGCTCGAGGCGGCCGGCTATACCGCTTACGGCTGGGGGCATGGCATCAATTTCGGCCTGAAAAAGGGATTGTTCGACCGGATGACCGAAGCGGTGACCGGGCTTGCCGAACAGGCAAACCGGCCCATCGCGCTGGTCGGCTGGAGCCTGGGCGGCGTCTATGCGCGCGAAATCGCCAAGGTATCGCCGGACGCCGTGCATCAGGTCGTCACGCTGGGCAGCCCCTTTTCCGGGGATCCGCGGCATAACCGGATATGGCGGTTCTACGAGCTGATCGCTCGCCATCCGGTCGACAAGCCGCCGATCGATGTGCGTCTCCACGAAAAACCGCCGGTGCCGACCACCGCCCTCTGGTCCCGCCGCGACGGCGTGATTCCCGGCAACTGCGCGCGCGGCAATGCCGGCGAGGCGGACCGGTCGATCGAACTCGACTGCCGGCACATGGATTTCGCCTCCGACAGCCGCTCGCTCCGGACCATCCTCCAGACATTGGCGCGCTAGCGCCCCCAGTTGCCATTCCGCCCATTGGGGACGATGATGCGCTCGACAATCGGGTCGCGCCAATTGTCTCACGCCGTCCGGCGGCGTGCGAATAGGGGGAATTCGTCATGGTCCGTTTCGTCATTCCATTAATGCTGGCGCTGTTCGCGCTGTTGTCGCTGCCGATCGCCAGCCCGGGCGAGGCGATGCAGCGGCAGATTTCCGAATGCCCCTCCAATGCGACCGGACTGCGCGGTTCGCGTGCTGTGCAGGAATGCTTCTGTTCGGCCGCCGCGAGCCGGAGCGGCAGCGTCTGGGGAACCGATAATTATTCCGACGATTCGCGCATCTGCCGGGCTGCCGTCCATGCCGGTGTGATCGGGCCGGGCGGCGGCCGGGTGGTCTTCGAAGCGACGCCGGGCCGATCCTCCTATCGGCCCAGCACGCGCAACGGCGTGACCAGCCAAAGCTGGGGCCGCTGGCAGGGCAGCTTCCGCTTTGTCGGTGGCGGCGGTCAAGGCCAGCGCGCCATGGCCTGCCCCGACAACGCGGTGAGGTTGCGCGGCACCGGGCGGACGCTGCGGTGCCATTGTCCGGCGGGCGCAACCGGATCGGGAACAGTCTGGGGAACCGATATCTATACCGACGATTCGCGGATTTGCCGGGCGGCTGTGCATGCGGGAGCAATCGGCCCCGGCGGAGGAACGGTCGTCATCCGTGCGGTTTCCGGGCGGTCCTCCTATTCCGGATCGCGCCGCAACGGCGTAGCCACCAGCAATTATGGCCGGTGGAGCGGAAGCTACATCTTCGAATAAGGCCCGCGCGCGATATCGCCGATTGAATGGGCGGCGGGCATTGCGGTAAAAAGAGGTATCCGGAGAGAATGCGCGCCGCCATGATCAAATCCCTGCCGATCGTCCTCCTGCTGTTTCTCGCGCTCGCGATCTTCGCGCCGCGCAGCCTCTCGAACCCGGTTCCGGCCGGGGCGGATATCTGCCCTTTCGATGCCACCGCGCTGCGCGGGACGGGCGAGACGCTGGCCTGTCATTGCCCGGCCGAGGCGACGAATGGCGGCGGGATATGGGGCAGCGTGATCTATACCGACGATTCGCGGATTTGCCGCGCGGCCGTCCATGCCGGGGCGATCACCCGCAACGGCGGCATGGTGCGGCTGGAGATGCTGCCCGGACGCGACCGCTATCGCGGCAGCGAGCGGCAGGGGCTCGTCTCCCGGTCCTTCGGCGAATGGCCGGCGAGTTACCGTTTTCTCTGGTCCGATCCGCGCGACAATGAACGCGCCCTGCGCTGCCCCGATACCGCGCGCAACATTGCTATCGGCGAAGCCATACGCTGCCGCTGCCTCGGCATCGACAGCCGCGACGGGACGGTCTGGGGTACGGGCGTCTACACGGACGGGTCGCGGATCTGCCGCGCGGCCGCGCATAGCGGCGTGATCGGCGAGGCCGGCGGCATCGTGATCGTACGGCGCGAACGCGGCCAGGCCGGTTATGAAGGCTCGATGCGCTTCGGCATCGCCTCGCTGGATCACGGCGAATGGGACGGCAGCTTCCGGATCATCGCCGGCGAGGGCAATTTCTAGGCTTCGCTGTTCGCCAGGAACGGCGCGGCGATCTCCGGCGTGACCCGCGACGGGCGGCCCGTCGCGCGGTCGATCATCGCCCAGGTGGTTTTCGCCTTGATGCGCGGTTTTCCTTCTGCGCCGGTAAATTCCATATAGCGGTTGAAGCGCGCGCCCCTGGGGCCCTCCTCGATCCAGGTCGTGCCTGTCACTTCGTCGCCTTCGAGCGCCGGACGCAGATAATCGATCTCGTGCCGGATCACGACCCAGATATAGGCGTCGACATGCGCCGGGTCGGCGACGGCCGTCCAGTGCGCAACGGCCAGGTCCTGAATCCACTGGACCCAGACGGCGTTATTCACATGGCCAAGCTCGTCGATATGCTCGGGCCGGGCCGTGACGGTGTGGGAGAAGGGCATGCGCAGGGTCTATTTAATTGTCAGAATTTTCCTAGCGGAAAATCGCGGCACCGGGCTTGAGTTCGTCAGAACATTGCTGCCGCGCTCGCCCGACAGGTCGAGTCTGACAAACAAATCCTTACTCCTCCACGCCCAGCTGCGTCAGCATAAACGCTTGCGCTTCGGCCTCGTCGCGCAGCGCCTGGAAGCGGCCCGACTGCCCTTGGTGCCCGGCGCCCATATTGGTGCGCAGCACGGTGAGGTCGTCATCGGTGCGCAAATGCCGCAGCCGCGCGGTCCATTTCGCCGGTTCCCAATAGGTGACGCGCGGATCGTTCAGGCCCGCCGTCACCATGATCGGCGGATAGTCCTGCGCGGCGACGTTATCGTAAGGCGAATAGCTCTGGATCAGGCGGAAATCGTCGGCGCTCGTGATCGGGTTGCCCCATTCCGGCCATTCGCCTGGCGTCAGCGGCAGCGTATCGTCGAGCATCGTGTTGAGCACATCGACGAACGGCACTTCGGCCACGACCGCGCCCCATAGTTCCGGATCGGTATTGGCGACGACGCCCATCAGCTCGCCGCCCGCCGAACCGCCCGAGGCGGCGATTCTGCCAGCGCTGGTGTAACCCCGCGCGATCAGCCCCCTGGCGACGTCGACGAAATCGTTGAACGTGTTGTTCCGCCGGTCGAGCTTGCCGTCGAGATACCATTGATAGCCGAGATCGTCGCCGCCGCGGATATGGGCGATGGCAAAGATGAAGCCGCGATTGGTGAGGCTCAATTGCCGCGTCGAGAAAACGGGCGGTACGGCATAGCCATAGGCGCCATAGGCATAGAGATGGACGGGCGTATCGGGGCCGATTTCGGTATCGCGATGATAAACGAGGCTGACCGGCACCATCGCGCCGTCGCGCGCCTCGATCTCGAGCCGTTCGGTCGCATATTGGCTGGCATCGTAACCCGAGGGGATCTGCTGGACTTTGAGCGTCGTCAGCTCGCCGGTCGCGATATCGTAGCTGTAATCGGTGTCCGGCGTGACCATGGATTCATAATCGATCCGGATCGTGTCCGTATCGAATTCGGCGACCGGACCGAGGCCCGCATCATAGCTCGCCTCGGGGAACTCCACGGACGTCGGCGGCGCGAAGCTGTATTGCCAGATCTGCACCTGGTCGAGCCCGCGCTCGCGGCCCTCTAGCACGAAATAATCGGCGAAGGTGGTGAGGCCCGTCATGTAAAATTCGTCCGATCCGGCGATCGCCTCGCCCCAGTTGGCGGGATCGTCGAGCGACGCGGTCATCACGCTGAAATTCACATGGTCCTGGTTGGTGAGGATGTAGAGCGTGCCGTCGCGCTCCTCGACCTCATATTGCCGGTCGGTCACGCGCGGCGAGACGAGGACGGGTTCCGCCGTCAGATCGTCGAGCGGCACAAGGCGGACTTCGTTGGTCACATTGTCGCCCGCGCTAATCGTCAAGAAGCGCCGCGACTGGGTCTGGTCGATGCCGAGCTGCATGCCTTCTTCGGTCTCACGATAGAGTTCGCTGTCGGCGCCCGGGTCGGTTCCCAGCACATGGTGCATCGCGACTTCGCTGCGCCAATTCTCGTTGACCGGCGTGTAGACGATGCTCGCCGAGTCCGCGGCCCAGACGACTCCGCCGAGCGTGCCCGGGATCTGATCCGGCAGGTCCTCGCCCGTCGCCAGGTCCTTGAAGCGCAGCACATAGCGTTCCGATCCGTCGGTATCAGTCGAATAGGCAAGCAGGCGCGCATCGGGGCTGATCGCGATCGTGCCGAGGCTGAACTGTTCATGCCCTTCGGCCAGCGCATTTTCGTCGAGCAGCAGCTCGTCGTCTCCGCCGGCAATCGGACGGCGATACCAGAGCCGATATTCCTGGCCCTCGTTATACGCATACCAATATTCATAATCGCCATCGGGCACCGGCACGCTCGCGTCATTTTCGGGCAGGCGGCCGCGCATCTCGGTATAGAGCGTCTCGATAAGCTCCTGGTGCGGCGCCATGACCGCCTGGAAATAGGTGTTTTCTTCGTTCAGATATTCGAGCACATCCTCATCGTCGATTTCCGGATAGCCCTGATCCTTCATCCAGTGATACGGGTCTTCCACGGTAATGCCGTGCATGGTGAAGCTGTGCGGACGGCGGTGCGCGACGGGCGGTTCGGGCAAGGTAGTGGCAGCAGTTTCGGGCACGGAGGAGCTTTCTTCTTGAGCCAGAGCGGGAATGGGGGCGGATACGGCGAGCGCGGACAGGCTGGCGGCGGCGATCAGGCGGCTGGACGTCATGGCATTTACCTTTCAGGCGGTAGCGCGGCGCGGCACGCAGGGTTATGTAAGGGGCTAGTAACGATCAAAAAGGCCAATTGCCATGTCCAGCTATGAAGACCGTCTCAAAGCCCTGCGCGAAGAGCTTGCCAGCCGCAAACTGACCGGCTTTGTCGTGCCGCTCACCGACGAACATATGAGCGAATATGTCGGCGCCTATGCCCAGCGCCTCGCCTGGCTCACCGGCTTTCAGGGATCGGCCGGCGCCGCTGCCGTGCTGCCGGAAGACGCCGCGATTTTCACCGATGGCCGCTACACGATCCAGGTCCGCGAACAGGTGGACGGCAAGCATTGGGACTATGTCGGCGTGCCCCAGACGAGCATCGCCGAATGGCTGGGCGAGCATGCCGATAATGGCGCGCGCATCGGTTACGATCCCTGGCTCCACACGCGCCAATGGGTGAAATCGGCGGAAAAGGCGCTTGCGGAAAAAGGCGCGGAGCTGGTTGCGGTCGATACCAATCCGATCGATGCGATCTGGCCGGACAAACCGCTGCCGTCCGATGCCAAGCTGATCGTCCATGACGACAGCTTTGCCGGGAAGAGCTCGGCGGAGAAGCGCCAGGAAATGGCCGATGCGATGGCCGAAAAGTCGGTCGATGCGGCGGTGCTGGCGGCGCTCGATTCGATCGCCTGGACGCTCAATGTACGCGGCGCGGATGTCGATCACACGCCGGTCGCACTCGCCTATGCGATTGTCCACAAGGATGCGACGGCCGATCTTTATGTCGATCCCGACAAGATGAGCGAGGATGTGCTGCGCCATCTCGGCAATGGCGTGCGCGTGCATGAACGCAGCGCATTCAAGGGCGCTCTCGGCGAAATGCAGGGCAAGAAGGTCATCGCCGATCCCGAACGCGCGGTGTCGGCGATCTTCCAGGCGCTCGACGATGCCGGGGCGACGATCGTCTCGGAAACCGAACCCGCCGTGCTGCCCAAGGCGATCAAGAATGCGGTCGAGCTGCAGGGATCGCGGGACTCGCACGAACGCGACGGGGCGGCGCTGGTGCGGTTCCTCCACTGGCTGTCGCTCGAAGCGCCCAAGGGCGGGGTGACCGAGATTTCGGCGGCAAAACGCCTCCAGCAGTTCCGCGAGGAAAGCGAGTTGCTGCGCGACCTTTCCTTCGATGCGATCTCAGGCGCCGGGCCGCATGCGGCGATCCCGCATTATCGCGTTACCGAGGAGTCCAGCATCCCGCTCGAGACGGACCAGATCTACCTGGTCGATTCGGGCGGCCAATATCCGGACGGCACGACCGACGTCACCCGCACCGTGATCGTCGGCACGCCGACGGACGAGATGCGCGACCGGTTCACGCGCGTCCTGAAGGGCCATATCGCATTGGCGACGGCCGTCTTCCCGCAAGGCACGCGCGGTAGTCAGCTCGACAGCTTCGCCCGGCAATATCTGTGGCAGGCGGGCCTGGATTACATGCACGGCACCGGCCATGGCGTCGGCAGTTTTCTCGGCGTGCATGAGGGGCCGCAGCGGATCAGCGCGGCCAATTATCCGGGCAGCGGTTGGGACGAGCCCCTGCACGCCGGGATGATCCTCTCTAACGAGCCCGGCTATTACAAGGCCGGCGAGTACGGGATCCGGATCGAGAATCTGGTCGCCATCGAGGAGCGGGAGATCGAAGGCGGCGAGGCCGTCATGCTCGGCTTCGAAACGCTGACCTTTGCGCCGATCGATCACAAGCTGATCGATCCGACGATGCTTACGCCCGCCGAACGCGACTGGGTGGACGGCTATCATGCCGATGTGATCGCCAGGATCGGGCCGCATCTCGACGATGCGACGGCGGCCTGGCTCGGCGAGGTGTGCGCACCGCTCGACGGATGACGCGCTGGGAGCTCAACCGGCTGCTGATCTGGCCCGCGCTGATCCTGTCCAAGCTGCTGTTGATCGGGATATTGTTTGCGCTGATCGTCCAGTAGCGGTCAGCTTTTGTCCGGTTTATCGTCCGTTTTCTGGTCGCGCGCCTGGCCCTTGCGGCGGCGCAGATTCTTGCGCAGCTCCTCGGCCAGTCGTTTCGCGCGATCGTCCTTGTCAACCATAACGACTAGATATTCCCCTATTAATCCGAAGGAGCAGGGACGCCCGCTTCACGCAATGCGCGAGCGAGTTTTCCGTAAAGGTTTTTGTGGCAACGGACGCTGCCGTCTTCGGAATTGACGGTCGTGTGAAACCAGCCCGAATGCGGAAGTGTCAGGTGGATATGGCCCGATTCTTCGTCATACCAAGCGCCGATGTTCAGATAGGCGGTGCGCCCGCCCTTTTTGCTCGTGCGAATGTCATCCATATTACCTCCATCTGACGGTATGTATCTAGCATATCCGCCGCCGGAACGAAGGTGGAATTCGAACGGTACTGCGGTCGCTCTTCTTGACATTAAGGGCCGTCTCCGCGCATAGGCTCGCGCGCATTCCGGCACATGGTACGCTGCTGTAGCTCAGTGGTAGAGCGCACCCTTGGTAAGGGTGAGGTCGAGAGTTCAATTCTCTCCAGCAGCACCATTCTTTGTGTTTCGAGGGTCCCGGGGAGCGGCTGGGGGAGCAACGTGTTTGAAGACGAGCGATTTTGGCGTAGAAGTTTTGAAGTTCTCCCAAACTGGCCTTGCCCACGCTGTCAGCAAGGCTCGCTAAAGCGATCTAAGGACTCCGAGCATATTGTGGAACCACATTGGTCTGCCGTTCATCATAGCGATGATGAGTGGGAGTCTGAATGGCTTGAGGAGCGATTTTCCATCCAAATGATCTGTCAGAACGCATCGTGTGGTGAAGTGGTGTCGGTCATCGGAAAAACATCTCACGAGCTGTTTCACGAACCGGATTGGGGCCAGTCGGTCAGACGGCAATTTGAACCCAAAGCGATCTACCCAGCCCCTCCAGTATTCAAGATTATCGATGAATGTCCCCAGGTCATTGCAGCGGAGTTATTGAATGCGTTCGAACTATACTGGTCCGATTCACGATCATCTGCAAATCGACTGCGCGCCGCTGCAGAAGCCATGCTAACGGAGCGAGGGGTTTCCCGATATTCCTTTGACAAGAAGAACAAGCGCTACAGGCTTTCCTTGCACGCCCGGATCGAACGTTTCGAAAAGAAGAACGCGAAGGCGGCTGAATACCTCATGGCCATAAAATGGTTGGGAAACGCTGGCAGCCATGACGGGTTAGACAAACTCACGGACCAAGATTTACTTGGTGGCTTCGAGCTTTTCGAGCATGTCTTGGAGACGCTATATGCCGGCAAAACAAAGAAGCTTGATAAGATCGCTAAAGGTTTGAACAAGCTCAAATAGATAGGCTCGTTGGCGCTCGACGAACGTATGGCCTTACCCCGATATGATCCAATAAAAAGCGCGGTAGCGCGGTTTTGCCCACGCGGCGCTTGGCCACTGCGCGTATCTTTGGGGCCTTAGACTGCTCGCCCGCGGCGCCGACCGGCGCGCGGCCGGCCGGCGCTTCGGTTTCCGTTATTGGCTGCTGATTTCCGAGATGAACAGGCGCGCCGATTCGAGCGAGCGCGAACCATAGGTGCCGATCCAGATCTCGTAGCGGCCGGACATCGCCGGATCGAAGCGGATCGAGGGGTTGAGGCCTTCGCCGCCATCGTCGTTGCAATACCAGTTGCCGTTGGGCGCGTTGATCACCAATGTCGTATCGGCCTGCGCGGCGGCCGAGATGATCAGCGGCAGGCTGCCCGCGCTGAAGTGGAGCCGGACATCGGGCGCATTGGCGATATAGCCGCGGCACGAACTGCTGATCGTCGACGCGTCGACGCTGCCGCCCGAGCGCAGCTGCACCGTATAGGGGTCGGGCGTGAAACCGCCGCTCAACCGCACCGTCTCATAGGTCGGATCCGCGTTGATATTCTGCGCATTGGCCGGAACCAGTGCGACCAGTGTCGCCGCTGCGGCAATCGCCGCTGTGGAAGTCAGTTTCGTCATAATCTTAGTCCCCAAAAACGCTCCGCAAACGATCCGCCCACGAAACAAACTGTTGCCGACCCTGACACTCCACCGGCCTTGTGACGCGGCAATTCTGAACCTTGCCGGAACGCGTCGTTCAGGGAAAATGCACGCGCGCGCGCACGGATTTTGCCGGGACTAGTCTTTGGCAAAATCGGCGAGGATCTGGCCGATCGATGCGGTCATCTTGTGCGCGGCGGTGAGGTCGAGGGACTCGTCGGTTTCCTTGAAATTGGCTTTCGGTCCCATCAGGCCGCTAACCAGAATCGGCACGTCCCCGAACTGCTGCGTGACGATCTCAATTGCGGGATTAGCGCCGCCGATGCACCAGCCGACTGCCTCGTTGCCGAAATAATCGACCGATGCTTTTCGGACGCTCTGCCTCAGCCAGTCCGGCAGGGCGCCGGAGTGCCAGCTCGGCAGGATGTTCGACGGTGTGAAGTCTACTGTCGCGTTATGCGGCGGGTTTTCGACGAGCCCGTTCTCCACGGCCTCGGCCGCCGCCACGCTGTCGCAGGTCGGCGGGACACGGATGCCGATTTTGAGCTTTACTCCTGCGGGCAGTACCCCGCCCACAATGTCGCCCGACGACAAGCCGTCGATATTGGCGATGGCCAATCCGGCATTCCATACCGGGCGTGATGCCGCTGCGGCGGGCATATCGGTAATCCCTGGAATATCGCGGTCCACTCCGGCTGCATCGAGAAAATAACGGCCTGCAATCGCATCGGTTTTCTCGCCGCCCGTCGTCAGGTGCGTCGGCGCTTTCACCGCGAGCTCGTCCAACTTCATCGAACCGGTGGACAGGTCGGCAATACGATCGAGCAGCGTGAACGCTATGCCGAGCGCCGATGGCGCCATGCCCACCGCGCCGGAATGGGCGGGCTTGCTGCTGACATCGACCGAGAGACTGCCTTCGACGATCCCGCGATAGCCGGTCAGATACCAGATACGGTCATAATCGGCGCAGATGGATTCCAGAAAGACGATCATGTCCGGGCTGCCGGCGATCGCGCTCAGCTCAGGCAGATAGCGCGGCAAAAAGACGCTGGCGCTTTTCTGGGTGGTTTCGAGAAACAGGACGCAGCGCGGCCGCGCCACGTCGAGTTGGGCCAGCGTCGCGATCGCGGTGATGTAACAATGCGGCGCAAAGCCCCCGTCGACGCTGCCGCGCCCGTATAATTTGTCGTCGCGCCGAACCGGTTCATAGCCCGACGATCCATGGGTCCACAGTGCAGCGGAGGGATGTTTGTCGAGATGGCCATAGCATAGCACCGTGCCGTCCGCCGTTCCGGGAATGTCGATCACGAGCATCGGCGAATTTTTGATCGTATCGAGCGTGTTGATGGCCGTCCCTTCGGGGCAATGATCGGCGGCCCAGTCAGCGACATGTTGCAAGGCGGCATGCGTGCTCGGTACGGATTCGCCGCCGGGATCGAATGCCGGCGACAGGTTCCTGATGCGGATAAACTGGCTCAGCGACGGCAGCGCCGTCTCGTCAAACAGGCGGCATATCTCTTCGTAGAAGCCGGGAACTAGGTTGGTCATGTCTATTTCCAGTCATGTCGGATACGATTGCAGCGGACCCGTTGTGCCCCGGGCGCATCGCCGCAATCCGCCCCGTATCGTTGGTTTTTCCGGGGCTTCGGAAAAGCTTATGGCGTGATTTCCAGAATAGCCAGCCGATACGTCGATCAGCTTGGCCGGTCGGTCCATTTATGCCGACGCGCGCAGCGGCTCCGCGCTGTTATAGGTGCCCGCCCAAATCTTGCTCGCCGAGGTTCGGATGGCCTGCCGGGACGCTCCCTCATCGAGACCATGATCCTGCAGCAGCGCGGGAAAAGCGAGGCTGGCTTCCAGTGACGCGAAGGTCTCGAGACAGCATCGATCGTCTACCGCGATCTCCAGCCCCTGCCGACGGCCGGATTGCGAGAGGGCGGATTTCAGATTTTCGAGCAGCGGCGTCGCGACTTTCCGGCGATACTGGATGCCGAGCCAGGGCTCGGTCGGCTCGTCCCGGATACGCAGATAGAGAAGCTCGCGATAGCTTTGCGTCTGAAGGGCGTGCGCCGCATATTCGATGAAGCGGTGTATCGTTTCGAGGACGGCACCATCCGCCTCGGGCGGGGCAGAGATTATCTCCGCCACTTCATCGATGAGCCGGGTGACGGCGGCGCGGTACACATCTTCCTGGCCGTCGAACGAATAATAGATCTGCCAGAAGGACATATCGGCCTCCGCCGCGATGTCACTGATCGTCACATTCGGCCAGGGCCGATTGAGAAACAGCGGAAGGGCCTTCTCAGCGACTGCACGGCGCCGCTTCTGCCAGTCGATTCCAGGTCCGTTGGATGGTCTCGGCCGAGCGCTCATCAGCATTCTCCTGCATGAAGTACGATGCGTACTATATATAGTATGACACGTACCAGATAATCCAGCCGAAAACTCGGCGAGCAGATAAATTCGCCAGAAAAACTCAATAAAACAGACGTTTTTGGACCGACACCGGTGTGGTTCGTTTGCCACAGCTATGTTGTAAAGTGCGAGTAGTACTATATTTGAGTTGAGCGACCGGGCCGGGCTTTGCATAAGCGCGGTGCTTGAGACGCCTGCCGATTTGCCGGTGCGGTGTCGAAACCGATGGGCAGGGGCGCGAGCGGGCAATCGATTCCGATGGCCGGTGCAGACCGCTCCCGATGGCCCGAACAGGGGAAGGTTTGCTTTCAATGACTCACAAGGAATCCAAAATGACATCTTCGACACGCAAGCGGACGATCGGCCGGCTGCTGATGGGTACGGCTGCGGCAGGCGCCATGACTGCGCCCGCTTTTGCGCAGGACAGCGACGAACTGGCCGCCGTGAGCACGACGACCCAGCCGGCAATCGTTGTGACGGGTACGCGCATTACGAACCCGAACCTCGAACAGTCGAGCCCCGTCCAGGTCATCGGTCAGGACGAAATCGACTATCGCCAGGCGACCAACGCCGAAGAATTGATCGGCGAACTCCCGGGCATCGCGCCGGGCATCAACAATTCGGTGAATAATGGCAGCGTCGGTGCCGCGACGCTCAACCTGCGCGGGCTCACCCCGCAGCGCAACCTGGTGCTACTGGATGGTTCGCGGCTCGTCCCGTCGACGCTCGGCAGCGCCACCGATCTGAACATCATCCCCGTCGCGCTGGTCGAGCGGGTCGAAGTCATCACGGGCGGCGCGTCGTCAGTGTACGGCGCCGATGCTATTGCAGGCGTTGCGAACTTCGTGTTGCGGCGCGACTTCGAGGGTGTGGAGGCGGCCGCGACGTTCGGAATCACCGAACGCGGCGATGGTGAGCGCTTCCGGGCCGACCTGACCGTGGGCGCGGGCTTCGACGATGGACGTGGCAATGCCGTTCTTTCCATCGGGTACCAAGAGACGGACCCGGTTCTCCAGTCCAACAGGCTGGTGTCGCAAAATGCGACGTTCGGCGGCACGGCGTTCGGTTCGAACACGACCGTGCCGACGCTGATCAATGGCATGCAGCTCGCGCCAGACGGCCAATCTCTCGTGCCGCAGTACAACACATTCAACTACGCGCCGTTCAACTATTTCCAGACGCCGCTCGAGCGCTACAACATGTTCGGCATGGCCAGCTATGAAGTCGCGCCGGGCATCGAGGTGTACACGCGCGGGATGTTCACGCGCACGCAGGTCGATGTGGCGGCCGCGCCGTCCGGGCTTTTCACCCAGGGTTTTCAGTTGCCGCTGAACAATCCGTTCATCAACGAGACGATCCGGCAGCAAATCTGCGCCATACCGACCATAGCCATTGACCCGGCGACTTGTACGGCTGCGGGTCAGGCTACCGGGCCGAACGACCCCAATTTCCTGGCGCCGACCGTGGTTCTCGACCGGCGTCTTGTGGAGCAGGGGCCGCGCCTTACCGAGAATGTCACGAACCAGTTCCAGCTTTGGGCCGGGGTTCGCGGCGATATCAGTCCTACGATCAGTTATGACGTCTCGGCGACCTATGGCGAATCGCGCCGCACCTCGACGAACTTTCGATACGGGCTGATGTCGCGGGTCCAGCAAGCCTTGTTCGCCGCCAGCCCGACAACGTGCTTCGACCCGTCGAACGGCTGCTTCCCGATCAACATTTTCGGTGGCGGCGTGGGCACGAATATCGATCCGCAGGCGATCGCCTTTATCGACCAGCCAGCCGGTTCGACCGTGGATACCTCTTTGACCGTTGTGAATGCGTCACTTAACGGCACGTTGGGCGAAACCGGCCTCTTCACAGACACACCGATCGGTTTTGCAGTCGGTGTCGAATATCGTGACTATACGACCGGTCAGGTTGCCGACGTGCCGTCCGCGACCCAGGGCGAAGTGATGGGTGCTGGCGCGCCGGCCCCGACTTTCCGTGGCGGCTATGACGTCATCGAAGGGTTCGCCGAGATCATCATCCCGATCGTCGAGGATGTTCCCGGATTTTACAGCCTCCAGGCCGAAGGCGGCATCCGTGTCTCCGATTACTCCAACACGGGCACCAGCGTCACCTGGAAAGCGGGCGGCAGTTGGGAGCCATTCGAAGGCTTCCGCTTCCGCGGCATCTATCAGGTATCGGTTCGCTCGCCGAATATCGGCGAACTGTTCACGCCGACGACCATCGGCCTGACGGCGCTGCCCGTCGATCCGTGTGCGGGCGCCAATCCGGTCGGCAATGCGACGCTGACGGCGATCTGTATTGCCCAGGGCGCACCGGCTGCGGCCATCGGCAATATCCCGCAGCCTTCGGCCGCGCAGATCAATGCCAGTTCAGGCGGCAACGCGAATCTCGACGTCGAAGAAGCCGAATCGATCACGCTGGGCCTCGTGGCGACCCCACGGCAGGTGCCGGGTCTCGTCCTCTCGATCGACTATTTCGACATCACGGTGACCGATGCCGTCAGCACCCCGACTGTCGGCGATGTGCTGACGCCATGTTTCGGTGCGAACAATGACGGCAATGGGCCCGATCCCTCGTTATGCGCGAGCTTTGGACGCAACCCGTTCAACGGTTCGCTGAACGGCGGTGCGGAGACGCCCGGGATTATCCTGCCGCTCTCCAACCTCGGGCGTTTCGAAACGAGCGGTGTTGATTTGCGCGTCAGCTATACGTTGCCCGTGAGCTTCGGTTCGATCAATTGGGATTTCAACGGCACCTGGTGGGAAAGCTTCAAATTCCAGGCGACGCCGACGTCAACCAATCTCGAATGTATCGGACTTTTCGGCACCAACTGCGACCCGATCAGACCCGAATGGCAGTTCAACCTGCGAACCACAGCCAGCATCGACGATCTGGTCGATATATCGCTGCTGTGGCGCTGGATCGACGGTGTGGAATATCAATTCCGCGGTGCGGGCCAGGGTTTCCTGCCCGAATCGGAAGCGTTCGACGAGGCGAATTATTTCGACCTGACGATCCGCTCCAATGTCAGCGAGAATTTCGACGTAACGCTGACGGTGGAAAACCTCCTCGATCGCGACCCGCCGAAAACGAGCTCGTTCATCGGCACGCCGTCCTTCAACAATGGCGAGACCTATCCGTCGACTTATGACGCGCTCGGCCGCCGCTACTCGGTCACCGGCCGACTGCGCTTCTAGCGGGGACACGACAAGTTAGAACGTTTGGTCACGTTCTATTCGGTGGCGAGGGTGGTTTTTGGAAGTCCCACCCTCGCCATTTTTTTTGAGGGCGGGCTTTCGCAACGGCGGCTAACCTTTGCCGCTGCCGGCATCCGCTTTCGTATGGGCGAACAGGAGCCGGTCGAGCCAGTCCATACGCATTCTGAGCGAACTGATCGCATTGTCATGGACGAACTGCTGGAACGGCACGTCGACCTCGCTGTTAAAGGCCTCGACCTCTTCGATCTTCTGCGCAACCTTGGCTTTGGCGCTCATGATCCAATCGAAACGCTCCTTTTCCGTTAGCAGATCGAAGGTCATCAGCCGCGTGCGAAGCGGATCTTCCAGCAATAGATGGGCGTCCAGTATCTGGCGCGACCAGTGGCGCAGGGCCGCCAGCCCTTTTTCCGTGCAACTCCAGACCTCCGTCCCGCGTCCATCGCCCTCGACATAGCTGCCCTCGATCAGGCCGGCCTTGTTGAAGCGGCGGATCATCGGATAAATCTGGCCCTTGCTCTTGTTGAAAGAGGCAACCGGGCTTTTCCCGTAGGTTTGCGCGATCTGATAACCGGTCACCGGTTCGTTCCGGCGCACGACATCCAGGAGAGCGCCCTCATGTTCGCTGAGCGTCGGAATCTCGTTCTGTTCGATCATGAATTCGGAATGCTTATTCTCTCGACACCGATGCTTGAAACGATGTGGAACTTTTTGCGTGATTTGTCACCCGCTCAGCGTTTTCAGCAGGCGTATTTCTAGTTGCTATTGATAATCATTCCTAATAATATTCCATCTATGCAATTCACACCAAACCCGTCATGAGGCCCTCCATGCGTATCATACCCACTATCGCGATTCTCGCCGGCATTCTTGTCGCCTCATGCGGTTCGCCCGACTCTAGCGGCGATCCGGGGGCCGGCGACGGCCAGACGCTGACCATCTATTCCTCGCGGCATTATGATTCCGACTATGCGCTTTACGAAGCCTTCGAGGAGGCAACTGGCGCGACCGTCGAGGCGATCGAGGCCGATGGCGATTTGCTTGTCGAGCGGATTTCGGCGACCGGCGGTCGCAACCCGGCCGATGTGATTATCACCGCGGACGCCGGACGGCTGTGGCGCGCCGAACAGGCGAATCTGTTCGCGCCGGTCCGCTCGGACCTGCTCGACGCGCGTGTGCCCGCCACCATGCGGCACCCGGATGGCTTGTGGTTCGCGATTTCGACGCGCGCGCGGGTCATCGTTTATGCCGAAGACCGGGTCGATGCATCGGAACTGACCGGCTATGCCTCGCTCGCCGAACCCGCGTTCCGCGGGCGCGTCTGTGCGCGGTCTTCCGGCAATGTCTACAATATCTCGTTGCTCGCGGCGCTGATCGATCGCTGGGGCTCAGATGCGGCGCAGCAATGGGCCGAAGGCGTGGCCGCCAATTTCGGACGCGAGCCGCTTGGCGGCGACAGCGACCAGATCCGGGCCGTGGCGGCCGGCGAGTGCGATGTCGCGATCGTCAATCATTACTATTTCGCCCGGCTGATGGGCAGCGAGCCCGATGTCACCGAGGGCCTCGCGTTGTTCTGGCCGAACGCCGAGCAAGGCGTGCACGTCAATATCTCGGGCATGGGCATGTCGCGTAACGCGCCCAATCCCGAGCTCGCACAGGAGTTTCTCGAATTCGCCGTGTCCGACGAGGCCCAGCGCTTCTTCGCCGAACTGACGAACGAATATCCGGCCGTAGCCTCGGTGACCTATGAGAATGCCGTGCTCGACGAGTTGGGCGATTTCGAAGCCGATCCGCTTGCCGCGACCGTGTTGGGCGAGAACCAGGCCGAAGCGCAGCGGCTGTTCGATAGGGCGGGATGGCAGTAACGGCTGACGGTACAGCGCGCGGCCGACCGCGGCTGCCGCTCCGCCTCGGATTCAACCCGACGCCATTTGCGGTCGCCGCGGCGCTGCTATGTGTCGCGCCGATTGTGGCCCTGCTGGCCATATCGCTGGGCGGCGGCAGCGATCATCTGCGCCATCTCGCCGATACCCAGCTCGGCCTTTATGCGTGGAACTCAGCCGCGCTGGCCGCGATCACGGCAATCGGGACGGTCCTGCTCGGGGTTCCCTCTGCCTGGCTGATCGCCCGCTACCGCTTTCCCGGGCGCGGTTTTTTCAGCTGGGGCCTGGCGCTGCCGCTCGCCATGCCCGCCTATGTCGCGGCCTATGCCTGGGTGTCGATGACGGCGGCCGGCGGGCCGGTATTCGCCGCCAGCGGCGGCGCACTGCCGACGGTGCGCGGCCTGATCGGCGCCGGTTTCGTCTTTTCCTTCGCCTATTATCCCTATGTTTTCCTGCTCGCGCGCCAAGCGTTCGAAACGCACGGCACGGGCGCTGCGGACGCGGCGCGATCCTTGGGCGCGGGGCCGTTCCGCTCCTTTGCCGAGGTCGCGCTGCCGCTGGCCCGTCCGGCGATCATGGCCGGTGTGGCGCTCGCGGTCATGGAGACGCTGGCGGATTACGGGGCGGTCGATTTCCTCGGCGCGCCGACCTTCACGGTGGGCATCATCCGCGCCTGGGGATCGTTCGGGGAGCCGGCCGCCGCGGCCCAGCTCGCGCTGATCCTGCTGTTTGCCATGATGCTGTTGTTCGGTGTCGAGCGCGCCGCGCGCAAACGGCGCAGCGTTGCCGAGCGTGGCGGCCGCCAGCATCCGCCGCCCCGCCTGCCGCTTTCGCCGGCAAAAGGCTGGCTCGCCTTCGCGCTGTGCGTCACCCCGCTCGCCATCGGCCTCATCGTACCGGGGGGACGGCTGGTCCAGCTCGCCATCGAGATCGAGGCGATCCGCTTTCCGTTCGATGCGCTGCGCGGGACGCTGATCCTTGCGACGGCCTCGGCGCTGATTGCCGCGATGCTCGGCCTCGGCGCGGCCTATGCCGCGCGGACGGGCGGGCGCTTCGCGCGCGGTGCGGTGCGCGCGGCGCATGCCGGCTATGCGATACCCGGCGCCGTTGCCGCGTTGGGCGTGCTGGGCGTGCTTGGCTATGTGCAGCAACTGGCCGATACGGGTATGGGCGCGGCCGCTCCGGCAATAGCCGGTGGCGGCATCCTCGCGCTGCTCTTCGCCTATCAGGCGCGTTTCGCCGCGGCGGCCATCGGCCCGGCCGAAAGCGCGCTGGCGCGGATATCCCCGAGCCTCGATCATGCGGCGCGTACGCTCGGATCGCGGCCCGGCGCTGTGATCCTGCGCGTCCATCTGCCGCTCGCTTTCGGCGGTATAGCCACCGCCGCGCTTTTGGTGTTCATAGAGGTGATGAAGGAACTGCCGGCAACGATGATCCTGCGGCCGATCGATTTCGAAACGCTCGCCGTGACCGCCCATAATTATGCGTCCGACGAGCGGCTGGCCCAGGCTGCGCTGCCGTCGCTGATGCTGGTGGCGATCGGGCTGCCGGCGATGATCATCGTTGCCCGGCTCGTATCCGCGAACGGCCGGAGCGAAGCCGTCCATTGACCGACCCGTTGCTCTCCGCCCGCCGCCTGACCAAATCCTGGCATGGTCGTCCCGTCCTTCGCGCCGTCGATCTCGATCTGCGCAAGGGGGAAGTCACGGCCGTGCTCGGCCCGTCCGGCGCGGGCAAGTCGACGCTGCTCCGGGCGATAGCGGGACTGGAGCGCGTCGATAGCGGCACCATCGCCAGCGACGGGCGGATGCTGACCGATGGCGCCGTCCGCGTGCAGCCCGAGGATCGCAATATCGGCATCGTGTTTCAGGATTTCGCGCTCTTCCCGCATCTGACCGCGCTCGGCAATGTGCTGTTCGGCCTGCGCCGACATCCGCGCGCCGCGCGCCGCACGATGGCGATGGAAAAGCTGGCGGCCGTGGAACTGGCCGACAAGGCCGATGCCTATCCGCACACCCTGTCGGGCGGCGAGCAGCAGCGCGTCGCGCTCGCCCGTGCTCTGGCGCCGGAACCGGAGATCATCCTGCTCGACGAGGCCTTTTCGGGCCTCGATGCGCGGCTCCGCGAGGCGCTGCGCGAGACCACGCTGGACGCGCTCAAAGCGTCGGGCGCGGCTGTCCTCATCGTCACGCACGACGCGACCGAGGCCATGTTCATGGCCGACGATCTGGCCCTGATGGTCGATGGCGCAATCATCCAGTCCGGGCCACCTGCGACCGTCTATAGCAATCCGGTCGCGGCGAACGCGGCGCGCTTGCTCGGAGAGGTCAACGAATGGACGGGGCCGGTGCAGTCCGGCGTGCTCGCGACGCCCTTCGGATCGATCGGCGCGCCTGACATCGAAGACGGAGCCACGGCGACGGCCCTGGTCCGTCCGGAAGGGGTTGGGCTCACAGGGGCAGCCAGCGAGGGCCATGAGATTGTCAGCCGCCATGTGCTCGGCGCCGCTACAGTCTTCGCGATAGCCGCGCCGACGGGCGAAATCTGGCATGCGCGCATGGCCACCGCCACGGCACCGGATGCCGCCCGGGTTGCCGTTACGCTGGATACCAATCTGGCCAGTGTCGTACCGGCCAGGGGCGATTAGACAGACGTCGTCAGCGGTTCGTGACGCGGCCCGTCAAGCCGCCTGGCGAGCTTGACCAGCAGGATGATCAGCGGCGGGACGAGGATGGCGGAGAGCACGATCTTGGCGAGCATCTGCCCGGCGAGCAGCGATCCGATCGGAAACTCGCCGTAAAAGGCCACCGTGATGAAGATCAGCGTATCGACCGACTGGCTGAGCGCCGAGGCGATCGCCCCGCGGACCATCACGCCGACCCCGCTATCGCCCGCCGCGCCGCGCAGCGCGCCGAATATCCTGACGTTGAGGAGCAGCGACACGCCATAGGCGATGGGGCCGGCGAGCATGATCCGCGGCGTTTGCGAGAGCACCGTCTCGAACGCGCTGAGATTTTCCGGCGGCATCTTGTCCGATACCGGCAGCGAAAGAACGAGCAGGATCAGCAGCACCGAAACGCCCAGCGGGAAGAAACCGTACAGCACGAGGCGGTTCGCCGTGGCCTGGCCATGGGTCTGGGTGACGGTGCTGGAGATAACGACCAGCATCAGGAAGGCGAAGATGCCGGCTTCCACCGCAAGCGGCCCCAGAGCGACCTGCTTGAACGCCAGCACGCCGGCAATGCAGGTCATCCCGCCATAAAGGATTGAAAAAATGAAGAGCGAGCGCGATAGCGGCGCCGGAGCGGTAGGAGAAGCAGGTGCGGTTGACATCGCGATCCTCTATCCTGTTCGCCGCCCCAACAAAAGAGGGCGATTGCCGAGGCAAAAAGTGAGAGCGGTTTGACCGATACAGAGTTTGACGTTTTGGCGATCGGCGATGCCGTCGTCGATGTGATCGCCCCGGCCGATGAAGAGCTGCTCGCCTCCGAGGGCGTTCCCAAGGGGTCGATGCGCGTGATCGACCGGGCCGAAGCGGACCGGCTCTACGCCCGGATGGGCCCGGCTCAGGAAACGAGCGGCGGCTCGGCTGCGAACAGCATGGCCGGCATCGCCGCGCTGGGCGGGCGCGCGGCCTTTGTCGGGCAGATCGGACCGGACCAGCTCGGCACCATATTCGCGCACGATATCCGCGCCCAGGGCGTGCAATTCGAGACGCCGCCCCTGGCGGGCGATATCACGACCGGCCAGTGCCTGATCCTCGTCACGCCGGACGCGCAGCGGACGATGAACACCTATCGCGGTGCGTCGGAGCATCTGTCGGCCGATGCGCTCGATCCCGATCAGATCGCGCGCGCCGCGATCATCTATCTCGAAGCCTATCTGTGGGATCATGAAGCGCCGCGCGAGGCCATGAAACGGGCGGCCGATCTCGCGCACAAGGCCGGGCGCAAGGTCGCTTTCACCCTGTCCGACATCGCCTGTATTCGCCGCCACCGGGCGGACTTCGTCCGGTTTCTCGAAAGCGGACGGATCGACATATTGTTCGGCAACGAAGACGAGGCGCGCGCGCTCGCCGGGACGAGCGATCTCGATGCCGCCATCGCCGAAATCCACCGCCACGCCGGTCTGTGCGTCATCACCTGCGGCGCGGACGGCGCGATGGCGGCGACAAGGGGCACCACGGTGGCCGTACCGGCGGAACCGCCGCGCGCGCTGGTCGACACCACCGGCGCGGGCGACCTGTTCGCGGCCGGTTTTCTCGCCGCCCATGCCTGGGGGCGACCTTTGGAGGCGAGCTTGCAATTGGGCGCGGCCGCTGCCGCCGAAGTCATCGCCGATTATGGCGCGCGTCCGCTTGGCGCCCTTGACGGACTGGCGCGCAATTGACCGTTTACAATATCGCCGTCCGCCGCCATGCCGATGACGTACCACGCGTCCGGGGGCGAAACTGAATGCAGCGACTGGCGGTTTATTGCGGCTCGAACACGGGCGGGGAGCCGCGTTTTGCCGAAACGGCGACGGCATTGGGCAAGGAAATGGCCGCCCGCGATATCGGCCTCGTCTATGGCGGCGGGAAGCTCGGCCTGATGGGCGTCATCGCCGATTCGGTGCTCGACGCGGGCGGCGAAGTCCATGGCGTGATCCCCGAAGCACTGGTCGACCTGGAAGTCGCGCACCAAGGGCTGACCGAGCTCCACATCGTTTCCTCCATGCATGAGCGCAAGGCGAAGATGACCGATCTGTGCGACGGTTTCGTCGCGCTACCGGGCGGCATCGGCACGCTGGACGAACTGTTCGAAGCCTGGTCGTGGAATGCGCTCGGCTATCATGCCAAGCCGTTCCTGCTGCTCAACGTGACCGGTTTCTGGAATTCGCTCATCGAATTCGTCGACCATTCCGTGTCCAGCGGCTTCATATCCCCGGCGCGCCGCGAACAATTGCTCGTCGCGGACGATATCGGCGAGGCGATCGACCGGCTCGCCGCGGCGGAAAACGGCGCGAAGCAGGGCATGGTCTGGTAATATGGAAAGCGGCGGCATCCTGATGAGCTTTGCCGGGATCGCCGTGATCCTGCTGGTCGCCGTCCTGCTCTCGTCCAACCGCAAGGCGATCCGGCTGCGCGTCGTCGCCGCGGCCTTCGGCCTGCAGGCGGGGATGGCGGTGCTGGTTCTCTATACGCCCTGGGGGCGGGCGGCGATCGCCGGTGCCGCGCGCGGCGTGTCGAACCTGCTCGGCTATGCGCAGGAGGGGACCAATTTCATTTTCGGCCCGATGGCCTCGCCCGAATTGGGCGGCAACAGTTTCGCGCTCTCCGCGCTGACCGTCATCATCTTCTTCGCCTCGGTGATTTCGATTCTCTATTATCTCGGCATCATGCAGCTGATCGTGAAATGGGTCGGCGGAGCGATCCAGATCGTGACGGGCATCACGCGCGTCGAATCGCTGGCGGCGGCATCCAACATCTTTGTCGGCCAGAGCGAATCGCCGCTCGTGATCCGGCCCTATCTCGCCGCGCTGACCAAGGCGCAGCTCTTCACTCTGATGAGCGTCGGCATGGCGGGCGTCGCGGGGACGATCCTGGCGGCCTATGCCGCGTTGCTCGGCGACGAGGCGCTGCCCTTCCTGCTCGCCGCCGCCTTCATGTCGGCGCCGGGCGGTATCCTGATGGCGAAGATCATGATGCCGGATGAACCCGGCGCCCTGGTCGAACCCGAGGCGCAGCCGGTCGGCACGGACGACGAGCCCGAGCCCGCCAACGTCATCATGGCGGCGGCCCAGGGCGCGCAGACGGGCGTGAAGCTGGCCGTGGCGGTCGGCGCGATGCTGCTCGCATTTGTCGCGCTGGTCGCGCTGGCGAACGGGCTGCTGTCCGGCGTCGGCGGCTGGTTCGGCGCGGACGAGCTGACCTTCCAGCAACTGCTCGGTTACATCTTCGCGCCGGTCATGTTCCTGATCGGCGTGCCATGGGAAGAGGCGGGGCTCGCGGGCAGCCTGTTCGGCGAGAAGATCGTCCTCAACGAGTTCGTCGCGTTCATCAGTCTTGGCGGGCTCGAAGGGCAGCTCTCGCCGCGCAGCTATGCCATCGTCACCTTCTCGCTCTGCGGCTTTGCGAATTTCAGCTCGATCGCGATCCAGATGGCGGTGACGGGCGGGCTCGCGCCCAACCAGCGCCCGATGATCGCGAAGCTCGGCCTCCGCGCGCTGGCGGCCGGCTCGCTGGCCAATTTGATGAGCGCGGCGCTCGCCGGATTGCTGCTGAGCTGATAGAGACCCGGTCGGTTCGAACACGCTTTATCACAGGAATATATCGTGCCCGATACAGTCGCCTCTGTTTCTCTCCAGGATTCCGATAGGGACCCGGACGGTTTCGCCGACGAGATCGGCAACTCGTTCAAGACCTACGGCTTTGCCATCGTCTCCGATCACGGGATTTCCTCCGATCTGATCGCGCGGGCCGATGCGAAGGCGCGCGAATTTTTCGCGTTGCCCGAAGATACCAAACGCAAATATTTCGTCGAAGGCGGCGGCGGTGCGCGCGGCTATACGCCGTTCGGCACCGAGGTCGCCAAGGATGCGACCGAGCATGACCTGAAGGAATTCTGGCATGTCGGCCGGTCGCTGCCCGAGGGTCACCGTTTCGCCGATCTGATGCTGCCCAATATCTGGCCCGAAGAGGTCGAGAGCTTCCACGACACGTTCACCGAGCTGTATACCGCGCTCGAAAGCGCCGGGATGCGGATATTGACGGCGATCGCCACCTATCTCGGCCTTGCGCCCGATTTCTTCGACGATACGGTTGAGGACGGCAATTCGGTGATGCGGCTCATCCATTATCCGCCGGTGCCCGCAGATGCGCCGGGCGTGCGCGCGGCGGCGCATGAGGATATCAACACGATCACGCTGCTATTGGGCGCGGAAGAGGCGGGGCTCGAACTGCTCGACGCCAATGGCAACTGGCTGCCGGTGAAGCCGAAGGAAGGCGAACTGGCGGTCAATATCGGCGATATGCTCCAGCGGCTGACCAATCACGTCCTGCCCTCGACGACGCACCGGGTCGTCAATCCGGCCCCCGAACGGCGCGGTTTTTCGCGCTATTCGATGCCCTTTTTCCTGCATTTCCGGCCCGATTACATGATCGAAACGCTGCCGAGCTGCATTAGCGAAGAACGCCCGAACCGCTATCCCGAGCCTTTGAGCGCGCATGATTATCTGCTCGAGCGGCTGCGCGAGATCGGGCTGGCTTAGCTGGGCTTTATTGCTGGGCCGCGTCGTCGAGATTGTCCGCGCCGAAGCTCCGGGGCAGCAGCGCGGCGATCGTCGTTTTCGATACAACCGAGCCATCGCCCGATGCCGCGATGACCGCGATATCGAAGCCGGACAGGTCGCCGGCCTCGGCAATCGCCTGGCGGCAGCCGCCACAGGGCGTCACCGCTTGCGCGCCGGTGAGTTCACCATCTTCGCCGATATGACCGCCCGCGACCGCGATACGCCGCACCTTGCCGAGCCCGAACGCCTGTTGCGCGGATGTCAGCGCCGCGATTTCCGCGCAGGTGCCGAGCCGGTAACAGGCATTTTCCATATTGCTGCCGGTCGCGATGCTGCCGTCCTCGGCCTCGATCGCGCAGCCGACCGAAAAGCCCGAATAGGGCGCGTGCGCACGCAGCGCGGCCTCGCGGGCGAGGGCGACAAGCTCGGCGGCGTCCTGTGAAACATCTGCCATGACGCCGTGTTAGCCGAGACGCGCCCGATCACCAATATCGCGTCAGGCGGCGATATCCTGCTCCGCACGCGGCGTCGCGCCCAGCCATGCCCAGGCATCGGCCTCGGCGTCGCTTTCGAAACAGCGGACCTCGACGCGGAACAGCGGGTCGAGCGCCCGGATCATCGATGTCATCCAGTTCGGCGCGCCCACCAGCGCATAGCGATCCAGCGTGCGGATCATGTCGCGTTTCATCGCCCAGAAATCCTCGTCCATGATTCCGGCGGGCGAGAAGCCGCGATAATGGGTGAACCGCCCGAGCATCCGTTTCGGGCTTCCATGCTCGAGCCTGTCGTTGAGGTCGTCGGAAACGCGCTCCATCTCCTGGGCCGAAACCCGGCCATTGAGCGCGAAGCCGAGGATTTCGGGATCGTCGGTTTCGATGAAGGTGAACGCCTCGCGATGCGGCATCTCTTCCTTGCCCTTGACCCAGGCCAGCGCGCGATCGCGCTCGTCCATGGTAAAGGTCTCGTAGGAGATGCCCGGGAGCAGCGCACTTTCGAGACGCGCCGCCCAGCGCAGCCAGGACGTATCGGTCACGACGGCGATCCGCCCGAGTTTCTCGCGCTTGCCGATGAGTTTCCAGCCGCGCGCCATGATGTCCGGCAGGCCGTCCGTCTCGAACCCGTCATAATCGGCGATCGAACAGAAGAAATGCACGGTCTCGTTCGCATCGATCGCGGCTTCGATCCGGTCCAGCATCTCTTCCATCTCCGCGCGGGAAACCTTTCCGCTCGTTTCGGCGGCGATCACATCGCCATTGGTCGGCAGGAATTTCAGCATGATATCCTCCTTCTCGCTGGATGTATTGTGATACGACTCGGGGATATCACCCGGCCTTTCGCAGCGCATTGATCCAGCGCAAGTTCAGAGCAGGTCAGCCATGTCCCATGCTGTGCTTTCGGCCCCACAAGGAGCGAATCGAATGACCGACATGCGCGCGATGCAGCTCGACAGGCCCGCAACGCCGCTGCGCGCGGTGGAGCGAACGGTCCCGACGCCCGAAGGGCACGACATGCTGATCGCGGTCCGGGCCTGCGGCGTCTGCCGCACCGACCTGCATGTGGTGGACGGCGATATCGGCGCCGACCAGCCGATCGTGCCCGGGCATGAAATCGTCGGCACGGTCATGGCGCTCGGGCCCGATGCCACCGGCTTTGCCATCGGCGACCGGGTCGGCGTGCCCTGGCTCGGCCGGGCCTGCGGCGAATGCCGCTACTGCAAGGGCGGCCGGGAAAATCTCTGCGACGCGCCGCTCTTCACCGGCTTTTCGCGCGATGGCGGGTTCGCCACCCATGTCGTTGCCGACTCCCGCTTCTGCCTGCCGATACCGTCCGCATTCGACGATGTGCATGCCGCGCCGCTGCTGTGCGCGGGGCTGATCGGTTACCGGTCGCTGCGCATGGCGGGAGAGGGGCGCGATATCGGGCTCTACGGCTTCGGCGCGGCGGCCCATATCGTGGCGCAGGTCGCGGTCTGGCAGGAGCGCAATGTCTATGCCTTCACACGTGCGGGTGATGAGGCAGCACAGGCCTTCGCCAGGTCGCTCGGTTGCACATGGGCGGGATCGTCCGAGGAGGCGCCGCCTGTTCCGCTCGATGCCGCGATCATCTTCGCGCCGGTCGGCGCGCTGGTGCCCGCGGCGTTGAAAGCGGTTCGCAAGGGCGGCCGCGTCGTGTGCGCGGGCATCCATATGAGCGACATTCCCGCCTTTCCCTATGCCGATCTCTGGGAGGAGCGCGCGATCCTGTCCGTGGCCAATCTCACCCGGCAGGACGGCATCGAATTTCTCGAGATCGCGGCCAAGGTGCCCGTGCAAACCCATGTGACCGCCCTGCCGCTGAACGATGCGAATATGGCGCTGGAGCGGCTGCGCGCGGGCGATGTCGAAGGGGCGCTGGTTCTGCGTCCGTAAACGGTCGGCTCGGCAGCGGCGTCAGCGCACAGTCGTGCCCGGTGTGAAGGCCGGGTCGTCGGCGCTGACTGTCGCCGAGACGCGGCGTTCCTCGCACAGCGTCCGCTTGTAGAGAGCGCCGTCCCTGAACCAGTGCCAGGTGCGCGATCGCCGGTCGCCGGTTTCGCCCAGCACGATGATCTCGATGAAATGGGCGCCCGGCTCGTCGCGTCGCGTGAGGTTGAGCATCAGGACATCGTCTTCGGTTTCCCAGGCATAGCCGTGAAAGGTCGGCATGTCCCACCACAGCTTGCCGTCGCGATAGACGCCCGGGAGCCGCGTTCGATGTTCGCGGCCATCCTCCCAGATAAACAGGTTATGCTGGATATAGGCGGCCTCGCCGCTGCCCGGGAATTCGCACACGATCCGCGCATCGTGACGATCGACCAGCGTCCCTTCCGCGTCGATATGGCGGTACACGCCTTCCCAAACGCCTTCATGCCGCACCATGGCCGGCATCACATCGTCCAGCAGGTGCCTCATTTTCCGGTGCATTTTCATGTCCCTGTGCGATTCCCGTCAATCGATTATCACAGCCGAATTATGCGTTTCCAACAACCAATGGTATGGCGCCGCCAGCCAGGAGAGAGACATGAACGACAGCCGCCTTCGCAGTCGGTTTATCAAACCGTCGATGGATCCCAAGAAATTGCAGCATTTTCTGGCCGTGTACGATCTCAGGCATTTCGGCCGGGCGGCGACCGATAATGGCGTGACGCAACAGGCGATATCGAAAAGCGTCAAGAAGCTGGAAGAGCAATTGGGCGTCGAGCTGTTCGAGCGCGGACCCTATGGTCCGGCGCCGACGGTTTTCGCCCATACGCTGGCCCGGCGGGCAAAAGTGATCCTTTCCGAAGCGCGGCTCGCGGCGGCCGAACTGAGCGCATTGCGCGGGGCGGAGGATGGCTATGTCCGCGCCGGCATCGGCTGGTCCTTCGTCTCGCGCATCGCGCCGCAGACTGTCCTGCGCTATCGTCGCCGGCGGCCGAACATCAAGGTGAGTCTGGCGACCGGCGCCTCGGACACGCTGTTCGAGCGGCTGCTGAACGGTGAGGTGGAATTCGTGGCGAGCTGCCCGCTTCCCGATTTCGAGATCGATCCGATGCTCGAAACGCAGCATCTGTTCCGCGATTCCGATCTGATCGTGATGCGGCACGATCACCCGCTGGCGAGCGAGGCCAACGTTACCCTCGCCGATCTGTCTCAGCAGACCTGGGCGACATCGGGAACGCTGGCCGGGCGCTGGCGCAAAATCTGTTCGACCTTTCTCGCGGTTGGCGTGGAACCGCCAACGAATACGATCGACATGGACTCTGTCGGGATCGCGAAGGCGATGATCGCGCAGAGCGATGTCATCGCGCTGCTCTCCAGCGAGCTGGTGATCAACGAGACGATGGCCGGGCAATTCCGCACGTTGCACCGCCCGGAATTTCCGTCGGAGCGTATCGGGATGCTCACCACGCGCCGCAGTTCCCCGCTGCAACCGGCGGCGCAGGCGCTGATCCACGATCTTCTTGCGGTTACCGAGACTCTCAAGCCGGGCATGCCGCTCGGTTGATCCCCTCCGCTGTTAGTTGTTGGGATTGACTAACGGGTTGTTGGTCAATCCACGCCCATGCGTGGTTGCTTGGCAACACTGTTCGCCTAAAAAATAATTTGTCCGGACAAATCTTGAGAAATGCCGGATAGTGTCATAGTCATGCGGCAGCAGGGTTTTGGGAGAAACGAAATGGTCGCCACACGCACAGTTTTTAAACTATCCTTATCGGGCGCAGCGATGGCTGCCGCGATGGCATCCGCTCCTGCGATGGCCCAGGCGGAAGGCGACAATCCCGGCGTCGATCCGGTAGGGCTCGGCGCGATCGTCGTGACGGCCCAGCGCCGTGAAGAGAATGTCCAGGACATTCCGATCGCGATTTCCTCCTTCTCGCCCGACGAACTCCAGTCGCGCGGCATCGGCAATACACTCGAACTCGGCGAGTTCGTGCCGAACCTGATTGCCCAGAACAATACGGGCCTTGGCGCGTCCAACGCCTATTTCCTGCGCGGTATCGGCAACACGGAATCGATCGCCACCTTCGATCCACCGATCGGCACCTATGTCGACCAGGTGTATCTCGCCCGCCAGAACGGCAATAATCTCAGCCTGTTCGATGTCGAGCGCGTCGAGGTGCTGCGCGGTCCGCAGGGCACCCTGTTCGGCCGTAATACGACGGGCGGCGCGATCAGCATCATCCTGCGCGAGCCGGGCGACGAATTCGGTGGCTTTATGGAACTCGGCTATGGCCGGTTCGACCGCATCCTCGTGCGCGGCTCGATGGATATCCCGGTCAGCGACAGCGCGGCGTTCAAGGTCAGCGGCTACTATAATGACGATGACGGTTATGTGGACAATATCACGACCGGCGAAACGCTGAACGACAGCGACGGCTATGGCGCGCGCATCGCCTTCCGGCTCGATACCGATATCGCGGAATGGAATATCGCCTATGCGCGGATCAACAATGACGGCGAGAATATCCTGAACTTCCCGTGCCGGTCTATCGACCCGGCAACGCCCGCCAATTGCGATGTGCGATTTGCGACGACGGGGTCGATCGAAAATCCGGCCGCGCCCTTCCCCGGCATATCGGGCCGCAAGGCGAATTACGGGCTCGGCAGCCGTTCGGACATGGATCTGATCACGTCCAACATCGAGCTCGATCTCAGCGACGAAATCTCGGTGAGCTTCATTACCGGCTACACGCACCTTGTGCAGCAGTTCAATCTGGACTTTTTCGACGGCCGCTTCGGGCCCAGTCCGGCCAATCCGTTTCCGGCGGTGATCGGATCTCCGTTCGGCGGGTTCAACATCTTCAACGATCAGACGAATACGCAGATCACGCAGGAGGTCCGGTTCAACGGGTCGCTGGCGGACGGTCTCATCGATTTCGTGGCCGGCGGTTACTATTTCTACGAGGATACGAGCACGGATTTCGCCGATACGTTCGGCGCGGTCGGCTTCCCCTTCCTGCTTGCGGACCGGGTGATCGACAACGACGCGGAAGCCTTCGCGCTTTACGGACAGGCGGACGTGCATGTTACGGACCAGATCACGCTGACGGCGGGCCTGCGCTGGACCGACGAGGAGAAGAATTTCCAGATTCGCGACAACCGTCCGGTCTGTAACGGCGATCAGTCGGCTCCGGGCTGTTTGAGCAATTTCAACCTGGTCGCCACGAACGGCGCGACGATTCCCGACTCGCAGTCGGTCAGCATCTTCACGCCGCGCTTCGCGGCGACCTATGAGCCGAATGACGACCTGCTGTTCTTCGTCTCCGCGACGCGCGGCTTCAAATCGGGCGGCTGGAATGCGCGCGGCACGGCGGGCTCCGAACTGCTGCCGTTCGGTCCGGAAACGACCTGGAGTTACGAAACAGGCTTCCGCAGCGAATTCTGGGACAACCGGGCGCGCCTCAACGTGACGGCCTATTATGCTGATACGACGGGCCTGCAGACCCCCTCGGCCTTCGTTCGGCCGAACGGGACGATCGCGTTCATCACCCGCAACTTTGCCGATTACGAGAATTACGGGATCGAAGCCGAGCTCACATTGGCGCCGATCGATGGCCTCAATGTCTTCGCAAGCCTGGGTTGGCAGGACGACGAGTATAAGATCGACCGCAATGCCCCGGCCGTCGATCAGTTCGGGGTGACATCGGTTGCCGCGCAACAGGCGCAATGTCAGGCCGCGCTCGCCGCGAACATGCCGTCGCCCGCATGCGGGGCGGGTATCGTTACGCCGGACGGCAGGATTGCCGAACCGGTTCGCACGCCCGACTGGTCGATCGCCGGCGGCGTCAGCTATGAAGTGCCGGTCGGCAGCAACTGGACCTTCACTCCGTCCGTAAACGCGGCGTATCGCTCGTCCTTCGAATCCGGCACCAGCAACGTCACCATCTACCAGTCCGGGCCGGGCACCTTCAACACGACGGGGAACGGTCAGTTCGTGCTGGGCTCGTTCAATGACGGCTATTTCGTCGTGAACGCCGGGATTACCTTCGCCGAGGTGGACGAGGGGCTCCGGCTCTCGCTCACCTGCACGAACTGCTTCAGCGAGGACTATAACTCGTCGACGCTAGCGAACACGACCTATTACAACGCCCCGGGCACCTGGCTGGTCAGCGCGCGGTACGATTTCTAGGCGCATCGAGCGCTAACGGAGATACGCAGCATGAAGGGATGGCGGCGCTATGGCGGCATGGGGCTGTTGTCCCTGCTTTTCGCCGCGCCGGCCGACGCCCAGGACGTGGCCACCGACCCGGTGCTCGAACAGCGGCTCGGCAGCTTTCTGGCGGGCGGTTATGAGCCGCTGACCACGCCGGTCGGATGGTATGCGCCGACCGAGCGCGTGCGCGGCGGCGATTATCCGGGCGTACGCCGGATCGCCGAAAGCGATGCGCTCGATGCCGCCGCTATCGACGCAGTCGCGGCCTATGCCGAGCGGATCGGCAGCTCGGCGCTGCTCATTTCCCATCGCGGTGCGCTCGTCCATGAAAGCTATTGGCGGGACAGCGGGCGCGACACCTATTTCAACCCGCAATCCATGTCGAAAACGGTAGCCGCGCTGCTGGTCGGCATCGCCATCGATCAGGGCGATATCGAGAACATCGACGATCCGGTCGCGCTTTATATCGCCGAATGGGCGGACGATCCGCGCGGCGCAATCACGATCCGCAACCTGCTCCACATGTCCGGCGGGCTCGAACAGCTCAGCGGCGAGCATGGCTATGCCGTGGTCCCGGAAAATCCCGCTGTCGCCCAGTATTTCGGCAGCGATTTCGTCGGCCCGATCCTCGGCCTAGCCCAGGCCGATCCGCCCGGCGCGCGCTGGGATTACAATAACAACGAAACCAATCTGCTCGGCATCGTCGTCGAGCGCGCGACGGGCATGCGTTATGCCGATTTCCTGTCGGGGACTCTCTGGCGGCCGCTCGATCTGGCCGATGCGTCGCTCTATCTCGATCGCGAGGGCGGCACGCCGATGGTGAGCTGCTGTATATTGTCGCGCCCGATCGACTGGCTGCGGATCGGCGAGCTGATCGCCAGTCGCGGCACGTTCGGCGGCGAACAGCTGGTGCCGGCGGGCTGGATCGATGCGATGCTCGAACCTGCGCCGACCCGGTCCGGCTATGGCTATCTGACCTGGCTCGGCGATCAGCGGGTCGGCGGCGAGCCCGATCCGCGCCCGGGCCTGATTCCCTGGCAAAGCGAACCGTTCGCGGCCGACGATCTCGTCTTCCTGCACGGCCATGGCGGCCAGCGGACATGGATTATCCCGTCGCGCGAGCTCGTCATCGTCCGGGCCGGACGGAGCTGGCCGACCGAATGGGACGAAGCGGCGATCCCGAACGCCGTGATCCGCGCGCTGGATCAACCCGCAGCCGACTAGCCGCCACGGAGTTGTCCGGACAAATACCGGGTGCTAGCCTCAGCGCATATCGATCATGCGGGAGGGCTGAACCTTGACTGGATTTTCACGCCGAACGTTCCTCAAGGGCACGGCGGCGGCCGCGCTCCTCGCCAATGCGACCGGCGCGCGCGCCAATGAGAGCGCCGATGTCATCATTCTCGGTGCCGGACTTGCCGGCCTCTCGACCGCTCTCCAGCTGTCCGAGGCCGGCGCGTCCGTGCTCCTGCTCGAGGCCCGGGAGCGAGCGGGCGGGCGCGTGCAGACACTCGCCGATCTGCCCGGCCGCCCCGAAGCCGGCGGCACCCAGCTCAGTTCCAATTATCGCCGCTTCGTCGGCCTGGCCGAGCGGTTCGATATTCCGCTGGTGGAGGACTCACCGATGCAGCGCGATGGGCCGCCCGAACTCTATATCGCGCTGCGTGGCGAGACGATCCTGCCCGATCAATGGGCCGGCCATGCGCGCAACCCGTTCGACGGGCCGCTCGCGGGACTGCCGCCCTGGGCGCTGCCCTTCGCCGCGATGGGCCGCGATAATCCGCTGCCCGATGTCGCAAGCTGGCGCGATCCCGCCTTTGCCCAATGGGATGTGCCGGTATCGGCGCATCTCGGCTGGACGAGCGAACAGCTGCGTCTCGGCTTCGGGATCAATCCGGGTTACGGCGCATCCGCCTACAATCAGTCCGCGCTGATGTGGTTCCAGATCATGAAGGCGATCGCCGAGCCGGGCGGGCGGTTGCTGACCGTCGAGAATGGCAACCAGCGCGTGCCCGATGCCATGGCCGAGGCGCTGGGCGATCGGGTACGGTTCGGCGCGGCCGCGCGGAGCATCGCGAGCGGGCCGGAGGGCGTGGAAGTCCGCACCATGGATGGCGGCCTGTATCGCGCGGCCCATGCCGTCATCACATTACCGACCAGCGCGCTGCGAACCGTCGATATCGACCCCGCGCCGCCGCCTATCCAGCAGCGCGGCATTCGCAGCCTGCCCTATAACCGCGTCGTGCGCGCCTATTTCGTGCCCGAGCGGCGCTTCTGGGAGGAAGACGGCCTGCCGCCCTCGATCTGGAGCGACAGCTATGCGGGGAGGGTCTTCGCGCTGCGTGGCGGCGGCGGCAGCGAGATCACCATGATGCAGAGCTTTATCACGGGCCGGGCGGCGGAACTGCTCGACCGGATGCCGCAAGCCGAAGCGATGGCGCTCGTCCAGGCCGAGATCGAGCGTGTCCGCCCGGCAACGCGCGGGGCTTTGCATCCGGCGGCCTATGTCAGCTGGGGCAACGATCCTTATGCGGGCGGCGCCTATGCCTGCTGGGCGCCGGGCCAGATCACCGGTTTCGCCGATGCGCTGGCCGCGCCGCATGAACGCCTGATCTTCGCCGGCGAGCATATAGCGATCCGCGCGCGGGGCATCGAAGGTGCGCTGGAGTCTGCCGACCGCGCGGTGCAGGAGGTCATGGCCGTTTAAGTTTGTTTGTCAGACTCGACCTGTCGGTCGAGCGCCGCACCGGATTCAGTTTGTCAGAACGTTGCTCGCGCAACGTCGCCGCACCAGCCCGCGCCCCCTCCCGGCCTCCCACAGGATACACTCGATGGGAGGCCGGGAGGGGGCGCGGGCTGGTGCGGCGCCTGAGCGAAGCGAAGGTCTGACAAAAAAGGGGCGCCGCTTCGACAGAAACGACGCCCCTTTTTGGCCTATCGGCAATCGGCTTCAGTACCGCGCGCTGACCGCGACGCCGAAGTGGCGGCTGCGGCGGAGCGCGCCCACGAAGTTGCGGCGGAAGCTGTTATTCGCATCCGCATAGCGCAGCACCAGCGGCGATGAGTCTTCGTTCGTCAGGTTGTTGACGTAGAAATGGATCCGGTAATTGTCGTTCCGGAAACCGGCTCGCGCATTGACCAGAGTCGTATCGCCATTGTCGATCAGGTTATGCACCTGGGCGAAGACCCGGCTGCGGTGCGAGATATTCGCGCCCGCGAAAAACTGCCAGCCGCTGCCGCCGAGATCGGTCTGATAGTCGACATCGGCGAAGACGGTGTGCCGCGAGGTGCGCGGAATCTGCCGGCCGGCGATCGATCCGAAGAGCGACGTACAGCCTGCCTGATTCGGGAACTGGTCGCCGATCGAACAATCGACGAGGCCATTGTCCCGCACATCGTTCAGCACGCCCTCATTCTCGTCGAACCCGTTGGTGAATTCGGGGTCGAGCATCGTATAGTTGGCGGTGAACGTCCAGTTCGGGTTCGGCCGTACTTGCGCTTCGATCTCGAAGCCCAGGATGCGCGCGTCACCGGCATTGGTGATCGCCGACACCGTATTGTTGGCGTTCTGCACATTCTGCGTCAGCTGATAGCCGTCGATTTCGTTCAGGAAGGCGGCGAAGTTGAAGGTGAAATCGCCGAACGTGTTTTTCGTGCCGATTTCGTAGGAGGTCGCGTCTTCCTGATCGAAGGTCGGTACACCGGCGGCGATAGCGGTAACGCCGTTGAACCCGCCCGGCTTGGTGCCCGTCGCGAAAACGGCGTAGAACAGATTGTCCGGCGTGGCCTGCCAGCTCAAAGTGATCCGGGGATCGAAGCTGTCGAACGTTTCGCGCCCGGTCGCCTGGTTGAGGATCGGCCCGCCTTCATCCTGCTCGATAGCGGAAAAGGTGATGCGCTCCGAGGCATAGCGGCCCTCGACGCTCAGCTCGAGATTATCGGTGATGTCGAACGCCACCGAACCGAAAATGGCCAGGTTGCGGATGTCGGTTTGCGTGCTGTCGCGCGAATTCGGCGTGGCTGGGCCAAAGAACGGCGCGATGCTCCCGCAAATCGGATTGACCGCACACAAGGCCGCCTGCTGGCCAAAGGCCGCGCCGAAGCTCGCGCCCGCCTGTTGCGCGGCATTGGCTGGCACCTGGCGGACATCCTGCGTGTCGATATCCTGCTCGAAATAATAGCCGCCAAGCAGGAAGCGCCAGCGATCGCCTTCGTAGAGAAATTTGATTTCCTGGCTGAAATCGTGCGCGTCGGTCAGCCCTTCGAAGGTGAAGTCGACCGTGGTGCCGACATAGCCGAAGGGGAATGTCGGTCCCATCGGGCCGAAAGTGGGCGGGCCTGCGGGGAAGCCGCCCGGTGTAAACACGGCCGTCTGGAACGCGGTCGGCGAATAATCGGCATCGACGGCAAACAGCGTGTCACGATCATTATAGCCGGTCAGCGAGACCAGCGTCAGCTCTTCGGTCAGATCGACCTCGATCCGCGACGAGAGATTCAGCGTATCGATAAAGGTACCCACCGGGCTGCCCGCGGCGAACTGGATGCTCGGATCGGCGGTGACCGGCTGGGGCTGCAGCGTGCCGCAGAAATACCGTCCGCCGCCGCCATAGAGAGCGCCATTATCGAAGATACAGTTGTTGGCCGTCGCCGGAATCGAGAACAGTGCCGACTGGCCGTCATCGGCTTCCGAATAATAGCCGCGCAGGCGGACGCGGACGGGGCTGCCGACGGGCTCGTAGGCAATCACCCCGGAAAAGGAGATCGACTCTTCCTGGCCGAACGTCACGCCCGTGTTCGGGTTCACATGCTCGCCGCCGAAGTCGTAGTAACGGACCTGGGCCCCGGCGGTCAGCCCTTCGGCGATGCCGCCCTCGATATTGCCGGTGATTTCGTAGCGATCGTCTTCGGAGATATCGACCGTCAGCCGGCCGCCCAGTTCGTCGCTCGGCGTACGGGTGATGATGTTGATCGCGCCCGAATAGGTGTTGCGTCCATAGAGCGCGGATTGCGGGCCTTTCACGACTTCGAGACGCTCGATATCGTCCACATTATAGTCGGAGATCGCGCCGGTGATGTAGATGCCGTCGATAAAGGTCGCGACACCCGAATCGCCGAGAATATTGGCTTGCCCGCGGATGACAGGGCGGTTGGAATCGCGACCGAATTCATTGTCGAACGTCAGGCCGGCCGTGGTCTGCGCGATGTCGGTCAGATCCTGCAGGTTCAGTCGCTCGATGGTTTCCGAAGTGGCGACAGCGACCGAAACCGGGGCGTTCTGCAACGCCTCATCGATCCGCCGCGCGGTGACGATGATCGGCGCATTACCGGCCGCGTTGGCACCTTCGCCCACGACCTGCGCCTGGGCGCCGCCCGGCATGGCGATGCTCGCCAGGCCGGCCGTAGTCGCCAACAAAAGTCCCTTGTTGCGTGAAATCATAAGTCCCTCCCAAAACTCTTTGTTCGTTCAGTCCGTGTCTGCACTAAATTTGTCCAGACAAATTTTGTTTTCGGCGCAGTGAAGTCGCAGACTGTGGCGTATCTGCAACGCATCCGTTGTCGCAATGATAGGCTTGGTTGTGGCGTTTTCGGGCTCGCGGGGGAGCGAGTGCCGCGCTGCGCTCTAGGCGGCCGAGCCCGAGGCCTTGAGCGCCGCAATCTGGTCCGCCGAATAGCCGAGGCCCGCCAGCACATCGTCGCTCTGGTCGCCGGGTTCGGGCAGCGTATCGGGCGCGCCGGTGCGCGCGCCCGCCATGTCGATGGGGAGGACGGGCAGACGGACGGTGCGGCCATCGGTCAGCGTTACGTCCTGCAGCCCGCCGCTCGCGGCGAGGTGCGGATCGTCGAACAGTTCCTCGGGTTTGCCGATCGGCGCGAACGGCAGGCCGGTGCCGTCCAGCTTCGCGATCAATTCGTCGCGCGTGAAATTTTTCATCAGCGTCCGGATTTCCGGCATGATCTCCTCGCGCGCCTCAACCCGCGCATTATTCTCGCGCAGCTCCTCGCGCGCCCAGAGAGTGTCGAGGCCGAACAGGGCGCAGAATTTCTCCCACAGCGCATCGGTGACGACGCCGATGAAGACGGGCTCGTCGGCGGTCTCGAAGACATCGTAGATCGCCCAGGCCGAGACGCGCGCCGGCATCGGCGCCGCCGCCTGACCGGTCACCGCCTTTTGCGCCATATGCTGGCCCACCAGATAGACGGTCGTTTCGAACAGCGAGGCCTGGACCTTCTGGCCGCGCCCGGTGCGGTGGCGCTGCTCGAGCGCGGCGAGGATCGCGATGACGCCGAACATCCCGCCGGTCACGTCGATCACGCTCGCCCCCGCGCGCAGTGGTTTGCCCGGTGGTCCGGTCATGTACGCCAGCCCGCCCATCATCTGCGCGACCTCGTCGAGCGCCGTGCGGTTTTCATAGGGCCCGGGCAGGAAGCCCTTTTCCGAGCAGTAGATGAGCTTCGGATTGGTTTCGGCCAACGCCTCATAACCGAGGCCGAGTTTCTCCATCGCGCCGGGCCGGTAATTCTCGATCAGGATATCGGCGCTGTCGGCCAGCTTCTTCGCCGCGACGAGGCCCTGCGGGTCTTTCAAATTCAGGCAGATGCTCTGCTTGTGCCGGTTATACATCGGGAAATAGCCGCCGCCCGAGCCGAGCAGCCGCCGCGTCCGGTCCCCGCCGACCGGTTCGACGCGGATCACCTCGGCGCCGAGTTCGGCGAGGATCGCTCCCGCCGCGGGGCCCATGACCATATGGGTGAATTCGACGACGCGGAGCCCCGCCAGCGGTTGGCCTCCCATCACGCGGCCTCCCGGAAGCCGAGCGGTAATCCCGCATCGGGCGTGAAGCCGTAGAGCGGTTCGCCGGGCAGCGCCTCGGCGATAATCTCGCGCACTTTCAGCAGTTTTTCGAGATCGATGCCGGTCTCATAGCCCATCGCCTCGAGCATGAAGACGAGATCCTCGGTCACGATATTGCCCGATGCGCCCGGTGCGAACGGACAGCCGCCGAGACCGCCGAGCGACGCATCGAAGGTCGTAATGCCCTCTTCCAGTCCTGCCACGACATTGGCGAGGCCCAGCCCGCGGGTGTTATGCAAATGCAGCGTGTTGAGCTTGTCCGCGCCCACCGCCGCTTTCACCTTGCGGACGAGCTGCCGCACCTGTTCGGGATTGGCATAGCCGGTCGTGTCCGACAGGCCGACTTCGGCCACGCCCGCCTCCATCGAGGCTTCGGCAAGGCGGACGACCTGATCCTCGCTGACCGGCCCCTCCATCGTACAGCCGAAGGCCGTCGACAGGCCGACCTCGAAATGCGGCCGCGCATCCTCGGGCTGCGCCGCGACAAGCTCGGCAATGGCGCGGATCTCGGCCAGCATCGCCGGGTGGTCCTTGCGGACATTATTGATGCTGTGCGTTTCGGACATGGAGAAGGGGATCGACATCTTGTCGACACCGGCGATGATCGCCCGCTCCGCGCCTTTGAGGTTCGGGATCAGCGCGACGACCTCGAGGTTGGATAGGGTCTTGGCGAAGGCGACCAGCTCCGCAGTATCGGCCATTTGCGGTAGCAGTTTGGGCGGCACGAAACTCCCGACCTCGATCTCGGACACGCCCGCCTCGGCCTCGGCCTTGATCCAGGCTTTCTTGGCGTCGAGATGCATGACGCGGTCGATGCTTTGCAGCCCGTCGCGCGGGCCGACTTCGGAAATGTGGATGTGGCCGGTCATGTACCGTCTCCCAAATATATCCAGGGCCGGGCCTCGCGGTCCGCCTTTTGCCATATGGCGATGTCGTCGGCATTTTTGAGCGTCAGGTCGATCGCATCGAGCCCTTCCAAGAGCATCGCCTTGGCCTCCGTGCCGATATCGAACGACCAACTTCGCCCGTCCGGCAGGGCGATGGTCTGCGCGGGCAGGGCGATGGTGACGGGCGCATCGGCGGCGGCGATCGCCGCGATATCGGCGCGGTCGAGCGCTGCCGGCAGCACCCCGTTGCGCACGCAATTGCCGGCGAAGATCGGCGCGAAACTCCCGGCGATGATCGCGCGGATGCCATATTCGGCCAGCGCCCAGACGGCATGTTCGCGGCTCGATCCGCAGCCGAAGTTGCGCCCGCCGAGCAATATCTGTGTATCGGCGTAGTCGGGCCGGTTGAGCACAAAACGGGGCCGCGGATCGCGCCCGCCGATCTCGGTATAGCGCTGCCCGGCGAACAGCCCGTCGGCGAGACCCGTCTTGCCCGTGCTCTTCATCTCGCGCGACGGGATAATCTGGTCGGTATCGATATTGTCGCGGATCATCGGCGCGGGAAGGGAAGTGAGTGTGGTGAGGGGCTCAGGCATGGCTAGTCTCTCCCCTCCCGCTTGCGGGAGGGGCCGGGGGTGGGTTCGCCGCGGAGGCCGGCAAATGAGACTGGGTGACAAGCTTGGCCCACCCCTAACCCCTCCCGCAAGCGGGAGGGGAACATATTGTGCGTAAGCATCAGCGCACCTCCCGCGGATCGGCGATGGCACCGGCGAGCGCGCTGGCTGCAACGGTCTCAGGGCTGGCGATATGGGTCTTCACATTGGGCCCCTGCCGGCTCTCGAAATTGCGGTTGGTCGAGGAGATTACGCGGACCCCCTCACCGAACGTCTCGCCGCCCGCATAGAAACACATCGAACAGCCGCTCTCGCGCCATTCGAAACCGGCGTCGGTGAAAATCCGGTCGATACCTTCGGCCTCCGCCATGCGTTTCACATGGCTCGATCCCGGCACGCAGATTGCCTTCACGCCCTCGGCGATGCGCTTGCCTGCGAGCAGGGAAGAGGCGCGCCGCAAGTCGGAGAGCCGGCTGTTGGTGCAACTGCCGATAAAGGCGGCGTCGATGGGAAGGCCCTTGAGCGGCCGCCCGGGTTCGAGCGCCATATAGGCCAGCGGCCGGGCTTCCGCGTCCTCGGGTACATGGCCGTCGATGCCGACACTCGCTTCGGGGCTCGTGCCCCAGCTCACCATCGGCTGGATGGCGCTGGCATCCATCGCGATTTCGGCGTCGAACGTTGCTCCGGGGTCGCTTTTCAATGTTTGCCAATAGGCGAGCGCCGCATCCCAATGCGCGCCCTCCGGCGCGTACCGCCGCCCTGCCAGCCAGGCATAGGTCTTGTCGTCGGGCGCGATAAAGCCGCTCATCGCCGAAAACTCCGTCGCCATATTGCAGAGCGTCATCCGCCCTTCCATCGACAGCGCCTCGACAGCTTCGCCCGCAAACTCCACCGCATGGCCCTTGCCGCCCGCCGCGCTGTATGCCGCGATCAGCGCGAGGATCATATCCTTGGGCGTCACGCCGAACTGCAATGTGCCTTCGAAGGTCACGCGCATCGACTTGGGTTTTTCGAGCCGCAAGGTCCCCGTCGCCATCGCATGCTCGGCTTCAGAACTGCCGATGCCCCAGGCCAGCGCGCCGAACGCGCCCTGGGTGCAGGTATGGCTGTCCGGCGCGATCAGGGTGCAGCCGGGCAGTATGATCCCGAGTTCGGGCGAGATGACATGGACGATGCCTTGGTCGGGATCGGTCACGTCGAACAGCGTGATGCCCGCCGCCTTGGCCGCCGCGCGCAATTCGGTGATGAATATCTGCCCGCCCGGCATCAGCGTCTGGTCGCCGCGTCCGGGCCGGGTATCGACGATATGGTCGGCGACGGCAAACACCCGCGCCGGATCGGCGACCGTCCGCCCCGCCTCGGCCAGCGCATTGAGCGCCGCAGGTCCCGTGCGCTCGTGCAGGAATACCCGGTCGATCGCAATCAGCTGCGCACCGCCCTGCAGATCTGCGATGGCGTGTGAGGACCAGAGCTTGTCGAAAAGGCTGCCCGTCATTTCCCTCTTCCTTGATGGGCGAGGGTTGTGCAGTCTTGGCGAGGAACGAGCCTAGACGGAGCTGGGCGAGGGTGAGCGCTGCTGAAGGCAGCGCGCGAAGCATCGCTTCGCACACCCCCTCTCCAACTGCGCCTAGGCCGCTGCGCGACCAAGGCTCCATATCCTCTCCCCCCCAAGTGGGAGAGGATTGTGAGGGATACCAACTCAGTCAGCTTTGGCCTCCATCTCGGCATCCACCGCGCGCCAGTCCCTGGTCACGAACGTCTCCTGGATCGACGTGCGCGTCTCGAGAACCCCGTCGCGGATCCAGTGCCAGGTGCGGCAGCGATTCTGGCCGTCATCGGAAAGCTGGATCATCTCGTACAGATAGAGGGACGGATCGCCAGTGCGCTGCCAGTAGAGCATCATCGTGCGGTTATATTCGTCCAGATCGACGGCGGACGCCCAGCCCTTGATGAGATCGTTATCCCACCAGATGCGGCCGTCGCGATACTCCGCTGGAAAATCGCGCACTTCGGTGCGCCCGTCGGGCCAGCTGTAATGATTGGTCTGGTGATAGGGGTTCGGCCCGTCATCGGGCAGGCGGCAGATCAGGCGCGAGGCATGTTCGTCCACTTTCTCGTTCGCCGCGTTGAAATAGCTGTAGCTGCCGTCCCACACGCCTTCATGGCGGGCGAGCAGTGGCATGTCGTCGCGAATTCCCATGGGTCACTGATCCTTGTCGAGCAGGGCGAGGTGATAGGGGCGGGCGGCGCGCGCGCGGAGCAGGTCGCGATGCTCCACGGCCAGCTTTGCAGGCACGAGGTCAGCCGGATCGAAGGCGCGCGCATGGTCCGCATTGGCCTCATACCAAGGCTCGAAAAAGTGCCGCGCGCGAACGACCTGCCAGCCGGCGGTGAGATAGGCGCCGAACCGGTCGGGCGTGAGATCGGGATAGAGGCGCGCCGGATCGCCGGGCGGCGGCGCGGGCATATGGGTTTTGAGCGTGCCGAGTTCCGCGGACACGGCGTCGATCAGCGCCGCCCATCCGGCCCAGTCGTTCGGCGCTTCGCCTGACCAGTCGTCGGATAGGCCATGACCGGGCAGATCGATATGGAGCGCGGCGGGTGCGGTATCGCAGGCCAAGGCCCGGGCCGGCTCGTGCAGGTGCAATGCGTCGGACGCGCGATTGCCCTGCCAGTGGATCAGTCCGTCAAAGCCGTCGGCTTCGATCGCGACGAAGCCGCGATCGTCCGCTTCGGGCAAGGTCGGCGGCGCGGGATGTTCGCCCGCCAGCAGATGTTCGAGGCTCGCTTGCTGGTGATCGTCCGGCGCGGCGACTTTGCGCGCCTCCCAGCCCGCCGGCATATCGCCGAGCCGGTCGATATGCTCCTGCAGCGGATCGCCGTCATAGGCGGTGATGAGGCAGGGCGGCATCGCGGCATCGACGGGCGGGATATCGCGCGGCGCGCGCAGCACGGCCCCATATCCGGCCTGATAGGCGTTGCCGGCGTCGAGCATTTCGCGGACCACGGCATCGACGCGCGCGGGATCGTCATGCGCGACCGTCAGCCGGTGCGCCTCATCGGCCGCGAACCAGGGGAAGAACCAGCTCTGTTCGAGAATCCGGTTCCATAGCCAGGTCAGATGCTCGCCATAATCGCTGGGGTGGAAGGGCGGCAGATAGGCGTCGCCGAACAGCGCCATTTCTTGCCGAGTCCAGATCGCATAGCCGCCCATCGCGACGCGCGTGAAGCGATCAGGTTGCTGCTTGATTGTCGTCATCAGGATGATCGCGCCCGAATGAAAGCCATAGGCGGCGCAGCGTTCGATGCCGAGCGCGTCGAGCAGTTCATGCACGGCCTGTGCGAAATCATTGATGTCGGGATCGCCGGGCAGCGGATCGGACTGGCCGAAGCCCGGTGTGTCGGGTGCGATACAGGTGAAGTGCGGCGCCCATTTCGCCATCAGCGCCGCATATTCGGCCGAGCTGCGCGGGCTCTGGTGGATCATCAGCAGGATCGGCCCCGTGCCCGCCTTGCGGTAATGCACGATGCGGTCGCCGATGCGGATGAAATGGCGGGTGATGGTCATCGTTTCCTTTCGTTTGGCTAATTTGTCCGGACAAATTCATCTCGACAAGTCTTTTCTTGTTGCGCATGATGCGAACACGCAATGGGGAGCGATAGCATGGCCGAACGGGTCGGCACCAAAATGGTCGAGGATGGACGCACCGCGCGCGAGATTTTCGAGGCCGTCATGGCCAATCCCGCACGTAAGAAATTCGGCTTCGGCGAGAAGGTTGCGATCGTCAATGTCGATCTACAGCAATCCTATACGCGCACCGATCTGTTTAAGACGGCTTACGAGACCGATCCCGACCAGATCGCCCATATCAACCGGATTTCCGTACTTGCGCGGGCCAAGAGCATGCCCGTCATCTGGTCGCGCGTCGCCTATAAGGCGGATGCCGGCGATGCCGGGATCTGGGGCACGCGGACCGATACCGAGGACAGTCTCCAGAACATCAAATATGATAGCGAGCGGCACCAGTTCGATCCGCGCTGCGAGATCGACCCGGACGACATGACCTTCACCAAGCGCATGCCGAGCGCTTTTTTCGAAACGCCGCTGGCGAGCTATCTGACCTGGCACAAGGTCGACACGGTCGTCGTGACCGGCGGCTCAACCTCGGGCTGCGTGCGCGCGACGGCCGTCGATTCGCTCTCCCACGGCTATCGCACGATCGTTCCGATCGAAACCTGCGCCGACAAGCATGAGAGCTATCATTTCGCCAACCTCACTGATCTTCAGCTCAAATATGCCGATGTCGAACCGGTACAGGCCGTTATCGACTGGCTGGAGGCGCGATGATGGTGGGGGAAGATCTGTCCTTTTCTTCCCCTCGCCCCTTTTCAAGGGGAGAGGGATGCGCAGTCTTGGCGAGGAACGAGCCTAGACGAAGCTGGGAGAGGGGTTGCGCCGGCACAGGCGGCGCGCGGAGCTTTGCTCCGCACACCCCCTCTCCAACTCCGCCTAGCCAGCAAGCTGGCAAGGCTCCTTATCCTCTCCCCTTCGAGGGGGAGAGGGTTTTTGGGGGGTCGCGATAGATGCGGGACGGCGAGGCGGATCCCGGTCTCTACGACTATAAGGCGTGGCGCGGCCGCCCGAAGCTCGCATGGCCGGGCGGCAAGACCTGCGCGGTCTGGGTCGCGCCCAATCTCGAATTTTACGAACTCGACCCACCTGCCAATCCGCACCGCAAGAGCTGGCCGAAACCGCATCCCGATGTCGTCGGGTACAGCCATCGCGACCATGCCAACCGCGTCTCGCACTGGCGGATGGCCGATATGATGACGAAACACGGCTTTCCGGGATCGGTGAGTCTGTCGGTGGCGCTGTGCGATCACATCCCCGAAGTCGTCGCGGACGCCAATGAACGCGGCTGGGAGTTTTTCAGCCATGGCATTTACAATACGCGGTACAGCTACGGCATGGACGAAGCGCAGGAGCGCGCGATCATCGAGGATTCGATTGCGACCGTGAAGCGCGCCACCGGCCAGACGATCCGCGGCTGGCTCGCGCCGGCGCTGACCCATACGCCGTGCACGCTGGATCTGATCGCCGAATATGGCCTCGATTATACCTGCGACCTCTATCATGACGATCAACCGACCGATGTGAAGGTCGCGAACGGGCAGTTGACGGCGATCCCCTACAGTCTCGAGGTCAACGACCATTACGGCTTCTTCATCTACAATATGTCGCCGCGCGACTATGCCGACACGCTGATCCGGCAATATGAGCGCCTGGCGAAAGAGGGCGAAGAATCGGGCACCGTGATGTGCATCCCTCTGCATAGTTACCTGATCGGCCAGCCGCACCGGATCGGGCCGTTCGAAGAGGTGCTCCGGCATATCGCGGCGGATGGCCGGGCGTGGATCGCGAAGGCGGGAGAGATTGTCGACTCCTTCCGCGAGCAGACGGGAGGCGTATCGTGACGCTCGATCCCGCCTATCTCGAATATCCGAAGCGTGGGCGCGGCATGGATCACGACTATTATCCGTACAGCCGCTTCGACACGCGCCCGCCGGTGAAATGGCCGGACGGCAAACAGGTCGCGATCTGGCCGGTGATCAGCCTCGAATGGTTCCCGATTACGCCGGAAGACGAACCCTTCCGCGCGCCCGGCCATATGCAGACCGCCTATCCCGATTACCGCCACTATACGGCACGCGAATATGGCACGCGGGTCGGGCTCTACCGGCTGCTCGACGCGTTCGAGGCGGTGGGCGCGCAGATATCGGTGGCCGCGAACAGCGCGATCGCCGAGCGCTATCCGGAGATTATCGAGGCGATTGTCGACGCCGGCCATGAGATCGTTGCCCATTCGACCGATATGAACGGCACCATCGCCAGCGGGCTGTCCGAGGATGAGGAGCGCGCGTTGATCGCCCAGTCTCTCGATACGCTGGAGCGGGTCAGCGGATCGCGCCCGCGCGGCTGGCTGTCGATCGCCCGCTCGCAGAGCTTCAATACGGCAAGGCTGCTCGCCGAAGCGGGCCTCGATTACATGTCCGACTGGGTGAATGACGAGCTGCCCTATCGCTTCGCGACCGAGGCGGGCGATATCGTCAATATCCCGCTGAACCACGAGCTTTCGGATCGGCAGATCGTCAACGTCCAGCAGCAATCGGCGGACAGCTATGTCCAGCAGATGCAGGACGCATACGCTTGGCTGGCGGGTGAAGCCAAGGCCCATGGCAGTCGCATGCTGCCGATGCATCTGACGCCCTATATCATGGGGCTACCGTATCGGATGGACGCGTTCGAGCGCTTGCTGCGCTGGTTCGCCGAGCAGCCGGGCGCCTGGTTTGCGCGCGGCGATGCGGTCCTCGACAGCTGGACGGCGCAGCAATGAAGGTCCGCAACCCGCGCACCGGCGAATGCGATTACGAGATCGCGCCACTGGGCGAGCAAGCGGTTGCGGATACGGCAGCACGGTTGCGCAAGGCGCAAACCGGTTGGGCCGATCTCTCGGTCGGAGAGCGCGGCGACATCCTGCTGCGCTGGGCGAAGGCGATAGAGGCCCGGATCGACGATATCGCCGCTGCGTTGACGCTGGATACCGGCCGGTCGGGAATCTCGCGGCTCGAAGCACTCGGTATTCCGGGCCTGATACGGCGCTGGGCGAGCTCTGCCGCCGATATCATTGCCGACCATTCCCCGTCCCGCGCGCCGACTGCCCAGCCGACGATCACGACGACGACCCGGCTCGTGCCCTATCCGCTGGTCGGCGTGATCTCGCCCTGGAATTTCCCGCTGACGCTGGCGCTGATCGACGCGATTCCGGCGCTCATGGCGGGCTGTGCGGTGCTGGTGAAACCGTCCGAAGTCACGCCGCGCTTCATTCGGCCGTTGGCCGAGACGATCGCCGAGGTGCCGGAGCTTGCCACGGTGCTGGCGATCATGGAGGGCGATGGTGCGACGGGCGCGGCGATGGTCGGGCATGCCGATTATGTCTGCTTCACCGGGTCGGTCGCGACCGGCCGCAAAGTCGGCGAGGCGGCCGCGCGCGCCTTCATACCCGCGAGCCTCGAACTGGGCGGCAAGGATCCGATGATCGTGCTCGCGAGCGCCGACCCGGCCAAAGCCGCGGAAACCGCCTTGCGCGCGAGCATCGTCAACACGGGCCAGGCCTGCCAGTCGATCGAACGCGTCTATGTGGCGCGCGAAATAGCCGGGCCGTTCATGGCGGCGCTGGTCGAGAAGGCGCAGGCAATCCGCCTCAACCATCCGGACATCGACAGCGGGGATATCGGGCCGTTTATCTTCGAGAAGCAGGCGGAGATCGTCCGGGCACAGATCGAGGATGCCGTCGCGAAAGGCGCAGACGTCCTTGCGGGCGGAAACGTCGAAACGCGCGATGGCGGCCTGTATCTGAAGCCCACAGTGCTCGGCAATGTCACGCCGGACATGGCGGTCATCGCCGAAGAGACGTTCGGCCCGGTGATCCCGGTCACGACATTCGACGATGTCGACGAAGCCGTCCGACTGGCGAATGACAGCATCTACGGCCTGTCCGCCGCCGTGATCGCGGGCACGACGGAAGAGGCCGAAACGGTCGCTGTGCGGCTCAATGCCGGCGGCGTTTCGATCAATGACGGCTCCTTGACCTCGATGGTCTGGGAAGCGGAAAAATCGAGTTTCGGGCTGTCCGGGCTTGGCGCATCACGGATGGGGGAGAGCGGACTGCTCCGCTTCTTCCGGCGCCAGGCGCTCATCCGGCAGGAGGGGGAGGCGGCGCCGATGGCCGCCTATGCGGAGGAGAATTTTCGATGAAGACATGGATTCTGGGCGCAGGATTGCTGTTCAGCGCGAGCGCGGCCTGCGCGCATCAATCGGCAAACGAAGAGGCCGCATCGCCGGGCGTTGCCGCGCCCGCCGAACGCGCGCCGACCGATTTTCGGCGCAGCACCCTCATCGTGCGCGATATCGATGCGTCGCTAGCGCTCTATCGCGACGTGCTGGGTTTCTCGGTGAATTACGATACCGAGGTGACGACGTCGGGCGTGGCGCTGCCCGCGGGCGAACCCGGTGCACGGGCGCGGCTTGTGCTCGCCAACGCCAATGATCCATGGATCGGCTGGATCGGCTTCATGCAATGGCTCGAACCGGCGCTGCCCGATCCCGGCCCCTATCCGACCCGGCTCGGCATCGGCGATCATGTGATGATCATGAACACCGACGATGCCCAGGCGCGCTGCGCGGCATCGGCCGAAGTGCCCGGCGTGACGATGACGGCGCCCGCGCGGTTGCAGGTCTATCCGGGTCGCGATGGCGCGCCGCCGATCCGTGTTATCGGCTGCAATATTTTCGATCCGGACGGCAATCTGATCGAGATCAACCAGCTGTTGCGTGAAGGCGAGGAGGTGCCCGCCAGTCTCCAACCGAGCGAGGCCGCCGAATAATGGCGGGCTGGCCGCTCCTGCTCGCGACGCTGTTGCAGGGCGGCGTGGTCGCGGCCGAACCGTGCGCCGATCCGGTCTATATGGTGGTGGCCGGCCCGACCCATGATCGCGAGCGGATGATGGCCTATGGTCAGGCGATCGCGGACTCGCAGATCTACGACCGGCTCGGCGGCTATTACATCAATTCGCCGCGCGCCGTCGCGACGTTTGAGGGCGATGCGCCGCCCGGCTATGCGACGCTGATCGTGCGCTTTCCCTGCCTCGCCAATGCCCGGACATTCTGGAACAGCGACGTCTATCAGAACGAGATCCTGCCGCTGCGCCAGAATCCGAGCGCGGGCGACTATTTCGTGACCGTCTATCCTGAAATTCCGCTGCGGCCTGAAATGGTCGGCAAGGTCGGGGAGGCCGATTATCTCGCGCGGTTCGAGGGCGGCGATATTCCGGAACGGCCCGTTTACGCGGATCCGCCGGGCATTGTGCTCGGCGTCGATGCGGATGCGGCGGAGCTGGCCGCGCCCTCGGCCGGTTGGCCCGAAGCGCGGCTCCTGCGGCGCGACACAGCGACGGGCGAAGCATGGCGGCTTTCGGCGGAGCGCGCGTCGGACTTCGACGGCGGTGCCGTCGATACGCTGACCGAGATTTACGTCGTACGCGGCTCGATCCGCTTCGCGCGCGTCGCGCTCGGGCAGGGCGATTATGCCCGGCTCGGCAGCGGCTATGATATGGGCGAGGTTCGGCTTGGCGAAGACAGCGACATCCTGCTGTTCCGCTATCCGGCTGATGCGCCAGCCAGCCCGCAGCCCGAACCGCTGGTCGTCCGCGAGGCCGATACCGAATGGAGCGCCGGCACGGTCGCGCGCGATGCCGGCGCCGAGGCGCCGCTGATGATCCGGCGGCTCTATACCGATCCCGAAACCGGCGCGCGGACGCATCTGGTGCGGCTGGCGGCGGGCGTGTCGGTGCCCTGGGAAATCCATACGACGGCCGAAGAGGGTTATCTGCTCAAGGGCGATTACCGCCTCGCCGAGTGCCTGCCGAGCGGGCGGCGCGATTACGATTACCGGCCCGGCGGCTATTTCTACCGCCCGGCCGGTATCTTGCACAGCGGCCCGGACTCGACGACAACGACCGGCGCGACATGGCTGATCCGGACGCCGCGCACGCTCGATGCGCTTTTCTATCCGGCTTGCCCGAGCGCCCCCGTATCTACTGAGGAGGACACCCCATGACCCCGACCCTGCAGCATGCGATGAAACCTGAACCGACGGTGGAAGAGGCCGCGCGCGGCCGCTTCGTCTCGGGCATTCGCAGCCTGATCCTCAACGATCTCGCCGCCGATATGCGCGCCGGTTACGACAAGCGCGCCGAACCGGCCTTTCGCCGCGAGCATGGCCGCGCGCCCGAAACGAGCCGCGAGGCGCATCTGGCGCTGCGCGGCGATCCGGCGTTCAATATCTACAGCGCGATGCGGGTGCAGGCGCAGAAGATGGTCTGGGCGAGCGTCGCCGATATCGTCGAGCGCGATCTGGAGCGGATGGAGGCCGAGGCCGCCAAGGTCGTCGACGCGCCGGGCTCGCTGACGCTCGATGCCGATATGCCCGTTCCGCGTAACGTCGATGCGATCGACGTGCATCTGATGCCGGGTTCCTATACGCGCGGCGCGGATTCATTGGAGGCCGGGGCGATCTACGACCAGGGGCTGGCGGTCTTTTCGATGGGGCTGATGGGTGCCAATCTCGACGATATCGGCCTGTCGATGGCGCGCTACATCCAGGGAAAATATCCGGACTTCGCGCCGCGCGACATTCTCGATACGGGCTGCACGATCGGCCACAACACGCTGCCCTGGAAACAGGCCTACCCGCAAGCCCGGCTCGATGCGATCGACGCCGCGCCGGGCGGGCTGCGCTATGCCTCGGCACGCGCGAAGATGCAGGGGCAGGAGGTGCATTTCCGGCAGATGTCCGCCGATGCGCTTGACTATCCAGACGAGAGCTTCGATCTCGTCTGGTCGTCCATGTTCCTCCACGAGCTTTCGAAGAAGACCCGCGCCAAGGCGTTCGAGGAGGCTTATCGGGTGCTCCGGCCCGGCGGGCTGATGCTGCATATGGAATTGCCGCCCAACGACCAGATGGACGCGTTCGACGGCTTTTATCTCGACTGGGATAGCTATTATAATTCCGAGCCCTTCTACAAAGGCTATCGCGACGAGAGCCCGCCCGAATTGTGCCGGCGCGCCGGGTTCGCGGAGAAGGATTATCTCCAGTTCGTCGTGCCGAGCATCGGCATCTATGGCGAAGAAGCGATCGCCGATGCGATCGCGGCCGAAGAGGGCGAGGCCGTGGGGCAGGAAACGACCGGGCGGCTCGCCGAAGGCGTGATGTGGTTCGGTTTCGGGGCGTGGAAATAATGAGCGGGAAAGCGTGGAGCGGGGAGCCGCCGATCAAGCCCGAGGACGCGCCCGAGAGCATCTACGGGCCGGACGGCAAACCGCGTTTCTTTGCCGAGCCCGGCATGGACCGGTTCGTCGCCGTCGTCATGAATCTCGCCCAGGAAGTCTGGGTGCAGGAGGAACGGCTGATGGCGCTCGAGGGCGAGGAGCCCGATCCCGAGACCCGCGACGCGAAGCTCAAGGCCTTTATCGACCGGGTGTTTCAGCCTATTCGCGAGCCGGATGCCTAGGCGGCTGTAACCGCGACGGGTAGGGGCACGAAAGACAGTCAACGATGCGCATCAACGCCGATTTTTCCAAGCCCGCCATCGTCCGTCCGGGCGATGTCGAATGGGTCGCGTCGCCGATGGCGGGGGTCGAGCGGAAGATGCTCGACCGGGTCGGCGAGGAAGTGGCGCGGGCGACGTCGATCGTCCGCTATGCGCCCGGTTCGCATTTCTCCGAGCATGAGCATGGCGGCGGCGAGGAGTTTTTCGTGCTCGACGGGGTTTTCTCGGACGAGACGGGCGATTTCCCGGCCGGCACCTATGTCCGCAATCCGATCGGCACGCGCCATACGCCGCATAGCGACGAAGGCTGCACGATCTTCGTGAAGCTCCACCAGTTCGATACCGGGGACCAGGCGCAATTCGCCGTGCAAACCCGGACTGCCGAATTCCGGCCCGGCCCGGACGAGGGATCGAAGGTCCTGCCGCTGCACAGCTTCGGTACGGAGTCGGTTGCGCTCATACGCTGGGCCCCCGGCACGCGCTCGACGCCCGACCGGCGCTGGGGCGGCGAAGAAATCCTGGTGCTGGACGGTGTATTGAAGGACGAGCGCGGCACGTATCCCGCGGGCACCTGGCTGCGCTATCCCCATCTATGGGAGGGCAGCGATCAATTCTCGGAGAAAGGCTGCCTCTTCTATGCGAAGACCGGGCACCTGTTTCCGGACGAGAGCTAGAAGCGCTCCAGCTCGACGAGCTCGTAGCGGTTCATCATATAGCCGTCGATCGCGCCTTTCACGACGACGGAGTCGTCGTCGGCGGTCACCCACATGTCATAGGCCGGATGCTCGGTGCCACCCATGCCTTCCTCGTCGACGAAGCGGAAATGGCGGCAGGCGAAGGTGCCGGCGGCGACCGTCATCTCCTCCTCGCCGACATATTCGAGGCCGATATTCACCTCGGCGATCATCGGCGGGGTCGCGCCGCGATGGTCGGGCGAGGGCAGGAAAACGCGGACGTTACGGCGATGCGGGCCTTTCGAGAGATCCATGCATTTGGTCAGATAGCCGTCGCCGACGATCGGATGGGTGCCGAAGCCATCCAGCGCGCCGTTCATCGGCATCTTCTGCGACAGCCGCCCGATGGACGGGCCATGGCTTTCGCAGATCACGGTTTGGGCATCATGATCGGCGTGCATCCAGCCGGTACCGAGATAATCGTCGCCCAGCGTCAGATGGACATGCAGATCGAGCGGCCGCCCGTCCGCGCCTAGGCGGTAGACGATATCGCGCAGCACCGTGGGTTCGGGCTCCTCGATCTCGCAGCGCGCCCGCATGATCGTGCTGCCATCGCCATGATGGGTGAAGGCGAACCATTCCCGGCCGCGTTCCCGGCCTTCCCATTCGGGTTTGACCGATGTGTAGCTGATTTTTCCGCTGACGGTGCGATGCTGCATAAGAGCCTCTCTTCGATGGCCGACGACAATGCCCGCGCATTTAAGACTTGCCAAGTGAAATTTGTCCGGACAAATTACGCATCAGGAGGGCATAATGGAATTTCTGACAGCCAATGAGCTGAGCATCCTGCGCTGGGTGCATATCCTGGCGATGGTCTATTGGCTGGGCGGCGAATGGGGCGTCTTCCAGACCAGCTATCATGTCACCAATCCCAAGCTCTCGCTCGAGGAGCGCCGGCGGCATATGGAAACCGCCTATCGGATCGACATCCTGGCGCGCACCGGCATCGTCCTCCTCCTCCCGCTCGGCCTGCATATGGGCAAGCTCTACGGCTTCGTGCCGATCCTCGAGGGTGCGGGCGTCTGGTGGATGTGGCTCTTTTTCGCGATCTGGCTGGGCATGACCTGGACAGCCTTTATCAAGCGCGAGACGGATATCGGGATCAAGGTGACGCGAGCCGAAGAGCTTCTGCGCTACCCGCTGATCGTCGGGCTTTTCGTGCTGGCCTTTATGGCCTGGGGCGGCAGCGGGCCGATCGAGACCGGGCCCGGCAATCTCTGGTATCCGGCGAAGATCGGGCTTTACGCGTTCGCGCTGTGCATCGGCCTGTTCCTGCGGCTCGTGATGCGGCGCTGGACGGTGCGCTTCCGCAAGCTTGCCGAGGGGCCGGATGCCGCGGAGGAGGCCGCGCTGGCGCTCGAAATCGGCCAGGCGCGGATTTCGGCCTATATCTACTGGATCACGATCGCGAGCGTCTGCTTCCTCGGGGCGGTGAAGCCGTTTTAGCTGTCCCGCAACTCGTCGACGACATCCTGGACCGGCGGTTCGAACTCTTCGAGCGCCTGTAGTGCCTGGTGCGGACCGCGCATCACGCGCGCGATATATTCGCGGATCAGCTCGCCGCGTTCCTGCCCGGCCTCGCGATCCGGCTCATAGGCTTCGATATCGGCGCGGTTGATCGTGCCCTTGGCTTCCAGCAGCCGTTCGACCGTATCGAGCCGCTCGCGCAGCACCGATACTTCGCCGATCACCGCCATCAGCATCGAGAGCATCTTCTCTTCCTCGGGATCTCCGAGAAAGTCGGGGCGCTTGCCCTTGGCCTTGAGATTGGCCCGGGTCATCCAGTCGAGATCTTCGGTCATTCGGCGGCCTCCTGAATGGCTTCGGCATTCTTCCAGGCGCCATAGGCGTTCCACACCGCAGCGCGGCCATGATCTTCGGATTCGCCGGTCGGCGCTTCGGGGAAGATGTCGGTATCGACGACGGCGCGGACGCCGACGGTGAACAGCTCGTCCCGTCCGAAACCGGCCTTCACCATCTCATCCTTCAGATCGAGCGCGTGCATCGCCGACCAGAAAGGCTCGTTATTGTTGAACGCGTCCCAATCCCGGATGAATTGTTCGTACAATGGCATATCGTCGGAATATTGCGGCTGCTCGACATGGAGCATCAGCCCGTCGTCCGCGAGCACGCGATAGCCTTCGGCGATGATTTTCGGCAGCGCCTTGCCGGAAAGCTCGTGGAGGAACATCGTCGTCTGCACCCAGTCGAAAGTGCCATCCGCCCAGCGCGAAAGATCCTCGGCATTGGCCTGGATAAAGCGCATATTGGTCGCGCCCATCGCCTGGGCGCGGGCGTGACCGTAGCGCAGCGAGGGCGCGGCGGTGTCGATCGCGATCACTTCGGCATCGGGAAAGGCGAGCGCGAGCGGCACTGCGTTGTGGCCGATCGTGCAGCCGATATCGAGAATGCGCTTCGGCGCCCAGCCCGGCCGCTCCTTGCCGATCCATTCGACGAGCGCCTGGCCGCCGCCATCGTTGAGCGCGCCGAGCGCACCGCCAGTCGTCGCGAACAGGCCGCAATCGTAATTGGCGCCGGCCGAGACATCGCCCGGCCGCTCTTCGCCATGATAGCTGCCCGGCATGCAGTGAATGTCGACCGCCGCCTGATAGCGCGGCACGTCGACGTCCGGGTTGAGTTCCAGCGTGTCCTTGCCGGCGTTCAGGCTCTCGGCCTTGGCGTCCAGCGCGTCCAATTGCCGCAGCACCATCGCCCGGCCGTTCTGCTGGCGCATCTCCATCGAATTGCGCTTCAGCGCCGACCAGAAACTGTGGAACGGGTCCGCGTTCATCGCATGGCGAATCTCGAACCGGTCCTTGGGTTCGCGGCCATGCTCCTTCACGAAAGCGGGCAGGACGCGCTTGTCATAGGCGAGCTTGTTGCCCGGCCCGAGCGTGCCGGCGAGGAACTTGTTGAGATTGGCGAGAAAATCGAACCGCGCTGCCTCGTCATGGCGGGGTTCGGGAAACATGTCATGCCGCGATACGGCGGTATAGGGCGGGGCGACGTCGATCTTGCTCATCTTTCCTCTCCGAGATTGTCCACGACTCATAATTAGTCCGGACAAATTTCCATACCATGATCTGGATCAAACCGAAATCTAACCGTTTCCGCCCAGAAAGGCTATGTATGAAGAGGCGCATATGACTGACAGGCTTTGGGACATTCTTTTTGATATTCACGCCGATCTCCCGCGTCAGGGGCCGGGCGACGATGTATCGACGCTGCGCGCGCTTGCGGCGTGCGCGGGCCTTCCGGACGCGCCGGCCGTTTGCGATATCGGCTGCGGCCCGGGCATGCAGACCTTGGCGCTGGCCGGCGCGCTGTCCGATGCCGGGATCGTCGCGGTCGACTTCCACCAGCCCTATCTCGACGATCTCGCCGAACGCGCGCGGCAGGCCGGCTGCGTGGACCGGATCGAGCTATGCTGCGCCGATATGGCGGATTTGCCTTTCGATGCGGCACGGTTCGACCTGATCTGGTCCGAAGGCGCGGCCTATGCGATGGGCGTCGATAAAGCGCTTTCAGCATGGAAACCGCTGTTGCGGTCCCGCGCATGCCTCGCTTTTACCGACCTGGTCTGGCTGACGTCCGGTCCGCCGGACGAAGCCGCGGCCTTTTTCGCGAAGGAATATCCGGCAATGCGGCGCGCCGATGCCGTGGCGGCAGCGGTCGAGGCTGGGGGCTATGACCTGCTCGCCCGTTTCACGCTGCCCGATACGGCCTGGTGGACACATTATTACACGCCGCTCGCGACGCTCCTGTCGAAACTGGAAAAGAAATATGCGGGTGACGCGGAAGCACTCGGGACAATCGCGAACTCGAAGCAAGAAATCGAAACCCGCCGCCGCTTCGGCGATGCCTATGGCTATGAATTTTTCGTCGCGAGAAAGACGGACTAGATCAGTCCTTCGCGCACCATCCGTTCGATCACTTCTTCCTGTGTCCGGCGGAAATAGTCGCGGTCGGGTACCTGCGGCGTGTCGCCGTTCATCATGCCGTTGGCGGCGTGGATTTCGGTATCGGCATAAACCGGCGCGAACAGTTCCAGCCTTTGGCGCGCGAGGAAATTCGTCATGCTGGGCGTGCGGCGGCCTTCGCGCAGCCCGTCAATATCGACGGTCGCGAAGGCGGTGAAGGTTTCGCCGCTGTTCGATTCCGCGACGACCCGGCCCTTCCAGTCGACGACCTGCGAATTGCCGTCGGCCGAGGCCAGCGGCAGGGACGCGCCTTCGATCCCGGCCGTATTGGCCGAGACGACATAGGCCATATTCTCGAACGCCCGCGCCTGTTTGGCGACATCCTTGGGCGTATCGAGCGGCGATCCGATCTCCGAGGAGCTGTGCACGAAGACTTCCGCGCCGCGCAGCGCATGGGCGCGGGCGATCTCCGGATAGAGGATTTCTTCCGACGCGATGGCGGCGAGATTGCCGATCTCGGTGCGCGCTACGGGAAAGACGCCGTCAATCCCGTAAATATCGAGATAGCGAGACCAGACATCGTGCGGCGTCGGGGCGAACATCGAATTGAGCCGCCGATAGCGCAGCACGACCTCGCCCGACGGCGCGATCACGAAACTGGTCTGAAAGTAGAAATCGGGAAAATTGGGATCGGTTTCGTACGCATTGCCGGCGAGAAACAGGTTCAGTCGCTCGGCCACGCCGCCCAGCGCTTCATATTCCGGCCCGTCGATCTCCAGCGCCGCCTTGTCGGCGAAATCGGGAATCGAAATCCGTCCCGGATAGCTGGTCAGAAGATACTCCGGCAGCACCGCGACGCGCACGGGATGCCCGCCATATTGCTCGATAAAGATGCTGGCCGAGCGGAGTTTCGTTTCCACCTCGCCGATCATCGCCATCATCTGCGCGCGCGCGGCGGCGCGATCGGGTGTGGCCTCGATAGACCGGGCGGCGAGTTGCAGTGCAAGCGCGGAATAGAGCGGGGTTTCAGACATAGAGCCTTCCTGCGCCATCAGCGCCGCGTTCGGCAAGGGCAGCATGCTCGCCAGCATCGCCGCCATGATCTGCCGCCGGTCCATATACATAGGCAATCATCCCAGTCCGAGCGCCCCGGGATTCATCCGGCCCTCGGGGTCGATAGCCGCCTTCACGGCCTCAAGCAGTTTCCAGGCTTGCGGATCGCTGCGGTCGGCAAGCGGATAGGTGCGCCCGATCTGGAAATGGATACCGTCCATCTCGCCGAAAATATCGATCACGCCCCGCCGCAGCGTCTCGACCAGCGCGCGCGCCTCGGCATTCGCCGGAAACCCCTTGAGCTTCGCAAGATGATCGGGCTCGACCGAGCGGCGATGCATATCTTCCATCTGGTCGGGCCAGTAGAAGACGGGCTCGATGAGGAAACCTGTCCGGCCGACCGTCATAACGAGATAGCCGGCGCCGACGCCGAGCCGCTCCATCTCCGCGCTGCGGCTTTCGAACAGCGCGGTGATCGCGTCGATCGTCGCGAGCGCGCGCGAATGGCGGACGACGCCATGGACGGGAACCCAGCGCTCGCCTTCGGGGCCGACCATCGAATTGACGGGCGGGAAGGGGTTGGCGCGCATCACCTTGGGGATCGTATTCTCGACCCTCGTGCCGCCCGCGTCCGCCACGATCTCTGCGACGCGCTGCATGTCCGCATCGACCGCCGATTGATGGCGTCCTTCGCAGATCAGGTGCGCGGAAAAGCCCGCTTCGTCGAGGAAGGAGCGGCCAGCGGCGACGACTTTCGCGCCCTCCTTGATGCCTTTCCAGAAACCGCCCTGGCTTTTCATCATGCCGACCAGCTGTTTGGCGTCCTTGGTCAGGCTGTCGCGCTTCATCCGCTGGGCCTGGAGAAACGGGTCGAAGCCGAAACATTCGCTGGCCAGCCCCTCGCGCGCCACCTGGCTCATCGCGGCGGTGATCTGGTCGGGCGTATCGAACGCGAAGGAGCCGTACGCGAAGGCCGTGGCCTCGCGCATCAGCGGCAGCGTCACCTTGGCCTTGATTCCAAAACTGCCGGCATCCGATCCGAACAGGCCGGTCAGATCGGGGCCGAAGGGGCGCAAGAATTCGCTGCCGGTCCGCATTACCGTGCCGTCGGCCAGCACGATCTCCATGCTGAGCGCGCTCGGCGCGATCGTGCCGTTGGTCGCGCCCCAGAACAGGCCGTTCTGGCTCATCCCGCCGCCGATATTGGCCTTGATGCCCGAGAGCGTGCCCCAGACCGGGGTGCGCAATCGGCGCGGATGCAGTTCCTCGTAGAGCGCGTGCCAGGTGCAGCCTGCTTCGACGGTGACGGTCATGTCGGTCTCGTTGACTTCGAGAATACGGTCCATGCCGTCCATGTCGATAATCAGCGCACCGGCCTCGGGCGCGACATAGCCCGATGTGTAGCTCATCCCGCCGCCCCGCGGGACGATCGCGACGCCGCTAGCGGCGAGGGCGGCAAGGCCGCGCGCGAGCATGTCGGTATCGGTCGGGCGGAACACGGCGAGCGGATCGGGGCCGAGCGAATAGACGTCCTGCGCATAGAATGCGCGTTCGGCTGCGTCGGTAATGACCGCGTCCGCGCCGACGGCTTCGGTCAGCGCGGTGAGCGTGTCGCTTGCGGCTGGGGCTGTGGCCATCAGGCTGCCTCCAGCGCCGCGTCGGACGGCTCGGAATCGGCCGCCGGGAAGGTCTCGGGATAGCGACCGAGGAACAGCAGCAATCCGCCGCCCACCACATAGGCGAAGATCGCGACCGTCAGGATCGGGTCATAGCTGCCCATAGTGTCGCGCACCGAGGCGTAGATGATCGGGGAGGTCGCCGAAGCAAGGCCGAAAGGCATGTAGAGCATGCCGTATATCTTGCCATAATGGAGCATGCCGAAATAGCGGCTGGCGAGATAGGCGATCAGATCGCTCTCCGCACCGGCGGCAAAGCCGAGCAGGAATCCGCCGAACGCGGCGATCATGAAATTGCTGTCGGTGCCGAGCAGCAGATAGCTCGATATGGCGGGCAGGCAGAGCAGCGGGAAGGCGACATAGCCAGCCCAGAATTTGTCGAGCAGCAGCCCGGTGATGATCCGACCCGAGAGGATGCCGAGCCCGAGAATACCCATGACGCGCGCGGCGAGATCGGACGCTATGCCGTGATCGGCGAGGATCGGCACCATGTTGATGAAAGCGCCGCCAAAGGCGAACGCGATGATCAGGATCGAGAACCAGATCAGCCAGAAGCGATAATCGCGCAGCGCCTGGCCGAGCGTGGCGCCGGTCAGTTTGCCGCCATTGCTCGTGATGGCCTGCGGGCGTTCCTCGGGGCGCGGTTCGCGAAACAGGAAAAAGCCGATCGGCAGCGCGATCAGCAGTGGGAAACCGGCAACGATGACGAACATCGCGCGCCAGCCATATTCGCGGATCGCCCATTCGGCGACCTGCGGTACGATGATCGCGGCGATGCTCGTGCCGAGCAGCAAGATGCCGAGCGCGAGCCCCTTGCGCTTGAAGAACCACATGTTGATCGCGCGGCTCCAGGTAACCGGGGTCGAGCCGATGCCGATCAACCCGACAAACACCCACAGCGCGTAATAGATGTACAGTGTGGAGGCGGCCTGGCTTGTCGGCGTGAGGCCGATGGCCGCGAAGGAGAGGCCGAACGCGACGAGCGACCAGAGCGCCACCCGCCGCACGCCATACTGATCGGCGAGCCAGCCAAAGGCCGGGGCGAGCAGCGAGGCGATGACCCCGAAAATCGTGATCGGGATCAGGATCTGCGTGCGCGACCAGCCGAACTCGGCCTGGAGCGGCTCGACCGTGAAGCCGATGACGTTGAAGGGGATGGGCGAGGCGCCGAATGCCACGCCCAAGACACCGGCGAGCAGGACCGTCCAGCCGAGACGAAATTCGTTGCGCTCTGTTGCTGAATTCATCGTCTCTCCTGGCGGGCGGGTCGCCCGGTTACGCTGGACTGGTCGCTGCTACCGGTTGTCCGGTCTTACTCGCTATGCCCGGCCGATGGCGCGCTTTCGCCTTCCGCGGCCCGCCGCTCGTCGATCAGCTGTCGGAATACCGTCCAGGTCGTCTCGTTGGGCCGGCTGTCGTCGCCCGGGGGCGGCGCAGTATATTCCGGATAGTTGGCCGCGATTTCGGTACGCAGCACTTCGGGCAGTTCGTCATAGCCGCCGCGCAATTTGGCCCCGACCGCGTTGAAGATCATCTGGCCGTCCCGGCTGCGCATCCGCATCCAGGGCAGCCATTGCGCGACGCGGACCCAGCTCACGCTCGGATAGGCCGTATTGGCTTCGCTATCGAGAATCTCGTCGGCATGCGCGGCGAAATCGAAAATCTCCATCGCCTGATACATATTGCCGACGAACTCCTGATAATCGCCGCCAAGCGGGTTCGTGTAGAAAAGCGGCACTTCGAACGGGATCAGCACCCAGTCGCCGATGCGGCGATAGGTCGAAATCTGATAGGGCGACCCGTCGCGCGTGACCGGGAAATTCGGGGCGCGCATATTCACCGGATCGTTGGCGACATGCATCACCTCGACCGTCTCGCCGGTCCACGGATTCTCCCATTCGCGCAACACTTCGCCGGTTTCCGGATCGGTATAGAGCATGATTTCGCGGCTGACCTGGCGATAGCCGGTGCCGCGTTCCGGGTCGGTCACGCTGACGCATCGCCGGATATTCATGCCTTCGAGGTTGAACAGATGCCGGTCGCGCTCGCCGCGCACGCGCGAATAGGCGCGGCCCGACCAGTAATAGACGGCCGGTTCGCCATCCTGCTCGCCGCATTGCAGGCGTTTGGAGATTTCCACGGCGTCTTCCGGGTTCGACGGATCGAGCGTGCGTGCCTCCGCCGCCGCGCCCGTTCCCGCAAGCGCCATCGCCGCGCACGCCAGTGCCAATTTCCTGATACCCATTTATCCTCTCCCCAAAGCTTGCAATTGTCTCGATTAATTTGTCCGGACAAATTTTGACTTTGTCAATGGCCCGAGTCATAGCGAAGCGCAAGGGGAGTTTCCATGTCGCTCGACGCAATCGCCTATCCCACGCTGGTTTACATCCATCTGCTGCTGTTCGTGTTGTGGCTGGGTGCGGATGTCGGCGTATTCCTGCTCGGCCAGCATTTCCGCAAGCGGCACGACTATACGCTGGAGCAGCGAATCGCGCTCCTCAAGATGCTCGTGCTCGTCGACATGACGCCGCGCAGTGCCTGGGCGCTGATGGTGCCGGTATCGCTGTCGGTGCTTGCCGCGGGCAATTGGTGGGCGGTACCCGGCTGGCTGCTGATCGCGAGCTGGATCGTCGGCGGTTTCTGGCTTTGGCTGGTCTGGGACGCGCATATTCACGATCAGACGCCCCGCGCCGCGCGCGACAGGAAAATCGAGAATTGGCTCAAATACGGGCTCACCGCCTTCTATCTGTGGCTCGGGATTCAGTCGCTGGTCACCGGCGCGCCGCTCGACCAGCCCTGGATCGCGTGGAAGGCGGCGCTGTTCGGCGCGATCTTCGCTGCGGCCATCATGATCGATGTCGCGTTCAAGCCGGTCGGCCCGCAGCTCGGCAAGCTGCTCGCCGAAGGATCGAGCGACGAAACCGAGATTCCGCTGCGCCGGACGATGGACCGGACGCGCATCTGGGTCTGGATCGTCTATCTGCTGTTGATCGCGACATCCTGGCTGGGCGTGGTAAAGCCCGCTTTGTGAACAAATCTGTTACGGTCGGACCAATCGGCGCTTGACTTTAAATTTGTCCGGACAAATTGTGTCGGCAAGAACGAGAACAGGAGAGAATCGACGGGCATGGGCGGATTGAATTCGATATTGTTCGTGCCCGGATCGCGCGCCGACCGCTTCGCCAAGGCGGCGGAAAGCGGCGCCGACCTGATCTGTATCGATCTCGAGGATGCGGTCGCCGCGGGCGAGAAGGACGCGGCGCGCGAGGCCGCCATCGCGTCGCTCGATACGCTCGATCCGGCGGGAGTCGCGATCCGCATCAATGGCCTCAAGACGGCCGATGGTCTCAAGGATCTGCTCGCCCTGCGCGCGGCAGAGGCCCAACCCCAGCTGATCTTCATCCCGATGGTCGAAAGCGCGGCCGAACCCGAAATCGCCAGCGCCGCGCTCGGCGATGGGGCGCCCGGCCTCGTGCCGCTGATCGAAACGGTCAAAGGCCTGCGCGCCGGAGACGCAATCGCGGCAGCGCCGGGCGTCGTGTCCATGATGTTCGGCGGCGGCGACTTTTCGGCGGAACTTGGCACCGATCTCGCCTGGGAGCCTTTGTTCGCGGCGCGCAGCGCATTCGTCATGTCGGCGGCTGCCGCCCGCATCCCCGCCATCGACGTGCCCTTTATCGCGCTCGACGATGAGGCGGGACTCGAGGAAGAAGTTCGCCGGGCCAAGGCGCTCGGTTTTGCCGCCAAGGCGGCGATCCACCCGAAACAGGTGGAGACGATCAACCGGGTCATGCGCCCGACCGAAGAGGAGCTGGCCGCAGCGCGATCGGCGCTGGACGCCTATGAAGCGGCAGGCCGCAAGGTGATCCGCCATAATGGAAAGATGCTCGAAGCGCCTGTCATAAGGCGGTTCGAGGCGATGCTGGGAATGAAGGGAAACAAGAATGCGTGATGGAGTTGTCGAAGTCTCTCCGGGCCGGTTCCGCGAGACGTTCGGGCGCTATTTCGAGGATTTCGAAGTGGGCCATATCTATGAACACCGCCCGGGTCGTACGATCACGGACACGGACAATGTGCATTTCACCCTGCTGACGATGAATACGCATCCGGCGCATTTCGATTATGAATTCGCAAAAAAGACGGAGTTCAAGAAGCCGCTGGTCTGCTCGCCGCTGACCGTCGCGCTGATGGTCGGGATGAGCGTGTCGGACACCAGCCAGAAGGCCGTCGCCAATCTCGGCTGGGACAAGATCAAGCTCACCCATCCGCTGTTTCCGGGCGACACGCTCTATGCCGAGAGCGAGGTGCTCGAAAAGC
>JBCBSD010000020.1:0-76351 GCA_039819365.1 Pseudomonadota bacterium
CCCCAATCCGCGTCCGTATAGGGTACAATGGCGACATGGCCGTCGGCGGTCGGGAAAGGCTGGCGGGTCGGCTCGGCCTGGCGTTTGTACACGATGCTCTCGACGGGCGGATTGGGGCAAGCTGCTGACGGTGCTGGGCGACCCCGAATTCGTCGAGAAGGAACCGTATGACACGCCGCTCGGGCGGTTCCGGAACCAGCCGGGCATTTTCACGCGCATTGCCGAACTCACGCCCGCCAAAACCAGCGAAGAATGGACAAAGCTGCTCAACGAGGTTCGCATTCCCTGCATGCCGTGCCGCGACGTGGCCGATATTTTCGACGATCCGCATCTGAAGGCGACGGGCTTTTTCAAACGCCGCGAGCATCCGAGCGAAGGCGGCTTTATCGAAATGCAGCCGCCGGTCCGGTTCGGCGCGCGCCCGGACACCGAACTTGGCTATGCGCCGCGGCTCGACGAGCATGGCGACGAAATCCGCGCGGAGCTCGCCCAGCGCAATCCTGTCAGGCGCGCATCATGATCCGGCTTTATGACTATTTCCGATCCTCGGCGAGTTATCGCGTCCGTATCGCGCTCAACCTCAAGGGCCTCGAATACGAACGGGTGGCCGTCAACCTGCTCGATAACAGCCAGAAGAGCGAGGAGTATCGCGCCCGCAACCCGCAGGGCTTCGTCCCGCTGCTCGAGATCGACGGCGCGCAGCTGACCCAGTCGCTGAGCATCATCAATTACCTCAACGGCGTCTATCCCGATCCGCCGCTGGCGCCTGCCGACCCGGTCGCGGCCGCGCATGTCCGGTCGATGGCGCAGGTCGTGGCAAGCGATATCCATCCGCTCAACAATCTGCGCGTCCTCAATTATGTCACCGGCGTGCTGGGTCACGACAAGGAGAGCCGGGCGCGATGGTATGCGCATTGGGTACATGAGGGTTTCGAGGCACTGGAGGAGCTCGCCGTCCGTCATGGCGCGGACTATCTGTCAGGCGACCTGCCCGGTCTCGCCGATCTGTGTCTCGTCCCGCAAATGTACAATGCGCGGCGGTTCGACATATCGCTCGACGATTATCCGACGCTTGTCGCCTATGATGCGAAGGCGAACGCGCTCGACGCGTTTCAGGCTGCGCATCCGGATAAAATCGGCTAGGCCCTTTCAGTCCGTCCGTGTTCGAGTGATCCCTATGCGCAAATTGGCCGCCCTTCTCCTCGCTACCGCTGCATCGTCCGCCATCGCCCAGCCAGCCATCGCACAGTCCGACCAGATTGTCGTGACGGCCGCCGGTCTCGACGATCCGGTCGGCGAAGTCGCCTATAATGTCGTTACCATCGATGCCGAGGATCTCGCGCGCGAACCGAGCGGGCGGCTGGAGAATATCCTCGGCCAGGTTGCCGGTTTCCAACTGTTCCGCGCATCGGATTCGCGCTCGGCCAATCCGACAAGCCAGGGGGCCACGCTGCGCGGGCTGGGCGGCAACGCATCGAGCCGCGCGCTGCTGATCCTCGACGGTGTGCCGCAAAGCGATCCCTTTGGCGGCTGGATCAGCTGGCCCGCCTTCGACACCGATAATATCGGGCGCGTGCGCGTATTGCGCGGCGGCGGCAGCGGTGTGTTCGGGCCTGGCGCGCTGGCCGGCACGATCGAGATGGAAAGCCTGTCGACGGAGAATTTCCAGCCGGCCCGCGCCAGCCTGTCCTATGGCAGCCGCGATGCGATGGAGATGGGCTTCGGCGTCATGCTGCCGCCGAGCGAGAATTCGCTGATCGACGTTTCGGCGCACTATGCCGAGGGCGACGGCTTCATCCCGATCGTACCCGGGCAACAGGGCCCGATCGACGAGCCTGCCGCCTATGAGCAATATGGCGGCGCGATCCGCTATGCCGCGCCCATCGGCTCCACCGAGATTCAGGTCACCGGCCGCTTCTTCCAGGACGAACGCAATCGCGGCTTTCCGTTCAGCGGAAACCGGACGCGTGGCATCGACGGCAGCGTCCGGCTGCTCGGTCGCGGGGACTGGCAATGGGAAGCTCTGTTCTACTATCAGGACCGGGGCTTCCGCAGCAGTTTCGCGCGTGTCGATGCGGCGCGGACAACCGCCGATCAGGTGCTCGACCAGTTCAGCGTGCCATCCACCGGCTATGGCGGGCGGTTCGAAATCCGGCCGGCGCTGCCCGGTGATGCCGTCGAACTGCGGCTCGGCGGAGACTATCGCGAAACCGAGGGGCGGACGCGTGAGCGGTTTTTCTTCGTTGGCGGCGCACCGACCCGCGAACGCGAAGCCGGCGGCGTGACGCGCACCGTAGGCGGTTTCGCTGAAGTCACCGCCCGCGCCGCGCCCGGCCTGACCCTGACCGGCAGCGGGCGGATCGACCGCTGGTGGATCGAAAACGGCTTCTTCCGGCAGGGCGATTTCGGCGGGCCGCTGAACGATCAGACGCTGTTCCCCGATCGCGGCGACTGGCGCGCGACGGGCCGCGCGGGCCTCGCCTGGCAGCCCGACAACCCGATCACGATCCGCACGGCGGCCTATACCGGCTGGCGGCTCCCGACGCTTAACGAGCTGTTTCGGCCCTTCCGCGTCGGCAGCGATGTGACGGGCGCCAATGCCCTGCTGCGTCCCGAAAGCCTGGACGGCGTGGAGGCCGGCATGGATTACACACCCGCCTCGTTCCTGCGGCTGAGCGGGACGGTCTTCTACAACCGGCTCGAAGACGGGATCGCGAACGTCACGGTCGGGCAAGGCCCTGGCTTCTTTCCCGGCATCGGATTCGTGCCCGGCGGCGGGCTGGCCCGGCAGCGCCAGAATCTCGATGCGATCGAAGCGTCCGGGATCGAACTCGATGCACGGGCGCAGTTCGCCGAATGGAGCATCGCGCTGTCCTACGCCTTTACCGATGCATCGGTGGACGCGTCGGGCGTGTCGGCGGCGCTGGACAGTCTGCGCCCGCCCCAGGTCGCCCGGCACAGTGGCTCGGCGACGCTCAGCTATGTCCGGCCCATGGGCGGCGAGGCGGCGATCACTTTCCGCTATATCGGCAGCCGGTTCGAGGACGATCTGAACCTGCGCCGGCTGGACGATGCGCTGACCGTCGGCGCGCGAGCGCTGATCCCGCTTTATGGGCCGCTCAAGATCGAAGTGCGGGCCGAGAATATCTTCGATGCCCGTGTCGAGGCCGGGATTTCGGGCACGGGACTGATCGAGCGGGCGACGCCGCAGACATTCTGGGCCGGGTTGCGCTTCGCCTTTTTCTAGAGCGGCGCGAAAGACGCCGCGCCCTCTCGATTTCCGCTTTCCGTTCGCGTAACCCTTTGGGAAACAAGAATCGGAGAGGCCCACTATGCACCCCTATATCCATGCCGAATCCAATCCCGAAAAGCCCGCGATCATCATGGGGTCGACGGGCGAGACGGTGACCTATGCCGAGCTCGACAAACGATCGAACCAGATCGCGCACCTTTTCCGCAAACTCGGGCTCGGCCATGGCGATCCGGTCGCGGTCTGCATGGATAACCGCGCGCGCTTTTTCGACATCGCCTGGGCCGCGTTTCGCGCCGGTCATATCTTCGTGCCGATATCCTGCCGGCTGACCGCGCCGGAAATCGCCTATATCCTGGAAGATAGCGGCGCAAAGGCGCTGTTCGCCTCCGATTATCTCGGCGATCATCTCAACGAGCTGGCCGATTTCGGGCCGCCGCTCGAACGCTTCACGGTGGACGACGCGCGCGCCGGCTACGCCAGTCTCGACGAGGCGGTTGCCGATCTCCCCGAAACGCCGGTCGAGGATGAGCGCGCCGGGGTCGATATGCTGTACAGTTCGGGCACGACCGGCCGCCCCAAGGGCATCCGCCTGCCGCTGCCGGAGGACCCCCGCATCGACCAGGGCAATGCGCTGATCATGCTGGCGAGCACGGCCTTCGGTTTCACGCCGGACAGCACCTACCTCTCGCCCGCGCCGCTCTATCATGCCGCGCCGCTGCGTTGGTGCCTGACCGTCCACAAAATGGGCGGAACGGTGGTCGTGATGGAGAAATTCGATCCCGAACATTCGCTGGCGCTGATCGAAAAGCATAAGGTGGATCTCAGCCAATGGGTGCCGACCCATTTCGTCCGTATGCTCAAGCTGCCCGAGGAGGCTCGCGCAAAATATGATGTCTCCTCACTCAAATGCGCGATCCATGCCGCCGCACCGTGCCCGGTTCCGATCAAGGAACGGATGATCGAGTGGTGGGGGCCGGTGCTCAAGGAATATTATGCGGGCAGCGAAGGCAATGGCTTCACGTTCATCGATTCGGAGACCTGGCTGACGCACAAGGGCTCGGTCGGCACGGCGCTGATCGGCACGATTCGCATTTGCGACGAGAATGGCGACGAAGTGCCGCCGCGCACCGAGGGCACCGTCTATTTCGAGGGCGGATCGCCGTTCAAATATCATAATGACGAGGAAAAAACGGCCGATGCGACCAACAAGCATGGCTGGACGACGCTCGGCGATATCGGCTGGGTCGACGAGGATGGTTTCCTCTATCTCACCGATCGCAAGAGCTTCATGATCATTTCCGGCGGGGTGAATATCTATCCGCAGGAAATCGAGAACCTGCTCGTCACGCATGACCGGATCGCCGATGCAGCCGTGATCGGCGCACCGGACGAGGATATGGGCGAGCGCGTCGTCGCGATCGTGCAGCCGCTCGACATGGCCGATGCGACGCCGGAATTCGGCGAGGAGCTGATCGGCTGGATGCGGCATCACCTGTCCGGCGTGAAAGTACCGCGCCAGGTCGACTTCCGGGAGGAATTGCCGCGCCACCCGACGGGCAAGCTCTACAAGCGCCTGTTGCGCGACGAATATTGGGAAAAGGAAAAGGCGGCCAGCTGATAGGAGGTGAACGATGGCGATCAGGACGGGTGAGAAGATTCCCACTCTGCCGGAAGATATCGCGCGGAAGGTGATCGCACCGGAATCCTATGCGGAATGGGACGGGCTCCTCGATACGTTCGACTGGCTGCGCGAGCATATGCCGGTCGGGCGGATCACCGCCGAGGACAACGCTTTCGATCCCTTCTGGCTGGTCACGCGCTATGAGGATGTGATGCGGATCAGCAAGGACAACAGGACTTTTCTGAACAATCCCCGGCCGGTCGTACTGAGTACCCGCGAGGCGATCGAATTCTCCCTGAAAGCGACCGGCAGCAAGATGCTCGTCGATTCGCTCGTCGTCTTCGACGCCCCGATCCATCCCAAATATCGCCGCCTGACGCAGGACTGGTTCATGCCGAAGAATCTCAGGCAGATCGAGGACGAGGTCCGCGCTCTGGCCGGGCGCACAGTCGACCGGCTGATCGAAGCCGGGCCGGAGGGCGATTTTGTCACGCTCGTCTCCGCGCCCTATCCGCTGCATGTCGTTATGCAGATACTCGGCGTGCCCGAGGAGGACGAGCCCAAGATGCTGTTCCTGACGCAGCAGATGTTCGGCGGCCAGGACGAGGATCTGTCGGGCAGCGGCATGAAGGATATGACGCCCGAACAGATTACCCAGATCGTCGCCGGAGCGGTCAAGCAGTTCGAGGACTATTTCGCGAAGCTCGCCGCCGACCGCCGCGCCAATCCGACCGACGATGTCGCCAGCGTGATCGCCAATGCGACGGTCGACGGCAAACCGCTCAACGATCGCGACATGGCCGGCTATTACATCATCGTCGCCTCGGCCGGACACGATACGACCTCGGCCTCGACGGCCGGCGCGATGCTGGCGCTCGCCAAGGACCCCGAACAGTTCGCCCGGGTCAAGGCTGACCGGTCGTTACTGCCCGGCATCGTCGAGGAGGCGATCCGTTGGACATCGCCGGTTCAGCATTTCATGCGTACTGCCGCCGAAGACACCGAGGTCGGCGGGCAGAAGATCGAGAAGGGCGACTGGCTGATGATCAACTATGTTGCCGCCAATCACGATCCGGCCCAATTCGAAAATCCGCGCAGGTTCGACGCATCGCGTTCGCCCAACCGGCATCTCGCGTTCGGCGCGGGCGCGCATCAATGCCTGGGCCTCCATCTCGCGCGGCTCGAAATGCGCATTTTGTTCGAAGAGCTGCTCGACCGGCTCGAAACGGTCGAGCTGGCGGGTGAGCCGAAGCGCGCCAAATCGTCCTTTGTCGGCGGTCTGAAGACGCTGCCGCTCAAATATCGGATATGTGAGGAGTAACGATGATGAAAGCGATTGTCCTGGTTGGCGCCACGATAGCGGTTTTGATGCCCGGTGCCGCAATAGCGCAAAGCGACGCTGAACGGGAGGCGGCGCAGGCGAACTTCCGCCAGGCTGATGCGAATGGTGACCGCCGTCTCAGCCGCTCTGAATTCCGCGCTTTTATCGACGCCAATGCCGAGGACGGGCTCGGCCGGGCGGGCACGATCCGGCGGTTCAGTGCCTATGACCGCGCCTTCGACCGGGTGGACCGCAACGATAACGGACTGGTGACACCAGATGAGCTGGCTGTCGCCGGGAGCTAGTGATACTGCGCAAAAAAGGCGGACCTTGGCCCGCCTTTTCCGTTCGGTCTGATCGAAAAACTTATCTCGGGGCCATCCGGATCGCACCGTCGAGGCGAACGTCCTCGCCATTGAAATAATCATTTTCGATCATTGTCAGGGCGAGATGCGCATATTCGTCCGGATTGCCGAGCCGCTTGGGGAACGGCACCGAGGCGGCCAGCGCATCGCGGACCTTTTGCGGTGCGCCCATCAGGAGCGGCGTATCGAAGATGCCGGGCAGGATCGTATTGATGCGGATATTCTCGCGCATCAGGTCGCGCGCGATTGGCAGGGTCATGCCGACCACACCCGCCTTGGACGCCGAATAGGCGACCTGGCCCATCTGGCCGTCTTCGGCCGCGACCGACGCCGTATTGACGATGGCACCGCGATCGCCGCCTTCGGTGAGCGGGTCGAGTGTCATCATGCCGGCGGCCGATTTGGCGATGCAGCGGAAGGTGCCGACCAGGTTGATCTGGATCAGCCAGTTGAAGGCGTCGGCCGGATAATGTTTGATCGAGCCATCTTCCTTGGAGCGGCTGGCGGTTTTCATCGCCGCGCCCGTGCCTGCGCAATTGACCAGAATACGCTCCTGGCCGATCGCCTCGCGCGCCTTGGCGAAGCCGGCATCGACGCTGTCATCCTCGGTGACATTGACCTCGCAGAAAACGCCGCCGACCTCGTCGGCCATGGCGTTGCCCTTCTCGGCCTGCAGGTCGAAGATCGCGACTTTCACACCCTTGGATGCGAGCAGGCGCGCAGTTGCCGCGCCGAGCCCCGATGCGCCGCCGGTGACGACTGCGGAAATGCTGTCATTGAGTTCCATGATTATCCTCTTGTTCTGGGAGCGCCCCAAAGGCGCGACGTGAAAAACGAAAACGCCCGCCGAGGATAGTCCCGGGCGGGCGTTATGGGAAATCGAAGCGTTTAGCTCATCCGCTCGATGATCGTGACATTGGCCTGGCCGCCGCCCTCGCACATCGTCTGCAGGCCATATTTGCCCTCGCGCTGCTCGAGCGCGTTGAGGAGCGTCGCCATCAGCTTGGTGCCCGATGCACCGAGCGGGTGGCCGAGCGCGATGGCGCCGCCATGGACGTTGATATTCTCGCGGTCCGCGCCGAGATGCTTGAGCCATGCGAGCGGCACCGGCGCAAAGGCTTCGTTGACCTCGTAAAGATCGATATCGCCGATCGACAGCCCGGCGCGCTCAAGCGCCTTGTCGGTCGCGAAGAGCGGCTCTTCGAGCATGATGACCGGGTCGCCGGCAGTGACGGTAACGTTATGGATGCGCGCGCGGGGCGTCAGATTGTGATCCTTGAGCGCCTGCTCGCTGACGATCAGCACCGCCGATGCACCATCGCAAATCTGGCTCGCATTCGCCGCCGTAATGACGCCGCCTTCCTGAATGAGCTTGACCGAGGCAATGCCTTCGAGCGTTGCGTCATGGCGAATGCCTTCGTCGGTTTTGTGAACTTCTTCGCCCTCCGGCGTCTCCACGGTCAGCGGGACGATCTCGTTTTCGAACGCGCCGTCCGCTTCGGCCTTGGACGCCTTCTGGTGCGATTCGAGCGAATATTGATCGAGCTCGTCCTTCGAAAGGTCGTGCTTCTTGGCGACCATCTCGGCGCCCATGAACTGGCTGAACATCACCTTGGGATAGGCTTCCTCGAGCCGCGGGCTCTTATAGTTGCCCATGCCCTCTTTCATGTAGAGCGTCGCCGTCGAGCCCATCGGCACGCGGGTCATGCTTTCGATGCCGCTGGCGAGCACCATATCCTGCGTGCCGCTCATCACGGCCTGCGAGGCGAACTGCATCGCCTGTTGCGAGGAACCGCACTGGCGGTCGATCGAGACGGCGGGAATCGAGTCGGGCAGCTTGGACGCGAGCACGGCATTGCGGCCGACATCCATCGTCTGCTCGCCGCCCTGCATGACGCAGCCGGTGATTACGTCTTCGATGGCCCCGGCGTCGAAATCGTTGCGGTCGGCGATGGCGTCGAAAACCGCCGCGCCCAGATCGACCGGGTGAACCCCGGCCAGTTTGCCGCCACGGCGTCCGCCGGCGGTTCGCACTGCATCAACAATATAGGCGGCTGCCATCGATAATCTCCTTGATTTGCATGAGTCGCGGCATCCCGCGTTCGCCGCCCTTGTGCATTAAGGTTGACGTTCGCGTCAACCAGCATATCACGGACGGCGACTGCTTATTCCGTTTGCGAAGGAATCTCGCGCGAAGCGTCGCCGGGACGAAAGGATATTTCAATGCTGCAGACCGCCAACCGCACCGCCTATGACGAAAGCCATGAACTGTTCCGCGATCAGGTGCGCAAATTCTTCGACAAGGAATTGCACCCGCATCTCGATCGCTGGGAGCAGGAAGAAATTGTCGACCGCAATTTCTGGTCGGCCTGCGGCGAGGCCGGATTGCTCTGCCCGACCATGCCCGAGGCCTATGGCGGGCTGGGGTTGGACTTCGGCTATAATGCGGTGATCGACGAGGAGCTTGCCTATGCCGGGTCGTCCGCCGGGATCACGCTCCAGTCCGATATCACGGCCGATTATTTCCTATCCTATGGCTCCGAGGAGCAGAAGCAGCACTGGATCCCGAAACTCGTTTCGGGCGAAGCGATAACGGCTATCGCGATGACGGAGCCGGGCACTGGGTCCGATCTTCAGAGCGTCAAGACCACCGCCAAGAAGGATGGCAACCACTATGTCATCAACGGCTCGAAAACCTATATCACCAACGGCCAGAATGCCGATGTCGTGATCGTCGTCGCCAAGACCGACCCGACCGAGGGCGCGAAAGGCGTCTCGCTGATCCTTGTCGAGGCCGACCGTGACGGCTTTGCCCGGGGGCGCAATCTCGACAAGATCGGCCAGCATTCGGCCGATACGTCTGAGTTGTTTTTCGAAGATGTCCGCGTGCCGATCACCAACTGCCTTGGCGAGGAAGGGCGCGGCTTTATCTATCTGATGAGCCAGTTGCCGCAGGAGCGGCTCAGCATCGCCATCGGCGCGCAGGCCGGGGCGCAGCGCGCGTTCGACGAAGCGGTGAATTTCACCAAGGACCGCAAGGCCTTCGGCCAGCGTATTTTCGATTTCCAGAATACCCGCTTCACGCTCGCCGACCTTTCCGCCCAGCTCCAGGTCGGCTGGGCGCATATCGACTGGGCGCTGTCGAAACATTTGCGCGGCGAACTGACCGCAGACGAAGGCTCGGCCGCCAAGCTCTGGCATACCGAGCTGCAATGGCGCTGCTGCGATGCCGCGCTGCAATTGCATGGCGGCGCCGGCTATATGAACGAATATCCGATCGCCCGGATGTGGCGCGATGCGCGGGTGCAGCGAATCTATGGCGGCACGTCGGAGATTATGAAGGAAGTCATCGGGCGGAGTATTTGAGCATGGCGATCGAAACCACCGAATTCGATTATGTCATTGTGGGGGCGGGAAGCGCGGGCTGCGTCATGGCGAACCGCCTGTCCGCCGATCCATCAGTTTCGGTCTGCCTGATCGAGGCAGGCAAGGAGGACAAGAGCCTGCTCGTGAAGATGCCGGCAGGCGTCGGCGCTCTGCTCAAAAAGCCCAATCCGCAAAACTGGTTTTTCTGGACCGAACCGCAAAAACATCTGAATAACCGCAAGCTCTATTGGCCGCGCGGCAAGGGCTGGGGCGGCTCGTCGAGCATCAACGGCATGATCTATATCCGCGGCCATGCGCGCGATTACGACCAGTGGCGGCAGATGGGTCTGACGGGCTGGGGCTATGACGATGTCCTGCCCTATTTCAAAAAGTCGGAAAGCTATGCCGAGGGCGATGATGAATATCATGGGCGCGAAGGGCCGCTCGGTGTCACCAACAGCCGGATGGAGGATCCGATCTACGGGCAGTTTGTCGGCGCGGGCGCGTCCGCCGGCTTCCCGCTGACCGACGATTTCAACGGCGAGCAGCAGGAGGGCATGGGCCCCTATCAGCGCACGATTGCCGATGGCGAACGATTCAGCGCGGCGCGGGCTTATCTGCGTCCGGTAGCGGGCAAGCGCGATAACCTCGCTATTCTCTCCACCGGCCTCGTCACGAAGATTCTCGTCGAGGACAAGCGCGCGACGGGCGTCGAAGCGGTATCGGGCAAGGGCCGGGACAAGCGCATCGTCAAGGCGCTGCGCGAAGTGATCGTCTGCGCAGGTGCGGTTCAGTCGCCGCAGCTCCTGATGTTATCGGGCATCGGCGATCCGGACGAACTGAAAGCGCAGGGCATCGAGGTGACCCATGCCGCGCCGCAGGTCGGCAAGAATCTGCAGGACCATCTCGACGTCGTCGTCGCGCACGAGATGACGCAGAAAATGTCCGCCCATTCCAAACAGGCGGGCCTCAAGAAGATCGTCGTGGCGCTGGATTTCCTCGCACGCCGCAAGGGTGCGGGTACCGACAATTTCCTGCAGGCCGGCGCCTTTCTCAAGTCGCGCGAAGGCTTGGATCGCCCCGATATCCAGCTCCACCTCGTCAATGCGATCATGATCGAGCACGGGTTTCAGGAGGTGAAGAAGGACGGGTTCACGGTCCATGCCTGCCAGCTCCGGCCGGAAAGCCGGGGCGAGGTCGGTCTCAATTCGCCCGATCCGTTCGCCGCGCCGCGCATCGATCCCAACTATCTCGACAGCGAGGAAGACAAGCGGGTCATGCGGGAATCGGTGCGGATGATCCGCTCGATCTGCCGCCAGACGGAACTGGACCCGTTGCGGGGTATAGAGATCGTTCCGGGCGATGCCGTTGAAAGCGACGACGATATCGACGGCTATATCCGGGAGTCGGCGGAGACCATCTATCACCCGGTCGGCACGGTCCGCATGGGAACGGATGACGACTCGCCGCTCGATGCCAGTTTGAAAATGCGCGGAATGAAGGGTTTACGCGTGATCGACGCGTCGGTGATGCCGACCCTGATCGGCGGCAATACGAATGCGCCGGTTATCATGATCGCCGAGAAGATCGCCGATGAGATGCATCAAAGCGAGCGTGCCGTAGCGTAAACCCGGATTGCGATCCGGAGAAACCGACTGTTGCAGCCTTGCACAATGGCGGAAATTACGCATTCCGTACGCGTCAATTGCGGTTGACGCAGATTCCTGTGCGGCTTAGCCTCAAAGAAAAATAAAATGTCGGAGAGAGTGTCGGCGGGGCGAATAAAGATACCGGGAACGGGCGTTTGTGCACCGTAACCCGCATTTCCCCATCGGCTGTGGTCTCCGAAAATTCGAAAATTGGCGCAAGCCAGCCGCAGATAAGCCGGACAACCGGTATGCATTATGGGGAGAGAATGCTGTGAAAAAGACTCAGTTGTTGATTGCGACCGCGCTTGGTGCGGGGATGGTTTTCCCCGCGATGGCGCAGACTAACGCCAGCACCACCGGAACCGCGAACGCACCGATCATCGTGACGGCCCAGCGCCAGGCGCAGACGCTGCAGGAAGTGCCGATCGCCGTGTCGGCGTTTAGTGCCGAAGCGCTCGAAAGCCAGCAGATCGAAAGCGTCAGCGATCTTCAACTCTCACTGCCGAACATCACCTTCTCCAAAGGCAACTTTACCGGGTCCAGCCTTGCCATTCGCGGTGTCGGCAATCTGTGCGTCGGCTTCTCCTGCGACAGTGCGCTCGGCATCCATATCAACGGCATGCCGGTCCTTGCGACACGCCTGTTCGAAACCGAATATTTTGACCTTGAGCGGATCGAGGTTCTGCGCGGGCCGCAAGGCACGCTCTATGGCCGGAACGCCACCAGCGGCGTGTTGAACACGATTACGGCCCGGCCCGATCTGGGCGGCTTCGCGGCAAGTGCGGAGTTCGAATATGGCAATTACGATTCCATCCGCGCCGAAGGCATGGTCAATATCCCGCTGGCGGATTGGGCAGGCATTCGCGTGGCGGGCAGCTATATCAACCGCGACGGCTATACGACCAACCTGTTCGACAATTCGGATATCGACGGTCGCGATCAGTACGCCATTCGCGGGTCGCTGCGTCTCGAACCGGGTCCCGACACGACGATCGATATTGTCGGCTATTTCTTCGAAGAAGATTCCAATCGGTCGCGCATCCAGAAACAGCTTTGCGCCAACGATCCGACCGGCGTTCTCGGTTGTGCGCCCAACGCATTGCGGGCCGAACCGGTCAATGCGAATGCTACGCTGGCCTCGATCTTCGCGTCGCAGGAATTTCTGGGGATCGCCGTATCCCCTGCCTTCGCCGCTCTCGGCCTGAGCAGCCTTTACGGGCCGGATCAATATACCGGTGTCGTGGTTCCCGAAGATGTGCGGACGGTCAATATCGATTTTGCACCGACCTATTTCGCCGACGAATGGTTCGTCCAGGCACGGATCGAGCATGATTTCGGGCCTGTCGCCCTCTCGCTCACCGGCGGTTGGCAGGAAACGTCGATCGACTCGCGTACCGACTATAACCTGACGGCTGCACCGGCATTCGGTGCACTGCAGCGAGCGGCGTTCAACGCCTACGCCTTTAATGCGGCCAACCCGGCGACCGCGCAGTTCTTTGCGCCCTCGTTCAACGCGCTGTTCCCGAACGGTCCGGGCGGCACCGCGTGTACATCCGAGGCGAGCCTCAGCTATGCTGGTGTTTACGGCGGCGATATCGCCGGCTGCGCCAATAACAGCATCGAATTCGACCGTTCGACCAGCGATGCGCGGCAATGGTCGATCGAGGCGATCCTGACGTCCGATTTCGACGGTCCGTTTAACTTCCTGTTGGGCGGCATCTATTTCGACCATCTGAACCGCGGCGGCGACTATTTCGTCAACGCGTTCGGTCTCGACTATGCGGCGGGTGTCCTCGGTGCAGCGACGAGCGCGGGCACGGCCCAGGCGGTGGCGGCTAACATCATCGCAGGCGGCGGATCGCCGGCTGATGCCGCGGCGGCCGTAGCAGCCCTGCCGACGACCTATCAGGGCCCGACGATGTTCAACAGCGAGACCAACAGGTTCACGCTGGAGTCCTATGGCATCTTCGGTGAAGTCTATCTCGATATCACCGATAATCTGCGGCTCACCGGCGGTATCCGCTACTCGAACGACGAGAAGTTCGTGCGTGACCGTTCCGCGCTGCTCGCCGTGCAGGTTCCGATCGGCACGCAGGACGTCAACACATTCCTCGGCACGGTGCTCGATGGCGATGCCTCGACACCCGGACAGCAGATTTATCGCGAGCAATCGGCGTCGTTCGACGAAGTTACCGGCCGCATCGTGCTCGACTGGCAATGGACGCCGGACAATCTGCTCTATGCGTCCTGGTCGCGCGGGTACAAGTCGGGCGGTATCAATCCGCCGGTCGATCCGACCCAGTTCCCGAGCGTGACAAGCACCTTTGATCCGGAGATCATCAACGCGTTCGAAATCGGTTCGAAGAACACGCTGGCGGGCGGCGCGGTTCAGCTCAACGGTTCGATATTCTATTATGATTATGCCGACCTGCAGTTGAGCCGGATTCTGGCCCGGACGTCGATCAACACGAATACCAATGCCGAGGTATGGGGGATCGAGCTCGAAGCTGTGGTCTCGCCCCATCCGGCATGGCTGTTCAACTTCACGGCCAGTGTGCTCGAAACCAGCATCGGCGATCTCCAGCTGATCGACTCGCGCGATCCGTCGGGCGGCCGCAGCGATACGGTGATCATCAAGAGCCTCGACAATGCGTCGAACTGCGCCGTCATTCCGCAGGCGGCGGGCAATGCCGTCGGGGCAAACGCGTTCGTGAACACGATCAACGGCGCGCTCGGCCTTCAGCCGGCAGTCCCCGTGCCGGGCACGAACACCACCGGCGCTTTTGCCTTCTGTTCGGCGCTCGAAGCGGCGGCAGCTGGCAATATCGGCCTGTTCAACCCGGCGCTCGCCGCGCTTCAGCCGCTGCTGAACAGCTTCGGCGCATTCAGTGTCGCGGAAGGTGCGGAAGTCGATGTGACGGGCAACGATCTGCCCCAGGCGCCGAACTGGAAATTCTCGATCGGCGGCCAGTATACGCACGACTTCAACAATGGCATGAACGTAGTGCTGCGCGGCGATTATTCGTTCACCGGTTCGCAATTCTCGCGCAGCTTCAACAGCCCGATCGACCGGATCGAATCCTACGGTATCGCCAATGCGCAGGTTCAGCTGAACGGTGCCGACGACCGCTGGTTCGTCCGGGCGTTCATCCAGAACATCTTCGATAACGATGCGGTTACCGGCCAATATGTGACCGACCCGTCTTCGGGCCTGTTCACCAATATCTTCACCCTGGAGCCGCGCCGCTACGGCCTTGCCGCCGGCGTCCGCTTCTAGGCGCGAAGATTCGCAAAGAAATGGGGCGCTGCGTTTGACGCGGCGCCCTTTTTCGTGCGTGTAAGGACAAAACCAAACCCATTCTGATCAACTGCCCGGGTTGCCCCGCGCCCGGTACTTTCTGGAGAATAATCATGTCCCATAATCGCGAATTCGATGTCATCATGTATGGCGCCACCGGCTATACCGGCCGCCTCGTCGCCGAATATCTGTCCCAAAATTATGCGGGCGATGTGCGCTGGGCGATGGCCGGGCGCAGCGCTGAAAAGCTCGCGGCCGTGCGGGACGAGATCGGCGCGCCTGCCGATACGCCGCTGATCGTGGCCGATGCCGGCGATCCGCAATCGCTCTCCGATATGGTGGCCCGTGCGAAATGCGTCGCGACCACCGTCGGCCCGTATCAGCTTTATGGCGAGCCGCTGGTCGCCGCCTGCGCCGAGGCGGGAACCGATTATGTCGATCTGTGCGGCGAACCTGCCTGGATGCGCCAGATGATCGATGCCTATGAGGCAAAGGCGAAGGAAAGCGGCGCGCGGATCGTCTTCTCCTGCGGCTTCGATTCGATTCCCTTCGATCTTGGCATCTGGTTCGTCCAGCAGGCGGCGAACGAGGAATTCGGCGGTCCGGCGAGCCGCGTCAGGGGCCGGGTCCGCGGTATGCAGGGCACTTTTTCCGGCGGCACGGCCGCCAGCCTGAAAGCGACCATGGCCGCCGCGGCCAAGGATCCGGAAATCGTCAAGCTGCTGATGAATCCCTTCTCGTTGACGCCCGGCTTCCAGGGCGCGGATCAGCCGCCGGGCAACACGGTCGATTATGAGGCCGATCTCGATAGCTGGGTCGCGCCCTTCATCATGGCCGCGATCAATACCCGCAACGTACACCGCACTAATTTCCTGCTCGGCCATCCCTATGGCGAGGATTTCCAGTATGACGAGATGATGCTGACCGGCCCCGGCGATAGCGGCGAGGCGGCGGCCAAGGCGGTAGCCGGCGATAATTCGCTGGCCAGCGAAGACGGGCCCAAGCCCGGCGAAGGCCCGACCAAGGAAGAGCGCGAAGCCGGTTTTTACGACGTGCTGTTCGTTGCCGAGGGCGGCGATGGCGGAACGGTGACGGCGGGCGTGACCGGCGACAAGGACCCGGGCTATGGGTCAACATCGAAGATGATCGCCGAAAGCGCGATCTGCCTCGTGCGCGATGTGCCGGATGCGCCGGGTGGAATCTATACGCCCGCTGCCGTGATGGCGGCGCCGCTGATCGAGCGGCTCGAGGCCAATGCCGGGCTGACCTTCAACCGCGAGAGCTGATCGCTAGCCCCAACGTTCGAGCACGTCCGCGACCGGCACCGTCCCGCTGGCATCGCCGATCTGCGCCGGCGTCTCCGAGAAGCGCGGCGCGGGCATCGGCTGCATGATGCCGTTCCGCTCCGCAAAGGTCTGGCGCGCCACATTGTGCGGATGCGATGGGGCGTCCGCGATCGACAGGACGGGCGCGACACAGGCGTCGCTGCCTTCGAAATGGGCGGCCCATTCGTCGCGCGTGCGGCTGGCGAACTTCGCGGCGAAGGCTTCGGTCATTTTCGGCCAGCCGGCCTTGTCGCCCTGCGGATACTCCTCCGGATCGAGCTCCAGCTTGGCCAATAGCTCGGCATAGAATTGCGGCTCGATCGCGCCGACCGCCATATAGCCCCCATCGGACGTTTCGTAGCAGCGATACCAGGGCGTGCCGCCGTCGAGCAGGTTGGAATGGCGCTCGGCTTTCCACATACCGCCGGCATGGAATGCGTAGAACATGCTCATCAGGATCGCGGCCCCGTCTGTCATCGCCGCGTCGACCACCTGGCCCTTGCCGGTCTCGCGCGCCGAGAGAATGGCGGCCAACACGCCGGAGACGAGGAACATCGTTCCGCCGCCATAATCGCCGATCAGGTTGAGGGGGGGCGGCGGCGGCGCGTCCTTCGGGCCGATCGAGCCGAGCGCGCCGGTGATCGCGATATAGCCGATATCATGGCCGGCGCTTTGCGCGAGCGGCCCATCCTGGCCCCAGCCCGTCATCCGGCCATAAACGAGCTTCGGGTTGCGCGCATGGCAATCCTCCGGCCCCAGGCCGAGCCGTTCCATAACGCCTGGCCGCTGGCCTTCGAGCAGCGCATCGGCATGGGCGATCAGCTCCATCGTTTGATCGCGCTGCGCCTCGTCCTTGAGATTGAGTTCCGCCGTCTGCCGTCCCCGATTCAAAACGACAGTGCCCGGCATGTTCGCCATCGCGCCGCTGCCCGGCCGGCCGATGCGGACGATATCGGCCCCCATATCGGCGAGGATCATGCCCGCGAGCGGCACCGGGCCGATTGCGTCGAATTCGACGATCCTGCATCCGGCCAACGGCCCCGTTTTGCTCGTGCTCACTGCCATGCTCCTTTTTCGGTCAGATATGTCGGCTATGCAGCCAGTTCCTTAAGCGGGATCGCCGGGTCGGCCAGTTTGGAAGGATCGGGCGCGCATCCCCCAAGTATCAGCTTGCGGCCCTGCACATAGTCCTTGGTCGCGTTGACGCAGTCGAGCGCGATGACCCGGCCCTCTTTCAGATAGACTATAGAGAAGCTGCGCGCCGCGGGATCGCCTCTGAGAACGGTTGCGTCATGGCCCGTCGACAGGCCGACGGTCTGCAGTTTCAAATTATACTGGTTGGACCAGAACCAGGGGATCGTCTCATATTCGGCAGGCGTTCCCAGGATGGTCTTGGCCGCGACCGTTGCCTGATCGTTGGCGTTCTGGACCGATTCCAACCGGATCGTCGCGCCATCGGCGAAGCGGTTCGCATGGGCCGCGCAGTCGCCGATCGCGAAGATATCGAACAGGCTCGTGCGGCATTGCGCGTCGACGAGCACGCCGTTGTCGCATCGCGCTCCGGCATTCAGCAGCGGTTCTACGGCCGGGGCGATGCCGATGCCGATGATCGCCATATCGGCCGGCACGATCTCGCCATCGGCCAATTCGACGCCTGACACATGGCCGTTATCGCCCCTGATCGCGGTGACCATCGCGCTGGTGCGCAGATCGACCCCCTGCGCGCGGTGATAGGCTTCGTAGAATTCCGACAATTCCTCGCCCGCGACCCGCGCCAGCACACGATCCATCGCCTCGAGCAGAACGACCTTCTTCCCCAGTTTCGTGAGGACGGCGGCAGCCTCGAGCCCGATATAGCCGCCGCCGACGATCGCCACCCGCTCGACAGTGTCGAGTTTCGCCGTCATCGCATCGACATCGGCGCGGGTTCTGACGGCATGGACGCCGGCAAGATCATGGCCGGGGCAGGTCAGCATACGCGGCGTTCCTCCAGCCGCCCAGACCAGCGACCCGTATGTAAGCGTCTCGCCATCCGCGAAAGTCAGCATGTGCGCATCCGGATCGATTGCGTGGACATGACGGCTGAGCATCATCTGCACATCCCGATCAGCCCAGAATTTTTCCGGGCGGATCATGATTCGCTCGAACGGCTTGTCGCCGGCGAAATAGTCCTTGGACAGTGGCGGACGTTCATAGGGAAAATCCGGCTCGTCGCCGATCAGCGCGATGCTGCCTTCGAACTTTTGCTGGCGCAGCATGATGGCAGTCTGCGCGCCGCCATGCCCCGCCCCGACTATGGCGATATCGACCCTGTTGCTCATCGTGTCAGCCTAGCCGAGTCCGGTGCGGTTTCAACCGGGCAAACGCTGTGCAGATCGGCATATCGGCCAGAGACCAAGCGCTTTGCGCGGTGCTTGCGCTCCGATATGGTGGCCTTTGCAGGAGATTTTCGCATGATGAATTCGCCGATATGTTCGATGCTCGATATCGAGTTTCCTTTGCTCGCTTTTTCGCATTGCCGGGACGTCGTCGCGGCTGTGTCCAAGGCTGGCGGCATGGGTGTTTTCGGTGCGGTCGGGCTGGGCCCGGATCGGTTGCGGGAGGAACTCGACTGGATCGACGCGCATGTCGACGGCAAGCCTTATGGTCTTGACCTGATCGTGCCTAACAAGTTCGAGGGCAAAGGCCAGAAAGTCGATCCGGCCAAGATTGCGGCGTCCATTCCCGATACGCATACCGAGTTCGTCAACGAGGTGCTCGCCGAGCACGATATCGACAGCGAAGGCGTGGTCGAATCCCGCGGCATATCGGGCCATTTCGCGCGCAATCTCAGCGAGGACGGCGCGAGCACGAGCCTCGAAGTCGGCTTCGAATATCCGATCAAGCTCGTCGCCAATGCACTCGGCGTGCCGCCCCAGGTGATGCTCGACCTGGGCAAAAAGCACGATGTGCCGGTCGCCGCCCTGATCGGGGCGAAGGAACATGCCGTGGCGCAGGTCGAAGCCGGCGTCGATATTCTCGTTGTCGCCGGCGGCGAAGCCGGAGGGCATTGCGGCGATGTCTCGACGATGGTGCTGATCCCGGAAGTCGCGCGGGCCGTCCGAGAAATGGGCGCCGACACGCCGATCCTCGCGGCGGGCGGCATAACGACCGGCGAACAGATGGCAGCGGCGATGGCGATGGGCGCCGCCGGCGCGTGGTGCGGCTCCGTCTGGCTGACGACGGCCGAGGCGGAGACCAACCCGGTGGTGAAGGAAAAAATGCTCGCCGCCAGTTCGCGCGATACGGTGCGCTCGCGCTCACGCACGGGCAAGCCGTCGCGCCAGCTCCGTTCGCCATGGACGGATGCCTGGGAGAGCGAAGAGGCGCCCAAGCCGCTTCCGATGCCGATGCAATCGATGGTGTCCGAACCCGCGCTCAAGAAGATCGATAAGCTCAGCCAGAGCGGCCATCAGGGGGCAAAGGACCTCGCCACCTATTGGGTCGGTCAGGGCGTCGGTCTCATGAACCAGCCGCTATCCTCGGGTCAGGTCGTCCAGCAGTTCAAGGAAGAATTTGCGGATGCCTATCAGCGCTTGGCGGCCAGTCTGGGCGAATAAGCCGATCGCGCTTATGCTACTCTAATCGCGTTGCCGCCTATATTCGCTTGCAAATGCTTACTGTGAAGCAGACCGCTGCCGTTAGTATGCGCGCAGGGAGGGACGTATGGCATCTGACAAAGAACTGGCTGAGGAAAATGCGGAATTGCGCGCGAAACTCGCTGAGGCAATCGACGCGAGCGCTCGCAATGCCCGCAAGGCGGAAGATGCGGCGCGCCAATCCTCGCTGTTGAGCGCGGCGCTGGAGATGGTGCCCGTCGGCGTGGTTATTGCCGAGGCACCGTCGGGCGAGATTCTCCTCGGCAATTCGCGCGTTGAAGCCATGCTTGGCCATCCGATGCTCAAATCGGAAGACGTAGATTCCTATGGCGAGTGGATTTCCTATCACGCGGACGGCCGCCGGGTCGAAAGCCGTGAATATCCGCTGGCGCGCATAATCGGGGGCGGCGAGGAGCGGGCTGATCTCGATGTCCATTATCAGCGCGGCGACGGCTCCCGCTTCTGGATGAAGATCGTCGGCAGGCCAATAAGAAACGACACTGGAGAAATGGTCGCGGCCGCCGTGGCGCTGATCGATATCGACAAGGAATGGCAGTTGCAGCGCGAGCAGGAAATCCTGATCGCCGAGCTCGATCATCGCGTGAAAAACGCGTTCACAGTCGTCAAGTCGATCGTCAGCCAGTCGCTGCGCAAGGACGGCGTCATGCCGGGGTTACGCGAAACGGTGGATCGCCGTCTCGACGCCTATGCGAAGGCGCATGCCGGGCTGGTCGGCAAAACCTGGAAGACCGCGACCATGGCCAGCATCGTGCGGGACATTGTCGGCCAGCAGATCGCCGAGGGCGCTGTCCGCGCGGACGGGCCCGATATCACCGTTTCCTCGAAACATGCGCTGGCGCTGTCGATGGCGTTCTACGAACTGTCGACCAATGCATTCAAATATGGGGCACTATCGGCCGTTGGGGGCACCGTCGACATCAGCTGGTCGCTGTCTGACGCGCCCGAGGCCATGCTGAGTATTACATGGATGGAACGCGGCGGCCCGCCAGCCGTTACACCACAAAGCAAGGGGTTCGGCACATTCATCACAACCCGTGCCGTGGCGATGGAGACAGGTGGCTCCGTCGCGATCGATTATCCCGCGGAGGGCCTGATATGGACCCTTGAAGCGCCCTATACCGAGTTGGACGCAGAGGAGCATAATGACTGATCAGCTACGCCGTGTATTCATTGTAGAAGACGAAATCATGGTGGCGTTCGAGATGGTGGACTTGCTGGAGGATCTGGGTTTCGAGGTCGTCGGTCCCAGCATACATCTGTCCGAAGCCACCGATATTGCGGAGACGAAGGAATTCGATATCGCGTTTCTCGACGTGAATCTCGGATCGGGAAAAACGTCTCAGCCGGTCGCGCGGATGCTCAAGGAGCGCGGCATACCGTTTGTTTACATCACCGCTTACGATCGCGATCAGGTCGATTTCGTAGAGCCCGACGATATCGTGCTCAAAAAGCCGATCTCGGGCGATATGCTGGCCGAGACGCTCGCCGACGCCAATATCCGGAACAGTTCCGGAAACTGACAGGGCTGAAGGCCGATTCGCCCGGCCTCCAGCCGCGTTTGTCAATTCGGCCAGTAAATGATCTCGTCATCCGCTTCGACCCGTTCGGCCAATGTCCGGTCGACGGCGATCGGGCCCTCGATCGTGTAGGGGTAGAGAACCGGGCGACCGCCGTCCCGATGCCTGTTTAGCATCGCGCGCATCTGCGCGACGCGCTCGGGGTGGCGCGCGGCGAGGTTGGTCTGTTCGGTCGGGTCGCCGGCAAGATTGAACAGCCAGGTGCGATCTGGCCGCTCGCTCACCTGCAATTTCCAGTCGCCCTGCCGGACGACGCGATAATAGCCGCTCTGCCAGTAGATCGCCTGATCGGGCCGGCTCCGCTCTGCATCCGCGGCGAGCAAATCGATGCCGTCTATTGCAACGCCCTCGGGCAGGGCCGCGCCCGCCGCCGCGGCCAGGGTCGGCATCAGGTCGATATGGGCGGCCGGCATATCGCTGCGGCTGCCCGCGGCGATCCCCTCCGGCCAGCGGATAAACAGCGGCACGCGGATGCCGCCCTCGAAAAAGGTCAGTTTCCAGCCGCGATAGGGCGCGTTGATGTCCGGCAGGCCGACATAGCCCGCGCCGCCATTGTCGCTGGAGAAAACGATGATCGTGTTGTCGGCCAGGCCCTGCGCCTCGAGTTCGGCCATGATTTCGCCGACGCTCCGATCGAGCGCGCGGACCATCGCGGCATAGGTGCGCAGCCGGTGCGGCGCAATGTCCCCGACGGCCTCATAATCCGCGCGCGTTGCCTGGAGCGGGGTGTGGACGCCCCAATGCGCGAGATAGAGGAAGAAGGGGCGATTACGGTTGCGCCGGATCACTTCAACCGCCTCGTCAGTCCACCAATCGGTCAGATAGCCGCCCGGTTCGAACCATTCGGAGCCGTTGAACGAGGCGGCATACTGCATGCGCGCCCAGAGGAACTGGTCGATCGGATCGAAATCGAGCCGGGCGTTGACGACATCGGGATGGTCTTCGGGCAGGAACAATCCGCTCGCCATCAGCAGGCTCTCGTCGAACCCCTGCGCATTCGGCTCGAATTCCGCGCCGCGCCCGAGATGCCATTTGCCGATATGAATGGTGTGGTAGCCCGCCTCGCCGAGCACTTCCGCGATCGTCACTTCGGAACCGGGCAGCCCCTGTTCGTCATAGGGCGGCGCGCTTTCCGCGCGGGCGCTGTCCCATTCGATGGGCGGCAGACCCGAACGGTCGGTGTCGTCCAACAGGTTGACCATGCGGCCCATGCCATCGGGCGTCGGCGTAAATTCGAAGCCCGTGCGCGTCGGGTAGCGGCCGGTCATCAGCATCGCCCGGCTCGGCGCGCAGCTTGCGGTGCCGGCATAGGCCTGTTCGAAAATCATCCCCTCGGTCGCCAGCCGGTCGATATTGGGCGTTGGCACGCGTCCGCCCGCAACACCCCCGCCAAAGGTCGATATATCGTTGATCCCGAGGTCGTCGGCGAGGATGAAGACGATATTGGGCGGCCGCTCGTCGACGGGAATCACCGCCTGATCCGGGCCGGCCTCCCATTCGATCGGGCGGTTTTCCGCGACGTCGACCTTGCCCGTATTCGAAACGATGAAGAGGGCGATTGCCTGCCGGTTTAACCATGCGACGCCGCCGCCGATCACGGCGACCGCTACCATAGCGATCAGGATTTTCTTGATCATGCCGCCCCCGCTTTCCCCCCGCGGATCATGGCATGGATTGCCGCCGTTCGGCTAGCCCGTAGCGGGTTGCGGCGACGGTTCGTCTTTCGAGAAAAACCGCTTGATCCGTGCGCTGGCCCGATGCTGGAGGATTGCGAGTGCCGGAATGAGCAGCATCAGCAGCACCGTTCCGAACAGGATGCCGAAGCCCAGACTCGCCGACATCGGGATCAGGAACTGGGCCTGCAGGCTGGTCTCGAAAGTGATCGGCGCGACGCCCAAGAAGGTGGTGACGGATGTCAGCACGATCGGCCGGAAGCGGGATTTGGCGGCCGTGATGATCGCCGTCTTGATCTCGTCGCCCTCTTCGAGCCGTTCGTTGATGAAGTCGATGAGGATCAGCGATCCGTTCACGATCACGCCGGACAGGCCAATCAGGCCGAACATGCTCAAGATACCGACCGAAAGCCCGAGTATCAGATGGCCGATCAAGGCGCCGATGATGCCGAATGGGATCGCGGCGATGATGATCAGCGGCTGGACATAGGATTTGAAGGGCACGGCGAGCAACACGTAAATCAGCAACAGTGCGATCAGGAACGCCATGCCGAGATCGCCGAAACTGTCCTCCTGCTCGGCCTGTTCGCCGCCGAAATCGAACAGCAGCTGAGGATGATCGCGCTGCATCGCCGGCAATACCTCCTCCTCGAGCTGCCGCGTGATTTCCTGGCCGGTCACGACCGTCGTGTCGACATTCGCGCTGACCGTAACGACGCGGCGTCCGTCCTGCCGGCGGACGACCGAAGGCGATTCGCCGAAAGAGACATCGGCGATCTCGCTCAGCGCGACTTCGCCGCCGGGCACGCGCACCCGGAACTGCTCGACGTCGACAATCGAATTGCGCTCGCTTTCCGGCAGCCGGATATAGACGCGGACATCCTCCCGGCCGCGCTGGACGCGCACGGCCTCGTCGCCGAAAAAGGCGGCGCGGACCTGTCCGGCTACATCCTGGAGCGTGACGCCCAGCGTGCGGGCCGCCGGTTTGAGCCGAAGCTGGATTTCCTCCAGCCCCGCATCCTGATCGGTTTCGATGTCGAACACGCCCTCGAACCGCCCGAGATCGCGCATCAGCTGCTCCGATATACGGGTGAGCGTGTCCGTATCGGGGTGCGACAATTCGACGCTGACCGGCGCGCCGGCGGAAAACAGGTCGGACGCGAAAACGAGCGAGCGCGCCTCGGGGACGGGGCCGACTGCGTCCCGCCACGCATCTTCGAACGCGGCGGCGGAAATGTCGCGTTCGTCGCCGGGCAACAGCGCGAACTGTACCGAGGCGCGGTTCGCCCCGGTCGTGCTGTTGCCGCCCTCGGGGCCCCCGCCCGCGGCGGTTTGCCCGATCGTCGTATAGATGCCGCGCGTCAGATCGGGCGCGTCCTCATCGCGGCCGCTTTCGATTTCGGCCATCGTTTCGCGGCCGCGCTGCTCGATGAAGCGGGCTACGGCCTCGGTCCGTTCGACCGGGGTTCCTGCCGGCATTTCGAGCGTCGCGCGCACGATATCGCCTTCGACATTGGGGAAGAATTCGACCTTCAATATGCCGGCCGGGACCAGCGAGATGAACAGGATGACGAGCGCGACGGCGCCGGCGAGGATGATGCTGGGCGCATCCACGGCGAAGCGCAATGCCTTGTCCAGCGGGCCGTTCACGAACCATTGGAAACGCTCGTCCACGCCCTTTTGCAGCCGGTCGAAGAATAGCGTCACGCGCGATTTCGATTGATAGTCCGGCGGCGGCAAATGGCTCAGATGATTGGGGAGGACGAGCAGGCTCTCGACGAGCGACAGCGCCAACACCGTGACGATTACCAGCGGGATATCGAACAGCAATTTGCCGAATACGCCGCCGATGGCGAAGAGCGGCGAGAAGGCGGCCGCCGTCGTCAGCACGGCGAAGATGACTGGCATGGTCACGCGCCGCGCGCCGACGATCGAGGCCGAAAGGCCCCGCCGGCCGCGCTCGCGTTCGGCATAGATATTCTCGCCGACCACGATCGCATCGTCGACCACAAGGCCGAGCGCGAGGATGAACCCGAACAGCGAGAACATGTTGATGCTCGATCCGACCATATCGAGCACTGCGATGGCGCCGACAAAGGTGATGGCGATGCCGAAAGCGACCCACAGGGCGAGACGGATGTTGAGGAAGAGCGTCAGCGCCGCGAGCACCAGGGCGAGGCCGATCGCGGCATTTTTGACGAGCAGGCTCAGCCGGTCTTCGAATATTTCCGAATCGTCGTCCCAGACTGCATAGGAGATGTTCTCCGGCAGCGTCGGCGCGAAATCCTCGGCAAGATAGGCTTCGACCTGTTCGGCGATATCGAGCACGCGCTCGTCGCTTGTCCGGAATACTTCGACAAAGGCGACCGGCGTGCCGTTGTAAAAGGCGCTCAAGTCATTGTCCTCGAACGCATCGACCACGGTCGCGACATCGCCGAGCCGCACGGTCGTGCCGTCCGACCGGCTGATGAGCACGATCTCCTCGAAATCGGACTGGCCGTAATTCTGGCCGATGGTGCGGATGCGCACCTCTTCGGACGCAGTGTCGATCGAGCCGGCCGGGCTGTCGAGGCTGCTCGCCGCAACGGTGCGCGAGATATCGGTCAGCGAGAGGCCATAGGCGCGCAGCGTATCCTGCGGCACTTCGATCGACACCTCGTAATCGCGCACGCTGCTCGTTTCGACATAGGAAACCTCGCTGAGCGCAGCGAGCTGGTCCTCGAGCTGATAGGCCTGTCTTTTGAGCGCGTTTTCGCTGACATCGCCGTACAGCGCGATCTGCATCACGCTCTGCCGGGTCGTCAGCTCGCGAATATCGGGTTCTTCCGCATCGGCGGGAAAAGTCTGGATCTGGTCGACTTCGCTCTTGATGTCGTCGAGCGCGCGCGAAAGTTCGGTGCCCAGTTCGAGCTCGATCGATACACTGCCCAACCCTTCGGACGCGGTCGAGCGGATTTCCTTGACGCCTTCGACGCTTTCGACCGCCTCCTCGATCTTCTGGATGACCGATTCCTCGACCTCTTCGGGCGTCGCGCCGGGATAGACGACGCTGACCTGCACCGTATCGAGGCTGCTTTCGGGGAACACTTCCTGGACGATGGTGCCATAGGCCAACAGGCCGGCGATCAGCAGGAACGCCGCGAGCAGATTGGCCGCAACGCCGTTGCGCGCCATATAGCCGACCGCGCCGCCGCCCTTGGTATAGTCGACATCCGTCGAACCGGGCGGTTCAAAACGGCTCACTGCGCGTCTTCCGCCTCGGCCGCCTGTGCCTCGTCTTCGGCATCGTCCGCGGTTCGCACCTGCATGCCGTCCGTCGCGACGCCGATATCGCCGACGATCACCTGCGGATCGCGTCCGAGCGGATCGGCGCCGATAAAGACCTGGGTGTCGGTACGCTGGAGCACGGTCACGGCAACGACGCGGAGCCGTCCGTCGCGCACCAGCCAGACCTCGTTGCCGGGCCGGAGCGCCGCGACCGGGATCGCCGCATAGCGGGACAGGGCGAGGCCATCGATGGCGACCTGGACGAAGCTACCCACGAGGAGGGGCGGCCCCGTCGCCGCACCGGCATCGTCCACGCCCGCTTCGCCGTCCGGCTGCTCGGCCGCGAGCCTGCCGCGCTGCATCGGGTTGGGCACGCGCAGGAATATGTCGATCGTCCGGGTTTCCGGGTTCAGCACCGGGTCCGCGCGGTCGACATAGGCCTGCCAGCGATACCGCTGCCCGCCATATTCCGAAAAGACCGACGCTTCGATGCGCTCGCCGCCGCCCTGCCACAGGCCCGGGATCAGCGCGGCTTCGCGCTGCGTCAGCGGTACGACGACGTCGAACGTGCCCGACGCCACGATCTCGGCCAGCGACTGGCCGGGCGAGACATAGCTGCCGCGCGATGCGTTTTCCGCCCGGACCAGCCCGGCGAAGGGCGCGCGCACCGTTGTGCGGCCGAGCGCCAGTTGCGCATCGCCGAGCTGTGCCCGGGCGCGCTGCAACGCGGCCTGGGCCGCCTGCAATTGCGGGAGGCGCAGCGTCAGGCTGTTGGGCGCATCGCCTTGCGGCGTTTCGGCGCGGCTCGATTGTGCAGCCTCGGCAAGCCATGCGGGCGGCAAGATCTGCGCGGCGAAATCGTCGGCATCGACACCGGCAAAAGGATTGGGCGCGCGCCGCGCTTCGCGTTCCTGGAACCGGTCATATTCGCGCCGGGCAAGCGCCGCTTCTTCCTCTGCCTCGAGCACGGCCACGCCCTGCTGGGCGACATCGGCCCGCGCCGTCGCGACCTGGTTGCGATAATCGCTGGGGTCGATCCGGAACAGCACTTCGCCCCGGCTGACCGCCCGGCCCTCGATCAGGTTCGGGCTCACATAAACGAGCTTGCCCGGTATCTCCGCCGCCAGCACGAGTTCTTCGCGCGCGCGAACTGTTCCCGAGCCCTCGACGGTCAGCCGCCCGCTGCGGATATCGGCGGGAACGGTCTGAACCAGCGGTGCGCGCTGATCCGGTGGCCGCTCGTCGGGAGAGGGGCGCAGCAAGATTAGCAGCGCCGCGATCAGGACCGCGCCGCCGATAATCGCCAGCGCTATGAGACGGTTGCGGGTCACGTCATGATCTCCCAATCGGGCCGTTGCGTCGCTGTGTCGGGATCAACCATCCGTGTCTCCGTCGCCCGACCGTTCGACCAGCGGTATTTCGGGCACGCTATCGTCCTCGGTCCAGCCGCCGCCAAGGCCGCGATAGACGGCAAGGCGCGCGAGAGCGACGTCGCGGCCCGCGGCGGAAAGCGATGAGCGGACCTGGTAGAGATTGCGCAGCGCATCGAGATAATCGGTGAAGGCCGAGACGCCGCCGGCATAGCGCTCGGCCTGCAAATTGGCCGACGCATCGGCCTCCTGCAGCTGCGCGAACAGCAGTTCGTAGCGTTGCCGCTGTTCTTCATAATCCTCCAGCGCGGCGGTCACTTCGCGAAAGGCGGTGAGCACCGTCCGGGCATAATTTGCCGTCTGCTGTGCATAACGCGCTTCGGCGGCATCGATATTCGCGCGGATCCGCCCACCCTGAAACAGCGGCGCGGTGAGGCTGGCGCCGAGGTTCAGCACCCAATTGTCGAGGATATCGAACGCGCCCGATACATCGCCCGCCTGGGTGCCGAGCGTGCCGGACAGGGAAAGCGAGGGAAACATTTCCGCGCGCCGCGCGCCGACCCGAAAACGCGCCGCTTCGAAGCGCTGGGCCGCAGCCGCGACGTCTGGCCGCTGAACGAGCAGTTCGGCGGGCAGCCCGGTCGGAATATCGGCGAAGACGAGCTGGGGGGCGAGCGCATCGCCCATTTCGGCGCGCAGCGATCCCGCATAACGGCCGAGCAGCACCGCCAGCCGCCCTTCGGCGGCCGTGAGCTGGCTCTCGCGCTGGGGCAGTGCGGACTGCGTGTTCCGGTAATCCTGGCGGATCTGATAGAGTTCGAAAGACGAGGCGAGGCCGCGATCGTAACGCCGTTCTGTATTCTCGACCCGGTCCTGCAGGATATCGATCGTCGCGACCGACAGCGAGATCTGGACGCGCAGGTCGACCACTTCGAAATAGGTCGAAATGGTTTCGGCGAGCGCACCGAGGCGGGCGGTGCGCAGGTCCGCTTCGGCGGCGACCAGGTCGGCCCGCGCGGCGCGGGCGTCATTTCGCGCCCGGCCCCAGAAATCGAGCTCATAGGCGAAGTTGAGCCCGGTCGTGTAGCTCTCGTTGGTCAGGCGGGTAGGGCCGGTCCCGCCGCCGATGGCGCCGAAGTTGGTGCCGTCCAGCGGCGAATCCGAATAGTTGGTTCCGGCCGACGCGTTTAGGGTCGGCAGGCGGTCGGCGCCCGCGATCCGCGCCTGGGCGCGTGCTTCTTCGACCCGGGCCGCGGCCTCGGCGATATCGAGATTGGCGATCAGCGCTTCGTCGACGAGCCGGTTGAGCGTCGGGTCGTTGAAATCGTGCCACCAGTTGAGCGACACCGGTGCGGACGTCGGCGTGCCTTCGCCATAGGCGGCGGGGAGTTCCGCCACCGGCGCGGGTACGCTTTCAGGCGGCGAAAAATCCGCGCACGCAGCCAATGCCAGCATCGGAATGATCGAAAATCGTCTCAAGCGCCGGCGCCCATGGTGAAACTCGGTACCAGCGGCGGACATTGTCACGCCCGGTGCCGGGCCGCAATGGTAAATGTACGTTCGCGTTCAATAATTGAATTGATCGCTCAATAGGATCGCGGCAGGCCGAGCACATGCTCGGCGAGATAGGAGAGTATGAGGTTCGTCGAAATCGGCGCGACCTGATAAAGCCGCGTCTCCCGATATTTACGCTCGATATCGTACTCGGCGGCGAAGCCGAAACCGCCGAAAGTCTGGATACAGGCCTCGCCCGCCGCCCAGCTCGCATCGGCGGCGAGCATCTTGGCCATGTTGGCTTCCGCGCCGGAATTGTCGCCGGCCTCATATTTGGCGAGCGCATCGTCGACCATCAGCGCCGCCGCGCGCATTTGCGCATAGGCCTTGGCGAGCGGGAACTGGATACCCTGGTTCTGGCCGATCGGGCGTTCGAAAACCTGGCGCTCCTTCGCATAGCCGGTCGCCTTGTCGAGAAAGAAGCGCGCATCGCCGATGCATTCCGCCGCGATCAGGATCCGCTCGGCATTCATGCCGGACAGGATATAGCGAAAGCCCTTGCCCTCCTCGCCGATCAGGTTCGCCGCCGGCACCTGCATATCGTCGAAAAAGACTTCGGTCGTCGCATGGTTCATCATCGTATCGATCGGCTTGATCGAGAGTCCGTTGCCCAGCGCCTCGCGCATATCGACGATGAAGACCGACAATCCATCCGTGCGCTTTTCCACCTCGTCGCGCGGCGTCGTGCGGGCAAGCAGCAGCATGAGGTCCGAATGCTCGGCGCGGCTCGTCCAGATTTTCTGGCCGTTGACGATATAGGTGTCGCCGTCCCTCTTCGCGACGGTTTTCAGAGAGAGCGTATCGGTGCCGCTCGTCGGTTCGGTTACGCCAAAGGCCTGGAGCCGCAGCTCTCCGCTCGCGATCTTCGACAGATATTCGGTCTTCTGCGCATCCGATCCATGGCGAAGCAGCGTGCCCATGATGTACATCTGTGCGTGGCAGGCCCCGCCATTGCAGCCCCGATACTGGATTTCCTCGAGAATCGCGGCGGCAGCGGATAACGGCAGTCCGGCCCCGCCATAATCTTCCGGGATCAGCGCCCCGAGATAGCCGGCCTCGGTCAGCGCATCGACGAACTCGCCGGGATAGGCGCGCGCCTTGTCCTTCTCCTGCCAGTAGCTGCCCGGAAACTTCGTGCAGAGCTTGGCGATCTCCTCGCGGATCGCCGCGAAATCGTCCGTCATCAGCCCTGCACCACGTCCTGCCAGTCTTCGTGGCGCTGGGCGATCGCTTTGAAGAAGGGGCATAGCGGCACGATCTTGAATCCCTCGGCCCGGGCGTCCGCGACAACGCGCTCGGCCAGCGCCTTGCCCAGGCCCTTGCCGCGCAAACTGTCCGGCACGCCGGTATGGTCGACGATCACCAATGTTTCGGACGCGCGCGAAAAGGTGAGTTCCGCCTCCTCGGCATTGCCGTCGATCCGGACGAAATAGCGGCCTTTGGACCCACTATCCTCGCGCTTAATGTCGAATTCAGTCTCGGCCAATGCACTGGCTCCCTGTCGGTGGTGAAGGCGAAGGGACAGTCGCGCCGATCGCCGCCATCTTCAAGCCCGGTTTTGAAGACTTTTACGCATGCACGCTGCCTGTCGGGGCACGCGCCTTGTCTTTTCCGCAGCCGCGACACACAAGCATCGCGTGTCGGCCGAACGAACATATGCGATCATCGGGTGCGGGATGATGGGGCGCGAGCATATGCAGAATCTCGCGCTCGTGCCGGGCGCAGAACTGGTCGCAATTGCCGATCCTGATGCAAATTCGCGCGAATTTGCCGAGACGCTCGCTGCTTCGCTCGGCCAGACCATCGCGTGCCATGCCGACTCCGTGACGATGCTTGCGGAGGCCGGGCCCGACGCGGTTATCGTCGCCTCGCCCAATCACACCCATTTCGCCGTCGTGCAGGCGGTCATGGACCACGGCCCGGCGATCCTGCTCGAAAAGCCCATGTGCACTGCCGTTGCCGATGCCGAGGCGCTGGCGGAGATGCAGCGCGAATACGATCCGCTATTCTGGGTTGGTCTCGAATATCGCTACATGCCGCCGGTCGCGCGCTTTATCGAGCGTGTCCGCGGGGGAGAGACCGGGCCGGTCAAGATGCTCTCGATCCGCGAGCACCGCTTTCCGTTCCTGCCAAAGATCGGCGACTGGAACCGGTTCAACCGCAATACGGGCGGCACGCTGGTCGAGAAATGCTGCCATTTCTTCGATCTGATGCGGCATATCCTCGACGACGAACCGGTGCGCGTGTTTGCCAGCGGCGGGCAGGATGTGAACCATCTCGACGAGCGCTATGACGGCGAAGTGCCGGATATCCTCGATAACGCCTATGTGCTGGTCGATTTCGCTGGCGGTGCTCGCGCGATACTCGATCTGTGCATGTTCGCCGAAGGATCCGAACAGCAGGAGGATATCTATGCGCTGGGTCCGGTCGGCAAGCTCGAGGTCGCGATACCGGCCGCCGAGGTGACCTGGTCGCCGCGCGATCGCAGCGGACCGGTCGTCGAGGCCGTGGCGACACAGCCCGATGCGCTGGCCGCGGGCTATCATCACGGTGCAACCTATTTTCAGTTGCGCGATTTTCACGCGGCGCTGTGCGCAGGTTCGCCCGCGACCGTTACCGCGCTCGACGGGTTGCGCTCGGTCCAGATGGGCGCGGCCGCGCAGCAATCCATCGCGACCGGCCAGCCCGTGCCCCTCGATTTCGGAGACTGACGATATGGCGCTCGACACCATGCCGCAGATCGGCTTCGGCCTTTGGAAAGTTGCGCCGGACGATTGCGAAGACACGGTCCTTGAGGCGATCCGGACCGGATACCGCCATTTTGATTGCGCCGCGGATTATGCAAACGAAGCAGCGGTCGGCAAAGGGTTTGCGAGCGCCTTCGACCAGGGCCTTGTCGCGCGCGATGACCTCTGGATCACTTCGAAGCTGTGGAACACCTTCCACGCGCCCGCGCATGTCGAACTCGCGTGCCGCAAATCGCTGGAGGATCTCGGGCTCGATTACCTGGACCTCTATCTGATCCACTTTCCGATTGCGCTGAAATTCGTGCCGATCGAGACGCGTTACCCACCCGAATGGATACACGATCCCGAGGCGGAAAGTCCCACAATGCAGCGCGTCGCTGTGCCGCTCCACGAGACCTGGGCGGCGATGGAGCGGCTGGTCGATACCGGTCTCGTGCGCCAGATCGGCGTCTGCAATTACAATAGCGGGCTGGTCCACGACCTGATGAGCTATGCCCGGATCAAACCCAGCGTGCTGCAGATCGAGGCGCATCCCTATCTGACGCAGGACAAGCTCGCCCGGCTGGCGGGCGATTATGGAATCCATGTCACCGCCTTTTCGCCGCTCGGCGCGCTCTCCTATGTCGAACTCGATATGGCCGGAGCGGGCGATAGCGTGCTCGAGGAGCCGGTCGTCCGCGAGGCGGCCGAGGCGCATGGCAAGACGCCCGCGCAGGTCGTTCTGCGCTGGGGCGTCCAGCGCGGGATCTCGATCATTCCCAAGACGAGCAAGCCCGAGCGGATGCGCGAGAATCTGGCGATCACCGATTTCACCCTGAACGACGCGGAAATGGCACAGATCTCGGCGCTCAATGCCGATCGCCGCTTCAATGATCCGGGGATCTTTACCGAAGCCGCTTTCGGCACCTTCCACCCGATCTACGATTAGCTATGATGGCGGACATGACCGACAGCGCTTTTCCATACATCGTCACCGGCTCCGGCGATCTGGCTGCCCATATCGCTGCGGACAAATCCGCGGTCGACGCGCATTTGCAGCAAAGCGGCGCGATCCTGTTTCGCGGTTTCGACGTGCCCGATGCGCACGCCTTCGATGCGGCCGTTACGGCCTATGGCGAGCCGAATTTCCCTTACGCCGAATCGCTTTCCAACGCAGTACGCGTCAATGTGACCGAGCGCGTTTTCACCGCCAACGAAGCGCCACCGGAAACTAGCATCTATCTTCATCACGAGATGGCGCAAACGCCGGTCTATCCGAGCAAGCTCTTCTTTTACTGCGAGATTGCACCCGGCGGTGGTGGCGCGACGCCGCTCTGCCGCTCGGATATATTGCTCGAGAAGCTCGACGCCGCCGATTCCGATCTGGTCGAAGCGTTCGCGTCGAAGGGCGTGCGCTATACCAATATTATGCCGGGCAACGACGATGCCGGATCGGGCCAGGGGCGCAGCTGGCGCAGCACGCTGAGCGCCGACAACCGCGAGGAGGCCGAAGCCCGGCTTCAGACGCTCGGCTATGATTGGGAATGGCGAGACGATGACAGTTTGCGGGCGACGACCCCGGTGCTCGACGCGGTGCGCACATTGCCCGACGGGCGGCGCAGTTTCTTCAACCAGCTGATCGCCGCCTTTCGCGGATGGTCGGACAGCCGCAACGACCCGTCCAAGGCGATCACGTTTGGCGACGGAACGCCGATCACGGGCGAACAGATGGCCGACGCCATCGCGCTGTCCGACGATCTGACCTACGATCTCGCATGGCAGGCCGGCGATGTCGCGCTGGTCGATAACTTCCTCGTCATGCACGGCCGCCGGCCGTTTACGGGGACACGCCGGGTGCTGGCCTCGCTGATCAAATAGGCTGGGCGCGGCGCGCCGCCCAGAGCCACATCGCCGCATTGCCGAGCGCCAGCAAGCCAAGCAGCACCGGCAATAGCGCGGTTGCGCCGTCGCCCGAGGCAAAGCCGATGGGCGAGAAGACCAGGTAGAGCGCGACGACGCAGGAGAAGAGCGTGATCGCCAGCGGTTTGGCGAAGCGCCACGGCGTCATGTCGACCTTGCTGTTCGGCGTGAAGGACCAGGCCCTGGCGCTGGGCCGCCAGGCACCGCAGGCCAGCATGATCGCGACTTCGATGACGAACAGCACCGCATACTGGTGCAGGAAATGCAGCGTCACCACATCGTCGAATACGAAGCGGAGCAGGCCGTAGGCGATGACGTGGAAAACGATCACGAGCTTGGCGCCGAGCGCCGGGACGCGCCGCGTGAAAAGCCCGACGATCACGATGACGACGGTCGGGATATTGTAAAAGCCGGTGAACATGCGGATCACCTGCCACAGCCCCTGTTCGGCGAAATAGAGCATGGGCGCCACGACAAACGAGAATAACGCGATCACGACGCTGGCGATCTTGGCGATCCGCACCAGCTCCGCATCGCTCGCCTTGCCGCCGCGCGCCGGGCCGTAGACGTCCAGGCTGAACAGGGTCGCGGCGCTGTTGAGCAACGAGTTGAAGGAACTGAATACCGCGCCGAGCAGAACGGCGAGGAAGAAGCCGCTCAGATAGACGGGCAGCACGTCGCGGATCAGCCGGGGATAGGCCTGGTCGATGGAGCCGAGGCCGGGGCCGTACAGGTGGAAGGCGATGACGCCGGGGATCATCATCAGGAACGGCACGAGCACCTTGAAAAAGCCGGAGAACAGCACGCCCTTTTGCCCTTCGGCGAGCGATCGCGCGCCGAGCGTGCGCTGGATCACATATTGGTTCGTGCACCAGTAGAAGAGATTGGCGAAGATCATGCCGGTGAAGATCGTACCGAACGGCGTCGGGTCCTCCGGTCCGCCGATCGCATCGAGCTTGTCCGGATGATCGGTCAGCAGCCGGTTCAGTCCGTCGCCGAAATCGCCGCCGCCCAGCGCGATGAGGCCGAGTACCGGCACCAGCACGCCCACGATCAGCAAGCCGATCCCGTTGATCGTGTCCGACACCGCGACCGCGCGCAGCCCGCCGAACACGGCATAGATCGATCCGGTCACCCCGATGACGATCACCATCGCGACGAGCGCGGGGAAATAGTCGAGTCCGGTCAGCCGCGGCACGTCGAACAGCTGCAGCACGGCGACGGAGCCTGAGTACAGGATCGACGGTATCGTCACGAGGCCATAGCCGAGCATGAACAGGATAACCGACATGCGCCGGACCGTCGGATCGAACCGGTCGTTGAGGAATTCGGGCAGGGTCGTAAACGCGCCGGCGAGGTAGCGCGGCAGGAAGATCAGCGCCATCGCGATGGTCGCGATCGCCGCCGTCACCTCCCAGGCCATGCTCGACAGGTTGAAGCCGTATGCCGAGCCGTTGAGGCCGATCAGCTGTTCGGCCGACAGGTTGGTCAGCAGCAGCGATCCGGCGATGAATGTTGCGCCGAGGCCCCGTCCGGCGAGGAAATAGCCGTCCTTGGTATCCGCCGTACCGCGCGTTTTCAGCCAGCTTATCCAGCCGACCAGCGCCATGAAGAACAGGCAGCTCAATAGCGTGAACAGGATGGAGGCTTGCGACACGATGGCTTCCAAAAGATCGGCCGGAACGGCCCGTCCCCGCCGGATGCGGAGACATGCGGGCCCAAGCTGTCGCGAAAATATCCGGTCGCCGCAAGCTCGCCCTCCGTTTTTCAACCTCGAATGCCTTGCGCCATCGGGTGGCGTTGTGTTGATCGGCTGCCGCCTTGCCGACACTGTTATGCAGTCCGTGTGCGAGGGTTTCGGTTGACTCCCTCGTCTCTCCAATGCTGAGCAGCCCCGCAACACAGTTTTGAGCTAGGAAAGTTGAATGTGCCCTGCGGCAGTCAGCGACGGAGACCGTCGAGGCTATATTATCCCTATTGGGGGCGGTGAAGACAAAGGCCTTGAACCGGCCGTATTGAAACGGTTCGTCGACATCGCGGGCGGCGAGAGCGCCGATATCGTAATCCTGCCCACGGCGTCGACGCTGGAAAGCACGGGCCCCCTCTACGAGGAGCTGTTCGACGGGCTGGGCGCGGCGTCCGTCCGCTCGATGCCGATTGCGACTCGGGAGGATTGCAACGATCCCGAACATGTCGAAAGCTGCGAACAAGCGACGGGCATCTTCATCACCGGCGGCAATCAGTTGCGGCTGAGCACGATCCTCGGCGGGACCGATGTCGCCCAGACCTTGCGGCGCGTGAATGCGCAGGGCGTTCCCATTGCCGGGACGTCGGCCGGCGCCTCGATAATGTCGGAACATATGATTGCGGGCGGCGATGCCGATGCCGGGCCGTCGGAAGGCGGCGCGGTGCTGGCGCCCGGCCTGGGGCTCACCAATGCCGCCGTCATCGATCAGCATTTTTCGGAGCGCTATCGATTGGGCCGGTTGCTTTCCGCGATAGCGCTCAATCCCTTCCTCCTCGGTATCGGGATCGATGAGGATACCGGCGCCTTTATCGATGCCGAGGGCATGGTGGAGATTGTCGGCAGCGGAACGGTAACGATTGTTGACGGCGCGGAACTGAAATACTCTTCGGCGCATGCGGCGAACCGGAAAGAAGGGCTGGGCATGCTGGGGCTGAAACTGGATATCCTGCATGAAGGATGCCGCTACGATCTGAATGCGCGCGAGGCCTTTGCACCGCCCGGAGGATAGTGGAAACAGGCGTAATCGGGGTAAGGACGCAGACGGGCCAATAAGGGGAAAGATCATCAAGATACTGAGCACCAACCTCTATGTCGGCCCCAATCAATATGCGAAATTCCGCGTCATCCGGCATGTCATGGATATCGGGATCCTCGAAGACTGGCCCTCGGTCCGGCTCGGTACGGATTTCATCGACGGCCTGATCGCGGCCCTGCCGGGACTCGAAGAGCATGGCTGCTCCTACCGCACGCCGGGCGGCTTCGTCCGGCGGCTGCGCGAGGACGAGGGCACCTGGATCGCCCATATCACCGAACATGTTGCGCTCGAGCTACAATGCGTGGCGGGCAACGAGGTGAGCTTCGGGCGGACGCGCTCGGCCGGCGAAGTCGGGCATTACAATATGGTTTATGCCTATATTCATCGCGATGTCGGGCTCGCGGCGGGCGAGCTCGCGATCAAGCTGCTCATCCATCTGATGCCCGAGGAGGTGCAGAAGCAGCTCGACTATGAACTCGATCCCGATTTCGACTGGGACGAAGAGCTGCGCAGCTTCATCAAACATGCGCAGCGCCATGCCTTCGGCCCCAGTACGGCATCGCTGGTGGCGGCCGCCGAGGAACGCGACGTACCCTGGCTGCGGCTCAACAAGTACAGCCTGGTCCAGTTCGGGCACGGCAAACACCAGCAGCGTATCCAGGCGACGATCACCAGCGAGACCAAGCACATCGCGGTCGAGATCAGCTGCGACAAGGAAGATACGCATAACCTGCTCAACGATCTCGGCCTGCCCGTGCCCCAGCAATATATGGTCTATGGCCCGCGCGAGGCCGTCCGCGCGGCGCGGCGGATCGGCTATCCGGTGGTCGTCAAGCCGCTCAACGCCAATCATGGCCGCGGTGTATCGATCAACCTCAGCCGCAAGGAAGAAGTCGCGGCCGCGTTCGACGTGGCGCAGGAAGCGGGCACGAGCAGCGCAGTTCTGGTCGAAAGCTATATCACCGGTTTCGATCATCGCATGCTGGTCGTCGGCGAGGAACTGGTCGCGGTCGCCAAGCGCGTGCCCGGTCATGTGGTCGGCGACGGCAAGTCGACTATCGCCGAGCTGATCGACAGGGTGAACGAGGATCCGCGTCGCGGCGTCGGCCATGAAAAGGTATTGACCAAGCTGGAACTCGACCATCAGGCGACCCGGCTGATGGAAAATGCCGGGCACATCGCGGAAACGGTTTTGCCTGAAGGCGAGACCTTTTATCTGCGCGATACGGCCAATCTATCGACGGGCGGCACCGCGATCGACCTGACCGATGTCGTCCATCCCGACAATCGCGATATGGCGATCCGCGCTATCACTGCCGTCGGCCTCGATGTGGGCGGCGTCGATTTCCTGACCGACGATATCTCCAAATCCTACAAGGCTATCGGTGGGGCGATCGTCGAGGTGAATGCCGCGCCCGGTTTCCGCATGCATGTCGCGCCCAGCGAAGGCGAGCCGCGCGATGTGGCGGGCAAGGTGCTCGACATGCTCTTCCCGCCGGATCGCCCGCGCCAGATCCCGATCGCCGCGATCACCGGGACGAACGGCAAGACGACCACGTCGCGCATGCTCGCGCATATCATGAAGAATAGCGGCCATATGGTCGGCCTCACGACGAGCGACGGCGTCTATGTCGACGGCAAACAGGTGATGAAGGGCGATACGACCGGGCCGCAATCCGCCCAGATGGTGTTACGCAACCCGACCGTCGATTTCGCTGTCCTTGAAACCGCTCGCGGCGGCATCGTCCGAAGCGGCCTTGGGTTCCAGACCTGCAATGTGGCGGCCTGTCTCAACATTGCCTCGGACCATCTGGGCCAGGGCGGGGTCGATACGCTGGAAGAACTGGCGAAGATCAAGCGCGTCGTGCCGGAATCGGCGACCGATACCGTTGTCCTCAACGCCGATGACAAGAACTGCCTGCTGATGGCCGATTATTGCGACGCCGAGCATATCCTCTACGTCACGACGAACCGCGAACATGCGCTGGTGAAGCAGCATATCGATGCGCATGGCAAAGCTGTGGTGCTCGAAAAGGGCATGAATGGCGACATGATCGCCATTTACGATAACTGCACGCATCTGCCCGTCATCTGGACGCATCTGATTCCGGCGACGATCGAAGGCAAGGCGATGCACAATGTGCAAAACGCCATGTTCGCCGCCGCGATGGCCTATAGCTTCGGCCTCGATGTCGAGCAGATCGAACTGGCGCTGAAAACGTTCAACACGACCTTCTCGCAGGCGCCTGGACGCATGAACGTCTTCGACAAGCTGCCGTTCCGGGTGATCCTCGATTATGCGCATAACGCGGCGGCCTTCGAGGAAATTACCGATCTGGTGGACAAGCTCGACAATCATCACCGCAAGACTATCGTCGTCTCTTGCCCCGGCGACCGGCGCGACGAGGATGTCGCCGAAGCCTGCGAGATATTGGCCGGCCATTACGACCGCTACATCCTGAAAGCCGATGACAACCGGCGCGGGCGCGGCGAAACCGAAATCCCCGACATGATGAAGGCGCATCTGCTCGATCATGGCATCGCCGAAGACGCGATAGAGATCATCGCGGACGAGCAGGGGGCGGTGGCCCACGGTTTGAAGACGTCCGAGGAGGGCGATCTGTTGCTCGTGATCGGCGACAATGTGACGCGGTCTTGGAAGCAGATCGTCCGTTTCGGCAAGGACGAGGAGCCTCTCGCCAAACCAAAGAAACGCAAGAAAAAGAAAACCGCGACGGCGACGGCCTTTGCGGATCTGATCGATTCCGACGATCAACTGGTCAGCGACGATCGCGGCGTCCGGCTGGCGCGCAACGAAGACGAGGATGGCGACTGAGGTGGCGGAGACCATGCGCACCGATATCGAAACCATCGAAACCTATCTCGAGATCCCGATGCCGGAGTCGGACCGGCTGATACTCGAGGAAAGCCGGCGGATTACCGGCCCGGGCATGATCTGGGACCGGCGCGGCGCGCTGCTCGATATCATGGTTGACGGTTTCGAAAAGGCGACCATCGTGGCCGCGTGGGAAGCGGAGATGCAGCGCGTGCTCGATGCGCTCGGCTGGGCGGACAGCCGGCGCATATCGCGGATATTCGAAAACGGTGTGACCGTGATGATCTCCGCGCCGGCCGATCTGCTTTACAGCGCCGTGTTCGCCATCGAGACGGCTTGGCATTTTACGGCAAACGCGCTGCTCGGCCAGGAGCCGGGCGATTTCGAAAGCATGATCGCCGATCTGGAAACGGTAATCGGGATGGAGCGCAACCCGGCGCTGATCGCGCTCGAACGCGCGGCGACCGAGCGCGGCGTCGATTTTCTCAGCGACGACGATCATGTCTCGCTCGGTCACGGTCGGGGGTCCGAGGTCTGGGAGGTCGGCGCGCTGCCCGATCCCGATACGGTCGATTGGGGGGCGCTGCACAATCTGCCGGTGGCGCTGATTACGGGCACGAACGGCAAGTCGACGAGCGTGCGCCTGAGCGCGGCGATCGGCGAAGCGGCCGGGCTCGTCGCGGGCTCGACCTCGACCGATTATGTGAAGCTTGGCGACGACGTACTCGATTATGGCGATTATTCGGGGCCGGGCGGCGCGCGGATGCTGCTGCGCGACAAGCGGCTGGAAATCGCCTTTCTGGAAACGGCGCGCGGCGGTATTTTGCGGCGCGGCCTGCCGCTGTTTCAGGCGCGCGCGGCGCTCGTCACGAACATCGCCAATGATCATCTCGGCCAATATGGCGTAAACACGGTCGAGGCATTGGCCCAGGCCAAATTCGCCGTGGCGCGGGCCGTGTCGAAAAACGGCGTGCTCGTGCTCAACGCCGACGATCCGCTGGTCGTCGAGAATGGCGAGACGTTCGACCAGACCAAATGCTGGTTTGCGCTATCGCCGGATAACCCGAAGATCGTTGCGGCACGCGATAAGGGCGCCCCCTGTTGTTGGTACGCGGCCGACACCATCCACTATTTCGACGGTTCGGATATCGCGTTGCGGATCCCGGTTGCCGATATCCCGATCACGATGGGCGGCGCGGCACGGTTCAACGTGCAGAACGCGATGGGCGCGATGGGTCTCGCCAAGGCGATGGGCATAGACGATGCCGCGATCGAAAAGGGCCTGACCGGATTCACGGCCTCGCCCGACGACAATCCGGGCCGCTGCAATGAATTCGAAGTTAAGGGCGCTCAGCTATTCGTCGATTTCGCGCACAACCCGCATGCCATTGCGGCCATGTCGAGCCTCATCGAAAATCTTTCCGCCAAGCGCACATTCCTGATGATCTGCCAGGCCGGCGACCGCTCTGATGCGGAGGTACGCGAACTGACCGAGGGCGCGATCGGCTTCGGGCCCGACCATGTCGTGATCGTCGAACTGCTGGACTATCTGCGCGGGCGCGAACCGGGCGAGATTCCGGCGCTTATCGAAAGTGCCTGTATCGCAAATGGTATTGCCAAAAACCGGATCAGCCATGTCGGATCATCCGCGGAAGGCGCGCAGCACATCCTTGGCGAGATCGGTGAGGGCGATGTCGCGCTGCTTCTGGCGCTGGCGGATCGAGACGAAGTGTTCGAACTGATCCGCGCGGCGCAGGGCTGAGCTTATCGGCAGGGCGCGAAGACACTGGTTGTCAGCGGCAGCCTGTCCGAAACCGCCGCGCGTTTCATGCCGTCCGAATTGTAGAGCATGGCGATCTCGCCGCTGCTCGACACCGCGATAGCGCCGCCATCGCCGCCCAGGCTTTCGACATCGTCGAGCATATTCCAGAGCGCCGCTTCGAGCGTGTCGCCCGCGATCGTGAAGCGATTGGCGGCCGTCAGTGCGCCGCCCGAGCGGATGAAATGCTCGCCCGTCCCGGTGCAGGAAATCGCGATCTCCCGATCCGCCCAAGTGCCTATCCCGATAATCGGTGTATCGCCGACACGCCCTGCCGGTTTGCCGAACACCCCGCCGGTGGACGTTGCAGAAGCGAGATTGCCCTGCGTATCGAGCGCGACCGCGCCGACGGTGCCGTGCACCATATCCTTTACGGCGATATCGTCCGCGCTCACCCCGACCGGCAGCGTGAAATAGTCGTCCGGATTGCCGATCGATTCGAATCCCTCGCGCGCCGCGAATGCGTTTGCGCCGTCGCCCGCGAGCATCACACTCGACGATCGCTCCATCACGCCGCGCGCGACCGCGACGGGGCTCACGACATCCCTGATCGCCGCGACGGCACCTGCATTGCGCGTGGCCCCGTCCATAATGCTGGCGTCGAGCTCGAACTCTCCCGAAGCATTCGGCGCCGATCCCTTGCCTGCGACATAGAGTCCCGAAACCTCCATCTCGCGCACCATTTGCTCGACGACATCCAGACTGCTCTGGCCGTCGCGCAGCATGACCTCGCCGACGCTCGCCAGCTTCGCCAGATGGGCTTCGACCGTCGTATAGTCTTCGCCGGACTTCGCACCCGCGCCGCCATGCAACGCCAGGGCAAATCGTGGGGAACTGGTGGGCATAGATGCTACTCCGGAAAAAAAGCGGCTCAGCTATGGGAGCAGGAAGCGGGCTTGTCGACAGGCCTTTTCTGTACGCCGCCAGGCGGAAGATAGCGGTTCGAAGCGTCCGGAAATGTCGAGCGGCAAGCCGGAATCCAATCCCGCCATCAGCGATTTGCCGAATGCGGCGAAGCTGTTACAGCGGGTCGATGGTGCACTTTCCCTTTTCCGCGATCGTCGGACAGGACGAGATGAAACGCGCGCTGCTGATCGCCGCGATCGACCCGCGGATCGGCGGGGTGATGGTGTTCGGTGACCGCGGCACCGGCAAATCGACCGCCGCGCGCGCATTGTCGGCGCTGCTGCCGCCGATGCGTATCGTCGAGGGCAGCCGCTTCAACTGCGATCCCGACCATCGCGAGGACTATCCCGAAGAGCTCAAGAGCAAGCGCGTGCGCCGCGTGCCTGTCCCGTTCGTCGACCTGCCGCTCGGTGCGACGGAGGACCGGGTGGTCGGCGCGCTCGATCTCGAACGCGCGCTCGGCAAGGGCGAGAAGGCGTTCGAGCCGGGCCTGCTCGCCCGCGCCCATCGCGGCTTCCTCTATATCGACGAGATCAACCTGCTCGAGGATCATCTCGTGGACCTGCTGCTCGATGTGGCGGCCTCGGGCGAAAATCTGGTCGAGCGGGAGGGGCTGTCGGTCCGCCATCCGGCCCGTTTCGTGCTGATCGGCAGCGGGAACCCGGAAGAAGGCGAGCTCCGGCCGCAGCTGCTCGACCGGTTCGGCCTGTCGGTCGAGGTGAAGACGCCCACCGATATCGAGCAGCGGATGGAAATCATGCGCCGCTGCAATGCGCAGGAGCGCGATCCGGAGGCCTTCGCCGAGGAATGGCAAAAGTCCGATACGAAAATCCTGCGCCAGATCGCGCGCGGCCAGAAAGCGCTGCCCAAGATCGCGATGCCCGATGCCGTGCTCAACGACGCGGCCGAACTGTGCATCGCCGTCGGCGCGGACGGTTTGCGCGGCGAACTGACCCTGATGCGCGCGTCCAAGGCGCTGGCCGCGCTCGAGGGCAAGCGCAAGGCGACGCGCGATCATATGATCGCCGTTGCGCCGATGGCGCTTCGCCACAGGCTGCGCCGCGATGTACTGGACGAAACGGGGTCGACGGTGCGGATCGAACGCGCGGTTGCCGAGCTCTTCGAATGACCGGGCAGGCGCCGCCCGACCCGCTTTCGGATGCGGTCTTGGCGATCCGGCTTTTCGCTCTCGACCCGCTGGGTCTGGGCGGCATGTGTTTGCGGGGCGCAGGCCCGGTGCGCGATGCGCTGCTCGAGCGGCTGAAGGCGGATTTGCCGTCCGATATTCCGGTGCGCCGCATGCCTGGGGCGATCGCCGACGACCGGCTGCTCGGCGGCCTCGATATCTCCGCTAGCCTGCGCGCGGGCAAGGCCGTGCTGCAAACCGGCCTGCTTGCCGAAACCGATGGCGGGGTGATTATCGCGCCGATGGCGGAACGCCTGTCCGAGACGATTGCGGGTCGCATCGGCCAGGCGCTCGACTGGCATGCGGTGCAGGTCGAGCGGGACGGGATCGCCGCGGAATTGCAGGCGGCTGTCGGCCTTGTTTTGCTGGACGATGGATGCAGCGCCGAGGAACGGCCGCCGCAATCCCTGACCGAGCGCCTCGCTTTCCATAACGACCTTACCGGCATCGCGACGCTCGACTTTCCCGAGACCGGGCACGGGCAATCGATTCCGCTCTGCGATGTCGCAGAGCCGGACGATGCGATGCTGAGGGCGCTGGCGACGACCGCCACGGCGCTGGGCGTGGATTCGGTTCGGGCGCTCATATTTGCGATGCGCGCCGCGCGCGCCAGTGCGGCACTGTCCGGGCGCAGCGCGATTGCTGACGGCGATCTCGCTACGGCCGCGCGGCTCGTTCTCGCGCCGCGTGCTACGCAGATGCCGGCCGACGATACGGCCGAGGCCGGGCCGGAAGACGCGCCGCCCGAGCCGGAAGATGCGGCGGACGATGACGGTAGCGAGGCCGCCGATGCGCCCCCGCTGGACGACATGATTCTCGCCGCCGCTGCGGCATCCGTACCGGACGATGTGTTGAGGCGTATCGGAGACGGCGTGCAGCGCGGCGCATCGCGCGGCGGCGGCACGGGCAACCGGCACAAGTCGAAGCTGCGCGGGCGACCGCTCGGTGCCCGGCCCGGCATGCCGCGCGGCGGGGCACGACTGGCACTGATCGATACGCTGCGTGCGGCCGCGCCCTGGCAGACGCTGCGCCGGGAAGAAGAGGGGGAGAATGCCGAAAGGCGCATCCGCATCCGCCGACCGGACCTTCGCGTGCGCCGGTTCGAGGAGCGCGCCGGAACCGTCACCATCTTCGTCGTCGATGCATCGGGATCTTCGGCCCTCGCCCGGCTCGCCGAGGCAAAGGGTGCGATCGAGCTCATGCTCGCCCAGGCTTATGTTAAGCGTGCGCAGGTCGCGCTGATCGCCTTTCGCGGCGAAGGCGCGGAACTGCTGCTGCCGCCGACCCGGTCGCTGACGCGCGCGCGCCGCGTATTGGCCGAACTGCCGGGCGGCGGCGGTACGCCGCTCGCGGCCGGACTCGAAGCGGCGCAGGCGCTGGGCGAGCAGGTGGTATCGCATGGACGGACGCCGTTTCTCGTGGTCCTGACCGACGGCAAGGCTAATGTCGCGCGCGATGGATCGCCGGGGCGCAAACAGGCGGGCGGGGACAGCGAGACGGCCGCCCGGCGGATCGCCGCGGTCGGTATCGCTGGTGTCGTGGTCGACATTTCGCCGCGCCCGCAAAGCGAGGCAGAGGCGTTGGCATCGGCCATGCGGGCCGAATATTTGCCGCTGCCGCGCGCCGACGCGGCGACCCTGCATCGCGCCGTCGACGCCGTGCAGCAGCAAACAGTCGCAGCATGACCAAATTGCCCCGCTGGGAGGTCGACGGGCAGGACTGGCCCAACCGGGATGCCAGCCATTTTGTCGAAACCGGGCGGATGCGCTGGCACGTCCAGACGATCGACGAGGGGCCGACCCTGCTGCTGCTTCACGGCACGGGCGCGGCAACCCATAGTTGGCGGAACCTGATGCCTCTTCTGGCAAAGGATTTCTCGGTCATCGCGCCCGATCTGCCGGGCCATGGGTTCACTGCCGGTCGGCCAAGAGGCGGCCTGTCGTTGCCGGCGATGGCCGTCGCGGTCACCGAACTGCTCGACACGCTGGGCAGCCGGCCGGCCTTGATCATGGGCCATTCCGCGGGTGCAGCCATCGCCGCGCAGCTTAATCTCGAAGGCCATGTCCGCGCGCCCATTATCGCCTTCAATCCGGCGCTACTCCCCTTTCCGGGGCTGGCGGCCCGGCTGTTTCCGGCGATGGCGAAGATGCTGTTCGTCAATCCGTTCGCGCCGCGTATTTTTGCCGGGATCGCCCGGGGGTCGGGCGAGGTGGAGCGGTTCCTGGTCCGCTCGACGGGATCGCGGATCGATGCGGCAGGTGTCGAACATTATGCGCGATTGCTCGGCAAGTCCGGCCATGTGGCCGGGGCCATCGGCATGATGGCGAACTGGGACCTCGAAACCCTGAAGCGCAAACTGCCCGCGCTCGATACGCCCGCTTTGCTGGTGCATGGCGCGTCCGACGCGGCGGTTCCGCCGTCCGCGATGCATGAGGCGGCGGCGCGTATTCCGGGTGCGGAGACGAAGATACTGGAGGGGCTTGGTCACCTCGCGCATGAGGAACGGCCCGACCTTGCGGCGGCGATCGTTCGGCGCTTTGCGGCCGACCATGCTATAGTTGCGCGCGCGGATATCGAAGCGGAGTAAGCCCCATGGACAATTTCGGCTGGATCGAGATCGCCTTTACCTATTCGGTCGTGCTCGGCCTTGCGCTCTGGCAGCTCTGGTCGGTCAATCGCTCCATCCGCAAGGACAAGGAAAAGGCAGCGCGCGACGAGTCAGAGGCCGCGCCGGGGCATCTTGTAGGGGAGCATCCACTGGACGACGGGGGAACGGAACCGGTCGAGCGATAGGCTCTCCTGCACGGCCGTTACCGGCTCGCCATAGAGCCGCGTTGCGAGCGTCGAGCGGGCATAGAAGGGCGAATCCTCCCAGGTCTTGATGACACCGGCATGGCCGCGATCGGCCCGGCTCTTGCGCTCCATCTGCCACCAGGTGTTGGGCAGCGGCGCGACCATCGGCAGTTCGGCATCGTGTGGCATCCCGGCGGCGTCGAACCGTAACGCGCTGGCGAATGTCGACCCGTCTCGGCGGCGGCCTTCATACATCACCGCGACCTCGCGGCCGAGATGCGCGCGCGACCAGTGCCAGTCGCGAAATCCGTCCTCGAGGGACTCCGCGCCGCGGTTGGAATCGAGATAACCGCTGCCGCGCCAGCTGATATCGGGCCGTTCCATCTGGACCTCGATCTGCGCGCGCGGTGCGATGGCGTGCCAGACATGCTTGCCCATCGGATCGAGCGCGAAGGCGGTGGCGTTCAGCATCTCGGGATAGACTTTCACCTGCCCGCAGACCCGCCGCCGCCAGGGTATGCCGAGCCGGATATCGCGCTCCTCGATATCGATCACGAGCGCATCGCCGGTCCAGCGCATCGCACTCGCGCCGATGGCGAGATCGTCGGCGCTCGTTTCGACATCGGCGCCGGGCCGTTCCGTCATCGTCCAGCGCGCGCCGGGGCCGTACAGCGCGACATTGAGGCAGCTATGATTGTACGGATCGTCGCGTCCGCTTTTTTTGTAATAGGGCGAGAAGACGCTCCCGATAAAGCCGATGATCGTCAGCCCGAAGAGGCCGTCGTCGCTGATCGCATCGACATACCACCAGCCATAGCCTTGCGGCGGGACGGCGCGGTCGAAACGCGGTCTTGCATCAGTGTCTCGGCCGCCAGCCGCCCGGACAAGGCGGCCATCGGGACCCCGGCCCCCGGATGGGTGCTTCCCCCGGCGCAATAGAGCCCAGGGATCCGCGTCCGCGCGCTCTGGCGGAGGAAGGAGGCCGCCCATCCGTGCGAGGCCTGTCCATAAAGGGCTCCACCCGTCGACGGGAACAGCGCTTCGAACTCGTTCGGCGTCGCCAGATGATGCGGCAGGGGCTGTTCCAGCTCCAGCCCGCACCGGGCGAGGCTTTCGATCATGTTCGTGCTGCATCTGTCTCTCTCCATCTGGGTATAGCTATGCGTGTCGCCATTGGCCGGCGCGTTGACGATAATCTGGAGCCGCTCGCGGCCATCGACGGCCGCATCGTCGCGCGCACTTCGGTCCTGCGCGCAAATGTAGATGCTGGGATCCCGCGGCGGCCCGCCCCGGCCGATGTCGCGAAATTCCTGCTTATAGTCGGGCGAGAAAAATACGTTGTGGCGCACCAGCGGGAAACCGGCGGTCTTGGCATGGGCGAGCCAGGTGAAAGCGGAAAGCGAACGGCGGCGTGCCGGCGTCGTGCGGACCGCGCCGCTGGCCGCCTTGCCGAACCGGCCATGGGCGATAGCGGCGGGATCGGCATTGGCGATCACGGTATCGGCCGGGATGAAATCGCCATCGGCGAGTTTTACTCCGGCGGCCCTGCCGTTTTCGACGACGATCTCGTTTACACCCATAGCGTATCGGAATTGCGCGCCGTTCTTCTCCGCGACGTTTGCAAGCGCTTGAGCCAAAGCGCTTATTCCGCCGTCGATCAGCCAGACGCCCTGTTGCTCGACATGGGCGATCAGCATCAGTGTGGCAGGGGTCTGGAAGGGCGAGGAGCCGCAATAGGTCGAGTAGCGGCCGAACAGCTGTTGGAGACGTGGGTCGCTGAAATGCTCGCCCAGCACCTGCCATAGACTCTCATACGGCCGCAGCGCGATCAGCGCGCCGATCCGCCACAGGCCGATGCGTTGCATGAGGCCCGGCGGCCAGGTCTTGCTCGCGCGCAGGAAATTCTCGTCGAGCAGGTCGAAGATCCGCTTGGCCTCCGCGCTGAAGGAGCGGAAACCGCGCGCGGCCCGGGCGCCGGCAAAATCGCCGATCGCCGCCTCGCTCTGCGCCGGATCGGCGAACAGGTCGAGCCGCTCGTCCGGACTCCAGGCATGGCGCGCCAGTATATCGGCGCGCCGCATCGTCACATGATCGTCGAGACTGGCGCCGGCCGAATCAAAGATATCCTCGAACACGTCGCGCAGCGTGAATACCGTCGGTCCGCCGTCCACATCGACGCCGTCGACCGAAACCTGCCGCACCTTGCCGCCCGGCGTTTCCTCCTTCTCGATCACCGTTACGGCATGGCCGCGCGCGGCCAGAAGCGAGGCGCTGACGAGCCCGCCGATACCTGCGCCGATGATCGCTACCCGTGTGTCCGGCAATCCGATCTCCCTCCATGTCGCCCGACATGTTGATTGACGCGGACATAGCATCTGTCCAATCATTTGGACATATGGAACCGTCAGACTCTCCAGCCGGCTCGGGCGCACCGCAGGGTTGGCGAGCACGCTGGACTCGCTGGCGAAACCGGATTCTCTCCAGCTCCACCTTTCAAAAGCATGCGGCGGCCTTTCCCCTGAGCCGCCCGATCGCGCGCCGCCGCGCCGCCCGGCTTTTCGATCTCGTCGCGGGCTTCGCCTATTCGCAAACGCTCTTCGCGTTCGTCGAGAGCGGGCTGCTCGACTGGCTCGCCGAAGCGCCGCGCCGCCGGTCGGCGATTGCCGATCATGTGGGTCTGTCGGAGGACGCAACGCACCGGCTGTTGCGCGCCGCCGAAGCGCTCCGGCTGGCCGAGGAACTGGGCGATGGCTGGTGGACATTGGGCGGCGAAGGCGCGGCGCTGTCGGGCAATCCGGGCGCGATCGCGATGATCCGGCACCATCATTTGCTCTATGCCGATCTCACCGACCCGCTGGGGCTGCTCCGCAAGGACCGGACCGAAGAGGGCGCCCTGTCGCGCTATTGGGCTTACGCGGATTCCGCCGACGCGGCGGGCGAGGGCGAAGATGCCGTATCGCCCTATTCGCAGCTCATGGCGGCATCCCAGCCGATGGTCGCGGAACAGGTGGTGTCGGCCTATCGCTTCGCCCGCCACAAGCGGCTGCTCGATATCGGCGGCGGCGCCGGGGCCTTTCTCGAGGCGGTCGGCGTGGCGACGCCGGATATCGCGCTCGGCCTGTTCGATCTCCCGGCCGTGACCGAACTCGCGCGGACGCGACTCGCAGCCGCGGGGCTGGGCGCGCGAACCACGATCCATCCGGGCGATTTTCGCCGCGACTCGCTGCCCGACGGCTATGACCTGATCAGCCTGGTGCGGATCCTCCACGATCATGACGACGATGTCGTTGCGGACCTGTTGGCCGCGGTCCGCTCCGCGCTGCCGCCCGGCGGCACCTTGTTGATCGCCGAGCCGATGGCCGGAACGCCGGGCGCGGAAGCCATGGGGGACGCCTATTTCGGGCTGTATCTCTGGGCCATGCGGTCGGGCCGGCCAAGACGGCCTGCCGAGATCGGCGCGCTCCTCACCGGCGCGGGCTTTTCGCGCTGGCGGCTCGTTCCGACGCACCAACCCCTTATCGCCCGCATTATCGTCGCCTCGAACTGACACTCGAGCTGTAAGGTTTGATTGACAATTAAAACTGTCAAGCTAATGTGACAGTTGAGTGAGCGTATCCGTTAAACGCACTGCCGGTGGCACGGCGCAAAATAAGGGGTGAGAGGTCGTATGGACGCATTGGCGGTCATACTGGAGGCGCCGAAAAGGCTCTCTCTCCGCTCGCTCGCGCTGGAGCCGATCGGCCCTTCCGATGTCCTTGTCGAAATACAGTGGAGCGGTGTCAGCACGGGCACAGAAAAGCTCCTCTGGACGGGCGAGATGCCCGCCTTTCCGGGCATGGGCTATCCGCTCGTACCCGGCTATGAATCGGTCGGCCGTGTGGTCGATGCCGGTACCGACGCCCAATCGCGTATCGGCGAATGGGTCTTCGTACCGGGCGCCAGCTGCTACAAGGATGCGCGCGGTCTGTTCGGCGGCTCGGCGAGCCGCGTTATCGTTCCCGCGGCGCGCGCACTTCCTGTTTCCGAGTCGCTGGGCCGTGATGGCGTGCTGTTCGCGCTGGCCGCTACTGCGCTCCACTCGATGCAAGGCGGAGACGCGCCCGACCTGATCGTCGGGCATGGTGTTCTCGGCCGGTTGCTGGCGCGGCTGACGCTCGCATCGGGCGCGCCCGCGCCGATGGTCTGGGACATCAATCCCGACCGGCGGGACGGCGCGCGCGGCTATCAGGTCGTGCATCCCGACGATGACGAGCGGCGCGATTATCGCGCGATCTACGATGTCAGCGGCCATGCCGCCGGTCTCGACGGTCTGATCGGCCGTCTGGCGAAGGGCGGAGAAATCGTGCTGGCCGGATTTTACGACGAGCCTTTATCCTTCGTGTTTCCGCCGGCTTTTCAACGCGAGGCGCGATTCCGGATCGCCGCCGAATGGGGGCCGGACGATCTCGCCGCGACGCGCGCGATGATCGAATCGGATGCGCTCGCCCTGGACGGGCTGATTTCGAATGTTCGGCCGGCGAATGAAGCGGCGGATGCCTATCCGGCCGCGTTCGAGGACCCCGACTGCCTCAAAATGGTATTGGATTGGAGTGAGTGCGCATGACGATGCTCGATAGCGATTCTGCCCTGCGCGACGAGGCGGCGATTGAGCCGGACCCCGTCCATACGGGCGAAGTCACAAAGGAAACGCAGATCATCGCGATCTACGGCAAGGGCGGCTCGGGCAAGAGCTTCGCGCTGTCCAACCTCTCCTACATGATGGCGCAGCAGGGCAAGCGCGTGCTGCTCATCGGTTGCGATCCCAAATCGGACACGACCAGTCTGCTGTTTGGCGGTAAGAGTTGCCCGACGATTATCGAGACATCGGCGAAGAAGAAGCTCGCCGGCGAGGAAGTGACGATCGAGGATGTCTGCTTCCAGCGCGACGGCGTGTTCGCGATGGAGCTGGGCGGGCCCGAGGTCGGCCGCGGCTGCGGCGGGCGTGGGATCATCCACGGTTTCGAGCTGATGGAGAAGCTGGGTTTCCATGACTGGGGCTTCGATTATGTCCTCTTGGATTTCCTCGGCGATGTCGTGTGCGGCGGGTTCGGCCTGCCGATCGCGCGGGACATGTGCCAGAAGGTGATCGTCGTCGGCTCGAACGATCTCCAGTCGCTCTATGTCGCGAACAATGTCTGCAAGGCGGTCGAGTATTTCCGCAAGATGGGCGGCAATGTCGGCGTGGCAGGCATGATCATCAACAAGGATGACGGGACGGGCGAGGCGCAGGCCTTCGCCGACGCCGTCGATATCCCGGTGTTGACGGCGATCCCCGCCGACGAGGACATTCGCCGCAAATCGGCCAATTACCAGATCATCGGCAAGCCCGACAGCCAATGGGGCGGGCTGTTCGAAGAGCTGGCCGAGAATGTTGCCAATGCGCCGCCGCAACAGCCGGCACCGCTCGATCAGGACGGGCTGCTCGATCTGTTCAGCGCCGACGAAACCGGCGGCAATATCGAGCTCGTGCCCGCCTCCCAGGCCGATATGCGCGGCGGCGAATATGAAGAAAAACCGTCGCTCGAGGTGATCTATGACGAGGTGTAGCGGATGACCGACTTCGCCACTGATGTCGAGCGCGCGCCCGACCGGATCGATGTCGACCCGGGTGAAGGCAGCGGCTGCCACGGTGGCGCGGATACGATGCGCGAGGCCGCAAAAAAGGCCGGCAAGAGCGAGATTCTCGACCGCTATGCGGAAGATTATCCGGTCGACCCGGAGAAGGGTCCGCACGATCAGCCGCAATCCATGTGTCCGGCCTTTGGCAGCCTGCGCGTGGGTCTGCGCATGCGCCGCACGGCGACAGTACTCTCCGGCAGCGCCTGCTGCGTTTACGGCCTGACCTTCACCTCGCATTTTTACGGTGCCCGGCGGACGGTCGGCTATGTGCCGTTCAATTCCGAAACGCTCGTTACCGGCAAGCTGTTCGAGGATATCAAGGAAGCGGTCGAAGATCTGGCCGATCCTGAAAAATACGATACGATCGTCGTCACCAATCTGTGCGTGCCGACGGCGAGCGGCGTGCCGCTCCGCCTGCTCCCCGACGAGATAAACGGGGTGCGGATCGTCGGGATAGACGTTCCGGGCTTCGGTATTCCGACCCACGCCGAAGCGAAGGACGTCTTGGCGGGCGCGATGCTCGCCTATGCGCGCGGCGAGGCTGAGCAGGGCCCCGTTGCCGCGCCGAAGGAACGACCAGACCGGCCGACGGTGACTCTCCTCGGTGAGATGTTCCCCGCTGACCCGGTCGGCATCGGGCAAATGCTCGAGCCCCTTGGCCTTGCGGCCGGCCCGGTCGTCCCGACGCGCGAATGGCGCGAACTTTATTCGGCGCTCGATTGCGCGGCCGTTGCCGCCATCCATCCATTCTACACGGCCAGCATCCGCGAATTCGATGCCGCGGGTCGATCGGTTGTCGGTTCCGCGCCCGTCGGCCGCGACGGCACGGCGGCTTGGCTCGACGCGATCGGCGCGGCGTGCGGCGTGGCACAGGACAAGGTCGATACGGCGAAGAACGCGTTTCTCCCGGCCATCGAAGGCGCGCTTGCCGCGATGCCGGTCAAGGGCAGGATTACGGTATCGGGTTATGAAGGGTCCGAGCTGCTGGTCGCGCGGTTGTTAATCGAAAGCGGCGCCGATGTGCCCTATGTCGGCACGGCTTGCCCGCGAACCAAATGGTCCGAGCCGGATCGCGAATGGCTCGAATCCAAAGGAGTCACGATCAATTATCGCGCGAGCCTCGAAGAGGATATCGCGGCGGTCGAGGAATATGGGCCGGATCTCGCGATCGGAACGACGCCGGTCGTGCAGCATGCCAAGGCAAAAGCCACGCCTGCGCTCTACTTCACCAACCTGATTTCCGCGCGGCCATTGATGGGGCCGGCGGGCGCGGGCAGCCTTGCCCAGGTCGTCAACGCGGCGCTGGCGAACAAGGATCGCTTCGACCGGATGGAAGAGTTTTTCGACGGCGTCGGCGAGGGCTATGCCGCGGGTGTCTGGGAAGACACGCCGACCGACCGGCCGAAATTCAAGAAGAAATATGCCGCGCAAAACGCCGCTGCCGCGAAGGCTGCGGAGGCGGTGGGCTCATGACGCTGATCCTCGATCATGACCGGGCAGGCGGCTATTGGGGTGCGGTCTATGCGTTCACCGCGATCAAGGGTCTGCAGGTGATCATCGACGGCCCGGTCGGCTGTGAGAATCTGCCGGTGACGTCGGTGTTGCACTATACCGATGGCCTTCCGCCGCACGAGCTGCCGATCGTCGTCACGGGTCTCGGCGAAGAAGAGCTGGGCAAAACCGGCACCGAGGGCGCGATGAAGCGCGCCTGGAAGACGCTCGACCCCGATCTGCCTGCGGTGGTCGTGACCGGCTCGATCGCCGAGATGATCGGCGGCGGGGTGACGCCCGAAGGCACCAATATCAAACGCTTCCTGCCGCGCACGATCGACGAGGATCAGTGGCAGTCCGAAGATCGCGCTTTGAGCTGGCTGTGGACCGAGTTCGGTCCGAAGAAGATGCCCAAACCCAAAGTGCTGCAGGACGGCGAGAAGCCCAAGGTCAATATCATCGGGCCGAGCTACGGCATGTTCAACATGCCCTCCGATCTCGCCGAGATCCGCCGGCTGATCGAGGGCATCGGCGCGGAAGTGAACATGGTCTTCCCACTGGGCAGTCATCTCGCCGATATCCGCCAGCTTGCCAATGCGTCCGTAAACGTGTGCATGTATCGCGAGTTCGGCCGCAATCTGTGCGAACTGCTCGAACGGCCCTATCTCCAGGCGCCGGTCGGGCTGAGCTCGACAACGAAGTTCCTGCGCGAACTCGGCGAACAGGCGGGGCTCGATCCCGAGCCTTTCATCGAGCGCGAAAAGCATACGACGATCAAGCCGCTCTGGGACCTCTGGCGCTCGGTTACCCAGGATTTCTTCGGCACCGCCAATTTCGGCATCGTCGCCAACGAAACCTATGCGCGCGGCATTCGCCACTTCCTCGAAGAGGATATGGGGCTGCCCTGCGCCTTCGCCTTTTCACGCAGCGCCGGGGTCAAGCCGGACAATCAGGCGGTGCGCGAGGCGATCCAGGCGAACCCGCCGCTCGTCGTCTTCGGCAGCTATAATGAGCGCATGTATATGGCCGAGTGCGGTGCACGCGGCGTCTATATTCCGGCCAGCTTCCCCGGCGCCGTCATCCGCCGCCACACGGGCACGCCGTTCATGGGCTATGCGGGTGCGACCTATCTCGTTCAGGAAGTGTGCAACGCGCTGTTCGATGCGCTCTTCCACATCCTCCCGCTCTCGACCGAACTCGACAAGACCGAGGCGACGCCCGCGCAGCGCCACGAGGAGCTGCCCTGGGACGTCGACGCCAAGGCCAAGCTCGATTCGCTGGTCGAAGCCCAGCCGGTACTCGTCCGCATTTCAGCCGCGAAAAGACTGCGCGACGCCGCCGAACGGGCCGCGCGCCGCGCCGGAGAAACCCGCGTCACCGCCGACAGGCTGGCCGACGCCTTGCTCGAAGGACAGGCCGCATGAGCGCCGTCCAGACATCCGCCCGGCCGCCGCCGGGCCACGAAATTCCCACGGGGGCACTGTGGGGATACCGCCGGGAGGTGCGTGCTGCGCCTCGCATTAATGAGGCAATTTTGGAGATGGAGTTATGACTGAGAATAGTGACGATCGCTTCGGTCCGGGGACATATCTGACCCCCGAAGAAGCCAAGGAATTCCACAAGATTTTCATCGGGAATTTCATCGTATTCACGATCATTGCGCTGATTGCGCATCTGCTCGTCTGGATGTGGAACCCCTGGTTCTAGGTCCGGCACAAACAGAACGAATCCCATAAAAACGGAGAATCAAAATGTGGAGAATCTGGTTAATCTTCGATCCGCGCAGGGCGCTGGTCGGCTTGTTCGTGTTCCTGTTCGTGCTGGCACTGATCATTCATTTCATCCTGCTCAGCACAGACAAGTATAACTGGATCGATGGGGGGGCGGCCGCTGCGGCTGAAACCGCGGCTGTTACCGAGACGGTAGCAATCACCTGATCCAGGCCTCTGCGAGAGGGCGCGGCGGGATTGCCGCGCGCCTCCCGCGGTTGAACTATAATAACTAACCCGCCGGAAACGGCGGGCGGAGGGTAGTGCGATGGCGCTGTTGAGCTTCGAGCGGAAATATCGGGTACGGGGAGGCACGCTGATCGGCGGCGACCTGTTCGATTTCTGGGTCGGCCCATTCTATGTCGGTTTCTTCGGGGTTTTGACGGCCCTGTTCTCCGTTCTCGGAACGGCGCTCATATTCTACGACGCCTCGCAGGGGGCGACCTTGAACCCCTGGCTGATATCGATCGAGCCGCCGGATCTGAGTTACGGCCTCGGCCTTGCCCCGTTAAGCGAGGGCGGGTTCTGGCAGGTCATAACCGTCTGCGCGATCGGGGCGTTCGTGTCCTGGGCGCTCAGGGAAGTCGAAATATGCCGCAAACTCGGTATCGGCTACCATGTGCCGTTCGCGTTCGGCGTGGCCATTTTTGCCTATGTGTCGCTGGTCGTTATCCGGCCGCTGCTGCTGGGCGCCTGGGGGCATGGCTTCCCGTACGGGATATGGAGCCATCTCGATTGGGTGTCGAACACCGGCTATCAATATCTGCACTTCCACTACAATCCCGCGCATATGATCGCGGTGTCCTTCTTCTTCACGACGACGTTCGCGCTCGCGCTGCACGGTTCGTTGATCCTGTCTGCGGTCAATCCGGGCAAGGGCGAAGAGGTCAAGACGCCCGAATATGAAGACACATTCTTCCGCGATCTGATCGGCTACTCGATCGGTACGCTCGGCATCCATCGGCTCGGCCTCCTGCTGGCGCTCAATGCCGGCTTCTGGAGCGCGATCTGCATCATCATATCCGGGCCGCTATGGACGCGCGGCTGGCCCGAATGGTGGACCTGGTGGCTCAACCTGCCGATCTGGTCCTGAAGGAGATTTGAACGATGGCCCGCTATCAAAACATCTTCACCCAGGTTCAGCTCAGGGCGGAGCCCGAAATGGGTGTGCCGCTTCCTCCGACCAGCGAACGGCGCGTCGAGCAAACCTTCTTCAACTATTGGGCCGGCAAGATCGGCCAGGCGCAGATCGGCCCGATCTATCTCGGATGGGCCGGCGTCGCATCTTTGGTGTTCGGCTTTCTCTGGTTCGAGATCGTCGGCCTCAACATGCTCGCCTCGGTCGACTGGAACCCGATCGAGTTTGTTCGCCAGCTCTTCTGGCTCGCGCTCGAGCCGCCGGGGCCCGAATATGGCTTCAGCCCGTTCGTGCCGCTGGGCGAGGGCGGCTGGTGGATCATTGCCGGCTTCTGCCTGACGGCGTCGCTCCTTCTGTGGTGGGTGCGCACCTATACGCGCGCGAAGGCGCTCGGCATGGGGCTCCATGTTTCCTGGGCCTTTCTCAGCGCGATCTGGCTGTTCCTCGTTCTCGGTTTCATCCGGCCCTTCTTCATGGGCAGCTGGGCCGAGGCGGTGCCGTTCGGCATCTTCCCGCATCTCGATTGGACCGCGGCTTTTTCGATCCGCTACGGCAATCTTTTCTATAACCCGTTCCACGCGCTCTCGATCGTGTTCCTTTACGGCTCGACATTGCTGTTCGCGATGCACGGCGCGACGATCCTCGCGGTCGGCCGCTATGGCGGCGAGCGCGAGCTCGAACAGATCACCGATCGGGGTACGGCGTCCGAACGCGCCGCACTGTTCTGGCGCTGGACGATGGGCTTCAACGCGACGATGGAATCGATCCATCGCTGGGCCTGGTGGTTCGCGGTGCTGACGACGCTGACCGGCGGCATCGGCATCCTCTTGACCGGCACGGTCGTCGACAACTGGTATCTCTGGGCACAGCAGCATGGCTATGCCCCGGCCTATCCCGACACCGGCGTGGCCGATCCTTCAGCAACGGGGAGCATGGCACAATGATGAAATCGCATCATATTATCGCGATAGCGCTGGCACCCCTTGTGCTCGCCGGGTGCGAGCTCGGCAGCAAGGAAGTGACCCAGACCGGGTATCGCGGCACGGGCATGGCGGAGATCGACGTAGTCGACGCCGCAGCCATCGGCGACGAGGTTCCCGCGCCGCCGTACGAGCTTCCCGAACCCAGCGGCCCGACGGCCGGCGAGGTCTATGAGAACGTCCAGGTTCTATCGAACGTGAGCGTCGAGGAATTCGACTATCTGATGGCGGCGATTACCGAATGGGTCGTACCCGCGGACGTTGCCGATCCCGCGCGTGCGGGCTGCAACTATTGCCACAACCCGGCCAACCTCGCTTCGGACGAGATCTATACCAAGGGCGTCGCGCGCCGGATGATCCAGATGACACAAACGATCAACGCCGACTGGTCCAACCACGTCCAGCAAACCGGTGTCACCTGCTGGACCTGTCATCGCGGCAATGCCGTGCCCGAAGCGGTCTGGACGATGCCCGCCGCCGATAGGCGAGTGCGCGCGGGGCGGCGCAATTCCCAGAATGCGCCCGATCCGAACACGGCCTATGCATCGCTGCCCACCGACAGCATCGCGCGCTTCTTCGCAAGCGATGCCGGAGAGCCGCAGAATATCGGCGTGGCGTCGTCCGGTATGCACCCGAATGCGGAGAACCGGCTGACGACCATGGAGACCGAACATACCTATGCGCTGATGATGCATCTCTCGCAGGCGCTCGGCGTCAATTGTACGCACTGCCATAACAGCCAGTCCTTCCGCGAATGGTCGCTGAGCAGCGAACAGCGCAATACGGCCTGGTTCGGTATTCGCATGGTCCGCGATATAAACGATGCCTATATCACGCCGCTGACCGCCGATTTCCCGGAGAACCGGCTGGGGCCGGAAGGGGATCCGTACAAGGTGAATTGCGTGACTTGCCACCAGGGCCAGGCGCGGCCGCTTGGCGGTGTCGCGATGGTCGCCGATTATCCGGTGTTGCGCTTTACCGCAGCGCCCGCGGAGACGCCCGACGATGTCGAGGAGCTTCTCGAGGATCCGGAGATCGTGGAACAGGAGATCGCCGCCCGCACGGAGTAGGGCGGTACAACACTGACCGCCGGTCCGCCTGAGCGGCGCTATTTGTCGCGCAACATTCCGCGCCGCGCAAGATCCCAGAGATGGACGGGCAGCGCCGCGGCGAGCGGCAATGCGATCCATGGCCAGTCCGCGCCGGTCAGTGCGGCGCGCAAACCCAGCACGATCAGCGCCGCCGGGAGCAAGGTGCCCGCTATATCGGCCATCGCCCGGCCGCGGGCCGCCAGCCAGATCGCTTCGATTATGAGGATCGCGAATATGATATCGGCGGCGTGGCCGCTGGAGAACAGCGCGTCCACCGTTCAGCCGAACGGCGTGTTGAGCTGGACGACTTCCCAGTTGAGCGCGCCCGCGATGCTGACCCAGGCGAGATAGGGCAGGAGCATGGCCGCCGCGAACTTCGAATAACGCGCGCAGACGACGATCAGCACGACGATAGAAATCCACAGCGCGACCAGTTCGATCATCGCCCAGTCCGGCCGCTGGGCGCGGAAGAAAAGCAGGCTCCACAAAATGTTGAGAAAGCCGTTGAAGGCGAACAGCCCGATCAGCATGTCCGCGGCCTGCGTCGTCGGCGCCTTGCGCCACGCGGTTACGCCAGCGAGCGCGATCAGCGCATAAATCGCCGTCCAGGCCATGCCGTAGATATAGTCGGCAGGCGCCCAGTCCGGCTGTTCTAGCGTCCGGTACCAGCCGTCCAGATCGGTAATCGTGGCGCCGAGAAAGGCGATCAGGGCTGCCGCCAATGCCGCCACGAGCATCGGCGGTATCCAGGCGCGGCTCACCGTTCGACCTTGCCGAGGCCGATCAGATGGCCGAGATCCTTGAAGAATATCCGGATATGTGCGGCCGGCTTCGCGCGCACCAGCTTCTTGTTCATATAGGCCTCCCAGGTCAGATGCTGCACATCCGGGTCCGCGCAGATTTTGACGAACCGCTCGCGCCGCTTGTCGCTGCTGTACCAGAAATACTGCATGATACCGAGTATCCAGAACACCCGGCCATGGGCGCGCATAAACTGTTTGCGCGCCTGTTTCAGCGCTTTGGGATTGCCGCTCTCGAGGAACGCGCCGACCGCATTGGCCGCCAGCCGCCCGCACGTCATCGCATAATAAATGCCTTCGCCCGAGGCCGGGGCCACGACGCCCGCGGCATCGCCGGTGACGACGAGATCGCGGCCATTATCCCAGCGTTTGAGAGGCTTGAGCGGGATCGGCGCGCCCTCCTCGCGGATCGTCTTGCAATCGCTGAGGCCCGTACTGTCGCGCATATCCTGTACCGCGCCGCGCAGCGAAAAGCCCTTGTTCGCGCTGCCCACGCCGACGCTGGCGGTTTCGCCATGCGGGAAAATCCAGGCGTAGAAATCGGGTGACAATTTGCCCTGGTAGAAAACGTCACAGCGTTTGCCGTCGAACCCTTCGGGCGTGCTCGGCGGCGACTCGATAACCTCGTGATAGGCGAAGACGCAGGGGACGCGCTCGGCGCCGTCCAGATTCTGCTGCGCGACCTTGGAGCGCGCGCCGTCCGCTCCGATCACGGCGCGGGTGCGCACGCGCTCGAGATCGCCGCCGCGTTCCTCCCGATAGCAGACCGTTGCAATGCCCTCTTCATCGCGGTCGATATGATCGAAGGTGCCGGTGACGCGGGTTGCGCCCTGCGCCGCCGCGCGTTCGCGCAGCCACTCGTCGAATATGTCGCGATCGACCATGCCGACGAACCCGTCGCCGACGGGCATGTCGACCGAGCGGCCGGACGGCGCGATCATGCGCGCCGCGCTCGCCTTGCCGACGAGGATGCTGTGCGGAATCTCGAACTCTTCGAGCAATTTGGGCGGCACCGCGCCGCCGCACGGTTTGATCCGGCCGGCCCGGTCGAGCAGCATCACATTGCGCCCCGCCTTGGCAAGATCGGTGGCGGCTGTCGCGCCGGAAGGCCCGCCGCCGACCACGACCGCATCGAACAGGGTTTCGTCGTTCATGTCTTCGCCATCCCGAGTGGTGTCTTGCGCGCCGCCGTCGCCTGCACGGCCAGCACCGCGGCGAGGACGAATAGTGCGGCCTCGAACGCGAAGATCAGCTGGAACGCCGGCCCGTCGACGCCGATCACCGAGCGCGCGATGTCGACGCCGATCGCGCCGGTGAGGCCGCCCAGCCCGAACGCGATTGCCTGCGACGCGCCCCATACCCCCATCCGCACGCCTTCCTTCGCTTTGGTCCCGGCGCCCGCCAGGCCCATCATCGCGCCGATCGCGGCGACGGCGAATACGCCATTGGCGAAACCGAGCAGGAAGACATTGGCTTGAAGCGGCCAATCGCCGCCCGTAACCGCCGCGATGGCGAGACCGGCGAGAGCCGCGGCCGAACCGAGACAGCCGCCGACGATCCAGCGCCGGAGATCGCTCGGCCGCCGCCCACCGAAGGCGCTGCCGCCCAGGCCGACAACGATCATGCCGAGCAGTACTCCGCCATGCTGAACACCCGAAAGCTGCGTCGACTCACCGGGTGTCATCGCGAAAACGAGGCCCGCAAAAGGCTCGAGGATCAGATCCTGCATCGAATAGGCGAGCATCGACACGAATACGAAAATCGTAAAGCGCCGTGCTTCGAAATCGGCCAGTATTTCGCGCAGCGCCTCGACGAAGCTGGCGGTTTTCTCGGGTCCTTCCGCCGCCGCGACCGGCTGGGCAAGCATGCGCCGCTCGAGACCCGCCAGCGCAAGCAGCGGTAGCAGAAATGCCGCAAGCGCGACGCTCGTTCCCACGATCGCCAGCCGCTGCTCCGAAAACGGATCGAGCAGCGATCCCGCGGTGGCGGCGGCAACGACGATACCGGCGATCATCATGATCCAGGTCAGCGCCGCGGCGGCCGCCCGGCGCTCGGGCACGACCCCGGCCGCGAGCAGGGCGAGCAGCGACGTTCCCGCCGCCCCGACGCCCGCGCCGATCATCGTGAAGGCCAGGACTGCCAGAATGCCGCCGAGCACCGGGCTCCCGGCAATCAGCATCGTCGCGTTGATGGCGATGATCGCGCCGAGCGCCAGCACGCCCATGCCGCCGATAATCCATGGCGTCCGCATATTGCCCTTGTCCGAGCCATAGCCCCAGAGCGGGCGCGACAGCTGAACCGCATAGTGCCAGGCGACGAGCCCGGCCGGGATCGCGGCCACCAACCCATATTCGACGACCATCACTCGATTGAGCAGCGACGTTGCCAGCATCACGATCGCGCCGATCGAGGCCTGCACCAGCCCGAGCCGCACGATCGAAAGCCAGCCGAGCCCACCCATCAGATATAACCGCCTAGCCCGAGGGCCGCGGCGAGCATGCCGAGCACATAGAGTGTCACGCCGGTCGCGCTATACCAGGGCGTGTGGCGCTTCGGATCTGACAGCAGACGCGGCATCAGCGCGAACTGGGCGAGCAAAAGCAGCGCGACGGCCCCCGCCGATATGACATGGCCCCAATAGAAGAGCAGGACGATAACCGCGACCTGCGGCAGCGCCATGACCGCACAGGCGAAGCGTGCGGCGCGCGCGACGCCCATGGTGACGGGTAGCGACCGAAGGCCCATTTCCCGGTCGCCTTCGACGGCCTTGAAATCGTTCAACGTCATGATGCCGTGCGCGCCGAGACTGTAGAGCGTGAGGATCGCGAGAATCTCGAAACCCGGAAGCGCGCCGATCATGATCGCGGCGCCGGTAAACCAGGCCAGCCCTTCATAGCTGAGCGCGACGACGGCGGGTCCCGTCCATCCGCTCGTCTTCAGGCGGAAGGGCGGGGCACTATAGGCCCATGCGCAGGCCAGGCCGACACAGGTCGCGACGAAGATCCAGAAGCCGGTCGCCAGCGCGACCAGCATCGAAATCACCGTTCCGGCGATGGCGACATACAAGCCCCAGCGCCCGCCGACGCGCCCGGAGGGGATCGGCCGGTGCGGCTCGTTGATCGCGTCGACATGGCGGTCGAACCAGTCGTTCACCGCCTGGCTCGTGCCGCAGACCAGCGGGCCGGTCAGCGCGATGCCGGTGATCAGGAACGCCCATCGATCGGTGATCGAAACGCCCGACGAAACGACGCCGCACATAAAGGCCCACATGGGCGGAAACCAGGTGATCGGCTTGAGCAGCTCGACGACGTCTGACACCGCGGGGGGCGGCGCTGATCGTGTCGAAGCAGCCATTCGGGACATGGAGTCAGGCTATGCCTGACAGCACAAATCGTCAATCCATTTTGACAGTCGCAAGCATCGGCTTGGCGCGGGCTTTACTCCTTTTGGGACACCAGATTACCAAGGCCGTAGCGATGCAGTTTCGAATAGAGGCTTTGGCGGCTCAGGCCCAAAATTTCGGCGGCCGATGCGCGATTGTCCGAGGTATGAATGAGGGCGGCCTCAATGCACAGCCGCTCGATCAGATCGGTGCTTTCGCGCACGATTTCCTTCAACGAAGTCCGGCCGACCAGCTCGGTAAGCTGTTCGACGGAGCGCGGCAGGTGTTGCGGTGCCTTGGACAAGCCCCGCAGGCGCCGTCCGACGAGCCGGATGCTGAACCCGTAATGCTCGCCATCCCCGGTCGTCTGGACCGCCGACACTTCCACCTCTTCCTCCCCGGCGCCGCTGGCCGAGCGGATGATCGTCCCGACATTGCGGGCCACGCCATGTTGTGCGAGCTGCATGCGAATGAGGTCGAGATCGACGCCGGGGCGACCCAGATAGTCGCCGAGCGCCGTGCTGCGCAGCTGATCGAGCGTCGCCGCGCCCGCGATTTCGAGAAAGGCCGCATTGGCCGCGACGATGTTCATGTCCGCATCCGCGATGACGAAGGCGTCCGGCATACGGTTCAATATATCGAGCACCGGCGCCCCGCCCAGCTGATCGTCGATCGTCCGGTCGGCCGCGGCAAGCCGGACGAGCATGAAGAGCGTGCCGTCCTGACGGAAGCCGGTCGCGGAAAGGCTGGCTTTCGCGTCGGAATTGGCGAGCGCAAGCGTTATCGGTACGGGCGCCACGGCCGACATTGCCGACCCGAGATAGCGCGTCAGCATATCGCGCGCGCCACTTGCGAAAAGCCCCGACAGCGCTTTTCCGGTCAGGCTTCCCGGCTTGGCTTCGGCGATCTCATGGGCGGCCATATTGGCTTCCCGGATACGCCCCGTCATCGCTTCCACGATCATGATCGGATCGGGCGTCATTTCGAAGAGCAGGCGATAGCGGGATTCCGCCTGGCGCAGGCGCATATAATCCCGCTCGAGCGATTGCTGGGCCTGGAGCAGCCGCTGCTGCAGGTTCGCGGCGTCGCGCATGTCGCGGCCAAGCGCCATCATCCGCTTGTCGTCCGCCAGGCCGAGGAGGATATATCGCATCGGGATATCGAAGCCGTCGGCCGGATGGTTGACCTGCCGCCAGTGCTGTGGGTCGCCGTTGCGGGCGGCTTCGAGCATCTCTTCGATTTTGGGCCGGGATTCGACGGTAACAGTATCAACCCATTTGCTGCCGATCCACTCGCCGATTTCCGGAAAACCCTGCACGCTCGCCGAAGCATCGACGATCTTCCCCTTCGCATCGAGAATGATCGAAACGTCGCCGCCCGCCATGGCGAGATTGGCAGCCGTTTCGCTGTCCAGCGATTTCAGGATCGCCCGCGGTTTCAGGAAAGCCTGCTTGTCTTCCAGAGCGTCTCTCGGATTCAACACCGAACCATCCCTTCGATCAGCTCGAAAATGCCCCGTCGGGTGCAAATTCAGCAACCAGTTCGTCAGCGACCTCTATAGCAGTGCGGGCATTCGCAGCCGTTCCGTCCGCCCCTACGACTTCCGCCAGTCCGGGGTTTTCATTGGGTACGCGCCCGCCGATCATGATTTGGACATCCGCGTTTTTGGACGAATTCCGCAGCGTCCGGATTAGATTTGGGAGCGGCTGGATATGGTAGTCGCAACTGATCGTCAATCCGACCAGATCGAAAACCTGTTCGCCAAGCTTGTCGGCAAGGATTTGTTCGTTGCTGTTTGCCAGCAGCTCCGTGTCCCAGCCGGCGCGTGAGAAACATTCCTCGACCATCACCGTGCCGAAACTGTGCTGTTCACCGGGCATGGACGCAATGAGAGCCGAGCGCGGTGCGAATATCCGTCCGGCGATGCTGGGCGTGCGCAAGGCGATTTCCCGCATGACCTCCTGCAGCCGCCACAGGCCCATCGTCACCTCGACGAAATCGGCACTGTCCTCTTCCCACAATTCGCCAAGCTTGCGCGCCGACGGAGCGAGCAGGTCGACGAAAATGGATTCGGGCGAAACGCCGCGCGTCAGGAAAACCTCCACTTCCGTCAGCAACTCGTTCGCTTCCAGCTTTACCGGCAGGGAACCGAACGCGTCGGCCTCGTCCTGCGAAATGTGCTGCGCGTCGTCGGCATTGCCCGGCACGGAGTGGGCGGCGACAAGCCGCGGGATGACTTCGACCTGAATCAGACGATCGAGTCCGTCGGACGATAATTTCGGTTTGGTGATTTTGCGTTTCGGCGGTCTGCCATTGTTGCGATCTCGGCGACGGTGCGCCGGCCTCGGTTCCAGTGCGCCCTCGGTACTTGTCGATGCCATTCAGACTCTCCCGGTCTGGTGGGATTTTTCCATACCAACTCGGAGCCCGGTCATCATTTTTTGCGCTGCGACTCTGTGTCTCCGGGACAAAGGCTATGCTGTTTTTAATACGCTGGCAAATCGCGATCTGTCAACTTTATTTGACGTCAAGCTATATTGACACACGGCCCGTTGGAGTCGTAGCTTGCTGACAAGCCAGCGGAGGTATGAACGCAGAAAAATGTCAGGGGACATCGTCTCTCCCGGGACCGGCAGCCGAAACGGCGGCCAACCGAGGCAGGCCAGGCCGCTCTACACCGAGGAGGAGCGCCGGAGGCGGGACGAATCCGGCTGGACCTTGGTTCAAGGCATATTGGCACCCATCCAGTTCGCGATCTTCTTCGTCAGCCTGGGACTCGTGCTGCGCTATCTCTCGACCGGTGAAGGCGCGTTCGCGGCCGATATCTCGATAGTCGCGAAAACGACCGCGCTCTACGCGATCATGGTCACCGGCTCGATCTGGGAGAAAGAGGTTTTCGGCCGCTGGCTCTTCGCCCGACCCTTCTTCTGGGAAGATGTCTTCTCGATGCTCGTGCTCGCTTTGCACACGGCCTATCTGGTGATGCTGTTCGGCGGGATCGGCAGCGTCGAGGCGCGCATGTTCGTCGCGCTCGCGGCCTATGCCGCCTATGTCATCAACGCCGGGCAATTCCTGCTGAAGCTGCGCGCGGCGCGGCTTGCCGCTGCGAACAGGGCGGTAACGGCATGACCGGTACGCTCGCCACGCTTGCCCCGTCCGGCACCGCACCGTCCGGGGCGGATTGCACGCCGGTGCTGCGCGAACGCGGGCAGCGCGAAGTCTTTTGCGGGCTGACCGGCATCGTCTGGTTGCACCGAAAAATGCAGGACGCCTTCTTCCTCGTCGTCGGCTCGCGGACCTGCGCGCATCTGCTGCAATCGGCGGCCGGCGTGATGATATTCGCCGAGCCGCGCTTCGCGACCGCGATCATCGAGGAGCGCGATCTGGCGGGCCTCGCCGACTGCAACGAGGAGCTCGACCGCGTGGTCGACCGGCTGCTCGCGCGGCGCCCCGAGATCAAGACGCTGTTTCTCGTCGGCAGCTGCCCGTCCGAGGTCATCAAGCTCGACCTCGCCAAGGCGAGCCAGCGGCTTGCCGCCAAACACGCACCGTCCGTGCGCGTGCTCAACTATTCGGGCAGCGGCATCGAAACGACCTTTACCGAGGGCGAGGACGCGTGCCTTGCATCGCTGGTCCCCGAAATGCCTGCCGCCGATCCGGACGGCGCGAAGGAATTGCTGATCGTCGGATCGCTGCCGGACATTGTGGAGGATCAGTTCCTGCGCATATTCGGCGAGCTCGGCATCGACCGGGTCGGCTGCCTGCCCGCGCGAGTCGCGGCGGACATGCCGGCGGTCGGACCGAACACGCGTTACCTCCTCGCTCAGCCCTTTCTCGGCGACACGGCGCGCGCGCTCGAAGACCGGGGCGCGGTGCGCCTCGATGCGCTGTTCCCGTTCGGAGCCGAAGGCACGACCGCCTGGCTCAAGGCGGCGGCCGACGAATTCGGCGTCGACGAGATGCTGTTCAACCGGGTCGTCGCGCCCGGGCGCGAACGCGCCAAACGCGCGCTCGCCCATCACAAAGAGCGGCTCGAAGGCCGCCGTATCTTCTTCATGCCCGACTCGCAGCTCGAGGTTCCGCTGGCCCGTTTCCTCGCGACCGAGTTGGGCATGAACCCGATCGAAGTCGGCACGCCCTATCTGCATGCGCACCATCTGGCGCAGGAACTGGCGCTGCTTCCGGCCGAAACCCGGATCAGCGAAGGGCAGGATGTCGACAAGCAACTCGATCGGGTTCGCGAATCGCAGCCCAACCTCACCGTGTGCGGCCTCGGCCTCGCCAATCCGCTCGAGGCCGAGGGGCTGTCCACCAAATGGGCGATCGAACTCGTCTTCTCGCCGATCCACGGTTTCGACCAGGCCGGGGATCTCGCCGAACTTTTCGCGCGGCCGCTCCGGCGCCGCGATGTGCTGAGGGTGTAGGGCGATGCAGCTATCCGTCTGGACCTATGAAGGGCCGCCCCATGTGGGCGCGATGCGGGTCGCGACGGGAATGGAAGACGTCCACTACGTTCTACACGCGCCGCAGGGCGATACCTATGCCGACCTGCTCTTCACGATGATCGAACGGCGCGACAAGCGTCCGCCGGTGACCTACACGACCTTCCAGGCGCGCGATCTGGGTTCGGATACTGCGACGCTGTTCCAGGCGGCGGCGCGCGATGCCTATGCCCGGTTCCAGCCGGGCGCGATGCTCGTCGGCGCGTCCTGCACGGCCGAGCTGATCCAGGACGATCCCGCCGGCCTCGCCGAGGCGATGGACCTGCCGGTTCCGGTCGTGCCGCTCGAGCTGCCCAGCTATCAGCGCAAGGAAAATTGGGGCGCGTCGGAAACCTTCTACCAGATCGTCCGCCGGCTCGCCGATCCGGACGCCGCGCCGCCGGCCAAGGAAGGCCGACGGCCCTGCGCGAACCTGCTCGGGCCCACGGCCTTGGGCTTCCGCCATCGCGACGATGTGCTCGAAGTCGAGCGACTGCTCGAAAAGCTCGGGATCGATGTGCACATCGTCGCCCCGATGGGCGCGTCTCCCGCCGACATCGCGACGATCGGCGCGGCGGATTTCAACATCATCCTTTATCCCGAAATCGGCGACGAAGCCGCGCGCTGGCTTGAACGGACCTTCAAGCAGCCGATCGTCCGCACCGTCCCCATCGGCGTCAATGCGACGCGCGAATTCATCGCCGAGGTTGCCGGGATCGCGGGTGTCGATCCCGCCTTGGCCATGGCCGAAGACGGATCGCGCATGCCCTGGTGGAGCCGCTCGATCGATTCGACCTATCTCACCGGCAAGCGCGTCTTCATCTTCGGCGATGCGACCCATGCCGTGGCCGCCGCCCGCGTCGCCAGCGAAGAGCTCGGCTTCAAGGTGTGCGGGCTCGGTTGCTATAACCGCGAATTCGCGCGCGAGGTTCGCGCTGCCGCCAAGCTCTACGATGTCGAGCCGCTGGTCACCGACGATCATCTCGCGGTCGAGGACGCGATCGCCGAAGCCCAGCCCGAGCTGGTACTCGGCACGCAGATGGAGCGGCATATCGCCAAGCGGCTGGGCGTGCCCTGCGCGGTGATCTCCGCGCCGGTCCATGTCCAGGACTTCCCGGCCCGCCACAGCCCGCAAATGGGTTTCGAGGGCGCCAACGTTCTCTTCGACAGCTGGGTCCACCCGCTGGTGATGGGGCTGGAGGAGCATTTGCTGACGATGTTCCGCGACGATTTCGAATTCAGCGACGAAGCCGGGGCCTCGCATCTTGGGCCCGGTCATGCCGCGCCGCCCGCCGCATCGAACGACGAAGCGCCGGTGAGCGGCGAAGCGGCCGTGGTCGCATGGGCCGAAGACGCCGAACGCGAGTTGAAGAAGATCCCGTTTTTCGTGCGCGGCAAGGCCCGCCGGAATACCGAAGCCTTTGCGAGCGAGCAGGGCCGGGCGACGATCGATATCGAAACGCTCTACGATGCGAAGGCGCATTATGCACGGTAAGGCGCCCTCTCCCCTCCGCCAGCCGAACGTGCGTGTCGTCATCGTGACGCTCGACAATCATCTGTCCGCGGCGGCCGAGCGCGCCGAAGCGCGCCTCGCCGATCAGGGCGTCACGATCGATTTCCACGCCGCCGCCGATTGGGACCGCGATCCCGAAACGCTCGAACGCGCCAAGGCCGATATCGCACAGGGCGACATCGTCATCGCGACGATGCTGTTCCTCGAAGATCATGTCCGCGCGATCCGCCCGGCGCTCGAGGCGCGGCGCGAAAGCTGCGACGCGATGCTCGGCCTGATGTCGGCCGGCGAGATCGTGAAGCTCACGCGGCTCGGCGACTATCGGATGGATGCGCCCGCGAAAGGCCCGCTCGCGCTGCTCAAGAAATTGCGCGGGTCCAAAAAGCCCGGCGCCAGTTCCGGCGAAAAACAGATGCGCATGCTGCGCCGCCTGCCCAAGATTTTGCGCTTCATTCCCGGCACCGCGCAGGATGTCCGTGCCTATTTCCTGACGCTGCAATATTGGCTCGCGGGTTCCGACGACAATGTCGTGCAGATGGTGCGCGCGCTGATCGACCGTTATGCGAGCGGCGAACGCGAAGAGCTGCGTGGCGCGATGAAGGCCGAAGCGCCGCTCGAATATCCCGAAGTCGGCGTTTATCATCCGCGCGCGCGGCAGCGCCTCTCCGAAAGCGAACGCATCCTGCCCAAAAAGGGCGGCGAAAATGGCACGGTCGGCCTGCTGATGCTGCGCTCCTATCTGCTGGGCAAGGACACCGGCCATTATGACGGTGTGATCGAAGCGATGGAGGCCAAGGGTCTGCGCGTCATACCGGCCTTTGCCAGCGGTCTCGACGCGCGCCCGGCGATCGAGAAATTCTTCGTGAAGGATGACGCGCCCGTCATCGATGCGATGGTCAACCTGACCGGCTTCTCGCTGGTCGGCGGGCCGGCCTATAACGACGCCGATGCCGCCGTGGAAACGCTGACCGCGCTCGATGTTCCTTACATCGCGGCCCATCCGATCGAGTTTCAGACGCTCGAACAATGGGGCAACCGCAAACAGGGTCTCTTGCCGCTGGAATCGACGATGATGGTCGCGATACCCGAACTCGACGGCGCGATCTGCCCGAGCGTGTTCGGCGGCCGCTCGGACGGTGTCGGCGAGGCCTGCGACGGCTGCGACCGGCATTGCCATTTCGAATCCAAAGGCGCGATCCGCGCGATGCAGGGCTGCCCGGATCGCGCCGAGGCGCTGGTCGAACGCACCGCGCGCCTGATCGCCCTGCACCGGTCCGAGCGCGCGACGCGCAAGCTCGCCATCGTCCTGTTCAACTTCCCGCCCAATGCCGGGGCGACTGGCACGGCCGCGCATCTTGCAGTCTTCGAATCGCTCCACGCGACGCTGAAGCGGCTGTCCCGCGAAGGCTATGACGTAGACGTGCCCGACAGCGTCGATGCGCTGCGCGACACGCTGCTCGAGGGCAATGCCGAGCGCTATGGCGCCGACGCCAATGTCGCCGCCCGGATTGCGGCTGACGATCATGTTCGGGCCGAGCCCTATCTCAAGCAGATCGAGGCGCAATGGGGCCCGGCGCCCGGCAAGCAGCAGAGCGACGGGTCCAGCATCCATGTGCTGGGCGCCCAGTTCGGCAATGTCTTTGTCGGCGTGCAGCCCGCCTTTGGTTACGAGGGCGATCCGATGCGGCTGCTCTTCGAGGGCGATTTCGCGCCGACCCATGCCTTCGCCGCCTTCTATCGCTGGATCCGGCAGGACTTCGCCGCCGATGCCGTTCTCCATTTCGGCACGCATGGCGCGCTTGAATTCATGCCGGGCAAACAGGCGGGTATGTCGGGCAAATGCTGGCCTGACCGGCTGCTCGGCGATCTGCCCAATTACTATCTCTATGCCGCGAACAACCCGTCCGAAGGCATTATCGCCAAGCGGCGTTCGGGTGCGACATTGGTCAGCTATCTGACGCCGGCGCTCTCCGAAGCGGAGCTCTACAAGGGCTTTGCCGACCTGAAGGCGCTGGTCGAACGCTATCGCAAGGCGAGCGGCGATGACGGCGAACGCGGGGCGCTGGAGACGATGATCGCGGAGCAATGCGATGCGCTCGACATCGAGGGCGGCGATATCGAAACGCTGGCCGGGCGGCTCTACGAACTCGAACGCGCGCTCATCCCGCATGGCATGCATGTCTTCGGCAGCCATCCCGAGGGCGAGGAGCTGGAGCAGTTCGTCGATGCGATGATGAACGCGCATCCCGAATCGAACCGCGCGGAGATCGAGGCGAAGCTGGCGGCCAATGACGAACTGGGCGCGCTCGTCCATGCGCTCGACGGCACCTTCGTGCCCCCGGCGCCGGGCGGCGATATCCTCCACAATCCCGACGTCCTGCCCACGGGCCGGAATATCCACGGCTTCGATCCGTTCCGCATTCCGAGCCGCTTCGCCTGCGAGCATGGCGCGGCGCAGGCCGAGCAATTGATCGCGCGCCACGTCGAAGGCGGCGCCGACTTCCCCGAAAGCATCGCGATGGTGCTCTGGGGCACGGATAACCTCAAAAGCGAAGGCGCGCAGATCGCCCAGGCTCTGACTCTGATCGGCGCGCGGCCACGCTTCGACAGCTATGGCCGGCTCAGCGGTGCGGAGCTTGTCCCGCTCGAAGAACTGGGCCGCCCCCGGATCGATGTCGTGATTACGCTATCGGGTATTTTCCGGGACCTGCTGCCTTTGCAAACGCGCATGATCGCCGAAGCTGCCTGGCTCGCCAGCAGCGCCGACGAGCCGGTCGAGCAGAATTTCATCCGCAAACACAGCCTCGCGCACCAAAAGGCGCATGGCTGCGATCTGGAGACCGCGAGCCTGCGCGTCTTCTCCAACGCCGAAGGCGCCTATGGCGCGAACGTCAACATGATGATCGATGGCGGCGCCTGGACCGATCCGGACGAGCTGGCCGAAGCTTTCGAAACGCAAAAAGGCTTCGCCTATGGCCGCGACGGCGCGCCCGTCCAGCATCGCGAACTGCTCGAAAGCGAGCTGGCGGGCGTCGAATTCACCTATCAGAATTTGGAAAGCGTCGAGCTCGGCGTGACCGATATCGACCATTATGTCGACGGGCTTGGCGGGATGAGCCGCTCGGTCGCCAAGGCCAAGGGCGAAGCGGCGCCGGTCTATATCGTCGACGGGACGCAGGGCAAAACCAAGGTCCGCACGCTCGACGAGCAGATCGATCTCGAAACGCGCACGCGGATGCTCAATCCGAAATGGTATGAGGGCATGCTCAGGCACGGCTTCGAAGGCGTGCGCGAAATCGAGGGCCATGTGACGAACACGATGGGCTGGTCCGCAACCACCGGCGCGGTCGCGCCCTGGGTCTACCAGCAGATCAGCGAAACCTTCGTCCTCGACGACGAAATGCGCGCGCGGCTGTCCGAGCTCAATGCGAAAAGCTCGGTCCGGGTGGCCAACCGGCTGCTCGAAGCGTGCGAGCGCGAACTTTGGGAACCCGATGCGGAAACGCTCGCGGCGCTGCGCGCGGCGAGCGACGATCTTGAGGACCGGCTGGAAGGCCTGGTCGCAGCAGAATGACAGGAGAGAGACGATGACCCTTCTCGATGCAGGAACCGCGCCGCCGGACGGCGAAGGTTCGGTACAGGTACAGCTCGATCCGAAGGACGAGATCAAGGGCGCGAAGGTCTTTGCGGTCTACGGCAAGGGCGGGATCGGCAAATCGACGACGTCTTCCAATCTTTCGGCGGCCTTTTCCAAGCTCGGCCATCGTGTGCTCCAGATCGGCTGCGACCCGAAGCATGACAGCACCTTCACGCTCACGAAAAAGCTCATGCCGACGGTCATCGACGTGCTCGAAACGGTCGAGTTCCACAGCGAGGAGCTGCGCGCCGAAGACTATATGTTCGAAGGCTATAACGGCGTGATGTGCGTCGAAGCCGGTGGCCCGCCCGCGGGTACGGGCTGTGGCGGCTATGTGGTCGGCCAGACCGTGAAGCTCTTGAAACAGCATCACCTGCTCGAAGATACCGATGTCGTGATCTTCGACGTGCTCGGCGATGTCGTGTGCGGCGGGTTTGCCGCGCCGCTCCAGCATGCCGAGCGGGCGCTCGTCGTGGCAGCCAACGATTTCGACAGCATCTTCGCGATGAACCGGATCATGGCGGCGATCGGGGCGAAGTCGAAAAACTACAATGTCCGGCTCGCAGGCTGCGTCGCCAATCGCTCGGCCGCGACCGACGAGATCGACCGCTTTGCCGAAGCAACGGGCATCAAGCGGCTGGCCCATTTCCGCGATGTCGACGCCATCCGCCGGTCGCGGCTCAAGAAATGCACGCTGTTCGAGATGGATGACAGCCCCGAGGTCCAGCAGGCGCAGGACGAATATTTGCGGCTCGCCGCGATGCTCTGGGCCGGGGTCGATCCGCTCGCCGCCGCGCCGATGAAAGACCGCGACATTTTCGATTTTCTGGGTTTCGAATGATGGCCAGCGCTGCTCCCGCCACTCAAAACGAGCGTTTCCGCGAAACCGGAAGCGCGCGCTATGGCGAATATCGCGGGCGGCTCACCACCTATTTCGACAGCACGGCGCGCAAGGCCTGGGTTGACCTGACGTCCGATGCGCCGGTCAGCGGTATTCGCGCCACGGTGCGCGCCGGACGCGACCGGATGCGCGCGACGTTACTCTCCTCGTTACCGGCGGACCTTAGCGGCCGGCGCTTGCTCGATGCCGGCTGCGGCACGGGATCGCTGGCCGTCGAAGCCGCCGAGCGCGGCGCCGATGTTGTCGCGATCGATGTGTCGCAGGGGTTGATCGACGTGGCGCGCGAACGGGCGGGCGATGATCTCGCGATCGACTGGCGCGTCGGCGACCTGCTCGATCCGGCGCTCGGCCGCTTCGATCATGTGATCGCGATGGATTCGCTGATCCACTATCCGATGGCCGATATCGTCGATGTCGTCGGCGCGCTCGGCGAACGGGCGCAGACCGTCGCCTTCACCTTCGCGCCCAGCTCGCCCTTGCTGCAGACGATGCACATGGCGGGCAAGCTCTTCCCGCGCGGCAATCGCTCGCCGGCGATCAAGCCGGTCTCCGAAGCCCGTTTGCGGCGTGCACTGGCCCAGCGGCTCCCCGATCATGCCATCGCCCATGGCGAGCGCATTTCCAGCGGCTTTTACACCTCGCACGCCTTGATGGTGGAGGCCGGATGAGCCGACCGGCTGCCTCGAAGCCTTTCTGGGCCACGGTGGGAATGCGGTTCCTGCCCTTTGCCGATGCGGCGACGGCGGAACTGCCGCTCGGCCGCCTGCTGCGGCTCGCGCTGTTCCAGGTCAGCGTCGGCATGGCCGTCGTCCTGCTGAATGGCACGCTCAACCGGGTGATGGTCGTCGAGCTCGGCGTGCCGACCTGGATCATCGCCGTGCTGATCGCATTGCCGCTGCTGATCGCGCCGTTCCGCGCGCTGATCGGGCACAAGTCGGACACGCATCGCTCGCTACTCGGCTGGCGGCGGGTGCCCTATATCTGGGGCGGCACGATGCTGCAGTTCGGCGGTCTGGCGATCATGCCCTTCGCCTTGCTGCTGATGTCGCGGCCCGAGGATTTCGCGATCGGGGTGTCGGCGAGCGCGCTCGCCTTCCTGCTGACCGGCGCGGGCATGCATATCACCCAGACGGCGGGCCTTGCGCTGGCGACCGATCTGGCGCCCGAAAAGAGCCGGCCGCGCGTCGTCGCGCTTCTGTACGTCATGCTGCTCGTCGGCATGATGCTGAGCGCGCTGGTGATCGGTACGGTCCTCATGGATTTCACGCCGACCCTGCTCGTCCAGGTGATCCAGGGCGCGGCGGTGCTGACCGTCCTGCTCAACATCGCCGCCTTGTGGAAACAGGAGGCGCGCAGCAGGGCCGCGACGGCGCCCGACCGTCATCGCCCGGCCTTCTCCGATGTCTGGCGCGCCTTTGTGAGCGTCGGGCGGACCAAGCGCCTGTTGCTCGCCATCGGGTTCGGTGCGGCGGCCTTCAGCATGCAGGACGCGCTGCTCGAGCCTTATGGCGGTGAAATTCTCGGCCTGTCGGTCGGCGCCACGACCGCGCTGACGGGCTTATGGGCGCTGGGCACGCTGATCGGGTTCGCGCTCGCCGGACGCTGGCTCGGCCAAGGCGGCGATCCGCTGCGCATCGCGGGTCTGGGCGGCGTTGCCGGTATCGGCGCCTTCCTGCTCGTGCTGTTCGCCGCGCCGCTCGGTTCGGCCGGGCTGCTCTTTGGCGGCGCGACCGCGATCGGGTTCGGCGTGGGGCTGTTTTCGGTCGGTACGTTGATCGCCGCGATGGCGCTGGGCCGCGATGAGACCGCCGGTCTCGCGGTCGGCGCATGGGGCGCGGTGCAGGCGTCGGCGGCGGGCCTCGGCATCGCGCTCGGCGGCGTTATCCGGGATATTTTCACGAACCTCGCGCTGGCCGATGCGCTGGGTTCGACCTTGGCGAGCCGGGCGACCGGCTACGGCATCGTCTATTGTATCGAGATCGGCTTGTTGTTGTGCATGCTTGTTGTGCTCGGCCCGCTGGCCGGCAGCCGCCAGGGCGTAACGCCCGGCGCGCCGGCGCGTTTCGGCCTGAGCGAGTTTCCCACCTAGGAGAGGAAAGACCGATGACAGACGGGAATTTGGTAGGATCGATCGATGTGGCGGAACTCATGTTCTACGCCTTTGTGCTCTTCTTCATCGCGCTGGTCTTCTATCTGCGACGGGAGGACCGCCGCGAAGGCTATCCGCTCGAGGACGAACTGACCGGCAAGGTCGAAACCGTCGGCGGGCCGTTGCACACGGCCTCGACCAAGACGTTTCACCTGCCGCATGGCAAGGGGACGGTGGACGCGCCACTGCCGCGCACAGAAGGCCGCGAGCCGGTCGATATCGCAGCCAAACGCACATTCCGGGCCGGCGGCGCGCCGCTGGTGCCGACCGGCGATCCGCTGGCCGACGGCATCGGCCCGGCGGCCTGGGCGGAACGCTCCCGCTGGCCGGATCTCGACGCCGAAGGCCGGCCGCGCATCGTACCGATCGGGGCGGATGAAGGCGTCAGCGTCGCGAAAGAGGATTCCGATCCGCGCGGGATGATCGTCAAAGGCGCGGACGGCGCGGTCGCCGGCACGGTGAGCGATCTCTGGATCGACCGGGCCGAACATGTGATCCGCTATCTCGAAATCGCGACGACCGCAGGGCCCAGAGTGCTCACGCCGATGCCGATGAGTATCGTGAAGGGCAGGAAGGGCGAGGTGCATATCGATGCGCTCAACGCCGATCAGTTCGCCGCAGCACCGCAGCTGGCAACGCCGGGCCAGATCACCCGCTACGAGGAAGAGAAGATCTGCGGCTACTTCGCCGGCGGAAAGCTCTGGGCGGGCGACCGGGCCAACCCCGTCATCTGAACCACGAAAGGCCAAACCGATGTCTCACGACGATTTTGCCTTCGAACCACAGCGCGGCCTGCCCGGCCCGCTCCCGCGGGGGGAAGAGATATTGTGGCAGGGCGCACCGGAGCCGCGCGCGCTGCTGCGCGAGGCCTTCGCGCTGCGCTGGATCCTCGGGTATTTCGCTCTCATCTCGGTCTGGCGCATCGGGGCCAGTGCGACTGAAATGGCGATCGGCCCGGCGATCCTGACCGCCTTGCCTTTCGCCATCCTTTGCGCGGCATCGGTGGCATTGCTCTATGGGCTGGCCTGGGTGATGGCGCGCACGACCGTCTACACCATCACCACGGAACGCGTGCTGATGCGGGTTGGCGCGGC
>JBCBSD010000021.1:0-73368 GCA_039819365.1 Pseudomonadota bacterium
CATCGAGCACCAGGATCACATTGTGCTCGATGCGACCACCGGCCAGAATGCGCTGTCGCAGATCGAAGTGTTCAAAGAGGTGGCCAATGTCACCGGGCTTGTTATGACCAAGCTAGACGGCACGGCCCGAGGCGGCGTGCTGGTGGCGGCGGCCGAAAAATTCGGGCTGCCGATCCACGCGATCGGCGTCGGCGAGACGCTGGAAGACTTGCGGCCCTTCGATCCGCGCGCCGTGGCGCGGGCCATAACCGCGGCTGACGAGTTCGATGGAGATTAGAACATGAGCGACGCGCAGACAGAAGCGGCCAAGGACTTGCCCTCCGGCATGCGCATGGCGCTCGATTTCGGGCCGGTTATCATCTTCTTCGTCGTGAATTTCCTCGCGCCGCCGCCGCTCGGCATATTCTACGCTACGGGGGCGTTTATGGCAGCGATGATGGCTGCGATGGTCTATTCCTGGGCCAAGGTGGGCAAGATATCGCCGATGCTGCTGTTTTCGGGCGTGATGGTGCTGGTCTTCGGCGGCATCACACTCTTCCTGCGTGACGAAACCTTCATCAAGCTCAAGCCGACAATCTATTATGTATTTATCGCGTCGATCCTGCTCCTCGGCCTGATCGCGAAACGCCCGACGCTGCAAGCGCTGCTCGGGAGCGTCTATCCAGGCTTGAGCGACCGGGGCTGGGACCTCTTATCGCGCAACTGGGCGCTCTTCTTCATCGCCATGGCCGTTCTCAACGAAGCCATATGGCGCAATTTCAGCACCGATTTCTGGGTCGGCTTCAAGCTCTGGGGTGCGATCCCGCTGACCCTGGTCTTCGCCTTCGCGAATGTGCCGATGCTGTTGAAACACGGCCTCAACCTGGACAAGGCGGACGAACCGCCGATGCCCGAAGCCCATGAATAGCTAGATCACAGGCTTCGGTCAGTCGGTTCGGACTTGGGACTTAGCCCTGGTCGGCGCGGCTGACGCCCTTGCCGTCCATATTCTGCGCGACGAATTCCCAGTTCACATGGTCGAGCAGCGCGTCGACATAGGCGCCGCGATCATTCTGGAAATCAAGATAATAGGCATGTTCCCATACATCGATGGTGAGCAGCGGCTGCATGCCTTCATGCGCGACCGGCGTGTCTGCATCGTGCAGCGAGGTGATCTCCAGCTTATCGCCGTTGAGGACGAGCCAGGCCCAGCCGCTCGCGAAATGGCCGACGGCTTCGTTCTTGAGCGCGGTCAGCATCTCGGATTTCGATCCGAAGCAATCCTCGATGCGCGCGGCGAGCGAGCCTGAGGGGTTCTTCTTGTCCGGGCTCAGGCATTGCCAGTAAAAGCTGTGGTTCCAGATCTGCGCTGAATTGTTGAACAGCCCCTGATTGCCGCTGTCCTTCGCCGCCAGGATCACTTCCGACAGGGAGGCATTCGCCAGATCGCCGCCCTCGATGGCGTCGTTCGTCTTGGTCACATAGGCTTGGTGATGCTTGCCGTGATGGAAATCGAACGTCTTCGACGAAATGAGATCGCCAAAGGCATCCTTGGAATAGGGAAGCTCGGGGAGTTCGAAAGGCATGAGGTATCTCCTGTGGTCTCTTGGCCTACATGACCGGAACGCACCGCCTCTTCAAGATATCCGTCGCAGGAAAATCAGAAAAATTCCTGAATGCATCATGCGAGAAGGCCGGCCGCTTCTGACAGAAACGGCCGGCCTCTTTCCGGTTCGCACTGTTGGCGAAACCTATCCGGTCGGTTCGACGATATAGTTGGACAGATCGTCGCGCGGCGCATCCCATTCCGGCGCCAGCTCCGTGGCCGTCAGGATATCCATATAGGCGGCCGTCAGATCGCCGTTCAGATGATGCGCGAGACCGCGCCCATAATGCGCAACGGCGGGCTGCTCGGTGCCGAGCTCCAGCGCGCGCGTGAAAAGAGGCAATGCATCCTCACCGCGCTCGTCGCGCCGCATCAGGGCAATCGCCTTGTTCAGCATCGCTTCGGGTTGCTCGGCGTCCATCGAAAGGGCCCGGTCGAAATCGGCCAGGGCAAGATTGTACTGGCCACGATGGAACTGGATGATGCCGCGATTGACGAAGGTGGCGATGCGATCTTCACGCGTCAACGCCTCACGATCGAGGGCAAAGTCGCACGGCCGGAGGTCGATCCGCGAGTCCGATTGCCGCTCAGCAGCCACATAACAGGCTTCCGCCGAACTGTTGCCGGCAACTTGTACGGAAGCATGGCCGGTACCCGCGACGGTTGCGATCGCGAGGGCGCTTGCGGCCAGTTTGAGCATCGGGTTCATGGGCATTCTCCCCTAGAGTTCGGCTACAGTTTCCGGAATTCTATCTATCGCCGATATTCCTGTCGTTAGCGCATATAAATCGCCGAACAGACGATTTTTGCCGACAAATGGCGGATAGCGAGGCCCGTCGGGATTATCCGCCCTGCCCGCCGACAACGCGGAAGCGCGACAGATCGCGCGCCGGCAAATCCCATTCGGGATCGATATCGGTTGCGCGGCGAATATCGTAATAGGCTGCCGGAATATCGCCGTTCAGCTCATGCGCCACGCCGCGCCCGTAATAGGCGAGCGCCGGTTCGCGCGTGCCGTGCTCAATGGCAGTGGTCAGCAGGGAGACGACATCGGCGGTTGCGCGGCGCTGGTGCAGCAGGGCCAATCCCTTGTTCAGATAGGCCTCGGGCTCGGTGCCGTCGAGTTCGATCGCCCGGTCGTAATCGGCGATCGCCCGGACATAGTCTCCGCTTCTCACGTAAAGAATGCCGCGATTGACGTAGCTTGCGACGCGATCGCGGCCCGAAATCATGCGATCCTCGATGGCTTCGGTGCAGACATTTATATCGCCGGGACCCGAGCGCTCGGTGAGCGCCAGTTCGTAACAGGCGCGGGCAGTGGTGTTACCGAACACGGTGACGGCCGCCGAGGCGGACGTTGCCGCGAGCGCACTCGTTACGATGGCTATGCCGACGATAAGAGACGATTGGCGCATGGCTACTCTCCTCTGTTCGACTCCAAATATAGAGTATTTGGCCGATTTTGGCGAATCATCCGATCATATCGTGCCGCTTGAGCGCATGGCGTAGCTGATCGTAGGACAATCCCAGCGCTTTGGCGGTCTGCCGCTGATTGTAACGGGCCCGTTCCAGCGCCGCCTCCAATATCTCTTTTTCATATGCCTCAACGGCAGCCTTGAAGTCGTCGACGACCGGTTTGGTGCGCGGTGCGGCGGGAGGCGGAGCGGGTTCGCCGCCGTTCAAGGCGGGTCGCGGTTCCGCCGGTATCTGCCAGGGGGAATCGAATGGATCGAGCTGGATATGGTTTATAGGCTCTTCCGGCCGCTCCCAGCGATAGACCGAGCGTTCGACGACGTTCCGCAGCTCCCGGACATTGCCGGGCCAATCATGGCCGATCAGCATTTTGACCGCCTCGTCGCCAAAACCCGGCCAGTCCGGCCAATCGAGCTCCATCGCCATGCGTCGTCCGAAATAGTCGGCGAGCACCAGAATATCGCCGTCGCGCACCCTTAGCGGCGGAAGCGTGACGACTTCGAAAGACAGCCGGTCGAGCAGATCCGCGCGGAACCGATTACGGTCCACAAGGTCGGGCAGATTCTCATTGGTCGCGCCGACGATCCGGACATCGACTTTGAGCGGTTTGTTAGACCCGATCCGGGTCACCTCGCCATATTCGACCGCGCGGAGCAGGCGTTCCTGCGCGGCCTGCGACAGGGTCGCCATTTCGTCGAGGAAGAGCGTACCGCCATCGGCTTCCTCGAATGCGCCCGCCCGTGCCCGTGTCGCGCCGGTAAAAGCCCCAGCTTCATGGCCGAACAGTTCCGCCTCGATCAGCGTTTCGGGCAGCGCGGCACAGTTCAGCGTGATCAGCGGGCCTTCCCAACGCTGGCTGAGCCGGTGCAGCCGCTCGGCGATCAATTCCTTGCCCGTCCCGCGTTCGCCGATTACGAGAACCGGGCGGTCCAGCGCAGCCGCGCGGCTCGCCATCTCTACGGCATCGAGAAAAGCGCCGGACTCTCCGACAAATTGGGTTTCGCGTTCCATTCCCACCATTTAGTGTTCTTTACTAAAGAATGGCAATAGCCGCCTACATCAATTTTGTGACTTCCGGCCTAAATATCTCAATAAAAACGATATTCGAAAACTGGCACGCTCCCTGCTATGAATGGGGTGTTAACAGTCACAAAGACGATAACATCAGTTTCACTACCCGGTGACGGGCCAAGGTTCAGGAGACCAGATATGACGAATATGAAAGAAATCCGCCAGAATATCATCGCTGGCATGGCCGCCCTGGCCGTTACCGGAATTTGCGTGCTCGGCACGGTCGGACCGGTACAGGCCGGAGACAGTGTCCAGCCGGTGCAGCTTCAGTCGGGCGAGCCCGACATCATCGTCGTTACCGGCCAGATTGCATAGGCCGTAAGAACAGGCCGGGGAGGCGGCAGCCCCTCCCCCTCCCCGGCCGCCACACAGCAAGAGAGGGACATTAGGAGTAGCTACCATGGGAATTTTCTCCCGCACGCGCGACATCATTGCCGCCAATGTGACCGACATTCTCGACAAGGCCGAAGATCCGGCCAAGATGGTCCGCATGATCATCCTCGAGATGGAGGAAACCCTGGTGGAAGTCCGCGCGTCCGCAGCGCGCACGATTGCCGATCAGAAGGAAATGCGCCGCTCGATCACGAAGCTCGAACAGCTCCAGGAAAGCTGGAAGGACAAGGCCGAGCTCGCGCTCTCCAAGGACCGCGAAGACTTGGCCAAACAGGCGCTGGTCGAAAAGCAGAAGGCTTCTGACATGGCCGCCCGGCTGAACGGCGAGATCGAAATTCTCGACGAATCGCTGCGTGCCTATGAGGAAGATATCGCCAAACTGCAGGGCAAGCTGCGCGAAGCCCGGAGCCGGCAGAACGCCATTTCCACCCGTCTCGAAACCGCAGAAAACCAGATCAAACTGCGCGATCTCTATAATGGCGACCGCGTGCAGGACGCCTTTTCCCGCTTCGAAATGCTCGAACGCCATGTCGACATGGCCGAAGGCCAGGCGGACGCGCTGGCGCTCGGCAACGGCCAGCCCAAAACGCTCGAGGAAGAAATCGACGAGCTGGAAACCAGCGACAAGATCGAGGCCGAACTCGCGGCCATGAAAAAGGCCAGCGGCAAACCCTCCGAAGAAAAGGAAGCCTAGTCCATGGAAGACATCCTCGTACCCATCGGCGTCGTCGGGATGCTCTTTATCGGGCTGCCCTGGCTGATCCTTCACTATTCCACCCAATGGAAGCGCGCCGGTTCGATCACCCGCGAAGACGAAGACTTGCTGGATGAACTTTATGACGCCGCGCGCCGACTGGACGATCGGATGAACACGATCGAACGGATTATGGCGGCCGACAATCCGGACTGGGCCCGCGAACGCGCCCTGCGCCACGACCGGCCGGTGGACGATCGACTGGAAGAGCGTCTTGAAGACCGGCTCGAACCCCGGGCGCCCGAAAAAGACATGAGCCGCGCGGAACGCCGGCGGTAACGACCAGACGAACAGGAGACAGAAACATGCAAGACCGCCGCACCAAATTCTACCTCGACAAGCAGAATGCGAAGTTTCTGGGCGTCTGCGCCGGGGTGGCCGACTATACAGGCATCGACACGCTGTGGACACGGATCGGTTTCATGGTCACCGCGCTGTTCTTCTTCCCGCCCTTGTTCCTGGTTTACTTCATCGTCGCCTGGCTGGCCCCGAAAAAGCCGCTCGGCCTCTATGAAGACAAGGAAGAAGAGAAGTTCTGGCAGGGCACGCGCGCCAATCCGCGCCGCTCGGTCAATGAGATCCGCTCACGCTTCCGCGATGTCGATCGCCGGCTCGCCGATGTCGAGCTGATGGTGACGAGCCGCAACACGCGCCTCGCCCAGGAAATCGACGCACTACGGTAAACGCACAATAGGTTCAGGGAGAACAAATACATGAACTGGGGAAGCCCCGCCTTCGTCCTCGCCATCATCGGCATGAGCTTTTTGGCCTGGATCATCACCACCGCCATCCGCGCCAAGCACGGCTATCCGCTCGAGAATGAATGGGGCGGCTCGACCCAGCGACAGGACCCGGAAAACGATCGCAAGATCGAATTGCTCGCCAATGAAAATGGCGAACTGAAAGACAAGATCGTCCGGCTTGAAGAGCGGATATCGGTCCTCGAACGGATCGCGACGGACGGCAGTACACGGCTCGCTGACGAGATCGACAATCTCCGCGACGTGGCAGAGTAGGAAGGACACGCAATGTTTTCAGACAATCCCGAACTGATCCGCGAACTGGCCCCGTTCATCGCCGTGATCGTCACGGTCGGCGTCATCGGCTGGATCGTTACCACCTGGATGCGGATCAGGCATGGCTATCCGCTCGAAAACAGCATGGGCGAGACGGTACATCCGAAAATCGACCGGGAAAGCAAGGACCAGATCAAGCTGCTCGGCCAGGAGAATACGCAGCTACGCGACGAACTGGCGGGACTGAAGGATCGGCTTGCCACGGTCGAACGGATCGTCACCGACAGCGGCTATGGTCTCGACCAGGAGATCGCCAAGCTCGAAGGCACCAAGCTCGAAGACAGGGCGAAATAAGGGAGGGAAATGATGGATTTCAACACGCTCGCAATATTGTTCATGGTCGTGGTCGTCCCGGTCTCCATCGTCTTCGGCTATATCGCCTTCGATCGCTGGACGAAGTTCAAACAGGCCCAGATGGAAATGACGTCGCACGAAACGGCGGAAAAGGCGGCGCAATATGTCGCCAAGACCGAACGGCTCGAACAGCGGGTCGCGACGCTCGAACGGATCCTCACGGATCGCACATCGGGACTCGCCGACGAAATCGAAAATCTGCGGGAAAAGCCGCTCAACTAAACAAGGAAAAGGTTCGGGGAGGTATTTATGGGTCCGTTTGAAATGGTAGTCGCGATTGTGCTGATCTGCGTGGTCGCCGGCGTCATCCGCGCCAAATACAACGCGCAGCACGGCATTGTCGAAGACGAGGACGGCAATCAGCGCCGGATCGTCGACCCCGACGCCGGGCGCATGCGGGAAGAAATCAAACAGCTGAAGGAGCGGATCGCCGTTCTCGAGCGGATCGCCACCGACAAGGGCAACCGCCTCGAACAGGAAATCGAAGCTCTGCGCGACAGAACGCACGGCTAAAAAGGACAAGGTTCAGGAAAGAAAGGCATAATCATGCAGGATCAGATACCGACACTTGCCATGGCGGCGACCGGATTGATCGGGCTGATAATCGCGAGCTTCGCAGGCCTGAGGGGGTGGCGCGGCTGGCTGGAACTCAAGCGGCTCGAACTCCAGCAAAAGGCGGCGATGTCCGGCGACGTGCCCGCGCCGAGCACCGGATCGCGCATCGAAGTCGCTGACCTCAAGGAACGGGTCCGCAAGCTGGAAGCGATCGCGGCCGGCATCGAACTCTAAGACTTATCCCCTTTCGTCATTCCGCTTGCCCCGCGGAATCTTTTCGGTACGGCCAGAAACTCCCGCCGAGAAGGCCCCGGCATTCGTGCCGGGGTGACGTCTGGCCGGCCAGCTCCTAAATGGGCCTTCATGACCCAACTCCCCTCTCTTGACGATGTGCGCGAGGAATATGAATTCCTCGAAAGCGACGACCGGTACCGGCTGCTGATCGACCTCGGCCAGACGCTGGAGGACATGCCCGACGCGCTCAAGACGGACGCGACGCTCGTGCGCGGATGTTCGGCGGCGGTCTGGGTCTATCCGACCCGCACCGATGACGGGCGGCTGCATTTCCTCGCCGACAGCAATGCGGCGATCACCAAGGGGATCATCGCGCTGGTGCTGTTGACGGTTCAGGATCGCGAGCCAGACGATATTCTCGCAGTCGATATCGCAGACAGCCTCGCGGCCTTCGACCTGAAGAACCAGCTCAGTTCGAACCGGACTCAGGGCATTCCAAACATGATCGCGCTGATCCGCGAGACCGCCGAACGCTATTCCTGAGACGCGGACAGGCCGAGCGTTTCCGCCACCGCCTCCATCGGGCTGCCCGGTTTAACCAGTTTCCAGTTGAGCAGATCATCGGTGCGCACGACTGTCACCGCCTTTTTCGGGCAGGCCGACAGGCATTTGGTCTCGATGATGGCGGTTTTCGCCTTGCGGCCTTTCTTGCCACCCAGATGCTTGCGCAAGGCCTTGGCGAGCGGGATCCTGCCCTTCGGTCCGAAGCCTCCTCCCACGCGTTTGGAGCATTTGCGGCAGACCAGAATGGCGGTTTCCCAGTCGGACTTTACGGTTTTGATCCCGCGCCCTTCCATTCGCGCCGTTCCTCGGCTGCGCGGAGCACTTCGAACGCCGCCTGCCCGGCTTGAAACCGCTTGGCGGCATCCGCATCGTCGGGTTTCACGTCGGGGTGGTTTTCCTTCGCCAGCGCGCGCCATGCTTTCTTGACCGCCGCGAAACCGGCATCGCTGTCCAGCTCGAATATCTCGAGCGCGCGCATTTCGTCGGCGCTGCGTGTCCCGTCGCCCGGGCCGCCCCAGCCATAATGCGAGGCCTGACCGAACCCGCTCGCGTCGCGCTGCTCATCATGCTCTCGCTGTTTGCGCTGTTCCTTGGTCAGGCCTTCGAAATAGTTATAGTTGCGATTATACTCGGCCGCGTGTTTTTCGCAGAAATACCAGCGTTCCGGGCTGTTCGGCGATTTCGGCGCGGGCCGGTCGCCGGGCTCCTCGCACCCATGCCGGTCGCACAGGCGGACTTCGACCGTTTCACGCGACGATTCATAGCCGCGCCAGCGGGGAAAACCCCAGTCATTGGATCGTCGTGCACCTGCCATGCTTATCTTATCTAGCGTTGGAAAAGAGAACGGGCCACCGCCAATTTGGCCGTGGCCCGCTCTTTTCGTGGGTTACGCGCTCTCCGACTAGCGGAACGCAGCAGCTCCCGTCAGCGCTGCGGTACCGATAAAGGCCGATACGAGAGCTCCGACGATGATCGCGGAAATCACGATGGCAAGGACGATCCAGATGATGATCGTCACAGCCGTATAGCCGACCGCCTTGCCTTCCGGCACTTTCATCACCGATTGGCAGCCCAGATACAGTAGATAGGCCGCATAGCCGAAACCGACCAGGCCGATCAGGGCGCCGAGAACCGGGATGAACGAGAAGAATCCCGCCACCCAGGTTGCCGTGCCGGTGTAGATGACGAGCTTCATGGCGCCGATATCGCTCTTCTGCCCGTCAAAGCTCGGTGCCAGCGCGTTGGCGATGATGCCCATGAGATAGAGGATACCCAGCCCGATCGCATAACCGGCAAGCGAGGTGATCAGGAAATAGTTGAAACCGAAATAGCGATACGGCCCCAGCGACAGCAGCACCGCGAGCAATGTCCCGATAACCGGCAGCAGGGCGAGGATGACGGCATAGCCGGTGAACAGCCCGCCAACAGTTGCCTCTTCCCCGTCGATTTTCTCCCATTCGGTTTTCGGCGATAAGAGAATATTCTTCGCACGATCGATCAAGCTCATATTTCTTCCCCTTTTTATACGCGTTCCTGTGAACGAAATTGCCCGATTCGTAAAGCATATGCGCGGTTTTCGGGCTGTGCCCCAAATCACTCTATATCGCTGCCAGAGGGCCTGTAAGCCGGGTTCTGTCCAGCGGATCGCTCCGCCTGTGCGGCCATTCCTCTAGGAGCGGGATCGCTCCCGCCCTCAAGCAACCAACCCGGACGGCAGGCCGGACCCGGGCCTATGCGCCATCCCTATTCGGTCTTGCTCCCGGTGGGGTTTGCCGTGCCGCGGCCGTTGCCGGCGCGCGCGGTGCGCTCTTACCGCACCCTTTCACTTTTCACCCAGCCTAAGCTTTTCGGCCGAAGCCTAGGGTGACCTGCTCTCTGTGGCACTTTCCCTGGGCCAATCGAAAAATCTCAAGGCCCGCCGGACGTTATCCGGCACCGTGGGTCCATGGAGCCCGGACTTTCCTCGAAGTTCGAAAACCTCGCGGCCGCCCAGCCCTCTGGCTTGGTCTATCTAGACTCGCCCTGCTCGCGATCCAAGAGCAGGCGGAAAAGAATGGCGCGCGACTGGCCGTCGATCGTCCCGTCGATGAGTTCGGAGCGAAAGCGCCGCTGGAACGCGACGACGGCGGCCAGCTTGTCCTCGATGGCGTAGCCGAAGCGCTCGAGCGCCATGAGAAAGGCACTGTCGGACCAGCCCGGATCCATCCTCGCGTTTTCGGGCCGCGCCAGCGCATGGCCGAGCCGCGCCAGCTTGTCCCACGGAAACAGCTCGCCGGGATCCTGTTTGCGGGCGGGCGCGACATCGGAATGGCCGACGACATTGGCGCGCGGAATATCGTGCCGCTTGCGGATCTCATGGGTCAGCCGGACGACTGCGGCAATTTGATCCGGCGGAAACGGCCGATAGCCGAATTCATGGCCCGGATTGACGATCTCGATCCCGATGCTCGCCGAATTCACATCCGTGATGCCGCGCCAATAGGATGCGCCAGCGTGCCAGGCGCGCTTGCCCTCGTCGACCAAGCGCAGCACCGTGCCATCCTCATTAACTACATAATGGGACGACACGCCGGAATCGGCACTGGTCAGCCTCCGGATCGCCGATGCGCCATCTATCATCCCCGTATAATGCATGACGAGCATCGAGACCGGCAGCTCGCGGTCGTTGAAGTTCGGCGAAGGCGTTTCGACAATGGGCATGGCGTAGCGTGCGATACCGCCCGTTTTGTCGGCCGAGGTCAAGAGCCGCCGGCTGCGGCCCTGAGGATTTGCCGGGGTTCGGCCGTAGACAGCCGATATAGCGACCGGACGCCCGCCAGGATCTCGAACCGGTCGCTATAGCCCAGTACGGTTTCGCCCGCGCCCAGCATCAATGCGCCGTCCGAGGCCAGCGCATCGGCCAGGTTCGCCAATGCGCGCGCGCGATTTGTTGTGGGGAAATAGAGCATCACATTGCGGCACAGGATAAGATCGAAACGCCCGGACGGCGGCGTTTCGAGAACATTGTGACACCGAAAACGAACCATCTTGCGCAGCGTGTCGCGTGCCTGCCAACGGCCGTCCGCATTTTCGAACCATCGCAGCATCTTGTCCGCGGCCAGACCGCGCTGGATTTCGAACTGACTGAAATCGGCCTGCCGCGCCCGGTCGATCGCCGATTGCGAAATGTCGGTTCCGAGCAAATCGATCGACCAGCCCTCCCAACGCCGCTCATTGTCGCGAAGTTGCATGGCGATCGAATAGATCTCCTGTCCGGTGGAACATCCCGCCGCCCATATCCGCAGCGTCTTGGCACCCTTGCGATTGGCGGCGATCGCTTCGAGTACGCTCGGCAGATCCGAGAAAGCGTCATGATCGCGAAAAAAATAGGTCTCGTTGTTCAACAGCGCCTCGACGGTCTCATCGGACAGGCGGCGTGCGTAAGGCTGGGCAAGCTCTGCCGCCAGTGCATCGCAATCCGCCAATCCGCGCGCCTTTACGATCGGACCGAGCGCCATCTCGACGCGCCAATGGCGGCCCTCGGAGAGGCGCTGCCCCGTCCGGGCTTCGAGCATGGACGAGAATATCCGCATGGTCGACGGGGCCATGGTCATCAGACGGACCCTTCCCGTTTCGCAGCATGCGCTGCGAGTTCCGACGGAGCGGCGACCAGGCTTGCGATGCCCTGGCGGGCAACCGCGCCGGGCATTCCCCAGATCACCGCGCTTTCGCTATCCTGCGCCACTATCTCACCGCCAGCCCGCACAAGCCTTTCCGCACCGCGAGCCCCGTCTCGCCCCATGCCGGTCAGCACGACGCCGAGCGCGCGATCGCCATAGGTATCGGCGACGCTCGACAGCATGATATCCACCGACGGGCAGACACCGCCCGGCACCGGCGTCCGGTCAAGCGCAACCCGTACACCGTCATCGCCGCGCTCAAGGGCCAGATGCGCATCACCCGGCGCGACGACAATCTCTCCGCTTCTCAAGAGCCTGCCATCGCGGGCGGGACTCGCCTTGCGTCCCGAAATCGCGGCCAATTGTCGGGCAAAATAGATCATGAAGTCCGCCGGCAGATGCTGGGTGACGAGTATCGGAACGGAAAATGCGTCCGGCAGGGATGAAAAGAATGTCGAGAGTGCGTGAATACCCCCGGTTGACGCGCCGATGGCAAGGCACCGGATCGGCTGTTCGGACGGCGCAATCGCGCTGTGGTGGGAAACATTGACATCGTCGCGCACGTCGTGATCGACGAGGCGGTACATTTTCTGCGTGAGAACGGCGGCGAACTGTTCGTTCGCTTCGGGCCGATCCGGCTTCAGCACAATGTCGCTCGCGCCCATCGCCATCGCACGCACCGATGCTTCGGCACCCTCCTGGCAATGCGACGAGACGATCAAAATGGGCGCGTTCCCGCTTTCGCGGATAATGTCCGGTAGTGCGTCAATACCGCTCAGCCCCGGCATTTCGATATCGAGAATAACCAGATCCGCCGAAATGGTGCGTAGTTTGTGCAGTGCATCTTCCGCGCTCACGGCATGACCCGCGACTCTCAGGTCGCCGGTTTTGTCGACCACACGCTGGACAATAAGCCGCGAAACGGCGGAATCGTCGACAACCAGAACGGTGCCGGGCCTTTTTCGCGCGTCGTCGCTCGAGATCGCCGGACTAGACCGGCTGGCCATTGGTGGCACCGTCTTGCACCAGCTCTATTTTGCTTTGCAGCGTCTCCCGGTCAAACGGCTTCATAATATATTCGTCGGCGCCAGCATCCATCGCCCGACGGATATGATCGACGTCGTTTTCGGTGGTGCAGAAAATCACCTTGGGTCGCTTGTCCAGCGCAAGCGCCTTCATGGCCTGGAGAAACTCCATGCCGTCCATGACCGGCATATTCCAGTCCAGCAGAATGATATCGGGGACGCCGCTTTTCAGCCGTTCGAGGGCCTCCCCGCCATGATCGGCTTCCTCGACGGAAAAATCGAGGGTTTCGAGCATATGGCAGGCGACTTTTCGAATGACCTTCGAATCGTCGACGACGAGGCATTTCTTCACGAAGGGCGCTCCCGTTGGTTTCCAGCAAATGATCCATAACGGACCGGAGTAACCGTGCCGTTAACTTCAGGGAGATTGCGCACGGTCATGCCGCTACGGAATCCTGACTGGCCACCAGTACCGCCGGATCGACGACGACGATCGCGGACCCGTCCAGTTCGATGATTCCGGTCGACACCCGCCGCCATCCGGCTGCGAAAGCCGCTCCGAGCTTCCGCGGCGCGCCGTCATGATCGCGGACATCGTGAATGTCATCGACCGCCAATCCGTAGAGAAAATCGTCGACGCCGGCGACGATCAGCGATTGCCCGTCGGCGACCCGAGCCGCCCCGCCCTCGATCGCCGCCCGTGTATCGATCACCGTGATGACCTTGCTGCGTAGGGCCGCGATACCCGCAACCGTTGGTGCGGCACCGGGCGCCGGGATTATGTCCGATGCGGTAACGACAGACTGCACGGCATCTGCGGGAATCGCGAAACACGTCCCGGCGGTCTCGGCGACAAGATAGAGTTGGTTCATCGCGACGCACTCCTTTTCCGGCGCGCATGAAGCGCATCGACGATCCCGGCGCGGTCATAGCGATAGACCTGGTCCTGCCCCGGCGACGGATCGGCAGTGAGCCGAACGACATCTGCCTCCGTTTCATCGAGATCGACGCCAGCGTCGCTGGCGTCGATCGCAACGTCATATCCGGCGCTTTCGTCGAATATGACGCGATATCCCGCTTGCTCGATCAGGGGCGCGAGCAACTCCCGGCGCCACATATCGTCGCCACCGACGATCAGGCAGCGGGGACGGTCGGAGCGCGTACTCGAGGCCTCGCAAAATTCGCCGAAGAGGAAGTGCGCATCCAACAGCTCGACAGGCTCGCCATCGACGATCGCGACACCCCCGATACGGCCGGGGCGGCGGGCGCGATCATATACTTCGGGAAATGTTCCGACATCTGCGGCCCGATCGGCGATCGCATAGACGATCGCGCTGTCCCCGTCGCTGAGCCGCAACAGGCGAACGCGTCCGGTTTTCGGCAGATCGCCGCTCGCGACGACTGGGATCGTCTCGTCACCAAGAACAAGCCGAAGGCTGCCCGCACGCTCGACAATCTGCTCGGCATCCGCATCGACGATCCGGTTCAGCAGTGCCATGCGAACCGCGCGTCGACGGCCGTCCAGATCGGTGAATATCAGCGCATCCGAACCTGTCTTCGGCGCGTGGTTCACGGCATCGCGCTGCGGATCGGCCATGGACAGGCGAAGGCCCGCCGCGGCAGCGATGCCGGCGATATCCAGCAGCAGGAGCGGCATGCCGTTATCAGGCAGTGCGGTACCGGCATAGAAACCGGCCTGCATAATTCCGGGTGCAGCGGGTTTTACGACGAGCTCCTCATGATCGAAAACCGCCGAGACCATCATGGCGAACCGCTCCCTGCGGCTCGACCGGACGACGACAAGATACCGATGTTCGGCGACATCGGAAGCGGCGGTATCCGTTTGATCGCTTCCCAACAGCGCCGCCATCCTGACCGCCGGCAGCCGCTTTCCACGGACCTTGGCGACCTCGGTGCCGCCGACTGCCTCCAGTTCAGCACCATCCTTATCGAGCGAGACAATTTCGTCGATACTGGCACGCGGAATTGCATAGCGGCCACCGCCGACACCACAGATCAGGGCGGGAATGATCGTAAGGGTAAGCGGCACCAGCAGGCACAAGGTCGTGCCCTCGCCGACCGCGCTGTCGATATCGATGGCGCCCCCGATACGCTCGACATTGGAGCGCACGACATCCATGCCGACACCCCGGCCCGATACAGTGCTGACTGCTTCGGCGGTCGATAGCCCGGGTTGGAATACGAGCTCCAGCAGTTCGTCATCATCCATCGACGCGACGGTTTCGGGATTCACGCATTCGGATTCGATCGCCCGCTGTTTGAGCTTTTGTGGGTCTATTCCGCGGCCATCGTCGGTGATGCTGATCTTGATCTGGTTGCCGGACTGGCGCGCGCCGATCCGGAGGATGCTGGTGTCCGGTTTGCCGGCCGCGCGGCGCTCATCCGGCGCTTCGATGCCATGGTCAAGCGCATTCCGGACGATATGCGTCAGCGGATCGCGCAGCATTTCGATCATTTCGCGGTCGAGTTCGACATCGGCGCCATCGATTTCGAGCAGGACGGACTTGCCGAGTTCGGCGGAGAGATCGCGGACGAGGCGCGGCAGCGCCGCGAACAGACTTTCGATCCGCTGCATCCGGGCCCAGGTAATCGCATCGCGCATCTCCGCCACGCAGGTCGACATCCGGTCGAACGCGGTTTCGACATGCTCGTCCGCCGTAGCCCGGCGCAGCTGGCGCGACAGCTCGTTGCGCGACAGCACGAGGTCAGACACGCCGCCCATCAGCCGATCGAGCAGTTCCAGCGGCACGCGAATGCTGCGCGCTGGATGCCGTGCTTCCGGGACGCTCTGCTGTGCCGCAGCTTTTGCCTCGGGATCGTCTTCACGCCCGGCCAGCGCCGCGATCAGCGGGCCGTCGATACTTTCATCGATTTCCTTGCCGCGCTCGAGCGCATCCACCATAGCGCCGATACGATCGATGACGGCAAGAATGGCGCTGACGAGCCGGGGCGACGGTTCGCGCGTGCCGTCGCGCAACTCCGACAGCGCCTGTTCGGCCTCGTGCGCGACGCGCTGGACATGGGTGAGGTCGAGAAAACCGCAGCTCCCCTTGACGGTGTGGACGAAGCGGAAAATTGCGTCGAGCCGCTTCCGGTCGCCGGGATCGGCCTCCCACGCGACGATTTCGCCGGAAATCGTGTCCAGCGTCTCGCGCGTTTCGGCAATGAATTCAGCGAGAAGATCGTCCATCAAGCCCGTCCAGCAAATCCGCCTGACAGCATTGATGGGGTTCGATGGTTAAGATGTCGTTTACCGGCGCGCTCAGCCCGCGAAAGTAACCCCGAAAAGCAGGACATTGTCTTCGGGTTCGGATACCTGCACCTCGCCGCCCCCCTCTTGGACGAGAATGTGCACGAGCCAGGCCGCGGCGGCGCGCGGCGTCAGTGCCTCCGCATCCGTCTTGCCGAGCAAAGCCGTTTTGAGTTCGGGATCGAGGACGATCCGGTCCCCTTCCGCCCGTACAACGATCTCGCTGCCCTCGGCACCAACCAGCAATGCACCGCCCCGTACCAGAGCGTCGGCAGCGATAAGGGCGAGGTTGAGCAGAATCTTGATCTTGGCCTTGGACATGCTCGGCTGCTCGACCAGCCATTCCAGCTCGACCCGGCCCTGCGTGCCGACAAGGCCCTCGATCGCGGTCTTCGCCTCCCGGCTGTCTATTTCGTCGTCGAAACCGCCCGCCGCGCCAAAGGCGAGGCGGAAGAATTTGAGCTTGGTGGCCGAGGTTTTGGCGCTTTCGGCCAGCAATTCCATACAGCGCTCGCGCATTTCCGGGTCATGCTCGTCGGCAAGCAGTTCGATGCCGTTGTTCAGCGCGCCGATCGGGCTCAACAGGTCATGACACAGGCGCGAGGCCAAAAGGCTCGCAAATTCAACGCTCTTGCTGTCCATCGTCTCGCGGTTCCCGTTTATGGCCTTATCGCCCCTAATGTCGGCTGGGCGCGGGGCTTGCAAGGGCTAGCTCCACAGGGTCCAGCCGGCCCGGCTCCATAGCGCGCCAGAGCCGCATTTCCGGGCCTGCGACGATCAGCCAGAGCCGTCCGACATCGAGCGCCATTGCGGCGTCCCGCGCAGACGGTTTCACACCGCCTGCCGGATGGGAATGATAATGGCCGACAATCGCGTCTCCGCCCGCCCGTTCCGCCCGGATGGCTGCGAACAGCGCAGCCGGATCGATTTCGAAGCTATCCGCGGGATTTCGAGCCACGTTTTCGGTCGGCTGAGCGGTTTCGATCCGGCCGTTTTCGCCGAACAGAAGGCCGCATGCCTCGATATCGCGAGATTCGGCGCAATGCGCGAGAATCCGGCGCTTTGCGGCACTTGAAATTGTGACGATCACCCCCAGATTATTAGGCAATGGCGGGGGACTTGTCGACATTGGAAGCGTGCATCACCGACGAGGCCGATGGCTGGCGTCTGGATCGGGCATTGGCGGCGACATTGCCCCAGTTTTCGCGCGAAAGGCTGAAAAAGCTCATCGCATCGGGCCATGTCCGCAAATCCGACGGTTCGGAGGCCCGGAACCCGAAAAGCGCGGTCGAAAAAGGGCAGAATTTTACGGTTTCGGTACCTGAGCCCAAGCCTGCGACCGCGGTGGCACAGAACATTCCGCTCGATATCGTGTTCGAGGACGAGCATCTGATCGTGGTCGACAAGCCCGCAGGCCTGGTCGTCCATCCGGCCGCCGGCAATGCAGACGGCACGCTGGTCAATGCGCTGCTCCACCATTGCGCGGGGCGGCTCTCGGGCATCGGCGGCGTGGCGCGCCCCGGCATCGTCCACCGGATCGACAAGGATACGTCCGGACTGATCGTCGCGGCCAAGACCGACAAAGCGCATGAAGGCCTAGCAAGGCAATTTGCGACACACAGCATCGACCGTGTTTACAAGGCGATAGTGTATAATCTTGTGAATAAGTCTGAGGGTAAGATTGAAACCCACCTTGCCCGATCGCCGCAAAATCGCCAGAAAATGGCGGTCGTCGAGCCGCCGCGCGGCAAACATGCGATTACGCACTATCGGCGGCTGGAAGCGCTGAACAATGCGACGCTGATAGAATGCCGGCTGGAGACTGGGCGAACACATCAGATTCGCGTCCATATGGCGCATATCGGCCATTCGCTGGTCGGCGATCCAGTTTATGGCAGGCCGAAACCTGCGCTAAAGGACATACTCAAAAGACTGGATTTTAAACGGCAGGCGCTGCATGCTGCACGCATTGGATTCATCCATCCGGTAACAAGTAACGCTTTAGCCTTTGATAGCGAACTCCCTGTCGACATACAGGAACTATTCAGGGCATTATACGTACAGATAATATAAGGTTTTCCGGGGATATTCCCGGATAAGAAGGTTCAAGGAGCACAGTAACGAAATGGCCAAAGCCGTTGCGACAATTCCGGCGATTGGAGGCGAAATCGGCCTCAATCGTTACATGACCGAAATCAAGAAATTCCCGATCCTGTCGAAGGAAGAGGAATATATGCTCGCGAAGCGTTTCGAGGAGCACGAAGACCGCGAAGCTGCGCAGAAACTCGTGACGTCGCATCTGCGTCTCGTCGCGAAAATCGCGATGGGCTATCGTGGCTATGGTCTGCCGGTTACGGAGCTGATCTCTGAAGGCAATATCGGCCTCATGCAGGGCGTGAAGAAGTTCGAAGCCGATCGCGGTTTTCGCCTCGCCACCTATGCGATGTGGTGGATCCGCGCCTCGATCCAGGAATATATCCTGCGCTCGTGGAGCCTCGTGAAAATGGGCACCACGGCTGCACAGAAGAAGCTGTTCTTCAACCTGCGCAAGATGAAAGCGCGGCTCAACGCGTTCGAAGACGGCGATTTGAGGCCCGAAGATGTGGAGCAGATCGCCAACGACCTCGGCGTGACGGAAGATGAGGTCACGTCCATGAACCGCCGCATGGCGATGGGCGGCGACACGTCGCTTAACGTGCCGATGCGCGGCGACGAGGAAGGGTCCAGCCAGTGGCAGGACTGGCTCGTCGACGATGAACCGCTGCATGACCAGACGATCGCCGAAGAACAGGAAGCCGATGTCCGCCGCGAAATGCTGATGGAAGCGATGGGCGAACTCAACGAGCGCGAGCAGCATATCCTGACCGAGCGCAAGCTGACCGACGACCCGCAGACGCTCGAAGAGCTGAGCCAGGTCTATGGCGTGTCGCGCGAGCGCATCCGCCAGATCGAGGTCCGCGCCTTCGAGAAAGTCCAGAAGGCGATGATGCGGATCGCCGAAGACAGGAAGCTGCTTCCGGCGAGCTAAACGCACAACCAATCACCAAAAGCGCCATTCCCGGTTCATTTCGGGGATGGCGTTTTTCTTTGGGCAGGATAGATCAGCATCATGGCCACCCGATCCCTGCCCGCGCGCATCATCTTGTTCGTCCTCAAAGCGATCCTGTGGTTCGTGCTGATCACAATTCTCTGGGTGCTGCTCTATCGATTCGTCCCGCCGCCGATCACCGCGACGATGGCGCTCGACGAGAACGGATCGGGCCGCAACTGGATGGCGCTCAGCGAGATGGACCGGGCAATGCCGATCGCGGTCATCGCCGCCGAAGACGGCAATTTCTGCCTCCATAACGGCTTCGACTATGAGGCGATCCAGGAGGCTTGGGAAGAACGCCGATCGGGCGAACGGCGGCGTGGCGGATCGACGATCAGCCAGCAGACGGCAAAGAACGTATTCCTCTGGCAGGGCGGCGGCTGGTTCCGAAAGGGCCTGGAAACCTATTTCACGGTGCTGATCGAGCTGCTCTGGGACAAGCCGCGGATCATGGAAGTCTATCTCAACGTCGCGGAGACCGGGATCGGCACCTATGGCGCCAATGCCGGCGCCCAGCGTTATTTCGGCCATGACGCGAGCCGGCTCAGCGATACACAGGCCGCGCAGATCGCCGCCGTGCTGCCCGATCCGAAAACCCGCGATGCGACCCGCGCCGGCAGTTGGACGGCACGCTATGCCAACCGGCTTGTCGGACGCATGCAGCAAGTCCGCGCCAGCCCGCTCGACGATTGTATTTGAGGGGCTGTTTGTCAGGCCTCGCCTTCGGCTCGGCGCGGCACCGGCCCGCACCCCCTCCCGGCCTCCCATTGAATATACCGTGTTGGGAGGCCGGGAGGGGGTGCGGGCCGGTGCGGCGATTTTCCGTCAGGAAAATTCTGACAAATCAATAGAAGCCGTCGAGCGCGTTACGACAAACGGGAAGGAACCCTAAAACGGCATCTTGAAGCCGGGGGGCAGCGGCAGGCCGCTCGTCATCTTGCTCATTTCTTCCTGGCTCTTCGCATCGGCTTTCGCCCGCGCATCGTTGAGCGCGGCCGCAATCAGGTCTTCGAGCACCTGTTTCTCGTCCGGGGTCAGCAGCGAGTCATCGATTTCGACGCCCTTGATCGTGCCTTTGGCGCTGGCGCGCACTTTCACGAGGCCACCGCCCGAGACGCCTTCGACCTCGATATTTTCAAGGCTCGCCTGCGCCTTTTGCAGTTCTTCCTGCACATTCTGCGCAGCTTTCATAATCTCTTCGAATTTTTCCATGGGATCAGCCCTTATTGTCTGCGGCCAGTTTGTAATCGATCAGCTCGGCATCGGGAAAGGCCTCGAACGCCGCCTTGACCATCGGGGATTGCATGACGGCCTCGCGTTCCGCGCCGAGCGCCGCCTGTTCCTGTTCGAGAAGGCTGGCCTCGCCCTCCTCATCACTGGTCTCGACCGTCCAGACCGCGCCGGTGTCCTCGCGCAGCAACCGGCCCAGATCGCGCAAAAATTCCTCGTCACAGGGTTTGAGCGGGCGGATCACGAGCGCGGGCGGCGCATAGCGGACCAACCGGACATCGCGTTCGAGAAATTGCGCGGTTTTCCAGCTCGCATCGTCATGGCGGCTTTCGGCGACAAGACGGACCAGTGCCCGGAAATCGCCGGGAAGGCTGGCCTGCGGGCCACTTCCCTGCTCCGCTGACTTCGATGATGCGGGAGTGCTAACCACGACATCGCCGCTTTCCAGTTTGCGGGCCAGATCGCTGGGATCGGGTAAACCGGCGGCATGGACGATCCGTAACAGTCCCATTTCGGCGGCTTCGAGCGGCATCGGCGCCATTTCGATCTCGCGCAGTCCTTTAAGCAGCAACTGCCAGATGCGATGGAGCGCCGCGAAACCCAAGCGGCTCGCCCAGTCGGAAAAAGCCTCGCGTTCCTCGGCCGACAGTGCCGGATCATCGGCCCCGCCCACCTTGGCGCGCACGATCCCGTGCGTGGTCTCAAGCAGGCCACGGAACAGCGCGGCCGGATCTGTGCCGAGCGCATGCTGCTGCTCGATACTGGCGAGTACCGCTTGCGCGTCGCCGCCCAGCAGCTCGCCGAACAGCGCGCGGACCGCGCCGCGATCCGACAGGCCGATCATCTCGCGGATCTGCGCGGCGGTTACTCCCTCCGAGCCATGCGCGATCGCCTGATCGAGAATGGAGAGCCCGTCGCGCACCGATCCTTCGGCAGCGCGCGCGATCAGCGCCAGTGCCTCGTCCTCGGCCTCCGCACCTTCCTGCTCAACGATCCAGCGGAAATGCTCGGCCAGCCGATCGGCCGGGATGCGGCGCAGATCGAAGCGCTGGCAGCGCGACAACACTGTTACCGGCACCTTGTTGACCTCGGTCGTGGCAAACAGGAATTTTACATGCGGCGGCGGCTCTTCGAGCGTCTTCAGAAGAGCGTTGAACGCGTTCTTCGACAGCATATGCACTTCGTCGATGATATAGACTTTGAAACGCGCGGAAACGGCCGAATAGCGCACGGCCTCAATAATCTCGCGGACATCGTCCACGCCGGTATGCGAGGCCGCGTCCATCTCGACGACATCGATATGCCGGCCCTCAGCAATCGCCACGCAGGGTTCGCACTGGCCGCACGGATCGATTGTGGGACCGCCTTCGCCGTCCGGTCCGATACAGTTGAGCGCTTTCGCGATCAGCCGCGCCGTCGAAGTCTTGCCGACCCCACGCACGCCGGTCAGCAGGAAAGCATGGGCCAGACGGTCGCGCTTGATCGCGTTACCCAGCGTCTGAACCATCGCATCCTGACCGATGAGCTGGGCGAAACTTTGCGGCCGATATTTGCGGGCGAGCACGCGATAGGGTTGCGCGCTTTCGGGCGGCGCCGGTTGCGCCGGCTCGTCTAGGCCGAGGCCCGGGCCGGTTGTGGCGGCGGGCTCCATCGTCTCCTGGGAATCGGACATGGCGCGAGACTAGACCGTCGAGACCGCCATGTCGAAAGGGTTATGAAGAGAAAAGGTGGAAGCCGGAACGACCCGCGACGAAATCGTTACGGCTGCTTCCTTCCGGACCTGACCGGGTTGGCGAATGCCACGTCCGCCCGACTTCCGAGGGGCATATGGCGATGTCGAACCCAAAATGCAATATCGGGCAGTAGTTCCGCCCGCTACTCGGCAACAAACGGCGGAAGCGGTTCAACACCGAGAAGATCCCTTAGAGCGACGCCTTCGATCTCGAACGTGTCAATCAACAGGCGATAGGCATCTTCATTTTGCAACTCCTCAATCGTTTCGATCCCGGAAAGCTCGGGCGCCGTCATGAACTCGATCTCGACTCCCCGCGTCGAGCCCACAGGTATGACGATCACATTCGTCTGCAATACTCTGGTATAAGCGAGCGCCTGACCAGGAGATTCTGTCAACCGATAGTCCGCGCCATAGCCATAGATGCCGAACCCGCTGCTGACGGTGCGATATGTAGTGAACTTTTGATAGTCGGCGATCACACCGGCAGCCTGGTCCCGCTCGGCACTGAACTGAACCAGCGCCGCGATTTCCGGCACGAGCGATGTTGCGGGAAACGGGTTGTCGTTGGCATCCCCTCTTGCGAATCCCCCGACCCTGATCAGCCGCGTATCATTCGGCGCCTCCGCTTCCCCGACAAACACCTGATCGCTGCCGATCGGTCCAGCGCTCTCGACAGTCCAGCTCGCCGGATAGTCGAACGAAAACTCTACAAACGCCTCGCGCTGTTCGGCGGTACGTAACTGCGCCGCATCGTGAACGAAACGGTTGGTCGGATCGCCGAGTGCGAAAGACTCAGACGCGGTCTCGGTGTCTGGCACGGTTTCTTCGTCCGTAACCGTTTCCGTGACGTCGCTGCACGCAGCGCACAGAATGCAAGCGATGCAAGTGACGGCTGTTGCGCTTGTCTTCACGTTTCCCCCTTATCTTGACCATTGGCCGATGCCCGTAAAGGCACACGTCGCGGCCTTGATTCCGGTTTCTTCGAACGGAACAAAAAGTCAGCCGATATTCCGCTCGCTCATATAGAGAACCGCCAACTCCGCGATTTCCTCCATCGCGAAATCCACTTCGTCGGGTTCGGCCGTCGGGCGGTCGATATAGATGGTCAGAACGAAGGCGGGGCCGCTGGGCGGCCAGATGATGCCGATATCGTTGAACGCGGTGCCGCAGCTTCCGGTTTTGTCGCCCACGGTCCAGCCATCCGGGACCCCCGCGCGGATGCGGGTGTCGCCCGTCTCGTTCGCGATCGCCCAGTCGGCAAGCTGTTGGCGGCTCGATTCCGCCAGCACATCGCCGAACATCAGCCGCTGGACCAGTCCCGCCATCGCCACCGGGCTCGTCGTGTCGCGCTCATCGCCCTCGGCATTCTCGTTGAGTTCGGGCTCGATCCGGTCGAGACGGGATACGTCGTCGCCATGACGGCGGAAAAAGGCGGTCATGCCCTCCGGCCCGTCGATTTCGGCGAGCAGCAGGTTCGCGGCGGTATTGTCGGACAAGGTGCCGATCGCCTCAGCGGCCTGGCCGACCGTCATTTCGCCGGCTTCGACATAGGCGGCTGCCACCGGGGCATAGTCCTGCAAATCCGCTTCCCCGAACGCAATCGCATCCTCGAGCGCCATATCGCCAGCGTCCACGCGCTCCAGTACCGCCGCGCTCAGCGCCAGTTTGAAGGTCGAGCACATGGCGAAGCGTTCGTCGCCGCGATAGGCGCGCAAGAGGTTTCCGCTCTCGTCGGTTAGCGCCATGCCAAGCCGGCCGCCCACCCGTTGCTCGATGCCCTCAAGCACGTCTTCGCTCATGATCGCCTCGATCGGCGATCCACCCTGCGGTTCGGCCGCGCATCCGGCCCAGAGCAATGCGGCGGCTACCATACCGGCCATGCGCGTTCTCATCCTTATCTCCCCTGCATATTGTGGACGGCGTCCGGAATCCGCACGGTCAGGCTGTCCATCTCTTTGCTCAGCCAGATCTGGCACGCGAGGCGGCTGTACCGGTTCACGTCCGCGGCGAGATCGAGCATATCGTCTTCCATCTCCTCGGCGCGCGGCAGCCGGGCGAAGTCTTCCGGATCGACATGCACATGGCAGGTCGAGCAGGCCATCTGGCCCTCGCAGGTGCCCTCGAGCGGCTGGCCATCCGCCTGGGCGAGGTCGAGCAACCGGTCGCCCGGTGCGCCGTGGACTTCGCTGACCGAACTTCCGTCGGCGGAGATGAAACGCACTTTGGTCATGCCGCGACCCTAGCCTGCTCCCCCGCGGCTTCAAGGATCAGGTCGATCGCCGTCTCGAGGTCTTTCTCGCTCGTATAGCGCCCGAACCCGATGCGGATCGAAGATTTCGCCTCGGCATCGCTAAGCCCGAGCGCCGCCAGCACATGGCTCGGCCGCCCCGAACCGCTGGCGCAGGCCGATCCTGCGGAAAAGGCGACGCCGCGTACGTCGGAGATCAAGCGGGCCGCATCGAGCCCGTGGAGGCGGATGTTGAGATTGCCCGGATAGCGCGCACAATCCGAACCATTGAGAGACCATGCATCGCCGAAACGCCGCCGCGCGATCGCCCAGAGCGCCTCGACATGGGCGTAATCGTCGTGCTGGCGCTCGGTCATCAATGCGGCCGCCGTGCCAAAGCCGGCGCACAGCGCCGGTGCCAGCGTCCCCGAGCGCAGATCGCCCTCCTGCCCGCCGCCATGCATCAACGGGGCCGGTTTCACGCCGTCGGCCAGCCAGAGCGCGCCGATGCCCTTGGGCCCGTGAATCTTGTGCGAGGACATCGCGATCATGTCGCATTGCCGCCAGGGAATCTCGACCCGGCCGAGCGCCTGAACCGCGTCGCAGAACATCAGCGCGCCGCATTTCTCCGCCAGCGGCCCGATCTCGGCGATGCGCTGCGTTACGCCGATCTCGTTGTTGACGAGCATGACCGCGACGAGCGCGACGTCCTCATCGAGCGCCTCCTGTATGGCCATCGGATCGACCAATCCCTCGTTCGACACTTCGAGCACGGTGAGCTCGCAACCCCAGTCCGCAAGGAACTCGCAGGTATCGAGCACAGCCGCATGTTCGGTCGCCACGGTCACGATGCGGCGGCGATCCTCCGGAACCTTGGCGAGCGCGCCCTTGATCGCCCAGTTCGCCGCCTCGGTCGCGCCGCTGGTGAAATAGAGGTTGCCGCTGTCCGCGCCGATACACTTCATCACCTGGTCGCGTGCGACTTCGACGGCGGCCGCCGCCTCGCGGCCCAGCTTGTGCGGCGAATGCGGATTGCCGAATTTCTCGTCGAGATAGGGCAGCATCGCCTCGCGCGCCTCGGGCGCCATCGGCGTTGTTGCCTGATAGTCGAGATAGATGGTGTCGCTCACGCGGCGCGCCCCTTCCCTTCGGCTGCCAGCCGCTTCCAGACATCCATGAAGCGATAGATATCGGCGCGATTGGTCTGCGGTCCGAAACTCACCCGGATTACCTCGGCGGCGTCGGCCTCGTTCCAGCCCATCGCGGTCAGCACATGGCTCGGTTTGAGGCTGCCCGACGAGCATGCGCTGCCCGCCGAAACGGCGATGCCCGCCATATCGAACTGGATGAGCTGCGCATTCGCTGCGACCCCGGGCATTCGGTAGGACGCGATGGTCGGAATGCGGTCAGCATCCCTGGCGACCACGACCCCGCCCTCCTGCTCGATCGCCTTATCGAGATGCTCGCGCAATTCGGCCGCGCGGGAAACCCAGCCGGTCGGGGCCTCCAGCGCCGCTGCGAAACCGAGCGCCGCCGGCAGGTTTTCGGTTCCCGGCCGGTAGCCGCGCTCCTGACCGCCGAGCGCATGCAGCGTCGCAAAGTCTTTCACCAGCAGCGCGCCAATCCCCGGCGGCCCGCCCAGCTTGTGCGCCGAAATCGCGATCAGATCGGCATCGGGCAGAGGCAGCTTGCCGGCCGACTGGCTGCAATCGGCGAACAGCCAGTTGCCGCCGACATGAATGCGGTCTCGCAGGTCATCGAGATCCTGTTTGACTCCCGTCTCGCTATTCACCGACTGGATGGCTACCAACGCACGCTCCTCCGAGCCCGACAGCATCCAGTTGAGTTTGCCGCCATCGACATGGCCCTGGGCATCGACGGGAACGCGTTCGACCTCGCCCGCCGCCCGCAGCACCGCGTCATGTTCAACTGCGCTGACGATCACCCGCTCGGCCTTGGTACAGGAAATGGCGAGCGCTATCGCCTCGCTCGCACCGCTCGTGAAAATCAGTTCGCCGTCCCAATCCAGCGCCGCGCTGATCCGCTTGCGCGCATCTTCCAGCGCCGCCCGGGCTTCGCGCCCCTCGCCATGCGGCGAAGACGGGTTGGCCCAGTGCGCGAACCCGTCGGTAACCGCCTGCCGCGCTTCGGGCAGCATCGGCATCGTAGCCGCATGGTCGAGATAAAGACGATCTTTCAATAGCTTATCCGGTTTTTCTTGCGAAAGGCGGGGTAAACATCCTATAGCCCCGCCTCTACTTATGTCCGCATAAGCCCGATTCCCGCCCGTTTCCAGCCAAGGGTTGCACCGAACCGCCATGCCTGAAGTCATTTTTCCCGGTCCCGACGGCCGCCTCGAAGGCCGTTTTTCCCCGCCGCCGCGCCCGCGCGCTCCGGTCGCGATGATCCTCCACCCGCATCCACAGGGTGGCGGCACGATGAACAATGCGATCGTCCAGGCGCTCTACAAGACCTTCGTTCGGCGCGGCTTTGCCACGCTTCGCTTCAACTTTCGCGGCGTTGGCAAAAGCCAGGGTGAATTCGACAATGGGGTAGGAGAATTGTCCGATGCGGCCGCCGCGCTCGACTGGGTACAAAGCTTCCATCCTGAAGCCGAAACGACTTGGGTCGCCGGCTTTTCCTTCGGCTCGCTGATCGGCATGCAGCTCCTGATGCGCCGCCCGGAAATCCGTGGCTTCATCACCATCGCGCCGCCCGCGAACATGTATGATTTCAGCTTCCTCGCCCCCTGCCCCGCATCGGGCGTGATCATACAGGGCGATGCCGACGAGGTCGCCACGCCCTCCGGCACGCAAAAACTCGTAGACAAGCTGCGCACGCAAAAGCACATCACGATCCAGCACGAGATTATCCCCGGGGCCAATCATTTCTTCGAAAAGGAAATGCCGCAGCTGATGACGACCGTCGACGACTATCTGGATATGCGGCTCGATCCGGATTGCCCGATCAAGTAGGGTTCGGCACCGTCCAGATCAGCACATTGGCAAGGATCACGATGGCGGCGGCGAGCATTAGCAGGCCACGCTGCTTGTCGCCTTTTTTTGCCCACAAATAGATACCGCCGGCGGCAAGCGCGAAGACGGCGACCATGGCGATCGAAAGCGCGATATTGGCGGCGAGCAGCATGGCTGTCCTTTAGCCTTGGATGATCGCGGCGAAAACCGCCGGATCGACATTGCCGCCCGATAGCGTGACCATGGTCCGGCCCTTGGGCTGAACCTTTCCCGAAAGTATCGCCGCCAGCGCAACCGCGCCGCCCGGCTCGACGACGAGCTGGAGCCGCGAATAGGCGATGCGCATGGCATGGGCGACTTCGTCTTCGGTTACCGCGACGCCCGTCGCGCCATGGGCGTGGAGAATGTCGAAGGTGATCGGCGACACCCGCATCGTCTGCAGCGCGTCGCAGCGCGTATCGGGCGGGTTGGGCCCGACCGGTTCGATTGCGCCGTTAGCGAGCGAACGCGCCATATCGTCCCAGCCCTCAGGCTCCACCACAGTGATGTCCGCATCGGGCAGCACGAGCGCCGCGCCCGCCGCCAATCCGCCGCCGCCGCAACAAATAACGGCGCTGTCCGGCGGACCGCCCGCCAGTGTCTCTAGCTGCTCGGCCGCCTCCAGCGTCGCCGTCCCCTGCCCCTCGACGACCCAGGGATCGTCGAAGCTTGGTACGACGATGGCTCCGCGCTGCTCGGCCAGCTCCGCTGCCAGCGCCTCGCGGCTGCCGCTCATCCGGTCATAGGTGACGATCTCCGCGCCCAGCGCCCTGGTCGCGTCCAGCTTCGCCCTGGGCGCGTCCTCGGGCATCACGATCAGCGCCGGCATGCCGAGCCGTTTGGCGGCCCAGGCGACGCCCTGCGCATGGTTGCCGGAGGAAAAGGCGACCACGCCGGTCCTGCGCTCCTCGGCGCTCATAGCCGCGAGCCGATGATAGCCGCCACGCAGCTTGAACGCGCCGATCGGCTGGAGGTTTTCGCATTTGAGCCAGATCTGGCCGTATTCGGTGTCGAACGGGATCAGCGGCGTCGGCGGCACGACCTCACGAATGCGGGCAGCCGCTTCCTTTATCCCGTGCAAAGTCGGTGTGCGTGATTCTGTGTCCTGCATAGCTCCCGCTAGCGCGCGCACAGTCCCGCCGCAATCTCGATCCGGTTGCATTTGACAACCTTTCGCCGTGCGCGCAAATCGTGGCCATTGCAAAGACAGGGGAGCAAAATGAACAGTGCCATTCTCGCGCCGGCGGCGGTTCTCGTCGTCTGGACGCTCATCATGATGATCTGGGTGATGATCACCCGCTTTCCGGCCATGAAGAAGGCCGGTGTCGATATGGGCGCGCGGCCCGGCGGTCGCGGCCAGGACCTGCAGGGCATCATACCCGACACCGTCAACTGGAAGGCGCACAATTATAATCACCTCATGGAACAGCCGACGATTTTCTACGCAGCCGTGTTCATCGTTGCGCTGACCGGAACGGGCGATGCGTCAATCAATGTCTGGTTGGCCTGGGCCTATGTCGGCCTGCGCGTCGTGCACAGCATCATCCAGGCGACATGGAACCATGTGCCCGCGCGCTTCATGGTGTTCGTGCTCAGCAGCCTCGCCCTGTTGGCGCTGGCCCTTCACGCAACTGCCGCCGCGCTGCAATAGAACAGGCAAGGAGAATATTCATGGAAAATAACAGCCCCATTCTCGCGCCGGTTATCGCGCTCGCCATCTGGACCATGATCATGTGGCTCTGGATGTATGCGACGCGCATTCCCGCGATGAGCGCCGCGAAAGTCGATTTCACGCCGGGCGTCTACACCAATGACGATCTGAAAAAGCTGCCCGTGAAGGTCCAGTGGCAGGCCGATAACTACAACCATCTGCATGAAGCGCCGACGATCTTCTACGCGGTGGCACTGACGCTGGCGCTGATCGGCGCCGGGGACGGGACCAATCTCATGCTCGCCTGGGCCTATGTCGGGCTACGCGTCGTGCACAGCATCTGGCAGAGTACGGTCAATATCGTTCCCGTGCGATTCCTCATCTTCTCGCTCAGCACGGCCGTTCTCATCTGGCTGATCGTGAACGCGGCGCTGCTCGTCTTCTGATGGCGCGCATTGCCGCCGCCATCGTCCAGGCCGAACCGGTCCCGCTCGATATATCGGGCGGGATTGCGGCTTTGCTCGACCATGTCGAAGCAGCGGCGGAAGGCGGCGCGACGCTGATCGCGTTCGGTGAGACGTTTCTCGGCGGCTACCCGATCTGGCTCGACGAGGCGCCCGGGGCAGCGCTCTGGGATCATCCAGGCAGCAAGGCGCTGCATCGGATTTTGCTCGATCGGGCAATCCACGGAGATGACGAACGGCTCGCGCCACTGCAGGAGCTGGTCGATCAACGCGGCCTCATCGTTTCGGTCGGCGCGCATGAACGGGTGCGCTCAAGCCTGGTCAATACGCAGTTCCTGTTCCGGTCGGGCCAGCCGCCCCTCCCGCACCGCAAGCTCGTGCCGACCCATGGCGAACGGCTGATCTGGGCGCGCGGCAACGGATCGACGCTTGGCGTCCATGAGGCGGACTGGGGCCATGTCGGCAACCTGATCTGCTGGGAACATTGGATGCCGCTGGCGCGCGCCGCCATGCACAATCAGCGCGAAGCCGTACACGTCGCCGCCTGGCCGACGGTGCGCGACACCTATGCGATCGCCTCGCGCCATTACGCCTTCGAAGGCCGCTGTTTCGTGCTGGCTGCCGGGACCGTGTTACATCGCGATGCCCTGCTCGACGGTCTCGAACGCAGTGGCGGCAATCCCGACGCCCGTGCGTTGATCGAGGCGATACCGGATGGCCAGCTGCAATTCGGCGGCAGCATGATCGTCGCGCCCAATGCCGATATTCTCGCCGAAGCGGGCGGCCATAGCGAAATCCTCCATGCCGAGCTCGACCTCGATCTTATCGGCGAGGGCCTCGCATCGCTCGACACCGATGGCCACTATGCCCGGCATGACGTGTTCGAGTTACAGGTGAATACCGCTGAGCAGGGAGGTGTTGTGTTCAAAGATCGAGAATGAAGCTCGGCGTGGTCCTGCGAAGGCAGGAGCACAACTACTCAAAGACAACCCGTTAGTGCACCCGGCAACGCATCCAGCAGATCGTCGGCGATCAGGAACTCGCCCGCCCGCCTGCCCGCCTCGCCATGCAGCCAGACCGCCTCGCAAGCCGCTTCGAACGGATCGCTATTCTGCGCGTAACGGGCGGCTGTAATGCCGGTTAGCACATCGCCGGTTCCCGCCGTCGCCAGCCATGCCGGCGCGGGCGGCGCGATGGCCGCGCGACCGCCGGGCGCCGCGATTACCGTGTCATTGCCCTTGTAGACGATGACCGCGTTCGCCTCTTTCGCCGCCTGCCGCGCCCTATCGATCTTGCTCCCCCCGCCCTCGCCGAACAGGCGAACAAACTCGCCATGATGCGGCGTCAGGATCGGGACATGGGCGAGATCGGCGAGGGTGTCCACGCCGCGCCCGGCGATCAGCGTCAGTGCATCCGCGTCGAGCACGAGCCGCCGTCCGCAATCCAATACCTGGTCGAGCCGTGCTTCCGCCTTGCCGTTCAACCCCAGTCCCGGCCCGATCGCGGCGACATCGACCCGCTCATCATCGAGCAGATCGCCAAGCGTTCGCGGATCGGCGGCGAGGCGATAAACCAGCGCCAGCGGACCTTCAGGATGGTCGGGCCCGGCCAATGCGACATAGCCTGCCCCGCCACGGATCGCGGCATCCGCGGTCAAGCTCGCCGCACCCGCCATCGCGCCACCCGCGACAAGCACATAACCACGCGAATATTTGTGATCGTCGGGTCCGGGCGCCGTCAGTTTCGGCCGGCCGAGCGAGTGCAGATTGCTCTCCGCCGAAATGCCGATCTCGCCGAGTACGACATGGCCGAGATAGGCGGCCGCGGGCTGAAGAAGATGCGCAGCCTTCAATGCGCCGAGCGCCACCGTCGCATCGAATTTGGGCACCGGCGACAGGAGCGCGCCGCTATCGGTCTCGATCCCGCTGGGCAAGTCGACCGCGACGCTATGCATGGCGCCCGCGACATGGCCGGTCAGAATATTCGCCAGCGTGCCGCTCAGCGGCCGCACTAGTCCCGTGCCGAACAGTGCGTCGATAACGAGGGGTGCGCCCTTTGCGCCCGCTACCGGTTCGACCGGGCCGTTCCATTTCGCACGCGCCGCTTTCGCCACATCGGTCTTGGGATCGGCCAGCGCCGCGACGCGGACATCGCAGCCGCGCTCGGCCAGCAGCCGCGCCACGACATAGCCGTCGCCGCCATTATTGCCCGGCCCGCACAGGATCAGCGTGTCAGAGACGCCCGCCATCCGCCAAGCGATATTGGCGACCGCCCGGCCCGCGCGCTCCATGAGTTCGCCGACCGAAACCCCGTCCGCCATCGCCGCCTGTTCGGCCGCGACCATCTCGGCAGCGGTCAGGATCGGCCCGGCAATCACTGCACCGTCGCGGGGAGACGATAGGTATCGCCCGCAATGGCGACCTCGATCTCGCGCTCCGAAATCGGCGTGACGGCGACGACTTCGGCGCCGTCCGCCGCGACCAGCCCGCGACCGTCATTCGTCACCAGCAATCGACGAAAACCGCCATCCGGATAACGAACCGTCAGCACCAAGCCTTCGTCAGTCTGGCTGCGTTCGATCTGGCAATCGGACCGCAATTCGGTCGCCCCGTTCAGCGCGCAATAGACGACACCGCTTTCGGCAAGATCGGACCGGGCCTCGACTTCCGCCTCGACCAGCGGATCGGATTCGATGGCCTGCTCTTCGCTCGCCGTTCCGCACGCGGCCAGCAGAGCCAGTGCGGCCACCCCGCTAGATATCCGCATAGACATGCGTTTCCCCTTTGGCGCCGGGGTGCGTGACCGCGCCTTCATGCGCCGGGCCCACATTCTGGGCGTAGCGCCACAATGTTCCGGCCTGGTAATCGTTCATTCGCGGTTTCCACGCGGCACGGCGCTCCTCCAGCACAGCCGCGTCGACATCGAGGTCGATGGTCCCCGCTTCGGCATCGATGCGGATCGTATCGCCGTCCTCGACCAGCGCGATCGGCCCGCCATCGGCGGCTTCGGGTCCGACATGGCCGATGCAGAAACCGCGCGTCGCGCCGGAGAAACGGCCGTCGGTGATCAGCGCGACCTTTTCGCCCATTCCCTGGCCGTAAAGCGCGGCTGTCGTCGACAGCATCTCGCGCATCCCGGGTCCGCCCTTGGGGCCTTCATAGCGGATGACGATCACCGACCCCTCGACGATATCGCGCTCCTCGACCGCCTTGAAACACTCCTCCTCGCTGTCGAAGCAGCGGGCGGGTCCTGCAAACTGGAGCCGCTCCATCCCGGCGACCTTGACGATCGCGCCATCGGGCGCAAGAGAGCCCTTGAGGCCCACGACCCCGCCGGTCGGCGTGATCGGATCGTCGACGGCGTAGATGACTTTCTGGTCGGGATTCCACATCACTTCGTCGATATTCTCGCCGAGCGTCTTGCCGGTCACCGTCAGGCAATCGCCGTCGAGCAGGCCTTCCGACAGCAGTGTTTTCATCAGCATGTAGACGCCGCCCGCCTCGTACATGTCCTTGGCGACATATTTGCCGCCGGGCTTCAGGTCGGCGAGATAGGGCGTCGACTTGAACGTCTCGGCGACGTCGAACAGGTCGAAATCGATCCCGCATTCATTCGCCATCGCCGGCAGATGCAGCGCCGCGTTGGTCGACCCGCCCGTCGCCGCGACGACGCGCGCTGCATTCTGAAACGCCTCTTTCGTGCACAGGTCGCGCGGGCGGATGTTGTTCGCGAGCAGCTCCATCACCTGTTCGCCAGCCCCGCGCGCGATATCGTCGTTGGACTCGTATGGCGCGGGAACCATGTTGCTGTTCGGAAGCGACAGGCCGATCGCCTCTCCGACACAGGCCATGGTGTTCGCCGTGAACTGCCCGCCGCACGCGCCATGACCGGGACAAGCAACTTTTTCGAGCTCGATCAGCTCCTGCAGCGGACAGGCTTCGGCTTCATACTGGCCGACCGCCTCGAACACGTCGACGACGGTGACGTCCTTGTTGTGGAACCGCCCGGGCAGGATCGAGCCCCCATAGACGAAGATCGAGGGCACGTTGAGCCGCAGCATCGCCATCATCATGCCGGGCAGCGATTTGTCGCATCCGGCAAAGCCGACCAGCGCGTCATAACAATGGCCGCGCACCGATAGTTCGACGGAATCGGCGATCACCTCGCGGCTGACCAGCGAGCTTTTCATCCCCTGATGGCCCATCGCGATGCCGTCCGTCACCGTGATCGTGTTGAACCGGCGCGGCAGACCGCCGCCGGTTATCACTCCCTCGCGGCAGATATCGGCCTGATGGTCGAGCCTGGTGTTGCAGGGCGCACTGTCATTGCCGGCGCTGGCGACCGCAACGAAGGGCTGTTCGATCTCTTCCTCGGTGATGCCCATCGCGTAGTAATAGCTGCGGTGCGGTGCGCGCGACGGGCCGACCGACACATGGCGGCTCGGCAGTTGCGACTTGTCGAAACGGTTGGACATGGCGGTTTCCCTATTTCAGCGCGTCGCGCGTCTCGGCGATCACGGGAGCGAGCAATTCGGCCCATTTCCTTGCGCCTTCCGCGTCCGCGATCAAGTCATTCCGCACCTCGATGGCGAGATAGGGTAATCCGCGCGCTTCGGCGTGGAGGTCCATCGTCGCGTTGAGTTCCAGCCCCGAATAGGGCTCATTGTCGCCGACATGGAGGCCGAGCGCCTCGAGCTTGGGTATCGCAACGCGCGCCGCCCGGTCGTCCTTATTGTACAGGATTCCGGCGTGCCAGGGGCGCTGATGATCCCGCCGCGTTTCGAGCTGCGGGGTAAAGCTGTGCAGCGTAAACAGCATGTCGGGATCGTGATGGTCGATCAGTTCGGCCGCCCGGCCATGATAGGGATGCCAGAAACGCTCGATCCTCTCGCGCCGCGCGGCATCGTCGAGCGCAGCATTGGCCGGAATGTGATGGCCATCGCTATGGACGGGCGTGACGGCCGGATTGTCATGCTCGCGATGCAGATCCACGACGAGCCGCGAGACGTTCGCGATGATCGCCGGGCATTCAAGCGTTCCGGCGACGAGCCCGGACAGACGGTCCACTCCGATATCGACCGCGACATGCTTCTCGAGCACCGACGGATGGATGCCGAGATCGATATCCTCGGGCACCCGGTTCGAGGCATGGTCGGCGATCAGCACGAGCCCGGAATCGGCCGAACCTTCGATCTCGCGATAGACGTCCTTCATCGCGGCCTCGCCCATAGCCATAATCTATATGCAGCACGCATTGCGCCTAGTTGCCGTCCCGCGCGACCTATGTCACCAAGTAACTCATTGGAGGGTCGCAGATGGGTTTTGAACTGACACGCCGGGAGGCGATGGCCGGGCTGGCCGCGGGCACGATATTGGGCGGCGCGGGCCTTAGTTTGGGCGGCTGCGCGTCGATGCCGGCCCCGGAGGCCGCGCCAAGCTGCAACGCCGGCATGCTGCTCGCCGACGAAGCCGATCGCCTGCTGGCGCTGCTGCCCGAAGTTGCCACCTATAACGGCGCCGAAGCATCGTTGAATGGCGGACCGTTGGCCCGGCGCATGGCCGACTATTCGCCCGCAGGCGAACAGGCGCTGCGCGACGGCACGGCGGCAAGCCAGGCGCGGATCGCCGCGCTCGACTGCACCCCCGGATCGCGCGACGCGCTGCATGCCGCTGTCTCCGAGGCGGTTCTGGCCAATGCGAGCCGGTCGGCGGATATATCCTATGGCCGGATCAACCCGTTCAGCTATGTCAATCACCTACCTTATCTGGTGTCGCAGATCAGCGGCCCGCATATCGACACGCCGGCGGTGATGAAGAGCCAGCAATCGTTGCGCACGCCCGACGCGATCGATGCCTGGCTCGAGAAACTGAACGGCTTCGAGGCGGGCTTCGCGGGCGTGCTCGAGAAGATCCGCGCCGACGAGGCCGCGGGATGCAGGCCGCCCCAAGCCGTGCTCGCCAAGACATTGCCTGTGCTCGATTCCTTCCTCGAAGGCCCGGCCGAATCCCACCCGCTGATCGAGGCGTTCGACGCGGGAATGGCGGCGGCTGTCACCGACACCACGTTGCGCGCGACGGCACTTCATTTCGCGATTACCGCGCTCCAGACCAAGGCACGCCCCGCCTTTCAACGGCTGCGCGACCAGATCGCCGAAATGCTGCCGCGCGGTCGGGAAGCGGCGGGCATCTGGGCGCAGCCTGATGGCGAAGTGCTCTATGCGGCCAATGCCCGCGCGCTCGGCGATACCGACCAGTCGCCCGACGAGATCCACGATATCGGCCTCGACGAGGTGCGCCGGATCACGGCCGAGATGGATGCGCTGCTCATCGCCAACGGCGAGACCGGCGGCAGTGTCGGCGAACGGATGCTGCGGCTGGCGGGCGACGAACGTTTCCTATTCGCGGACAGCGATGCCGGACGGCGGGAACTGCTCGATTATGTCGGCGAGCTCGCCCAACGCGCCGAAGCGAATTATGGCGATATGCTCCCGCCCGAGATCATTCCCCAGCAACAGCTGGTCATCCGCCGCGTACCGGTTGCGACGCAAGACAGCGCGCCGGGCGGCTATTACGACGCACCTTCACTCGACGGCACCAGGCCCGGTACCTACTGGATCAACCTGCGCGACATGCAGGCGGTGCCGCGTTTCCGGTTGCCCACACTCACCTATCATGAAGGCGTGCCCGGTCATCACACCCAGGTCGCGATCGCCAGCGGCCTCGGCGAAGCGCCGCTGATCATCCGCATCGCGAGCTTCAATGGGTATCAGGAAGGCTGGGCGCTTTACTCGGAGCTGCTCGCCAAGGAGCTCGGCTATTATGAGGACGATCCGTTCGGCGATCTCGGGCGGCTGCAGGACGAGCTCTTCCGCGCCGTGCGGCTCGTCGTCGATACGGGCCTCCACCACAAGCGCTGGACGCGCGAACAGGCCATCCGCTTCATGCAGGGCGCGACGGGCATCGCGGAAAGCCGCGTTACGGCCGAGATCGAGCGCTATATGGCCTGGCCGGGCCAGGCGCTGGGTTACAAGCTCGGGCAGCTGCGCATCCTGGAGCTGCGCGACCAGATGCGTGCGACGCAGGGCGAGGCGTTCGATGTGCGCAATTTCAACGCGCTTGTGCTGAACCAGGGCGCGATGCCGCTTAGCCTGCTCGCCGATCGCGTGGCCGCCGCCAGCCGCTGATACGAAACGGGCAGCAACGCCGCGAAGCGCTACCGCCCGTTTCAATGACGTGCGGGCTTTGGAGGGCGCGCAGATCATTGGCGGACGTCCCCCCGAGGGAGTCGATCCGTTCGTTCGCCAATATTAGCGCAATTTCTTACTAAAATACTGAAAAACAGGGTTAACGGCTTATAGTCGCTCAGCGCAGCGCCGATCGCATCGTCCACCAACCGCCATGATCTTCCGCTATGGCCTGCGCAGCGGCATCGCGGACCTCAATGGCGTCGAACAGCGCAAAACAGGTCGCGCCGGAGCCGGACATGCGGACGAATTGCGCGCTCGGAATATTTTCCAGAGCGGCAAGGACGGCTCCGATTTCCGGTTCGATCGCGCGTGCGGGCGCCTCCAGATCATTCCGCCATGCCGGATCGATTTGCAGCGGGTCGACGGCATCCAGCGCTCCCCGATCCTTGCCGTCCCATGCCGCGAACACCGGGCCGGTTTCGACGGGAACACCCGGATTGACGAGCAGCAGCGGCTTGCCCGCAAGCTCGCCCGCCGCGATCGATTTCAGTTCATCGCCCCTGCCCGCGCCAAAGCAGCACTGCGACAGCAGGCACGCCGGGACGTCGGCGCCAAGATCGGCGGCGATGCCATGGAGTGCGGCATCGTCGAGCGTGAGCCCCCAAAGCCGTTGCAGGAGACGCAGTGTCGCCGCCGCATCGCCCGAACCGCCGCCGACGCCCGACGCCAGCGGCAGATTCTTGGTCAGATGAAGCGCGGCCCCGGCTTCGACACAAGCCGCCTCGCGCAACGCTTCGGCTGCGCGCACGACCAGATTGTCAGGGCCGCTGCTCAGTCCGGCACCAAACGGTCCGTCTATCGTGAGTGTGATTCTGTCGTCCGGCTCGGCCCGGATTTCGTCGCCATCGTCGCAAAAGGCGAACAGCGTTTCGATACGGTGATAGCCGTCCGGCATCCGCTCGCGCACATGGAGCGCAAGATTGATCTTGGCATATGCGGTCTCCCGCAACGCCGCGGCCTGACCGGTCATCAGGGCGATGCGGTCTCTGCGGTGAGCCCGATATCGAGCTTTTCCCGGATACGCGCTGCCGCTTCGTCGTCTGCCGATACCAGCGCCGCCTGCCAGGCAAACCGCGCGTCGCGCCGCCGGCCCGCCGTCCAATAAGCATCGCCCAGATGTTCGTTGATCGTCGGCTCGGCCGGTTCGCCGCGCGCCGCGCGCTCAAGCGTCGGGATCGCGCGTGCCAGATCGCCCTGGATATAATAAACCCAGCCGAGCGAATCCGTGATCGAGGCACTGTCCGGGCTGAGTTCGCTGGCCCGCCGGATCAGGTCCTCCGCCCGTTCGAGATCCTCACGGCGTTCGAGCAGCGCATAGCCGAGATAATTGAGCGCGATCGGCTGGTTCGGCGCCAGTTCCGCCGCCTGTTCGAGGGCAGGCCGCGATTCCTCCCAACGCCCGGCATCGAGCAGCGCGCCGCCATAAAGCAGCCATGCGCTCCACGGTGCCTCTTCTCCACCGGCAAGCGTAACCGCCCGGCCATAGGCCTCCGCCGCATCGTCATAGCGCTCGAGCGCCGCATAACGTTCGCCATAGCGTTGCCAATCGGCCGCGGTGGCGTTGCGCGCTTCTGCGCGATCGCGCGCGAGTTCGAGCGCCGCTTGGGGTTCGTCCGTATCGGCGAGCAGCTGCACCCGCATATCCTGCACGTCCGAATAGAAAGGATCGCGATTGCCGACGCCGTCCAGTGCGAGCAGCGCGGCCTGTTCCTGATCGGCCTGGTTGAGGATGCCGCTGGTTACGAACCAGCCGACCGAATTGTCAGGCGCGATGAACGTCGCGAAGCGGCTGATCGTCAGCGCGAGCGCCGAAGCGTTCTGGCGATTGATATCGGCCGCGAGGCGCACGAACAGTTCGCCGATACCATCGGCGGCACTGTCGATCGCACCGGGCAGCGAGCGCCGCCGTTCGATGACAGCGCGAGCCGTTCGCTCGGCCCGGCTGTCTCCCGGCAGAAACGCGAGGGCCTCATCGCGGCGCCGGGCTTGCACAAGGCGCGCGGCCGCGGCGAGACGCAGCCGCAGGAAACGCGGCGGCCCGACTTCGCTCAGCGCCAGCGTCGCGGTTATGCCGTCTTCGTAATGCCCCATGGCGAGCAGCAGCAGCGCCCGGTGCTCGCGCATATAGATGCTGGCCCCGCCATCTTCGCTCGCCATATCGATAATCGCGAGCGGATCGGCATCGTCGGCGCCGAACGCGATCCAGGCGCGCATGACGGGCGCGAGCGAGGAAAATAGCCCCTGCTCCTCGATCCGATCGACGATGCGGCGCGCTTCGCCCCAGTCGCCGTCCTCCAGCGCCTCGATCAGGAACAGCATCTCGCCGTCCGGCGGCAGGGCGTTAGCGGATTGCAGCGATTGGGCCGCACGCAGAGCGAGCGTCCGATCACCCGCGGCAACGGCGCGCCGATAGGCCCGGGCGGCCAAGGTTTCGTCGAACGGCGCGCCGGACAATGCCGAGGCATAGCCCTCCGCCGCGACGCCGATCTGCCCCGACGCATCGGCAACGCGCGCGCGCGCATAATCGTTGAGCGGATTGCTGGCCTCTGCGGTTCCCGTGATCGCGAGAACCGGCGCCAGAATCAGGGCCGCAGGCCCGGCGATACGCTTACATATTGGGATAGTTCGGCCCTCCGCCGCCTTCGGGCACGACCCAGTTGATGTTCTGGGTCGGGTCCTTGATGTCGCAGGTCTTGCAGTGGACGCAGTTCTGCGCATTGATCTGAAAGCGCGGATTGCCGTCTTCGTCCTCGACAAACTCATACACGCCGGCCGGGCAATAACGCTGCGACGGCCCGGCATAGAGCGGCAGGTTGTGCGCGACGGGCACATCGGCATCCTTAAGCGTGAGATGAACCGGCTGGTCCTCCTCATGGTTGGTATTCGACAGGAAGACCGAGGACAGGCGATCGAATGTGATTACGCCGTCGGGCTTGGGATAGTCGATCTTTTTCACCTGATCGGCGCGCCACAGGCTTTCGTGATCGGGATGATGGCCCATGGTGAACGGCATGCGGATGCCGAGATACTCGGCCCACATGGTCATGCCCGAGAGCAATGTACCGGTGAAATTGCCATATTTCTCGACCAGCGGCAGCGTGTTGCGGACTTTCCGCAGCTCTTTGTACACCCAGCTCGTTTCATAGGCTTGCTCATAGGCGGTCAGTTCATCGCCGGTGCGCTCGGCCTGCACGGCATCGAACGCGGCATCGGCGGCCATCATGCCGGTCTTCATCGCGGTATGGCTACCCTTGATCCGCGGGACGTTCACGAAACCCGCCGAACAGCCGATCAGCGCGCCGCCCGGGAAAGCGAGCTTGGGCACCGACTGCCAGCCGCCATCGTTGATCGCGCGCGCGCCATAGGAGACGCGCTTGCCGCCTTCGAGAATTTCGCGGATCGCCGGATGGGTTTTCCAGCGCTGCATCTCCTCGAACGGCGAAATCCAGGGGTTGGAATAGTTGAGCCAGGTAACGAAGCCGAGCGCGACCTGCCCATTTTCCTGATGATAGAGGAAACCCCCGCCATTGGCCTCGTCGAGCGGCCAGCCCTGGGTATGGATCACGCGGCCGGGGACATGCTTTTCGGGCTCGATATCCCATAGCTCTTTTATGCCCAATCCATAGACTTGTGGCTCGGAGTTCGCATCGAGTTCGAACTGACTGATCAGCTGTTTGGAGAGGTGGCCGCGCACACCTTCGGCGAAGAAGGTATATTTGGCGTGCAGTTCCATGCCCGGCATGTAATCGGGCTTTTTCTCGCCATCGCGCGCGATGCCCATATCGCCGGTCGCGACGCCTTTGACCGACCCGTCCTCGTTGAACAGCACCTCTGCTGCTGCGAAGCCGGGGAAAATCTCGACGCCCATGGCTTCGGCGCGGCCCGCGAGCCAGCGGCAGAAATTGCCGAGACTGACCGTGTAGGTGCCCTTGTTGTTCATGAAGCTGGGCATCAGAAAGTGTGGAAATTCGCGCTTCTTGTCTTTTGTCAGGATCCAGTGATGGTTTTCCGTGACCGGCACCGTCAGCGGCGCATCGTCGAAGTCGCGCCAGTCCGGGAACAATTCGTCGAGCGCCTTGGGATCGACGACCGCGCCGGAGAGGATATGCGCGCCGATCTCGCTGCCCTTTTCCAGGATGCAGACCGAAATCTCCTTGCCCGCCTCTTCGGCACGCTGTTTGAGCCGGATCGCGGCGGAGAGGCCCGCAGGGCCGCCGCCGACGATGACGACGTCATAAGGCATGGATTCCCGTTCGGACATGGTTTCGCATTCTCCTTCGTCGGACCGCTTCAGGCTCATATCGTCGCGGCCAGCAACCTATCTGTCAGATAGTCACTGCCCGGCGATTGACCAAGCCGTCAACCTTCGACTCTATGGTTGCCCAAGGAAAACAGGGGCGGACCATTTCCGACGATGTCGACAATCTGATTGCCTGGTGGCGCGAGGCGGGCGTGGACACGATCGTCGGCGACGAACCGCGCAGCTGGCTGGAAGAGCCCAAAAAGCCGCGCACAGCGCCCGCGGCGCGCGGTGAAACGCCCGCTCCTGCGCCGGCGCCTGCCCTGGGCGACATGCCGTCGGACCTCGCCGCGCTCCGGCAATGGCTGCTTTCGAGCGATGCTCTGGCAGCGCCCGCCGCCGACCGGCTGGACGCGATCGGCGATCCGGCGGGCGGCCTCATGATCCTCGTCGATATGCCTGATCAGGGCGATCGCGATGCCGGCGGGCTGCTTTCGGGCGAAGCCGGCCTGCTGTTCGACCGGATGCTCGCGGCCATCGGCCGGGACCGCGCCTCGACCTATATCGCGCCCCTGTCCCCGGCGCGGATCGCGGGCGGCGCAATCGACGACAACGCGCTCGAAACGCTGGGCACGATAGCCCGCCATCATGTCGCGCTTGCGGGTCCGGACCGGCTATTAACCATGGGCGACGCGCCGAGCCGTGTCTTTTGCGGGGCCGGTCTCGATGCAAGTCGTGGAACGCAACATATTTTTAACCATGATGGCGGCACTGTGTCGGTGACCGCCACTTTTCATCCGCGGTTCCTGCTCCGGCAGCCGCGCTTCAAGGCGCAAAGCTGGAAGGACCTGCAGATGCTGATCGAAGGAATGACCGCGTGAAACTGAAGCTGCTCGCCGCTACAGCCCTGCTATCGATCTCCGTCACGCCCGCTCTGGCCGACAATGCCAGCCTGCCCGCGCTGTCGCAGGGTAGTACGCATTCCGAGATCGAATCCGTTCTCACACGCAGCGAGCGCGAGGCCTATCGGCAGATTTTCGCCGATATCCGCAATGGCAACTGGGAGAGCGCCCAAGGCCGGCTCGCCCGGGCGTCCGAAAGCATTCTGCATCCCGTGGCGCGGGCGGAACTCTATCTCGCACCCGGATCCCCCCGGGTGGAGCTGGAGCCACTTCGAACCCTGCTGAACGAAGCGCCCGATCTCCCCGACGCCAATCGCATTCTCACCCTCGCACAAAGCCGCGGTCTCGATCAGGCGCCCGTGCTTCCGCGCGCGCAGACGATGCGTCGGCCGTCTGGCCCCTCGCGCCGGGCACGCGCCCAACCCGTGCAGGACGATAGCGCCGCGCGCTCGGTGGTTCGCGAGATCCGACCGCTAATCGTCGGGGATAGTCCGCGCGAAGCTGAAAATGTGCTTCTGCGGAACCGAGAATCCCTGTCCCGCGCTGGCCTGACCGAAGTGCAGCAGCGCGTCGCATGGTCCTATTATCTGACGGGCGACGACCGCAACGCGCAGCGTCTCGCCCGGCAAGCGCGCGCCGGGGTTGGCGATTGGGCCTCCCATGGCGACTGGGTTGACGGACTGGCGTCCTGGCGGCTTGGCGATTTCGATGCGGCAGCCGACGCTTTCGCTTCGGTCGGGCGCCGCGCGTCCGACAGCGAAAAGCGCGCCGCTGGCCTCTACTGGGCCGCACGTGCAGAAATGCGTGCCGGCCGCCCGGAAAATGTACAAACCTTGCTGCGCACGGCCGCATTGATGGACGAGACTTTCTACGGTCTGCTCGCAATGCAGAATCTGGGTATCTCCGAAGCGCCGCCGCACCGGAACATCCCGTCGCCCAACTGGGACGCGGTCGCCTCCTTCTCCACGGCGCAGCGCGCGATGGCGCTGGCCGAGATTGGCGAGCGGGACCTGGCGGACGAATTCGTGCGGCATGGCGCCGCGATCGGCAATCCGCAGCATCACGACTCGTGGCTAGATCTTGCGAACCGGTTGCGCCTGCCCAATGCGGAACTGTGGATCGCCCGCAATGCGCCTGTATCCTATCACGCATCGTCTCGCGTGCGGTTCCCCGCACCCGGTTACGAGCCGGTCGGCGGCTGGCGGGTCGATCGCTCGCTCGTCTATGCGCATGCGCTGCAGGAATCGAATTTCCGGCCCGAAGTGGTCAGCCCAGCCGGTGCGCGCGGCCTGTTGCAGCTGATGCCCGGCACGGCGCGCGACATCGCGCGTGATCGGGGCGAATCCGTCAATGCCTCGCGGCTCAACGTGCCCGAGGTGAATATCGAATATGGCCAGCACTATATGGAAGAAATGCGTGATTTCCCTGGCATGCAGGGGCTCCTGCCCAAGGTGATCGCCTCCTACAATGCCGGTCCGGGTGCAGTGATGAACTGGGAAGGCCGCCTGCGTGATCGCGGCGATCCGCTGCTCTATATCGAAAGCATCCCATTCTACGAGACGCGCGGTTATGTGCCCATCGTCCTGCGTAATTACTGGATGTATCAGCGCAACGCCGGCGAAGATTCAACAAGCCTCGTGGCGCTAGCGCAAGGCATGTGGCCACGCTTCCCCGGTGCGCCGGGTGCGGTCGCCGTACGCCTCTCCGGCCAGGGGGGCACGCGCATTGCCGATTGACGAACGCGCCGAATTCAATTCCGTCCGCATCGCTTTGCTGACGGTTTCGGATACGCGCAATCTCGAACAGGACAGTTCCGGCGATATATTGGAGCAGCGCCTGACCGATGCCGGGCACAGCCTGGCCGCGCGGCAGATCGTGCGCGACGAAATGTCCGAAATCGTCTCGCGCCTGCATGCCTGGATCGACGATTCGAACGTCGACTGCATTATCACGACCGGCGGAACCGGGCTGACCGGGCGGGATATTACCCCCGAAGCGCTAGAACGGGTGCAGGACAAGGCCATTCCCGGCTTTGGCGAGCTGTTCCGGATGCAGAGTTATGACAAGATCGGCACCTCGACCATCCAGTCGCGCGCTTGCGGTTGCGTGGCGCGCGGTACCTATATCTTCGCCCTTCCGGGATCGAACGGCGCGGTGAAGGATGGCTGGGACGGGATCCTCGCGACCCAGCTCGACAGTCGCTACCGCCCCTGCAATTTCGTCGAGCTGATGCCGCGCCTCAGGGAAGCGGAGTGATCCAGATTTCCCAGATCCGCGCATCGGGAAGCGCCGTCGCCGTCTCGAAATAACTGTCTCCTTCGACACCGGCATAATCGCCGCCAAAACGGCCCGACGGCCGATTTCCCTGCACCTGCATCGCCCCGCCCGTCTCGGATTCTGCCCGGAAACTATAGGCATCGGGCGCTTCGGCGAAGGACACATATTCGCGGGCTTCGTTCTCGTAACTGAACCCGAAACGCGGATCTCCATAGGCATTGATCGCATCGGCGATGCTTGTACCGGGCCCAACTCCCTCGGCGGTGCGGCATTGATCGGCGTAGACGCCCATCGCCATCACTTCGATATTGCCGTCATAGGCGTCGACATCATAGCTTTCGAAGATCGCGCAAATCGCATCCTCGCCGCCCGAAAGCGCGCATAGTGCGCCGAAATCGACCATGTAGACTGGCTGGAAAGCGAGCGCCGTATCGGCTGGAAACGCCTCGGCAAAATCGCCGAGCGTGGCGGGGTTTTCGATGCCGGCGATGCCGGTTTCCGTAATCACGCATTCGGGATCGAACGATGCGGCCGAACCGCCCGACGCGATGAGCACGGTGCCGGACGGCGCGTCGGTATCCAGGATGAGTCCGTCGCCGCCCGCATCTCCGCTCTCCGGCGCGGCTACCGCTCCCTCTTCTCCTTCGACAGCTGACTCCGGCTCCGGCTCATTTTGGGCAGCACAGGCAGCCAGCATTGCGATCGGCGCAATGAGCGCCGGGGTGAAAAGGAACTTCATCGAAACTCTCCCGTCTGGAACTTCCTCATTGCGCAATGGCGATCCCCATGGCAAGTTGTTCCTGTTATGTTCTCACGCACGATCAAGGGCCGCGGCGCGACCGCCAACGCGCCTCCGGGCCGTTTCAATCTGCCGGATCGCGAACCCTATGGCGACTGGCTGGACGCCCAAGAGGCCATCGATGGAGCGCCCCCTGCCCCCAAAACGTCTGTCACGATCGAGCGGCCCAAGACGATCCTCACCCGCAATACATCGCCTGACGTCGGGTTCGACCGATCGATCAATGCCTATCGCGGATGCGAACATGGCTGCATCTATTGCTTCGCGCGACCGACTCATGCCTTTCACGATCTGTCGCCCGGCCTCGACTTCGAAACCCGCTTGTTCGCCAAACCAAGCGCACCGCGCTTGCTGCGCGAGGCGCTGTCGAAGCCCGGTTATAGGCCAGCCCCCATCGCGATGGGCACGAACACCGATCCCTATCAGCCGATCGAAAACCGCTACCGGATCACCCGCGATTGCATCGCGATCCTTGCCGAAACCCGTCATCCGCTGACGATCACGACCAAGTCCGACCGGGTCGTGCGCGACATCGATCTGCTGGCCGACATGGCTGCCGACAGCCTGGTCGCGGTGGCCGTGTCGGTGACGTCGCTCGATCCGAAAGTGCATCGCACGCTCGAGCCACGCGCACCCTCGGCCCGCAAGCGGCTTGCCGCTATCACCGCGCTGCGCGAGGCGGGTATTCCGACCTATGTGTCGATGTCGCCGATCATCCCGGCGATTACCGATCACGAGATAGAGACGCTGATAGAGGCCGCGGCGGACGCGGGCGCGCAGGCCGCCTTCTTCATTCCGGTCCGCCTGCCGCACGAGGTCGCGCCGCTGTTCCGGGTCTGGCTAGACGAACATTATCCGGATCGCGCGGGCAAGGTGATGAGCATCATCCATTCCATTCGCCACGGGCGCGACAATGATCCCAATTACTTCACCCGCATGCGCGGGAGCGGCCCCTGGGCGGAGTTGATTCAGACTCGCTTCGCCAAGGTCTGCCGCAAACACGGCCTCAACCAGGAGAAGATCGTGCTGCGCTCGGACCTGTTCCGCCCGCCTGCCGGGCCGCAGGGCGAGCTGTTCTGATCCGGTAGTCCGCTCGCACGCGCGACGGTCAGCGCGCAACGACCAATCGGTATCCGGCGTCGATCGCATCGCGCTCCAGCAGGTCGGAATAGCGCTGCTCCCATGCGCCGGAATCCAGATCGCGCGCCAGTTGTTCCAGCCGCTCCTCGATCCCCTCGATAACCCAGAAGGACGATATGGCTTTCCGGATCCGCGGATCGAGATAGGCGCGCGGCCGCCGCCAATAGGCGTAGAGAAACCCGTCCGTGCAATCGTGCGGAATAGGCACCGCCCTAATCTCCGCCGACCCGAGCCACTTCTCATAGTCGGCCATTTTCGGCATCTGCCGCTCGTCCAGCTCTACAAGCTCGGGAATATAGTCGGTCAACCAGCATCCGGGATGCTCGGGATCGAAGGTCAACAACACCACCGGCCCGCGCGACACGCGCCGCATCTCCGCCATGCCCTTCGCCTTGTCGGTCCAGTGATGGACGGTCAGGATCGCCATCGCGGCACCGAAACTGTCATCCGCGAACGGCAGATTCTCGGCATGACCCTGCACCGCTTTTGCCGCAGCGGGATCGCGCTGACGGATCATCTCGATGGACGGTTCGACCGCGGTGACCCGGCGATCCGACGGTTCATATGACCCTGCGCCGGCACCGATATTGATAACGCTCTCGGCCGATCCCAAGGCGTCCGTTATCGCCGCTGCTATCTGCGGATCGGGTTTGCGCAGATCGGCATAGTCGACGCCGATCTCGTCATACACGGCGGCCATTACAGCCTTGTCCTTTCTGCGCGCGGGTCTCCGCCGGATCAGGCCGTCGCCAGCTTGTAATCCTTATAGTCTTCGCGCAGCGCGCGTTTCAGGATCTTGCCGGTCGCGGTGTGGGGCAGCTCGTCGACGAACTTCACCTCGTCGGGCAGCCACCATTTGGCGACCTTGTCCCCGAGAAATTCGACGACATCGTCGCCGCTCACATCCGCGCCCTCTTTCTTGACGATCAGCAGCAAAGGCCGCTCGTCCCATTTGGGATGATAGACGCCGACCGCCGCGGCTTCGGCCACGCCCGGGCAGCCGACGGCCGCGTTTTCGAGTTCGATCGAGCTGATCCATTCGCCGCCGGACTTGATGACATCCTTGGCGCGATCCGTGATCTGCATAACGCCGTCGGGATGGATCACGGCGACATCGCCGGTATCGAACCACTGATCGTCGGCGACGCATTTGCCGCTCTCATCCTGGAAATACTGATCGAGCACCCAGGGACCGCGCACATGCAGCGCGCCCGAACTCTCGCCATCGCGGGGCAGTTCGTGGCCGTCATCGTCGACGACGCGCAGCTCGACGCCGAAGGGCGTGCGGCCCTGGCGGCAGATTAGATCGACCTGCTCGTCGAAACTCATATCGTCCCATCCGGCCGGGCGCGCGCCGACCGTGCCGATCGGCGAGGTCTCCGTCATGCCCCAGGCATGGCTGACGCGAATCCCGTTTTTCATGAAGCGCTCGACCATCGAGCGCGGCGCGGCGGACCCGCCGATGACGATGTTTTCAAGCTTGCCATAGCCGATATCGTGCGCGTCCATATGCGCGAACATGGCGAGCCAGACGGTCGGCACACCGGCCGAATGGGTCACGCCTTCGTCGAGTACGAGATTGCACAGCACCTCGCCGTCATTGACCGCCGAAAAGACCATCTTCGATCCCGTCACCGCACAGGCAAAGGGCAGGCCCCAGGCATTGGCGTGGAACATCGGCACGATCGGCAGCATCACGCTGCGCATCGAAAGGTCGATAGCGTCCGGCTGGCCCTCGGTAATCGCGTGGAGCACGTTGGAGCGATGCTCGTACAGCACGCCCTTGGGATTGCCGGTCGTGCCGCTCGTGTAGCAAAGCCCACAGGGCTCGCGCTCGTCGCCCTGGACCCATTCATAGTCGCCGTCTTCGGCGTCGGTGAGTTCGCGGAAGGTCGGATAGTCGCCTTCGCCGTCGAACAGGATGAAATGCTCGACCGTTTTGAGCTGGTCCTTCACGCCGGCGACGATCGGTTCGAACGCCTTGTCGAAGAGGAGTATCCGATCCTCCGCATGGTTCATGATGTAGACGAGCTGTTCGGCGAAGAGGCGCGGGTTGATCGTATGGACAACGCCGCCCATGCCGATAATCCCGTACCAGGCCGCAAGATGATGGCCATGGTTCATGGCCAGCGTCGCGATCCGGTCGCCCTTTTTCATCCCGAGCTTTTCGAGCGCCTGCGCGAATTTGCGCGCATCTTCGGCAATGCCGGCCCAGTTGGACCGCGTCGTGCTACCGTCCGCCCAGCGGGTCACGATCTCGCGCGATCCATGTTCACGCGCGGCGTGATCGATTATATTGCTGATGCGCAGCGGCGCATTCTGCATTCCTCCAAGCATGGTCATCCTCTCGATAGTGCTGATTTTTGGCTCACTTTAGCCGTAAGCGGGCAATCGTCCAGCCCCATCGGCCGGGAAAGTCGCGAAATCAGGAAACGAGCGCGAGCGGCGGACGCTGTTCGCCGACCGTCCCGGTATCGGGCGCGAGCTGCGCATCGATCACGCCGGGGAGCTGGCCGATCTTCTCGCTGACTTCGGCGTCGAGCACGAAATGGCGACCCAGCACGACACGGGCACTGCCGCCTTCCGGCAATGGCGCTTCGAACACGACCGTGCCGCGCCCGCCCTCATTATCGCCGAGTAGTTCCGCGACGCGCGCCAAGGCCGCCGGCTCAGCCACGGAGATCGTCATCATGACCCGCTTGCGATTGGCAAGGTCCTCGAACGGCTGGAAGCGCTGCACGGTAACACGCGGCATGTCCTCGCCCGGCTGCCAGTCGAGCTCCACGTTAAGGAGGCCGCAATTGCCGGACTTGGCCGCCTCTTCGAGCGCAAGGCGCGGCCCCTCTTCGAAGGCGCTCGCGAAGAACTGGCCCGACGAATCCGAGAGCGTCGCGGTGACAAAGGGATTGCCGCGCCGCGAAGTGCGCTTGCGAACATTCTCCACCATGCCCGCCATGATTTCGCTGATCCGGCCGCCTGCAGCGGGCGCCGTCATCGCGCAGAGCGCGCCATAGCTTTGCGCGCCATAGGCGTCCGCCAGATGCTTGAAATTGTCGACCGGATGACCCGAAAAATAAAAGCCGAACGCTTCCTTTTCCTGCGCCATCCGTTCGGCAAGCGGCCAGTGGATTTCCCCGGACAGGCGGATATGCGCGATATCGCTCTCCCCGCTATCGGCGAAGAGGCCGCCCTGCCCCGTCTCCCGCGCATCGGCGGCGCTCGAGGCGATGGCCAGGATCGTTTCGGCCGCCGCGAAAACGGCCGGCCGGTTATCCTCAAGCCCGTCGAACGCCCCGGCACCGGCCAGGCTTTCGAGCTGGCGTTTGTTGAGGAGATGCGGATCGACCCGCGCGGCGAAATCGTCGAGGCTGGCGAACTGACCTTCGGCATCGCGTTCTGCGACCAGCTGCTCCATCGCCTTTTGCCCCACGCCCTTGAGTGCGGCGAGCGCATAGCGGACAGCGTGACCCGCCCCATGCGGGGCGACCGAAAACAGCGCCTCGCTCGTGTTCACGCAGGGCGGCAAGCAGACGATGGGCTCGCCCGTATCATCGTCGCGCGTCCGGCGGATATCTTCGAGGAAGATACCGAGCTTGTCGGTATTGCCCATGTCGTAACACATGGAGGCGGCGAAGAATTCGTGCGGGTAATGGGTTTTCAACCAGGCCGTCTGATAGGCGATCAGGGCATAGGCGGCGGCATGGCTCTTGTTGAAGCCATAGCCTGCGAATTTGGCGATCAAGTCGAACAATTCGTTCGCCTTGCCCGAAGCTATATTATTGCTGGCACAACCCGAGACAAAGCGGTCGCGCTGCGCATCCATTTCCGCCTGGATCTTCTTGCCCATCGCCCGGCGCAGCAGGTCGGCATCGCCGAGGCTGTATCCGGCCAGCACCTTCGCCGCCTCCATCACCTGTTCCTGATAGACGAAGATGCCGTAGGTTTCTTTCAGGATCGGCTCGAGATCGGGGTGCGGATATTCGATCGGTTCGAGACCGTTTTTGCGCGCGCCGAACATCGGGATATTGTCCATCGGGCCTGGTCGATAGAGCGAGACGAGCGCGATGATGTCTTCGAAGCATGTCGGCTTCACGGCGGCGAGCGTTCGCCGCATGCCTTCCGATTCGAGCTGGAACACGCCGACCGTGTGACCGCTCTGGAGCAGCTTGTAGACTTGCTCGTCGTCCCAGCCGAGCCGGTCGAGATCGACCGTGATCCCGCGCTGGGCGAGCAGCTGGACCGCTTTCTTGAGGACGGACAGCGTTTTCAGCCCGAGAAAGTCGAACTTCACGAGCCCCGCCTTTTCGACATTCTTCATGTCGAACTGGGTGACGGGGATATCCGAGCGCGGATCGCGATAGAGCGGCACCAGCTTGTCGAGCCGCCGATCGCCGATCACTACGCCGGCCGCATGGGTCGAGCTATGGCGCGGCAGGCCTTCGAGCTTCATCGCCAGATCGACCAGTTTCTTGACGTCGGCGTCGGTCTTGTACTCGGTCTCGAATTCCGAAACGCCGTTGAGCGCGCGTTCGAGGGTCCACGGATCGGTCGGATGGTTGGGCACCATCTTGGTCAGCCGGTCGACCTGGCCATAGGGCATTTGCAGCACGCGCCCGACGTCGCGCAGGACCGCGCGCGACTTCATCGTTCCGAAAGTGATGATCTGCGCGACCTGATCGCGGCCATATTTCTGCTGGACGTAGCGGATCACTTCGCCGCGCCGCGTTTCGCAGAAATCGATGTCGAAATCCGGCATCGACACGCGTTCGGGATTAAGGAAGCGCTCGAACAGCAGGCCAAGCTGCAGCGGATCGAGATCGGTGATGGTCAGCGCCCAGGCGACGACCGAGCCCGCGCCCGAGCCGCGCCCCGGCCCGACCGGGATCCCCTCACCCTTCGCCCATTTGATGAAATCGGCGACGATCAGGAAATAGCCGGGAAAGCCCATTTCGATGATGATATCGAGCTCATATTCGAGCCGCTCGACATAGGGCTTGCGGATGTCGTCGGTCAGACTGTCGCCATGGATCGCGACGAGACGCTCTTCGAGGCCTGTTCGTGAATCCTCCCTGAGCTGGGCGGATTCACCATCAAGATCGCCCGCGACGCTCGGCAGGATCGGATCGCGTTTGGGCGCCGCAAAGGCGCAGCGCTGGGCGATGACGAGCGTGTTGGCCAGTGCCTCCGGCAGATCGCGAAACCGCTCTTCCATCGCCTCATGCGGCACCATCCAGCCTTCTTCCGGGCTCTGTCGGCGATCGTCGCTTTCGACATAGTTGCTATCGGCGATACACAGCATCGCGTCATGCGCGGCGTGGAAATCCTGCCGCTGGAAAAAGGCCGGGTTGGTCGCGACGAGCGGAATGTCCCGGTCATAGGCGAGATCGAGCAGCGCTGCCTCGCTCGCTTCCTCGATCGGATCGCCTCGCCGGCTGATCTCGACATAGAGCCTGCCGGGAAACAGCGCGATCAGCCGCTCGGCATAAGCGAGCGCCGCCTCGGTTTGCTCGCCTTCGAACAGCCGCGCGAGCGCGCCCTCTCCACCGCCGGTCAGCGCGATCAGTCCGTCCGTGCGGCCGTCCAGCGCATCGAAGGGAACATGCGGCGCCTCTTCCAGCGGCCGGTCAAGATGGGCTTGGGACACCAGCGCGCACAGATTTTCATAGCCCGCTTCGTCCTGCGCGAACAGCGGCAACCAGTCGATGATCGGGTCCTCGCCCTCCGCGCGACCGGGGCGGGCGATGGCCAGCATGGTGCCGATAATCGGTTGTACCCCCGCATCGAACGCCGCCGCGCAAAAGGGCATGGCGGCGTAGAGTCCGTTGCGATCGACGAGCGCAGCCGCCGGAAAGCCGAGTTCGCGCGCCCGGGCGGCGATCTTGTTCGGCTGGATCGCGCCCTCGAGCATCGTATAGGCCGAGAAGATGCGTAAGGGGACGAAAGGCGCGGCGGACATGGCTTCAATATGGGACGGCATCGCGATTCGCGAAACGGGAACAAAAAGTGCCCGGTGGATAGGCCCCAGCAGCAGCTACTAGTCGAGCAGCTCTGCGATATCCTTTTCGATCTGATAGGGCTTCGTCGTCGGCGCATAACGCTGCACGACATTGCCGTTCGCATCGACGAGGAACTTGGTGAAGTTCCACTTGATCCGATCGCTCATCAGGCCGCGTTTCTGCTCGCGCAGATGCTCGAACAGCGGATCGGCATTGCTGCCGTTCACATCGATCTTCGCAAACAGCGGGAAGGTCACGTCATATTTGAGCGTGCAGAAATTCGCGATTTCTTCGGCATCGCCCGGCTCCTGCGCGCCGAACTGGTTGCACGGGAAAGCGAGGATCTCGAACCCGCGATCCTTGTATTTGCGATACAGTTCTTCAAGCCCCGCATATTGCGGCGTGAACCCGCATTTCGACGCGACATTGACGATCAGCACCGTCTTGCCCGCGTAATCGGCGAGCTTCTGTTCCGCCCCATCCGGCAGCTTTACGGCATAGTCATGGACGCTCATGCGGCTTCCCTTTCCAGATGGCCTTCGTGCAGACGATACACCTGATCGGTCTTCTTCGCGAGACGTTCGTTATGCGTCGCGATCAGCGCGGCGCTGCCCTCCTCGCGAACGAGCGCCAGGAACTCCGCCAGCACGATATCGGCGGTCGCCTCGTCAAGATTGCCGGTCGGCTCGTCCGCGAGCACCAGCGAGGGGCGATTGGCGAGCGCGCGGCCGACGGCAACGCGCTGCTGCTCGCCGCCCGACAGCTGGGACGGCCGATGATCGAGGCGATGACCAAGGCCGAGCCGATCGAGCAGCGCCGAAGCGCGCGCCTCGGCCTCGTCGGGCATCGCGCCCCGGATCAGCTGCGGGATGATGACATTCTCCTTGGCCGAGAAATCGGGCAGCAGGTGATGAAACTGGTAGACGAAACCGAGATGATCGCGCCGCAATCGCGTGCGCGCATCGTTTTCGAGATTGCCGGCCTGTTCGCCGTCGATGGCGATCGATCCGCTGAAACCGCCTTCGAGCAGCCCGACCGCCTGCAGCATCGTCGATTTGCCGGACCCTGACGGCCCGAGCAGCGCGACGATCTCGCCCTTGTCGATCCGGATATCGACGCCGCGCAGCACTTCGATCTTCACGCCGCCCTGTTCGAAACTCCGCGCGAGATTGCGGACTTCGAGAACCGTCTCACTCATAGCGCAGCACCTGCACCGGATCGGTGCTCGCCGCCTTGAAGGCGGGGTAGAGGGTGAAGACAAAGGCCGAACCCAGCGCCAGCCCGACGATAGCCAATATCTCGAACGGATCGGTGCGCGCGGGCAGTTCGGTGATGAACCGCACGGACGGGTCCCAGAGATTCTGGCCGGTCACCGTCTGCACGAAGTTCACAACATTCTGCCGGAAATGCAGCAGCAGGAAGCCGAGCCCCAGACCCGCCAGCGTGCCGAGCGTGCTGGTCGTCATGCCGATGGTCAGGAAGATTTTCATCATCGAGCGCCGCGACGCACCCATCGTCCGCATGATAGCGATATCGCGCTTCTTGGCGCGCACCAGCATGATCAGCGACGACAGGATGTTGAAGACAGCGACGAGGATGATCAGCGAGAGCACCCAGAACATCACGACGCGTTCGATCGCGAGCGCATCGAAGAGCTGGCTGTTCATCTCGCGCCAGTCGGTCAGTACGCCCTGCGTCGCATAATTGCGGGCGATGGGCTCCAGTATCGCGCCGACATTTTCCGGATCGGTAGTGTCGAATTCGATCATGCCGACCGCGTCGTCGAGCAAGAGGAGTGTCTGCGCGTCCTCCATCGGCATCAGTACGAACGCCTTGTCAAAATCATAGACGCCCACTTCGAAGATCGCCGCCACTTCATAGGATACGATGCGCGGCACCGTGCCGAACGGGGTCGTCCGTCCCTGCGGCGAAATCAGGCTGATCTGCCCGCCGGTCACCGCGCCGAGCGCCGTCGCCAGCCGCGAACCGATGGCAACACGATCACTGCCTGCTGTCAGCAGCGCCATGTCGCCCGCCACGATATTCTCGTTGATCAGTTCGTTTGAGCGGATGTCCTCAACCCGCATGCCGCGTGCAAGCACGCCTTCAACGCGGCCGTCATAGCTCGCCATGAGCGGCTGCTCGATCAGCGGCGTGGCGGACACCACACCCTCGGTCTGGCGCGATTCTTCGAGGATTTCCTGCCAGTCCGGCAGGCGGCCGCCATAGCCCTGCATCACTGCATGACCGTTGAGCCCGACGATCTTGTCGAACAGATCGGCGCGGAAGCCGTTCATCACGCTCATCACCACGACCAGCGCCATCACGCCGAGCATCACCGCGACGAAGCTGATCGATGCGACGACAAAAATGAAGCGCTCCCCCTTGCCGGGCAGCAAATAGCGTTTGGCGATCATCCGCTCATGGCGGGAGAGGATCATGACGGCCTCCCCAACCCCGAACCATCCCGATAGTGTCGAGCGAAGTCGAGACACATGGTCGAGCGTAGCCGAGACAACGCTTTCCCTGCGCGATGCGCTTCTCGACTACGCTCGAAGCATCCCTCGACTGCGCTCGGGACTAGCGGAGCGGTGTTATTCATCGGCTGAGTTTCTCCAAAGCGACTTCGGGAGTCACCTCTTCGCGCTCTCCGGTTGAACGACGCTTTAACTCGACCACGCCGTTTTTCAGCCCGCGCGGCCCGACGATGAGCTGCCAGGGCAGTCCGATCACATCCATCGTCGCGAATTTGGCGCCGCCGCGCTCGTCGCGATCGTCATACAGCACCTCGACCCCGGCCGCTTCCAGCTTCGCATAGAGATCGTCCGCGGCCGCGACGCAGGCCTCGTCATCGGCGCGCATATTGATGAGGCCGACTTTGTAGGGCGCGACCGCTTCGGGCCAGACGATCCCGTCATCGTCATGACTCGCTTCGATGATCGCCCCGGCGAGCCGCGAAACGCCGACGCCATAGCTGCCCATGACGGGCGTCACCATCGATCCGTCCTTGCCCGAAACCTTGAGGCCCATGGCCTTTGAGTATTTGTCGCCGAAGAAGAAGATGTGGCCGACCTCGACGCCGCGCGATTTGAGCAGCTCGTCGCCCAGCTCCGCTTCGCGCGTTTCGTCGCGCTTCTCGTCGGTCGCGGCATATTCCGCGGTCATGCTGTCGACGAACGCCTGCAGCGCCCCGGTATCTTCGACATCGACGTCATAGTCTTCTGCCGAGCGCGCCTCTTCCCAGCTTTTGTGGAAAAAGACCTCGCTCTCGCCCGACGGCGCGAGGATGATGAATTCATGGCTGAGATCGCCGCCGATCGGCCCCGTATCCGCCTGCATCGGAATGGCGCGCAGGCCCATCCGCGCGAAGGTCCGCAGATAGGCGACGAATTGCTTGTTGTAGCTGACCCGCCCGCCCGTCTCATCGAGATCGAAGCTGTAGGCATCCTTCATCAGGAATTCGCGGCCGCGCATCACGCCGAAACGCGGGCGGATCTCATCGCGGAACTTCCACTGGATATGGTAGAGCATCTTGGGCAGGTCGCGATAGCTGCGCGCCCCGTCCTTGAAGAGCGAGGTGATCATTTCCTCATTGGTTGGTCCGTAGAGCAGGTCGCGCCCCTGCCGGTCCTCGATGCGCAGCATTTCCGGGCCATAGGCATCATAGCGTCCGCTCTCGCGCCACAGATCGGCGGATTGCAGCGTCGGCATCAGCATCTCGGCCGCGCCGATCCGGTCCTGTTCTTCGCGAACGATCTGCTCGATCTTGCGGAGCACCCTGTGGCCGAGCGGCAGCCAGGCATAGATGCCGGCCGAGGTCTGGCGCACCAGTCCGGCGCGCAGCATCAGCTTGTGGCTGACGATCTCGGCATCGGCGGGCGTTTCCTTGGTGACGGGCAGAAAATAGCGGGATAGGCGCATGACATTTAGGTCCTGAAACGGGCCGGTGATGATCCGCGTCTCTAGGCGGCAAGCCGGAGCGCCGCAAGCGTCAACGCTTGGGCGCCGCTGTTGCGCGGACGTCACAGCCGCCAACTATTGTGGCAGAAATGCGGCTACCCCCATGACAAACCCGGACAGAATGGCCTAGCACAGCGCCATAAATCACGCGCCGTTGGCCGTGGTTCAGGGAGGTTCCCCGCTGCACGCCTTGAGGGGAAGGCATGTGCGCGATTAGGGAGCCAATAAAAGGGGGCGAACCGTTGTTCGTCACGTTTGTGCCCGGGCCTCACGGTCCGGGCACTTTCGTTTCCGGCCGCAAATAATGCTAGCCGCTCCGCCGCAAGACCGCGCTCCAGGCATAACCGCGATGGAGTGAGCGCATTTCAAACTGCAGCTCGCCGGTATCCGCGATATCGGCCAGGCAGTCCGGCAGCGCGGCCCGCGGCTCTACATCGAAGCGGCGCAGCCATGCGAACAGAGCCCGTTTGAACATATCCGGCAGCCCCTCCTGCTGGCCGAAATCGACGATGTGCAGCGAACCGCCCGGCGCGAGCATCGATGGGAGATGCGCCAGCGTCTCACGCCAAGGCGGAATCATCGACAGCGTGTAGGAGAGGAATATCCGGTCGAAACAGCGCTGGCCGAACAGCCGGTCCGGGTTAAAATCGCACGCATCCGCGCGGGCTAGTGCGGTCCGCGTCGCGAGGCCGGACTGGCGGACCGCCTTGCACGCAGTCGAGAGCATCTCGGCCGAGATATCGATTCCGAACAACGACGTGTCCGCGTAGTGCCGCCCCGCGACCACAATATTGCGTCCCGTGCCGCATCCGACTTCCAGCACCGATGCGCCACGCGGCGGCGCAAGATCGGCAATCAACGCGTCCCGGCCCAGCAGATAATATTTACGGGTCAAGTCGTAGAAATGCCGCTGGTTGCGGTAAATCTCGTCCATCCGTCCGGCGGTTTTCGCCGGACCGGCCTCGCTACGCACGGACATAGAGGTGCATACCGCCATAGATGGAGGATCGATCGCGCTTAGTAAGCGCCAAAGAGCGATCCTCCCGATAGTCCCAACGCCGCATTATGCCCTCTGGCACCCGGCCGGGCAGCAAAGTCGGCTCGGCCGCTGTCCGGAACAACACGCGCGCGCCCGGCCGGGCGGTGCGCGTTATTTCCGACCAGAGCGCCGTGAGCTGCACGTCCGTCATCCAATCCTGCGCATCGAGCAGGACGTAGCGGTCGAGGCTCGCGGCGGACTCGCCGGCCAGATAGCTGGTAAAGTCGACATGCCGGACATCGATCCGGCCGGCGCGCGCGACGATATCCCCGTAATGCGCCTCTTGCAGATAGGGTGGCAGCGGCGCGCTGGGCTTCTTGCCGTAACCACGCCCAAACGCCTGCCAAGCGAAATAGTTATCCGACATTTCGAAATCGCAGGCCAGCTTTTCGAGCCGCCGACGCAATACGCTCGCCATGCCGTCCGGATCGTCGCCGACCAGCGCGATATACTGCGCCGGTGGAATGCCGAGTCCGAAGAGCGAGGCCGGCTGATCGGTCAGCCAGCGGATGAACTTGCGGTCGAACAACGGCGAAAGCCGTTCCTCGAAGAATTGCCGCTGCTCCTCCGGCGTCTCTGCCTTGAGCATGTCCCGCGGATCGACACCGTGGAGCCGGGCGACCAGGTGCGCCGCCGTGATGAAACGTCCCAGCAAACCCTTGCGGTAGAAATTGCGAGAAAAGCCGCCGATACGCCGCCGGCCCAAAAGGTCGCGCCGGTCCCAGTAACGTCGGGTTGTGGCATCGACATGCGGCCGGATATGATCGCAGTAGGCGGCGATATTGGCCCTGTCGTCGGCACAGGCGAAGAAGCGATAGAAGCTTTCATAATCGGGCAGATGGCGCGCCGCCGCCACTTTGAGCCGATTGAGCGCGATATGCGCTGGGTTGAGATCAAGCGCGGTAATCCGCTCCGGGTTTCCGGTCAGATAGCTCAGCACGTTGCAGCCACCGCTGGCGATGGTCACGAGCCGGGAATCGGGTCGCGGTTCCAGCGCTTCCATATCGACACGCGGATCTTCCCAGATCTGCGCATAGACGAGGCCACGAAAGGCGAAGGTGAAGCTACGCTCCAAAAGTCCCTGACGGCTCAGATGTCTGTGCCGGTGCACCGCGCTGCGGACTTTGCGGTTGCGGGCTGTTCGGGAAGCGGGGCGAAGGCGGAGCGAAGGCGAAACAGGCATCTCGGTCTCCAATCGCGGCCGCCCTACGCCCCGCGGATGACCGGGCAATGACAGTTTCGCGTCTATCCGATTGCAATTGCCAGCACAGCGAACCGGCCCCATAGTGCCGAGAAAAGAACGAGAAGAGAGAGATGCGCGTATGAAGGAACCGCCCGCCTCGGGCCAATTGGCCCAGGAACGCGAACTGCTGCAATCGCCTCCGGCGGACGACGGCGCCTCGAAAAAACTCCCACTCGGCACGAAGCTCGCATATGGCTTCGGTTCGGTCGCCTATGGCGTCAAGGACGGCGGCCTCAAATATTTCCTGTTGCTCTTCTACGCGCAGGTCATCGGCGTCGATGCGCGGCTCGTGAGTCTGGCGATCCTGATCGCCCTCATTTCAGATGCATTCAGCGATCCCATCGTCGGTTATTGGTCGGATAATTTCCGCTCCCGCTGGGGCCGCCGGCACCCCTTCATGTATATCGCGGCAATCCCGATATCGGTCAGCTATTTTTTCATCTGGAATCCGCCGACAGGCTGGAGCGAAACGGCGCTCTTCTGGTATATCGTCGTCCTGGCGATCATCATCCGCACTTTCATTACTTTTTTCGAAACGCCCAACACCGCGCTGACGCCCGAACTGACCCAAGACTATGACGAGCGCAGTTCGCTGCTCGGAATCCGCTATTATTTCGGCTGGACCGGCGGCAACGCGATGACGGTCATCAATTTCATGATGATCTTCCCGGCCTTCGCGACGCTTGCGATACCCAATGGCCAGTTCAATCCGGACGCCTATGCGCTCTACGGCATGATCGGCGCGGGCCTCATCTTCACCGCCATCATGGTATCGGCTGTCGGCACCCATGCGCGCATCCCCTATCTCAAGGCACCGCCGCCGAAACGCGACCTGACGCTCGGCAAGATATTCCGGGAGATATTCGAAACGCTGTCGAGCCGGTCTTTCCTCGCGCTGTTCATCGCGGCACTGCTGGCCTTTACGGCGAGCGGCCTGGCGGCCGGCCTCGCTTTCTATTTCGGCACCTATTTCTGGGGCTTCAGCCCGCAACAGCTTGGCGTGATCACCTTCGGCGTATTCATATCCGCGATCATCGGCGCGACGCTCGCGCCGATCGTCACCCGCAAATTCGGGAAGAAACGCGGCGCGATCACGATCGGGCTGATCGCCTTTCTCGGGGCGCCGATGCCGATCTTCCTGCGGCTGATCGGCGTGCTGCCGGACAATGAATCGCCCTTCATTTTCTGGTTCTATCTGATCGCCAATACGATCGATGTCGGCCTCATCATCTGTTACCAGATACTCGCTGCTTCGATGATCGCCGATCTCGTGGAACAGGCCGAAGTGAAGACCGGCCGGCGCTCCGAAGGCCTGTTCTTCGCGGCCTCGACCTTCATGCGCAAATGGGGAGAAGGTCTCGGCATCGTGGTCGCCGGTTTCGTCCTTGCCGGCGTTGGTCTCGCAACGGGTGCGGCGCAGGGCGAAGTGCCCGAAGAGACTTTATGGGATCTCGGCGCGGTCTATGTGCCGACGATCCTGGCGCTCTGGATGGCGATGATCGGATTTATCAGCTTCTACAGCCTCGACCGCAGCGGGCATGAGAGCAATTTGCGCGAACTCGCCCGTCGGCGCGGCGCGGAAAGCTGAGGCATTTCCCATGAGCGAACCGACCACCCCTGAACGCATCGAACTGATGGGCGCGCCCGGCTCGCCCTATACGCGCAAGATGGTCGCCTATCTGCGCTATCGCCATATCCCCTATGCGATGCGCTGGGGCGGCATGCTGGGCGCGCCGCACGGCTATCCGAAGCCGAAGGTCAGGCTGATGCCGACCTTCTTCTTCCGGGATATGAACGGCGCACTCGAGGCAGTCGTGGATTCGACGCCGATCATCCGGCGTCTTGAATCCGATATGCCGGGCCGCGCGGCCGTGCCGCCCGATCCCGTTCTCGCCTTTATCAACTATCTGGTCGAAGACTATGCGGACGAATGGCTGACCAAGGCGATGTTCCATTATCGCTGGTACTATGACGCCGACGCGAAAAATGCCGGCCCGCTACTCATTCACTGGTCGGAACCGACGCTCCCACCGGACGAAGCCGCCAAGATGGCGGACATGTTTTCGAAGCGGCAGATCGACCGGCTCTATGTCGTCGGCTCGAACAGCGTAACCGCGGAGACGATCGAGAGCAGCTATGTGCGGCTGCTCGATATTCTCGATAGCCTCATCGAAGCGCAGGGCTATGTGTTGGGCGGCCGTCCGTCCTCGGCCGATTTCGCGCTTTATGGCCAGCTCACCCAGCTGACGATCGTCGATCCGACACCGGCGGCCCTCGCAGCCGAGAAGAGCCCGCGCGTGCGCGCATGGATCGACCGCATCGACGATCTTTCGGGACTGGACGTGCAGGCCGACGACTGGATGGATATCGAAGCGTCGCATGCGGCGCTCTTGCCGCTGCTGACGGAAATAGGCCGCGTCTATGCGCCGTTCCTCCTCGCCAATGCGCAGGCCGTCATGGCCGACACGGATGATTTCGAAACGGAAATCGACGGGCGGCCCTGGTCTCAGCCGACCTTCCCCTATCAGGCAAAATGCCTGCAATGGATCCGTGAGGCGTTTGCGGCGCTATCGGATGAAGACCAGGTCCGAACGAGAGCCATTCTGGACGGCACGGGCTGCGAACCGCTGCTCGGCTAGAGCGAAAGAATGAATCCGTCCCGCGGACTGGCATTGCCGAGCAGCAACTTACCATAAGTCTCTGCCACTCCCACGCCACCCTCGCGCCGGATAACGTCGACCCAGCCCTTGGCTTCGCCGATAAACCCGGCCCAGGCCTTGCCGACTTCCCGCGCAAAACCTTCCGGTCCGAGATCGGTGGTCATCGCCACGACATGATCGGGCGCGAAAAACAGGATCGGTGTCGGGCCGGGTAGTTCCCCGCCCTGCCCGCGCGCATCCCAATGGGTCGCGCCCACGAGGCAGCTATATTTGAGCGAGTCTCCGAAATGGGTGTGGATCGCCGCGAGCGTCTTCCCGTTGCCCGCAAAATCGACGACGACCGACGGCGTATCGGCATCGAGTTCGCCGACCGCGTCATAGGCAAGCACGCGATCGTAGAGATCGAGGCCTTTTACAAATTCGATATTGCCGGAACTGGTCAGACCGACCCGCTCGATCTCCGGACTGCGAGCCTTGGCGACCTGGGCGAGCGCCATACCGGTCTTCGACGAAGCGCTCGTCATGATCAGCGATTTCGCACCGTAATAGTCTTCGCGCTGCATGAACGCCTCGATCAGAAACGACGTCATGAACAGCGGCTCGAACAGCGCGCGATGAGCCTCCAGTTCCGGATTATGCGCCGGATCGGCGGCAAGGCGGCGATAATTATTGTACACCGGGTTCATCGGCTGGCGATGCGCGGCCATGTCCGAAAACGTGCCGTCCGTGACTTTTCCGGGCTCCACGACGACATGCGAGGACATCGGCAGATAGCCATAGACGCGCTCTCCGGTGGCGATATCAGGATGGCGCGATTCAGCGACAGTCGCGAAGCCCCAGACGGGAATGCGCCCCCACCCCTCTTCGCCCGGGAAGAAATTCCAATAGGCCATCTGCTCGCCCATCACGGCATAGGTGATGTTGTTCGCGGTCAGCGCGAATTTCTCGACTTCCAGCAAAATCTGGCCATCCTCCAGATCGCCGAGATCGCTCTCGGCAATGCGCGTATCATCGAGCTTGGCTTTGTTCACGAGAAAATCGGTGCTGGTCGTCATGATGGGTTCCTGTTGCTTGAAAAGTGCTGACCGTTGCGGTCTGGATAGTGGGTCAATCGCCCATCGCGGCGATTTCCCAAAGCGCTTCGCAATCGACGATGCGAATCTTGCCCTGTTCGAGCTCGATCAGTCCGGCATCGGCCCAGGCGGATAGCTGGCGGTTGATATTTTCGCGACTGATGCCGACGAAATTGCCGAGTTCGCTCTGGCTGACATCGATCTTCAACTTCTGGCTCGCCGCCTCTTCGTCGGTCAGGCGCTGCAGATAGCGGGCGAGCCGCGGACCGGCCGAAAAAGCGCGGTCGCTCTCGACCGTCATATTCATCTGGCGCAGTCGCCGCGCCATTTCTTGCAGCATGCTGAGCGCGACGCCCGGATTGTTCTTGATGAAGTCCTCGCACTCGGTGCGCGACAGTCGCATGATGCTGCCATCCTCGACCATGGTCACCGTCGCGGTGCGCTCCCCGCCGTCGAGCAGCGCGATCTCGCCGATCACGGTGCCCGGCCCGAGATAATCGAGCACGATCTCCCGGCCATTGGCGGAGACCATGTTCACCCGCGCCGTGCCGGTCACGAGAATGATCGCGGAATCGCCGGGATCGCCCTGATGGATCAGCGTTTCGCGTTTCGGCGCGAATTCGACCTTGGTGCGCGCGAGGAGGTCATCGAGCTGTTCGGCATCGCACGCGGCGAGCAAAGAGCCTTCGGGCAATATGGCCAGCAGGTCCTGCGCCTTCATCCGTTCGACCGCCATGAATCCCTCCCATCGCAAAGGTGAAGGGCCTCTATGCCGTATCCCGGCGTATCAGACCAGCCGCGACTGGCGGACCGCGGCCTCGATAAAGCTGGCGAACAGCGGATGCGGATCGAACGGCCGGGATTTGAGCTCCGGGTGGAACTGAACGCCGACGAACCAGTCATGATCCGGCCGCTCGACGATCTCGGGCAGTTGGCCGTCGGGCGACATGCCGGAAAAGACGAGCCCGCCCTGCTGCAGCCGACCCATATAATGCGTGTTCACCTCATAACGATGACGGTGACGCTCGCTGATCTCGCTCGCGCCGTCATAGATGCGCGCGACATGGCTGTTGCCGTCCAGCCTGGCGTTATAGGCGCCGAGGCGCATCGTGCCGCCAAGATCGCCGCCGGCCTCGCGCTGCTGGATGCCCTCTTCGGACATCCATTCGGTGATCAGGCCGACGACCGGTTCCGGCGTTTCGCCGAATTCGGTCGAAGACGCCGCCGCCACGCCCGCATCGCGCATGCCCTCGATACAGGCCATCTGCATGCCGAAACAGATGCCGAAATAGGGCACGTTGCGCTCGCGCGCGAAGCGGACGGCGGAAATCTTGCCCTCCGCGCCCCGCTCGCCGAACGCGCCGGGTACCAGAATGGCGTGCAGCGGTTCGAGCTGGGCCGCGATATCGGCGTCCTCCTCCTCGAAAATCTCTGCATCGATCCAGTTGATATTGACCTTCACCCGGTTGGCGATTCCGCCATGGACGAGCGCTTCGTTGAGCGACTTATAGGCGTCCTGCAGCCCGACATATTTGCCGACCACGCCGATCGTGACCTCGCCCTCGGGATTTTCGAGCCGGTCGTTGATATCCACCCATTTGGAAAGTTCGGGCTCCGCCGCATCCTCTATACCGAAGGCGCGCAGCACCTCGTCGTCGAGCCCGGCCTCGTGATAGGTGAGCGGGACCGCATAGATGGTGGGCGCATCGAGCGCCGGTATGACCGCGCTTTTCCGGACATTGCAGAAAGCGGCGATCTTGGCCCGCTCGTCATCCGGCAGCGGCTGTTCACAGCGGCAGACCAGCACTTCGGGCTGGATACCGAGCGAGGTCAGTTCGCGCACGCTGTGCTGGGTCGGCTTGGTCTTCAGTTCGCCGGCGGCGGCGATAAAGGGCACGAGCGTCGTATGGATCGAAACGGACTGGCCACGCCCAAGCTCGTTCCTGAGCTGCCGGATCGCCTCCATGAAGGGCAGGCTCTCGATATCGCCGACCGTGCCGCCGATCTCGCAGATCACGAAATCGAGTTCGCCGAGATCGCTCTTCGCGAAATCCTTGATCGCATCGGTCACATGCGGGATGACCTGAACCGTCGCGCCCAGATAATCGCCGCGCCGTTCCTTGGTGATGATCGTCTGGTAGATCCGGCCCGATGTCACATTATCGCTCTGCCGCGCCGAAACGCCGGTAAAGCGTTCATAATGGCCAAGATCGAGGTCCGTCTCCGCGCCGTCGTCCGTCACATAGACTTCGCCATGCTGATAGGGCGACATCGTGCCCGGATCGACATTCAGATAGGGATCGAATTTGCGGATGCGGACCTTGTAGCCGCGCGCCTGCAGCAGCGCCGCGAGGCTTGCTGCCATGAGACCCTTGCCGAGCGAGGAAACCACGCCGCCGGTGACAAAAATGAACCGCGCCATGGGAGGAAAGGCTTACGCAGGATTGACGGCAAAGCGCAAGCCGCCGAATCCGTTCTCTGCCATTATTTTGTGGGTAACGCGGTGCCGATTATTCGGCCGGCGCTTCTTCCTCGTCCGCGTCGGACCCTTCGGCCTGCCCCGCGATGCTGCCCAATATGTCGTTATCGACCGATTCGGCCGGCGGCGCATCGCCGATCGGCGAAACCGGAGCGGACTCTTCGATCAGGCTCGTATCGATCGTCGATGTCGACTGACGCGTGGTCGCAAGGCCGGCAAGCAGGATGCTGAGACCGACAAAGGCGATCGCCGTGAAGGCTGTCGCCCGGGTCAGGAAATCCGCCTGTCCGCGCGCCGTCATGAGGCCCGAGGACGAGCCGCCGACGCCCAGCCCGCCGCCTTCCGACCGCTGCATGAGGATGAGCGTCACAAGCACAGCGGCAATAACGGCCTGCAGGACGAGGAGGAAAGTGAACATTGCGGATCTCTATATTGTCTGGGCTGCCGATATCCGGCGCACCGTTGCGTTGGCGCGCGAAATAGGCGTTTCCGACGAAAGGTTCAAGCGACGAGGTTTAGCATGGCAGCTTCAGGCGAGCGCGTCGCCCGCTTCGATGATCGGCACGAACTTGTCGGCGCTGAGGCTCGCGCCGCCAACCAACCCGCCATCGACATTGGCGACGGCCAGCAGATCCGCCGCATTGTCGCCGTTCATCGAGCCGCCATAGAGAATGCGTACGCCCTCAGCTTCGTCGCCGATAATCTCGGCCAGTTTCGCGCGGATCGCGGCATGCATGGCGCCGACATCGTCGAGCGTCGGCACGCGCCCCGTGCCGATCGCCCAGACCGGTTCATAGGCGATGACGAGCCAATCCGCCGTCGCGTCCGCGGGCACCGATCCCGCCACCTGCCCCGTCACGACCGTTTCCGCGTCCCCGGCATCGCGTTCGGCTTCGGTCTCGCCGACACAGACGATAGCGGTAAGCCCATGGCGATGCGCGGCTTCGGCTTTGCCGCGCACGTCTTCGTCGGTTTCGCCCTGATCGGCCCGGCGCTCGCTATGACCGACAATCACATGATGCGCGCCCGCTTCCTTGAGCATGGCCGCGGACAGGCAACCGGTATGCGCGCCCTTGTCCGCTGAATGGCAATCCTGCGCGCCGATTGGAAGGCCGGGTACGCGAGCAACGGCGGGCGCGATCAGCGTCGCCGGCGGGCAGATCGCCACATCGAGGTTCGCATGGGTCTTGGCGGCCTTTTCGATCCCGTGAAGCTCGCGCAGATGATCGATATGCCCGTTCATTTTCCAGTTGCCCGCAATCAGTTTGCGTCGCGTCATGATTTCCGTGTCCCTGCTTCGATTTACCGGCGGTCTGATAGCCGCCGGTTCGGCGTCTGCCAATCGCGCAACAATGCTTGAAGCCGCGCGAGCACATCCGTAAAGCACGGATCAACCCGCTGCCCCAACGCAAAGACACAGTTTCCATGATCACATTTTTCCGCAACCTGTTTGCATCGAAGCTCGGCCTCCTGCTCGCGATGGCCTTTGTCGCGCTGATCGCGGCGGCCTTCGCCCTCGCTGACATCAGCGCGCCGGGCGGTGGGGGAACCGGCTTTCTCGGCCGTGGCGGAAATACCGTCGCGACGGTCGACGGCGTCGAAGTCAGCGACGAGCGCATCGGCCAGTTGGTGACCCGGGCGCTGCAGAATGCGCGCGAGGAACAGCCGGGGCTCGACATGGCCGCGCTGGTCGAAGGCGGCGGGCTCGACGAAACGATCGATCAATACATGCAGGGCGAGGCGCTGAGCGCCTTTGCGCGGGACCATGGCATCCTGATCAGCAAACGCCTCATTGACGCGACGATTGCCGAGATTCCGGCGTTTCAGGGGCTGACCGGCACGTTCGACGAACCGACCTTCCGCCAGGTATTGGCGCAGCAGGGACTGACCGAAGACGAAGTCCGCACGGACCTGGAACGCCAGACGCTGGTCGGCATTCTGCTCGGCCCGGTGGCGGCGAGCGCGCAGGTACCGGCGGCGATCGCGCGGCCCTATGCCGGCTTGCTGCTCGAGGAACGCAGCGGCCAGGTCGCGTCCATTCCGTCGAGCGCCGTGCCGCGGGGCAATCCGCCGACGGCGGAAGAGCTGCAAGGCTTTTACGACGATAACCTTCAGCGCTACACGCTGCCCGAGCGCCGCTCGATACGCTACGCGATTTTCTCGCTCGACGATGTCGACGTGCCGGCGCCTACCGACGAACAGGTTCGCGAATATTATGAGGCGAACAGCGACACATATGGCGGCAGCCAGACACGCACCTTCCAGCAGATCATCCTCACCGACGAAGCCGATGCGCGTGCATTCTACGAGGCCGTGGACGGCGGCGCCGATTTTGGCGGCGAAGCGGCGGATCGCGGATTCACGATCCCGTCTACGCAAGTCAGCGGCGCGACACGGGAAAGTTTCGAGCGGTCGACGTCCGAGGAAATCGCCGCGGCCGCGTTCGGCGCGAGCGAGGGCACGTTGCTCGAGCCGATACAGTCGGGGCTGGGCTGGCACGTGATCCGCGTCGCGGATGTCGTCAATCGCAACGCGACGCCGCTCGGCAGCGTGCGTCCCGAGATCGTCCAGACCCTGACCGAACAACTGGGCAACGAAGCGCTGGCGCAGCTTTATCTCGACATGGAGAATGCGATCGAGGACGGCGCGTCGTTCGAGGAGGTTGCCGACGACAAGGGTCTGACGATCGTCGCCACGCCGCCCGTCGCGCCCAACGGCCTCGCGCCGCAGCAGCCGGATTACCGGCCCACGGCCGACCTGCAGCCGATCCTGGAGATGGCCTTCACGCTGGACGATGACGAGGATGCGGTGCTCATGCCCGTCATCGTCGACGAGCGCTTTGCGATGATCGATGTCGTCGAGATCGCGCGCAGCGCGCCCCAGCCGCTCGATACGATCCGCCGGTTCGTCACCCGCGATTTCATTATGGATCGCGCGGCCCGGCGCGCCGGCACGATAGCGCGGGAAATCGCCGCCAAGGTGAATGACGGGATGCCCCTATCCCGGGCCATCGCCGAAGCCGATATCGAGCTTCCCGCGCCCCAGCCGGCCCGCGCCACGCGCCAGGCGATTTCGCAAGCCGGCGTGAACGTCCCCGAACCGGTCCGGCTGCTGTTCCGCATGGCCGCCGATACGGCCAAGCTCGTCCGCCTGCCGCGCGATCAGGGCTGGTATGTCGTGGTGCTCGACGAGATCCAGAGCGATCCGGACGCGATTACGCCCGAGATCGTCGAAGCGACGCGCCAGCAGTTCGCAACGGTTACCGCCGACGAATATGCCGAGCAGTTCGTGAACGCGGTGCTGGCCGACTATCCGATCGAGCGCAACGAGGAGGCGATCGAAGCCCTCGGCGAACGGCTGGTTACCGGTCGAAGCTCCAACTGAGATGACGAACCGCGCCGACGCGATAGCGGCGCTTGAGGCCGGTCGTCCGACGCTGATTTGGCGCCAGCAGCTCGCCGATCTCGATACGCCGATCGGCGCCGCGCTCAAGCTGATCGAGCCGGGGCGCGGCGATTTCATCCTTGAATCGGTCGAAGGCGGCAATGTCAGGGGCCGCTACACCTATATCGGCCTCGCGCCCGATCTCGTCTTTCGCGCGCAAGGTGCGGCGGCGGCCATCAACCGATATTGGGAAACCGATCCGGACGGCTTCGTCGAAACCGAGGGCGACAGCGTATCCGCGCTGCGCGCGCTGGTCGACGAATGCCGGATGGAGCTGCCCGAGGGGTTGCCGCAATCGCTGGCCTGCCTGGTCGGTTATTTCGGCTATGAAACCATCGGTTTGATCGAGGATCTGCCGCGCCCGCCCGACAATCCGCTCGCATTGCCCGACATGCTGTTCGTGCGGCCCACGCTCATTCTCATCTTCGACCGGCTCGAGGATAAGTTGCATCTCGTAGCGCCGATATGGCCGTCGCCGGATGCGAACCGGAGCAAAGACGCGGAAAAGTCCGTGGACAAGGCTGTGGAGCGAATGGAGGCTGCGGCCGCACGGCTGAACGCACCCTATCTGCCGCGCCACCGCAAAGTCACCGATCTGCCCGATGTCGCGCCCGAAGCGGTGCTCGACACCGCCGACTATGCGCGCATGGTGGAGACCGCGAAGGACTATATCGCGGCGGGCGATATCTTTCAGGTCGTTCTCGCCCAGCGTTTCACCCAGCCCTTCCCGCTACCGCCGGTCGATCTTTACCGGGCGCTGCGCCGGATCAATCCCTCGCCCTTCCTCTATTTCCTCGACCTGCCGGGATTTGCGCTCATCGGATCGAGCCCCGAAATCCTGGTGCGCGCACGCGATGGCGAAGTCACGATCCGGCCGATCGCCGGGACACGACCGCGCGGCAAGACGGCGAGCGAGGACGCGGCCAACCGCGAAAGCCTGCTCGCCGACCCCAAGGAGCGCGCCGAACATCTGATGCTGCTCGATCTTGGGCGCAACGATGTCGGGCGGGTGGCCAAGGCCGGCAGCGTGACGGTCACCGACAGCTACGGCGTCGAATTTTACAGCCATGTCATGCACATCGTCTCCAACGTCACGGGCGAGCTGGAGGACGGCCATGACGCCATCGACGCGCTGTTCGCGGGTTTTCCGGCGGGCACGGTTTCCGGGGCGCCCAAGGTGCGCGCCTGCGAAATCATCGCCGAACTCGAACCCGAAACCCGCGGAGCCTATGCGGGCGGCGTCGGCTATTTCTCTCCGGACGGCGGCATGGACAGCTGCATCGTTTTGCGCACGGCGGTCGTGAAAGACGGCGTCATGCATATCCAGGCCGGCGCCGGCATCGTCGCCGACAGCAACGCCGATTACGAGCAGCGCGAATGCGAGGCCAAGGCGGGCGCGCTGTTCGCCGCCGCGCGCGAAGCCATCGAGCGGGCTGACGAGCCCGGATTTGGACAATAGTCTTCGGCAGTTATGCCGCCCGGCGCTTCCGCAAACTCTGCCATTTCCGATTTCTTCTGCTAAGAAACCGTCGTGAGCGGTCCAAGGGGGGTGCTATGCGCGACTGGCTTATGCGGCTCGGCGGCGAGACGATGGCGATACCCATACGAATTGGTCGCATCTGAATGAGCGTCGTGATCGCCTTTCTATGGGCCAACTTGCTGACGATCATTTCCTGGGTGATCCGGATCGGCGCGCTGATCCTCGTGCCCTTTCGCCGTTCGCCGGCGGCGGCGCGCGGGTGGCTGCTGCTCTTCTTCATCGCACCCCTGCCCGCGCTCCTGCTGTTTCTCGTCATCGGCTCGCCGAAGCATCCGAAGCGGCGGCGGAAACTGTTCGAGGAACTACCGGAAATCCTGCGCCGGGCCATCGCCAAGGCGGGCATCACTACCGGCGAAGCGCGCGCCGATCTGCCCGACCGGCTCGATCCGGTCGCCGACCTCGCCAGCGGACTGGCGGGATTGCCCGCAGTCACGGGCAACCGGATCGATTTGCTGGAGGAGTATGACGGATCGATCGACGCGCTGGTCGCGGAAATCGACAGGGCCGAGCATCACGTCCATCTCGAATATTATATCTTCGCGGACGACCGAACCGGTCGAAAGATCGTGCAGGCCGTGGAGCGCGCGCGGGAGCGCGGCGTCACCTGCCGCGTGCTGATCGACGCCATCGGGTCGATCCGCTGGGTCAAGCCCGTCCTCGCCCGCCTGCATGCGGCCGGCGCCGAAGCGCATCGTGTCCTGCCGCTCGGCATGCGCAGCAACGCCTCGCGCTTCGATCTGCGCAACCATCGCAAGATCGCTGTGATCGACGGCAAAGTCGGCTTCACCGGCTCGCAAAATATCGTCGACGCCCAGCCGGACCGCAGCGCGCCGCCCAATGTCGAACTGGTCATCCGCGTCGAGGGACCGGCGGTCGCCGAGCTGCAGGCCGTGTTCATCGGCGACTGGTATCTGGAAAGCGGAACGGCGCTGGACGAGGCGCATCTGTTCGCGCCCGCCATGGACGCGGGCGATGTCTCAGCACAGTTCGTCCCCAGCGGCCCCGACTATCCGATCGGCGGGATCGACCTGCTGTTCGCCGCCGCGATGAACCTGGCGCGCGACGAGATCGTGATCGTCACGCCTTACTTCATTCCCAACGGCGCGATCCTCACCGCGCTGACCAGCGCGGCGCTCAGGGGCGTGAAGGTCCGCATCATGCTGTCGCGCTATTCGGACGGCTTTCTCGTCGGGAATGCGCAGCGTTCCTATTATGCCGAGCTGCTGCGCGCCGGGATCGAGATCCATCTCTACGAAAACGGTTTCGTCCATGCCAAGCATGTGCGGATCGACCGCGACATCGCCGTGATTGGCTCGTGCAACATGGACGAACGCTCCTTCCGGCTGAACGCGGAAGCGAGCATGGTGTGCTACGGCCCTGCGGTCGCCGGCGCGGTAGCCGGGATCGAGCAACGCTATTTCGACAATGCCACCCAGCTCGAAAAGGAAAGCTGGGCGCAGCGGTCGCTGATCACCAAGACCCTGGAAAACAGTGCGCGGCTCTTGAGCGACTTGCTCTGACGGCTCGGCATGCCAGAAAAATGACGCTTGTCGTAAATCGGTGGCCATTCATGGGATAGCCATGGCCCGATGCCCGTCACCGATCCAAATCGTCGGTCGAGGAGAAACGATCATGCGCACAATTATAATCGTAATGATTTTGGCGATGGTGCCTTTGGCGCCCGCATCGGCGCAACGGCTCGACGTCGTCGGGGTGACCGAAAATGTGGCCGCGCTGATCGAGGAGAATTTCTACGATGAAGAGCGGGCCGCCGTCATCGCCGAGGAGCTGCGCGGCACTGCCGCGAGTGGCGAATGGGCCCGGGTGCAGGATCCACTGCGACTGGCCGAGTTACTCAGCAGTACTATCGCCGCGTATGACAATCATTTCCGCGTCACCTGGTCGCCGCCCGATGACGGCAGCGAGCCGACCGGGGATACTGCGGGTCGACAGCTTTACGGCTTCGGCGATCACCTGCGCCGCTCCGGCTATGGTTTCCGCGAGATCGGCATTCTGCCCGGCAATATCGGCTATATCGACATGACATTCTTCGCCCATATCGATTTCGAAGAACCGACGGACCCTGCCTGGCGCGCCGCAAATGCTGCATTGGCGCTGGTGTCGCAAGCTGATGCCGTCATCATCGACCTGCGCGAGAATGGCGGCGGATCGCCGGCCATGGTCGGCTATCTGACAAGCGCGTTCACCTCGCCGGGCGCGCGCATCTACAATATATTTCATTCCCGTTCGGGCACCGAAAGCGAAGCACCGGGCATCTTCCATCCCGAACCGCGACTGGACGTGCCGCTCTATATCCTGACCAGCGGACGAACCGCTTCTGCTGGCGAGGCCCTGCCCTACACGCTGCAAGCCGCAAACCGCGCCACCGTCATTGGCGAGGCAAGCTATGGCGCGGCCAATCCGGGTGGCGCGTTCGATGCCGGGAACGGCTTTTCCGTGTTCATCGCGACCGGCTCCCCCGTAAATCAAGTTACAGGCACCAACTGGGAGGGCGATGGCGTCCGCCCGGACGTCGACAGTCCATCCGCGGATGCCCTGAGAGCCGCGCAAATCGTCGTGCTGAATGCGCTGCTGGAAGATAGCGAACCCGCCTACAGGCTCGACCGGGAATGGGCACTCGCCGCTTTGAGGCCCGCGCGGGACATCGATTTCGATTCGTCCGATCTGGTCGGTGACTATGGCCGGCTGACGGTGAGCAGCAGCGATGGCGGATTGCACATCCGGCAAGGGAGAAGGCCGATAAGAACGCTAGTACCGCTCGGCGCAGACCTGTTTTACCGCGCCGATAATCCTTTGCAGCGCTATCGATTTGCGCGAAACGACGCCGGTGCCGTAATTGCGCTCGAGGCGATGCGGTCGGACGGTGCGATATCACGGTTCGCGCGGGACTAACCGGCCCTCAAGCGTTCACGCCTCGAGCAATTTCGGCCCATATTCCTCGAGTTTGTTCCGGATCGCGCCGGCGAAGGGGCTGAGCAAAGTCGGCAGCTCGAACGTCGCGACGACCACATCGTCCATCACATCCAGCCGGCAGGCGAGTCTTTGCCCGAGCGCTTCGATCGTGAAGAAGGCGGTATCCTCCTCCCATCGTTTCTCGGTCACCGCGCCGCCAGGGATGGCGTCGGCAAAGCCGTCCATCCCGTCGGCGATCCGGCGGCGCGCTTCGGCGCGGCCGAGCTGATGCGCGATATTGGCGGTTATCGTCTCGGCCATGATCCGCCGCTCCCTACCAGATCGTCACGCGTTCTTCGGGCGGGATGTACATCGCATCGTCCGGCCCGACGCCGAACGCCTCGTACCAGGCGTCGATATTCGGCACGACGGTATTGGTGCGATATTCGGGCGGGCTGTGCGGACCTGTCAGCGCCTGTTCGCGCAGCCGGTTCTCGCGGATCAGTCCGCGCCATACCTGCGCCCAGGACAGGAAGAAGCGCTGGTCGCCGGTCAGCCCGTCGAGCACCGGCGGCTCGCCATTTTCCGTGACATAGCGCTGATAGGCGGCATAGGCCATTTCGAGCCCGCCAAGATCGCCGATATTCTCGCCCATGCCGAGTTCGCCGTTGAGGTTGAGCCCCGGCAGGACTTCGACCGCGCTATATTGCGCGCCGAGCCGGGCGGCGCGTTCCTGGAACTGCTGCTCGGTCGTTTCGCTCCACCAGTCGCGGATGCGCCCGGTGCCGTCGAAGCGACGGCCCTGATCGTCGAACCCATGGCCGATCTCGTGCCCGATCACCGCGCCGATCGCGCCGTAATTGACGGCCGGGTCGGCATTGGGATCGACGATCAGGGCCGTCGCTTCGACGGCACCGGGCGCATCCGCGACTGGTGGAGCGAAACGACCGAGCAGCAGTTCCAGGAACGCGCCGCCCGGCTCGGCGCGCAA